>NZ_JCAXDX010000001.1:0-905801 GCF_059758575.1 Sinorhizobium sp. GQ132 | reverse complement strand
TCCGGGGGCCTTCGAGCTCGACTTCGGTCACGACAAGGGGTTTTCCGGCCTGAACGGCCAGAGCAGCGCGAGTGCGCATGGATTCCTCCGGTACTACGTTATGTAAGGGACCCTTATGAGGGCTTGTACACAGATTACAGACGGGCCAAAGCACAAAGACAATTGCGACCTTAGTGTGTAAAACGCGACCTTTGGCTTCGTCCCCGGTCACCCTATACTGGCGCCCGTGAGAACACGGAGACATCAAGAATGAGAGTCGCCTGTCACGCGCTTCGCCGGATGCGCGGCTTGCCGCTCAAGCTGGCGATCGGTCTGGCGCTTTGCCTGACGCAAGCCCCCGGCATCGCAGCAGCAATGGATTTTTCCGATCCCGACTGGCCCTGTATCCAGCGCAAGGTCGAGAACCTGTCGGCGAGCCTGATGTGGCCCGCGCCGGTGACCCGCACGCCTCTTTCGCCCGAAGCAAACGATCTCGTGGAAGCCTTATCGCTTCGCCGGGTCAGCCTGGACGAGGCCGACGCGCATGTCAGGGCCTTTGTGGAGCGGAACAAGCAGGTCGACGGTCAACTGCTCGGCAACATCTTCTACGGCGTGTTCGACAATATCGCCGCGACCCGCCAGCGGCTGATCACGGGGATAGCCCGCTATTCCCGCAGCCAAATCGCGCTCTCGTCCCGCATCGAGGAGGCGCGCGTCGAGATGGCGAAGCTTTCGCGGGAGAAAAGCCCCGACTTCGACCGTATCGACAAGCTGGAGGAACAGATCGACTGGGATGAGCGCATCTATCGCGATCGCTCGCAGGCGCTCACCTATGTGTGCGAAACACCGGTGCTTCTGGAAAAACGCGCCTATGCCATCGCACAGATGCTGCTGAAGCATATGCCGGACTGACGCCTGAACGCATCGGATCCGCGCATCGTGCCTTCCGAGAAGCGATTCCGCCTTTCTCACCCCACGCTTTGAATCTGGTCACTTCCGCCCTACGCACTTTTCCTGAGAGTGCTCTAAGGATCCCACTCCATCTCCGTATAGGCGGACGTGGCGTTTTGCGGGTTCAAGAGGTCGAACAGGCGCCATCGCTCCGATTCGCTTTGACCGATGACCTCGCTTGCTTCCCCGAGCGCCAGGCCGTCGTCGAGCGCTTTCTTCGTATCGGACTCCAGAACACGGAGATAGCGTTCGAGCGGCGCGGCGGCCTCAGGCCAGTCGAGCAGCGGCCCTCCATGGCCCGGTACGACCTTCCGCGCGCCCAGCCCCTTCATTTCGGAAAGAGCGGCGAGCCAGCCGCGCAGCGATCCGTCGAGGGCCGGCGCGTGCCTGTCGAACAGCAGATCGCCGGCGAAAAGAATGCCGGACGTCCGGTCGAAGACGGTGAGGTCGGTAGAGGTGTGCGCCGTCGGCCAGGTGCGCAGCTCCAGCACCCTGCCGCCGAGGTCGATCGCCTCCTGCTGCGCTATCGCCCGATCCGGTGCGACTATGCGGCTGCCCAGGAAAGCCGCCTCGCCGATCCGCCGGGCGTAGCTTGCGCGATAGTTTTCGGCGCGGTCGGCGAGCGCACGCGGCAAATTGGCCTGGCCAATCACTGCCGCTCCTGCCTCGCGGAGCGGCTCGGCGCCGAAGACGTGGTCCGGGTGCATGTGCGTCAGGATCAGGTGACTGATCGGCAGGCGACTTCGTTCGCGGATCGCCAGATAGATCTCTTCTCCGAGCTTGCGCGCGCCGCCGGAATCGATCACGGCAACGCTGCGCGACCCCACGACGAAGCCGAAGTTGGACATGTCGCCGCCGTTTTCCGCATCCGGCTCCGCCACCCGGCCGCGATGCAGGAAGACCCCTGGGGCCGCCTCGCTGAAGGAGAGGGCCGAGCTGGGCCTCGGGGCACAAAATGGCGGCTTCTCGGTCCAGTCGCCCGGCTTGCGCGTGACGGAATGCAGCGCATGCTCGCACCCCGCTTTCGTCTCCGCCGCAAAGCCGGGCAGCAGTGCCACCCGGCAGATCTCGCTCGGCGGCGCGTCAGGTGCTGCTGCAGCAAGGATGCACATCGTCACGAATGCTTCGAACACCTTGAGCCCCCGGCATTCTCGAAAAAGTGGGCGTTACCCAAACCCGGCAATCACCAAGATTGCGGCCGCCGGTCGCGTCAGACAACATATCCGAAAGGCTCGCTTCTGCTCCCGGGCATCTCGTTCTATGCTATAAGATACTCGCAGCCTGTCCAAAAAGGGGGCTTTGAACCATGAAGCTCATTCTCGCGCTTGTTCCCGCCATGCTATCGGCAAGCCTCGCACTTGCCGAGCCGGAGAAGCCGAACAACCCGCTAGCAGACGGCGCGACATGGCAAGATTTGAAGGGCGACGTCGTCGGCGAAGCGCCCATTCTCGACGGCGCCGCCCTGTTCTCCGTCACCGCGCCCTACCGCGCCAACGACGCCGCGACGGTGCCGATCACGATCGAGCAGACGGACGCCGCGGCGGATCCGATCGAATCCCTCAAGCTGGTGATCGACGAGAACCCGGCGCCGGTGGCCGCCGAAATCGTCTTCGGCCCCGCGATGGCACCGCTGAAATTCGAAACCCGCGTGCGCGTCAACCAATATTCCAACGTCCGGGCGATCGCCGATACGCCGCGGGGCATTTTCATGAATGGCCGCTTCGTCAAGGCATCCGGCGGCTGCTCGGCGCCCGCCACAAAGGACCCGGTCGCGGCGCTGAAGGATATGGGACAGATGCGGCTGAAGCTCTTCGACGGCAAGGGGGACGGACAGAAAGCCCGCCGCGAGGCGCAGATCATGATCCGCCATCCGAACTATTCCGGTCTCCAGCGCGACCAGATCACCCAGCTCTTCGTCGGTGCGAAATTCATCACGGAATTGGTCGTGAAGCAGGGAGACGAGCTTCTGTTCTCGCTCGACGGCGGGATATCGATCAGTGAAAATCCGGTGTTCCGCTTCAGCTATACCGATAATGGTGCCCCGGACTTCACGGTCCATGCGGTCGATACGGACGGCAATGTCTTCGACCGCGTCCTGCCGAAGACGCCGCCCGCCTGAATGCGTGCTGAATTAGCCTGAGGTCACGCACTTCCGGACGGAAAACCGTTACACACTTTTCCTGGAAGTGCTCTAGAAGCACAGCATCTCCGCCTCCGCCTGGGCGCGTCTCAGATCCGCGACCATGGTGCGTGGCACGACCGCCGACTTGAACATGGCCAGCTGTTCACCGCTCCCCTGCTGGAGAGACAGCACCGTTTCAGCCTGGACATATTTGTCATAGGGCAGGATCGATGCGATCACATCGATCGAGCAGGCGCATTTGCTCAAGACTTCCCGGCTCTGGCCGTTGGCGGCCATGCAGCCGAACACATAGTCCGCCCGGACCTCGGTGGGGTAATCGTTGAGGCGCTCGGACATGCTCTGTCCGCGTGCGGGGATTGCCGCCGTCGCGATTGCGAGCGCTGTCAGGGCGGCGCGCATCATGGCCGGCCGCCCTCCGCAGCTTCTTTCAAGGTGATCGCGTGGGAATAGCCGGCCTCGGCCCCGCCCGCCGCCGAAGGAACGGTGGCCACCAGCGCATAATACCAGCCGGGAATCTCTTCCGACACGGTGACGGCGAGCGACAACTGCGAGATCCGCCCCATTTGCGCGCGCGCCTTGTCGTGTTCGAACGGCCGGATCGTCACCTCGCGCGCGGCGATTTCACGGTCGTGATAGCGCAGCGATACCGGCTCGATCTGCGCATCCCGCAGCAGGGCTTCCTTGACGCGGTTGCGCATGTAGAAGGGACTGCCGCCGGATTGTGCCGCAAGATCGGAAAGCACGCTTTCGAGAAAATACATGATCAGCGGATTGCCGACCGAGGCTGGATAGTTGCCGAGCCCCCGGGACTGGCTGCCCTGATGGAGCGTCATCGCGACGTTGTCGCCAACCTTGAGGCCGATCGTGAAGCTGCCGGCTCTCTGCCCTGCATCGGCCCCCGACACGACCTTGTCGTAGAGGAGCGAACTCTGCTCGTCTCCGGAACCGTCCTTCGCCGCGGCGAGCCCTTTCAACGCCGCCGAATGGAAGAGGAGCTCGTAGGTCTCCGCAGCAGCCGCGGGTCCGTGCCCCTGCCCCAGCAGGAATAGAGCGATCAGGAGAAAAATACGCATCGCAGATCCACCGTCCGATTGTGGCCCGTTCCGAGGCTCCGTTTACCGGCTTCGAGCCTAGCAGCGGCCCCGGCAATGTCATCGGATACCTTTGTCTATGTTTGTCTCACGCCACGCGGGCCCGGGTCTTCCAGTCGATCAGCGCCCTGAGCCGCACCAGCTGCACCGGCTTGGTGAGCACGGCGAAGGACATTTCGTTACAGAGCTGCAGGAATTGCCGCTGCCGGTTGGCGGAAATGATGATCGCCGGTATTTCGGCTCCCGCGAGCGCGCGCAGCGTATGGATGGTTTCTATGCCGTTGTCCTCTTCGTCGAGCTGATAATCGACCAGCAAGATGTCGGGGGCCGTGCCGATTTCCTGCATCAGCGCCGCCGCATCTGCAGTCGAGTCCGCCGCCAGAACGCTGGCTCCCCAGCTTTCCAGAACCTGAGTCATCGCGTGCAGCTCGTCGGCATCGTTTTCGACGATCATCACGATCAGATCGAGGCTGCCGTCGAGCATCGGCTCCATCCTCGGATCCTCGCTGACGCTGGCATGGCCGGGCGCGGCCAGCGGCACTTCGATCGAGAAGACGGAGCCCCGGCCCGGCTGCGATGCCAGCCGGATGGGGTGATCGAGATGCCTGCATGCCCGCTCGACGATCGACAGACCAAGTCCCATGCCCGGACCTTTTGCCGCGCCGCTTGCCCGGGTGAACTCCTTGAATATCCGTGTCCGGTCTTCCTCGGATATTCCGAGGCCGGTGTCCCACACTTCTATTCGCACGGCATCGCCCGTCAGCCGGCAACCGACCAGGACACGGCCGCGCTCCGTGTATTGAATGGCGTTCACGACAAGGTTCTGGACGCAGCGCATCAGGTAGCGCTGATCGCTGCTGATCCAGCGTGAGGAAGGCACGATCCGAAGGTCGATCCCCCTTTCCGTTGCCAGGGGCGCCAGATCCTCGGCCACGCCCTGCAGCAGGTTGCCGAGATTGAACGAGGTGACGTTGAACTCGGCTCCCGAACTGTCGAGGCGCGAAATGTCGAGAAGCGCCTGCAGGAGCGACTCGATCGAGGTGAAGGATCGCTTCAGGCGCCTGACCACCTCCTCCGTGCCCGGCTGCCCCCCCTTGTCCGTCAGCATCGACAGATAGAGTTTCGCGGCGTTGATCGGCTGAAGGAGATCATGACTGGCAGCCGCCAGAAAGCGGGTCTTGGACGTGTGGGCTGCCTCGGCAGCCTCCTTGGCGTGCCGAAGCGCCGCCTCGATCTTGGTCTGCTCGTCGGCGTGTATCTGCAGCAGGCGATTGGCCTCGGTCAATTCGGCCGTGCGCTCCTGCACCCGTTGCTCCAGAAGCGCCGAGGCCTGCGTCTCTGCCGTCACGTCCATGATCGAAACGATGAAACCGTCATCGGGCAGGGAATGGATGCGGATGTCGAGGCTCATGCCGTCGCGCCGGCGGAAGCGCTCCTGCACCGCCTCGCCGCGGCGCACCGCCTTGAACCAGCCGGCGACCCTGGATCGGCGCCCTTCCCGGTCGAGAATCTCGTGGCGCTCGACATGTTCGACGATGCGCTGAAAGGGACTTCCCTTTTTCAGAAGCGCAAGCGGCACGCCGAGAAGCTCACCGAAGCGCTCGTTGCGTACCAGCAATTCGCCGCCTGACGAAAACGTGCAGACGCCGAGCGACATGTGATCGAAGGCCGCCTGCAGCAGATGGGACTGCTGGTCGATCAGGCGGTTCTTCTCGCGCCGGTTCTCCCGCACGATGTCGGTGATTTCGGTCTGAAGCACCGTGATATTGCCGGAACTGGTCTGCCGATAGGAAATCTGGAACCAGCGATCGTTCCGCAGCACCATCACGAAGGACGAAAAGCGCTGGCCGGATCCCTGCCCCTTCGCCACCGGCTGAGGCCGGCCCGCCAGGCCATTCTCCTCCCGGTTCAGATACTTGCTTGCGTTGACCGCTGCCAGATAGTCGTCGAAACCGAGGCCGGGCTTGATCAGCGGCTCCACGTCGGGCAGCAAATTGCGGAACTGCGCATTGCACGCCTGCAGTCGTTCCTCGGAAAAAAGTGCGAAGCCGTCCTCCATCGCCACCATGGCATCGGCGAGATTTCTCTGAATCCGCTCCTGCGCCTGGTAGGCGACCTCGAGCTCGCTCGAGGCCCGGTCGAGCGTATCGAGAGCCTTTTCGAGATCCTTGGTCTTTTCCCAGACCTCCGCCTGAAGGGCGATGGCGGATTCGAACAGCGAATAGGCGGAGCCCCCGACTTCGTGGCCGCGCTCGGCCCGGTTGACCAGCGCCTCGATGATCCTTGCCTGCTTGGCGATCTGAAGTTCGTAGGGCTCGTTCGGATCGATCATAGCGGCGCTCCCGCCTTCGGCCGGAAAAAGGCGACGCCGACAAAGGTCTGGTTCACGTGCACGCCGAGATGCTGTTCTCCATAGGTGTTGAAGCCGACGACCCGGCGCTGCCGCAACTGCTCGGAAACCTCGCTGTCCAGACCTTTGCGCTCGATCTCGAGCTTGCGCAGATAACAATCGAAACCGAGGATGAAATCCGGGGCCTCGCCGTCATGGCCATTGACCGCCAGCCCCGTCTCGAGCGTTCGGATGATTTCCTTGCCGCGGCCGAGGCGCAACAGCAGACCATCGTCGATCGCCGACAGGAAGGTGAGCCCGTGCTCGCCTTGAATCTGCTGGATCGCCCGCACGTGATAGAGATTGCCGTTGCGCACCAGTACCGGATTCTCGGCGAAGACCATCGGCGACAATTCGCCGACCGGCACCTTGACCAGCCGGGCATATTCCTCCGCGGCCGGCGAACCGTTGATCTCCAGGACCAGCCGTTCCTCGGGGACCGCGCGGGTAACCACCATGCGCTTGTCGGTGGGCTGAAAATGATCGAAGCCGAGACCGCTGAACTCCAGATCCGTTTCGAGCAGAAGGAGGAGCGCGGCATTGCTGTGGAATTCACCGTTGCGAAGCACTTGGGTGCGCTGGAACCGCAGCCCGTCGCCGGCCGAACCGCCAAAGACGGGAATGTCCTTCAGCCCTGCCTCCAGGGCCGCCACCAGAATATCCTCCTGCTTGGACAGTCCGTCGGCGAAGATCAGCGCCAGCCGCTTGCGGCCCGGCGTCACGCGGAACTGTGTGGCGAGCCGCTCCGTCTGCGAAACGACATCGGCAATAGAGACCGGGGAGATCGGTTGGAACAGGATCGAGGCCACCCGAAAATGATGCCGCTGGAAGGCGACCGCCAGCAGAGTATCGTTTTCATAGCCGCGCGGCGTGATCTGGCCGGCTGTTGTGCAGCCGAAGACGACCGTGTTCGGCAGCGACTTTCTGAGCGCAGCGGCGAGGTCTTCCGGCTGCAGCCGGTCAGGCACGAACAGAAAGATGAAGCTCGGCCTCGCCGTGGCGAGCTGCCGTCTGATTTCAGCGAGGGCGGTGAACGCATCATCGGCGCGTGATGTCGCGAGCCGCACCGCCTCGGCGGGTTTGCGGTCAAGATCGTCGACAGCCGTCATGCACCGTCACCCTCCAACTCCATCCCGGCAGGCCGGGCACACCTCACTGCAGGCTGTGGCGGATCGTTACTTCGCGTACCAGCATCGCCGCCTGGGTGCGATTGTGGACGCCCAACCGGCGCAGAAGCGCTGTGATATGCGCCTTGACGGTCGCCTCGGCCAGTTGCATTTCGTAGGCGATCAGCTTGTTCGGCATGCCTTCGCAGATCAGGCTCAGAATGCGGGTCTGCTGCTGCGACAGATGGGCGATCTTGCGCGAGATCGTCTCCACAGACTGGTCCGTCGCGGTCGCGCGCGCCGGCACCGCATAGCCCGGCGGCACATAGGTCTTGCCGTTCCAGATATCCTGCATCGCTTCCTGGAAATTATGACGGTCGATGTCCTTGGGGATGAACCCCGCGGCACCGGCGGCGATGACCGATTGAACCACGTCCTTCGACGTGAAGGCGGAGATCACGATGACCGGAATATCGGGCATCTTCTCCTTGATTTTCAGAAAACCGCTCAGGCCGGATGCATCGGGTAGGTTCAGATCCAGCATGATCAGATCGGGCGAGAAGCGCATCCTGAGCTGCTGCAACGCTTCGCTCAGCGACGTCGCCGTTCTGATACGGCGCGTATTGAAGGTGCTTTCCATCGTCGCGGCCAGAGCATCGCAATAGAGCGGATGATCATCGATCACCAGGGCCGACTTTATCGAAAGCGAATGAACGGGCAAGGCTGTCCGCGGCATGGCTCTCCTCCCGAGATACTTCCAAGCCAACAGAGCGACTCAAAGCCACTCCGAGTTCACCGAGAATATCTCTCTCCCAGGCCGTCGTACTCTCCCCAGCACGACGCGAATCGTTGTCGCACAGTTTTCCACCCCGGGCAATTCCGAGATTTGCCATGCGACGCTACACTGTCGGCGATACCCTTACGACATTCAAGCGCCTCGTTCCGGGGTGCCCAGGCACTCAGACGGGGCGACTCGCATCCGCAACCCTGCATCGCCACTTCTTGACGCGAAGCGCCGGATGCTGCTCGGACCATTCGGCGATGTACACCGCAGACTGGAACATGCATTGATTCAACGACGTCAGGTCCTGAAACTGCAGTGTTTCCTCGCGGCACTTTTCGGGTGCCGTTGCAAGGCATACGGTCAGTACGAGCGTCACCGGCTCCATGACTTCTCCCGTTCGGATGAAGTTTACGCACGGGCTAATATAACCGTCCACCCGTGAATGCGCCAGCTGCCGGCCACGCACGAGCGTGGCCAAGTCGCCGTGCCGAAGGCGATGATCCCGGGATTGGTCGAGTATGGCGCGCATGACCCTTGCGTTCGCCGGCAAAGACCGCCTCCTTCCTCACTCTCGCACCATCCGATTTTGCATACGCACGCAATATTGCACCCGTGTTCACAGTCAGGCCCGTTCAGCAATCGCAATCTTCTGATCATGCGCGCTCAATTCTCGAAATCGCCGAAGATGTCTTGCAGGCGGGTGAGCGTGTCGACCCGCTCGCTCACCTCCTCGCCGAGCACGACAATGACGTTGCTCAACATGAGGTCCATGACCGCGGTCATGGTCGCGGCGCCGTCCCAAAGCGGTCCGTGGGAACCGGGGACGACGAGACAGACATCGGAAACGTCCTTGCCCCAAGGGCAGAATTCGTCGGTCAGGAGGACAACCTTGACGCCGGCGCGGCGCGCTTCGAGGGCGAGCGGCTTCGCCTTTGAAGCGAAGCGGCGGACATCGTGGAGGAACAGCAAACGCCCCTCGACCGAGCCGTCCAGCAATTCGGCGTAGGTACCGTTGAGGCCGTCGACGAATTGCACGCGGGGCCGCGTGTACGAGAGCTGGCTCGCGAAATATTGTGCAATGCCGCGCACGTTCTGGTAGGCGGCGACATAGACCTCGCTGGCGCCGACAAGCGCCTCGATCGTCTGTTGCCATTCCGGCGCGCTGGTAAGTTCGTATATCTGACCGAGATTGTCGATCTGCTGCTGGATGAGGCGGGCAAGGAGTTTGCCCTCTCTCCGGTCCTCTTCCAACCGATCGACCTGCGCCTTGACCTGCCAGGCCGGGTTCGACCGGCCGCGGCGCAGCTCGCCCTTGAGCTCATCCAGCCCGTCGAAGCCCATGCGGCGCAGGTAACGGCCCACCGTCATGGGCGAGAGTTCCAGTCTCTGAGCAATCGAACGCGCTGTCTCGAAAGGCAGATCGGCGATGTTGCGCTCGATATAGTTGGCGATCAGCTTGTCGGATTTGGACCGTCTGAGGTCGTCGGACTGAACGAGCTTCAGAATTCGTTTCGACACGTCGCCCTCTTCCAAAGGACCGCCCGTCCAAAAACGGGCGGGTACGCCATCACTGCGCCGTCTTCACCCGCGTCCAGGCGCGATCGAACTGACGGAGCGCCGGCCCGAGATCCTCGAAAATCTGCAGGCGCGCCATCGTATCGGCCGGCGGATAGATTTCCTTGCTATTCTTGATCTGCTCGGGGGTCAATTGCCGCGCGGGGACATTGGCGGTGCCGTTGGTCTGCTGCGCCACGTTGAGCGCCGCCACCTCCGGGCGCGTGTAGAACTGGAGGAACTTGATGGCATTCTCCTTGTTCGGCGCGCTTTTCAGGACACAGACATCTTCCTGGTACATGGTCGCCCCTTCCTCGGGGATCACGTAGCCGAGGTCCTTCTGATTGCCGAAGACGTCGACCATGGCTCCGACGAAGAAATGACCGGCTGCGACGTCGCCGGATTGAACCATCGGCCGCGTGTCGTAGGTGAAGGCAGCCACATAAGGCTTCATTTCAATGATCGTGTCGGCCGCCTGCTGGAGCTGCGCCGGGTCGGCCGAGTTGACCTTGTGCCCGTTGAGCATGAGTCCTACCGCGAGCACCTCACACATGTCGTCGAGAAGTGTGAACTTCAGCCCTTTCTCCTTGACTGTGGCGATCAGGTCCTTCCAGCCGGTGATGTCCTTGCCGAGCACTTTGCGGTTGTAAAAAATGCCAACCGATCCCCAGGCATACGGCAGGCAGTATTCGCCGTCCGGATCGCTCTTGGCCCGCAGGAAGGAAGGATCGATATTCTTGAAGCCCTCGTAGCGGCCAATGTCCGTTTTCTCCAGGAGGTCGAGCTTGGCCATGATGTCGTGCATGTGCACGGAGGGAAAGACGATGTCGTAACCCGTCGCGCCGCCCTGGATTTTCGCGAGCATTTCCTCGTTGGAGGAATAGGTCGACAGGTTGACCTTGATCGAGGTCTCCTCCTCGAATTTCTTGAGCACCTCCGGATTGATGTACTCACCCCAGTTGTAGATGTTCAGTTCTGCGGCACATGCCAGGCCGGTCGTCGCCAGAAATGCGGCAAGGGAAAACACAGTGCCGCGCATCCATGCGCGGAGTCCGGATGTGCCGGCGCGATCATTCGTTGTCATCGAAATTCTCCTCTGAAGTTTCGGTGCGCCCGTGCGTTCCCTGCACCGGCTTTTCCCGCCACGACTTCTTCCGGCCGTTGACTTGGATGCACAAATGGTATCCATATATCCTAATCGCACAAGCGTTATTTTAATAACATTTTGGGGAACGATGATGCGAGAATCCATAGTCTGCCTGGAGAAGGCGGCGAAAACCTTCGCCGCGCCTGAAGGTCATAGCGTGACGGCGCTTGAGGCAATCGACCTCAGCGTCCGCCGGAACGAATTCCTCACTCTGCTCGGTCCCTCCGGTTGCGGAAAGACAACCCTTCTGCAGGCGATCAGCGGTTTCGTGGAACTCGATTCCGGCCGGATCATGATCGATGGTGACGATATGACGGAGCGGCCGCCCTATCGGCGCCCGGTCAACACCGTTTTCCAGAATTACGCGCTCTTTCCCCACATGAGCGTTGCGGAGAATACGGGCTACGCGCTCGAAGTGGCGGGGGTGGCGAAAGCGGAGCGCGCCAAGCGCGTGGCCGAGGCGCTGCACTTGGTTGGCCTGGAGGGTCTGGAACGCCGCATGCCACGCCAACTCTCCGGCGGCCAGCAACAGCGTGTGGCACTCGCCCGCGCCATCATCGCCCGCCCCAAGCTTCTCCTTCTCGACGAACCACTCTCCGCGCTCGACAAGAACCTGCGCCAGGCCATGCAGATCGAACTCAAGACATTACAGCACGAGCTCGGCATTTCCTTCATCTTCGTCACCCACGACCAGCAGGAAGCGCTCACCATGTCCGACCGCGTCGCCGTGCTTTCCGGCGGGCGCATCCAGCAGATCGATACGCCGCGCGCTGTCTACGACCGACCGAAGAGCAGCTTCGTGGCAACCTTCGTCGGCGCGAGCAACCTTTTCGAAGGACATGCAGACGGGGTGCAATTCGTGACCGATGACGGGATCGCCATTTCCCATGCGCTGCCGGGCTCCACGGGGCCGGCAACGGCACTTATACGGCCGGAACAGTTCTTCCTGGCAGGTCCCGGCGAAGGCTTCCCGAGTGTTGACGTTGACCTCGAACAGATCGTCTTCGTCGGCTCGGTGTTCGAAATCTTCGGCCGCACGCCGACCGGGCGGCGCGTCATCGCGGAAATTCCGGCCGCGCGCCGCAGTCTCATAGGCGAGATCGAACAATCGCGCCGCGCACGCCTCGCCTACGACCCCTCAGCCGTCCATCTGATCCCCGCCGAGGCGGCCTGACATGTCGTCGATCGCGCTGCGCCGCCGCACTCAGCTCGCCGTCCTGATCGGTCCGGTCTCGATTTTCCTCGCCGTCTTCTTCCTTGGGCCGCTTGGGATCATGATCGTCACGAGTTTCCTTGCGCCCGGCCTTTACGGCGGCGTGGAATGGACATGGTACCCGCACAACTACGGCCGCATTCTCGGATTCGCCGATCCGATGTTCGAAGATTTCGACCCGGTCTACATTTCCATCTTCTTTCGCTCCCTGAAGATCGCCGCGCTGACGGTGGTCGCGACACTTCTCGTCTGTTATCCGGCTGCCTTTTGCATCAGCCGGCTTTCGGAACGCTGGAAGAATTTCTGCCTCTTCCTGATCACCCTGCCCTTTTTCACCAGCCTTATCGTCCGGCTGTTCATCTGGGTGCTGATCCTGCGACAGACCGGCCTCGTCAACGGCGTACTGCTCGGCACGGGTGTCATTGCCCGGCCGCTGGACCTCATATATACCGACGGCGCGATCATCCTCGGCATGGTCTACATCTTCATTCCCTTCATGTTCATGCCGGTCTATGCGAGCGTGGAAAAGCTTGACTGGACGCTCGTCCGCGCCTCCCTCGATCTTGGTGCCGGGCCGGTCCGCACTTTCCTGCGCATCATCCTGCCGCTGACGGCGCCCGGGATCGCCGGCGGCGCGCTGATCGTCTTCATCCCGGCGCTCGGCAACTTCGTCGTTCCCGCGGTTCTCGGCGGGGCCAAGGTGATGATGCTGGGCAATCTCATCGAGCAACAGTTCCTTTCGGCGCGGAACTGGCCCTTCGGATCAGCGCTCGCGATGATGGTCATGAGCGTCATGCTCGCCCTGCTGTTCGTCCATGTGATCCTGTCCGGCCGCCGCGGGATCGATGCCGCGACCGGCCGCTGAAGGAGGTGCAATGAAAATCCTCGCTACCCTCGGACGCGGCAGCCTGATCGCATATACCGCGCTGTTCTTCGCCTTCATCTACATCCCGCTGGTCTTGATCGGCGTCTATTCGTTCAACTCCAACCCCGTGAACATGATGACGTGGACGGGGTTCACCACCGAGTGGTACGCACAGGTTCTCGGCTTCAAGACGACGGTCTCGGAGAACGCGCTCTATATCGAATCGACCGACCAGCTGGTTCAAGCCGTCTGGAACAGCCTGGTCATCGCCGCCTCGACGACGGCCATCGCCACGATCCTCGGAACCGCGATCGCGATCGGGCTCTACCGCTTCGATTTCTTCGGCCGGCGCCTCTACAGGGCCGTCATGTTCATGCCGATGCTGATGCCGGATATCGTGCTCGGCATTGCGCTCCTGATCTTTTTCGTGAATGCCGGCGCGAACCTCGGGCTGAAGACGATCATCATCGGTCAGTGCACCTTCCTGATCTCCTATGTCTTCATCGTCGTCTCTGCCCGCCTCGCCGGCATGGACCGCACGCTGGAGCATGCTTCGGCCGATCTCGGCGCGAAGGAATGGACGACCTTCCGGAAGGTGACATTCCCGCAGCTCCTGCCCGGCATCGTCGGCGGCGCTCTCCTCGCCTTCATCATCTCGATGGACGACCTGGTCATCACCTATTTTATCGCCGGCGTCGACGTGACGACGCTGCCAATGTTCATTTTCGCCATGCTCCGGCGCGGCATCAAGCCGGAGATAAACGCAATCGCCGTGATGATGCTGACCTTCTCCTTCGTCGTCGCCTCGCTCGGCCTCTACCTCCGTTCCCGGCAGAAGTAACATGAATCAGACTCCCAAGACCAAAGTCCGCGCTCGGGATCTCGGCCTGGCTTTCTTCGGACCTACGGGACCCAACAATGCCATTACCGACGTGGAAGGCGTCGCCGTAGGCTTCCGCACGATCCGCGAGGAGACGCCGCGGCCCGGCCGCAACCTGCCGGTGCGCACGGGTGTGACCGCGATCCTCCCGCATGCGCAAAGCGATACACCTGTCCCGGTCTATGCCGGCGTGCATCGCTTCAACGGCAATGGCGAGATGACCGGAACGCACTGGATCGAAGACGGCGGCACGTTCCTGGGGCCGGTGATGATCACCAACACCCACGCGGTCGGCATCACGCATCATACGACCGTCCGGTGGATGCTGGAGCGCTACGCCTCGACTTACGAAACCGGTGACTTCCTCTGGCTCATGCCGGTGATCGCGGAGACCTATGACGGGGTGCTGAACGACATCAACGGCATGCCGGTCTCTGAAGCGGATGTGCGTGCCGCCCTCGCGGCGCTTGCCCGCGGGCCCGTGGCCGAAGGGAATTGCGGCGGCGGGACCGGCATGATCGCTTACGGCTTCAAGGGCGGCACGGGCACGGCCTCGCGCATTCTCTCCTTCGGTGGCCGGGACTACACGATCGGCACGCTCGTGCAGGCAAATCATGGTCAGCGGGACTGGTTGACGATTTGCGGCGTGCCGGTCGGCAAGCATTTCCGGGACAACACGCCTCAAAGCCAGTTGCAGGAGCGCGGATCCATCATCGTCGTGATCGCCACGGACCTGCCCATGGCGCCTCACCAGCTCAAGCGGGTCGCACGCCGCGCCGCTATCGGCATCGGCCGCAATGGGACGCCTGGCGGCAACAATTCCGGAGATATCTTTCTCGCCTTCTCCACCGCCAATAAGCAGCCGATGCTTCATCGCGCGCCACCTTTGCTGCCCCTGCAGATTGTCAATGACGAACAACTCGACCCGATCTACGCGGCGACGGTGGACAGCGTCGAAGAAGCCGTCGTCAATGCAATGCTGGCGGCGGAGGACTGCGGCGGCACGCCACATGACCGTCTGAAGATCGACGCGATTCCTCATGACGCGCTGGTCGACCTGCTCGGACGGCACGGCCGCCTTGCAGTGTGAAGCCGCAGATCAACCTTTCCGGGCGGAGTGATTTCACAACGGTGAGAGCGCCGTGCCGTCCGTCGGTTCTCCCGAACTTAAGGTCACATGAGACGGGCTGCGTCCGAAGCCCGGCAGAACTCCTGAACCCGCGACAGATCGGCCACTGTCACGATCGAGACGCCGCCTCTCTCTGGTGTCGGAAGGCGAACATGCGCTACATCGTCGGCCGGCTCGTGGCCGTACGGGGCCACATAGCCTTCATCCCAGAAGGCAATCAGCAGCTTACGCGGCGGCATATTTGTAAATTTAAATTTGCAAATCCTTGCAATACATGTAGAAAATACGGCACGTAAGATAACAACAATCGGATTTGCAGCGTCTCCCCATGCTTGTCATTCTCGCCGATGATCTGACGGGTGCCCTTGATTCAGCTGCCCCGTTTGCGGGCCGCGGCCTTCATACGGAAGTCGCTCTCGCCCTGGACTCCGTGGATGCTGCACTGGCGGACGGACCGGACATCCTCGTCGTCAACGTGAAGTGCCGCGAGGTTTCCCCGGATGAGGCGCGCAAGGCGACATCCGACTTCCTGAAGCACGTCCCCGAAGATGCGCGGATTTTCAAGAAGGTCGACTCGAGGCTGAAGGGCAATATCGAGGCCGAACTCGACGCTACCCCTTTTTCGCGCGCCCTTGTCGCGCCGGCCATCCCCGATTTCGGCCGTATCGTGGTCGACGGCCAAGTCCGGGGGTTCGGTGTGGAGGCGCCTATCCCGGTCGCTCAGAGGCTCGGCCGGCATGCGGCTCGCGCATTGATCCCCGATACCATGTCGCGCAAGGACATGCTCGCCGCATTGGCGAGCGCCGAGACGGCCGGCTGCGATCTCATGATCGGCGCGAGAGGCCTTGCCGATGCACTTGCCCACCGGATGACGGATAGCGAAACGCTGCCGCTGATCCCGCTGCCCCGCAAGCCTATATTGATCGTCGTCGGATCGCGCGACCCGATCACCGTCGAGCAGGTCGACGTGCTGCGCGATAACCGCCCCGCCGAGTATATCCCGGCGGTCGGAGGCAGGGTGCTGAAGCCCGGCACCCCGGTGACCGGAGCGGTGACGATCATTCAGGCGGTCGAAGGCGAGACGCCGCTCAGCCCGGCCGAGGTCTCCGCCAACCTGGCCGACAGCGTCGTTCCGGCCTTCACCGGCGCGGCCACGACCCTGCTTCTTACCGGTGGCGCAACGGCCGAGGCCGTGCTGGCAAGAATGGGCGTTTCCCGTTTCCGCCTCCTCGGCGAATGCATGCCCGGAATGGCGCTGGCCTTCGCCGACGGCCGATATATCATCACCAAGTCCGGCGGCTTCGGCGGGCCGGATACGCTGAGCGACATCGCAAGGCAAATCACGGGGGAGGCGAGATAGACGATGGGACTGCAGGAAGGGACCCCCCGCAAGGGCCTGCCCGACATCGTGTTCGAAAGAATGCACCGCGCGATCAAGTCCGGCGCCTATAAGCCGGACGAGCGTCTGCCGACGGAGCATGAGCTGGCGACGGAGTTCGAGGTATCCCGGCCGATCGTCCGGGAGGCGCTGAAGCGCCTCAGGGACCAGGGGCTCATCTATTCCCGGCGTGGCGCGGGCAGTTTCGTGAGAGCCGTGGGCCTTCGCGAGCCGCTCGGTTTCGGCCAGCTCGAAAACGTCGCCGATCTCCTGAACTGCTATGAATTCCGGCTGACGCTGGAGCCTGCGGCTGCGGCCGCGGCAGCGCTCCGGCACGACGAGACGAGCCTCGCATCGATCCGCCGGGCACTCGAACTGCTGCGCGACGCCACCAACCGGCAATCCCACCGGGAGGATGCCGACTTCCAGTTCCATCTTGCGATCGCCCGTGCGGCCCAGAACAGCTACTTCTCGACCGCCATGGAGGCGCTGAAGGAGCACATCGCCGTGGGCATGAAGTTCCATGGCATCTCGGTGAAGCGAGAGGCCAGCGGCCTCTCCAGGGTTTTCGCCGAGCACGAGGCGATTGCCGATGCCATCGCCGCGGGCAGTGCGGAGGAGGCCCGCATGCTGATGCTGAAGCATCTGACCGGATCGCGCGACCGTCTGTTCCTGGCCTCACAGTAGAGGCAGAACCGGCCGGGGAAGGCGAAGGGAGAGAAGCATCTCCCCAGTCGCAACAGGCCTTAGAACGCCGCCCGATAGATCTCCAGCACATCCGCCTCGCTCATGTCGACCGGATTGTTGTCCATCAGCCGTCGGATCGCATGCGCATCGGCGGCAAAGCGCGGCAGGTCGGACTCCTTCGCGCCATTGGCGGCCAGAGACATCTCTATGCCGAGGCTGGCGCAGAAACCTTTCGCGGCCGAGAGCAGATCACGTTGCGAGAGATCTTTGCCAAGCCCCAGGGCATCCGCGACTTCCGCCGTCTTTGCCACGACGGCCGGCTGGTTGAAGGCGAGCACATGCGGAAAGATGATCGCATTGGCGAGGCCGTGCGGCAGATGCAGCAGCGTGCCGAGCGGATAGGATATGGCGTGCCCGGCTGCCGTGTTGACGGGACCGAGACATATGCCGCCGTAATAGGATGCCAGCATCATCCCCTCGCGCGCTTCGGTATCTTCGCCGTCGCGCACGGCACGGGCGAGATATTTGCCGACGAGGTTGAACCCCATGCGGGCGAAGCCGTCGATCATCGTATGGGCCTTGCGGTTGGTGAAAGCCTCGACGCAGTGGGCCATGGCATCCACGCCGGTCGCCGCGGTGACGGCAGGCGGCACGCTGTAGGTGAGTTGCGGATCGAGCACGGCGAGATCGGCGATCATGTGCGGACTTTCGACCGCGATCTTGATGCCCTTGTCCGGGTCGGTGATCAGCGAACGGATCCCGGCCTCAGAACCCGTGCCGGCGGTCGTCGCGACCTGCGCAAGGCGCGTGTTGCGGCCGGCCACGCGATTGGGCCCGGCGACATCGGCGAGCGATTGCCCGGAGTCCCAGAGCACCGCGACCAGCTTGGCGACATCCATCACCGAGCCGCCGCCAAGACCGACGATCAGGTCCGGGCGCGCTTTCCGCGCGGCATCCAGCGCCGCCTCGAGTGTCGCGATATCCGGTTCGCCGGGGATCGCGTCGAATAAGTCGACCTCGCCCGAGAGCTTCAGGCTGTCGGCAAATCCGGACGTGACCGGCGTCGCGATGACCAGGGTGGAGCCGACCTGACCGGCCCAGGCGCCGACTTCCCCGATGCTTCCGGCGCCGACGACGAGTCGGCGCGGCTGATGGATCGTGATCATGACGCTGCCTTTCTGCCTGCCTTGCCGGCCACGAGTTTGCGCGCATAGGCGATCGCGGAATTCAGGTTGCCGTGATTGGCGATACCCTTTCCGGCGATATCGAAGGCAGTCCCATGATCGACGGAGGTGCGGTCGATCGGAAGATCTACGGAAACATTGACCGCCGTATCGAAGGCGACCAGTTTGATCGGGATATGACCCTGGTCGTGATATTGCGCGACGACCAGATCGAAGCCTCCCGAATAGGCGCGATGGAACACGGTATCGGCGGAGATAGGCCCCTGCACATCGATGCCTTCTTCACGCGCGGCCGCCACTGCGGGCCCGATCTGATCATCGTCTTCCGTGCCGAACAGGCCGTTCTCGCCGCAATGGGGATTGATGCCGGCGACCGCGATGCGCGGGTGCTCGTAGCCGATGCGCTTCAGATGCGCGTTGCCGGCGCGGATCGTGGCAAGAACCCGCTCGGTGGTGGCGCGGCCGATCGCCTCCTTGAGCGACACATGGGTGGAGACGTGGATGACCTTGAGTCGCTCGGAGGCAAGCAGCATATAGGCGGCGCTCGATCCGGTCAGGCTGCGCAGCATGCCGGTATGGCCGTCGTAATGATGGCCCGCCATGTTAAGTGCTTCCTTGTTGATCGGCGCCGTGACGATGCAGCCGATGTCGCCTGCCTGGGCATCGCGGACCGCGCGCTCGATGAACCGGAAGGCTGCGTCGCCTGCCACTGCCGAAAGGCTTCCCCATGTGAGCGGCGCGCCCTCGACCGGAAGGTCGACGACATAGGGCTGAAGATCGACCGAGAGGCCAAGCGCCTCCCTTGCAGCCTCAAGCGTCGCAAGGTTGCCGTAGATGCGGGTCGCCTCCCGGTCCGCAGCCGACATCTCAGCAAGCGACCGGACCGTGATCTCCGGTCCGACGCCACAGGGATCGCCCATGGTGATGCCGATAATCTTGCTCATCAGTTTCTCCCCTCGTCGGCCCACCCGGGCGGCAGACGGACATATTTGATTGCGCGCCGATGGTAGGTGTAGGCGACGTGCAGACTGCCGTCGTCCCCTTCCAGGAGCCACGGATAGGACATTTCCTTGTTGTGTCCGTCGGTCGAATTGTTGGAAAGGCAGGTCCCCGGACCGTCCTCGATCACGATACGGTCGGGGAAGGTGCGCCCGCCGTCGGCCGACAGGCAGACGCTCACCGGCGCCCGCGGCACGCCCCAGATCGGCACGCATCCGCCTGAAGGATCGGCATCGGGCCGGCCGTCGTCGTCTCCGAGCTCGTCGTAAAGCGATGCGCGCCGGTCGGCCGAAAGGGCCGCATTCACCGGATTGCAGATCATCGCCAACCGGCCGTCCCCGAGCCGGACGACGGCGATCGAGGAATTGTTGTTGGGTACGTCGGTCGGCGCCGGGAGGCTCCACGTCCGCCCGCCGTCGACGCTCTCGACGCGGTAGACCTGGTCCGCCTGGCGGCGGCGGAAGAAAGCCGCGTAGCGGGTGTCGCCGACAGCCACCGGGCTCATGTGCACGCAACCGATCGAACCGGCGAGGTCGGCGAGTTGCCAGCTTCGGCCGCCATCGGTCGAAATGCCGACGGCCGCATTGTCGTGACTGCCGTTCCACTTCTGACCGGGGCGCTGGATGCAGCGAAAGATCGGCAGCAGCCAAGCCCCGTCATCTCTGATGACGAGCGGCGCGCGGATGAAGCAGCCGCGCGGCAGGTCGAGATAGCGCCCCTCGGAAGCGGCAAGCCTGGCCGGATCAGCGGCATCCCTCTCGATTGCGGCCATCCGGATGCGGCATTCGTCCTGATTGCCCGAGGGCTGCGACGTGTGGAAAAGCCAGAGCCGCCCGTCGGGCGCCGTGAACAGCACCGGGTTCTGCTCGGAGTGCTCGGCATCGAAACTCAGCCGCTGCGGCTCGCCCCAGTGCGCGGCGCCGGGGGCGAGCACCGACGCGAAGATCGAAATGTCGGATTTTCCCTCGAGCGTCCCGCCGAACCAGGCACAGACGAGACTTCCGTCCTCGAGCCTGTGCAGAAAGGCTGCGTGGTTCTGCACCATGGGCGAGGGCAGGAGCGATTCCAATCGCCCTCCCCCGGTCTCCCGGAGCTTGCCGGTCATTGCGTTTGCGATTTCGTCAGGCGTCATGAAAGCCTCCTCATACATCGGACAATCGCGGAATTTCGCAAGTTGTCAAGTTTTCTATTTTCGTATGGCGCTATCGAACTCGAGCATTGATGTCGATAAACATCTGTTTTTATGTGATATTTTCTGTTGTAAAATTTTTCATTTCAGGATGGAGGCGAAAACAATTTGACAAACTTGATAAGAAATCGGATGGTCTGGTCAATTCGGCGGCAGAAGGGCGCTTAGCGGCGAGGAGGCTGATTGCCGCAGCCTGCATGGAGAGAGGCGGACGAAGTCGCCGCGCCACACACGAGATCCTAGAGGGAGGAGAATGCAAATGAAAAGAACACTGATTATGGGAGCCCTGATGCTGGGCTCCGCGCTCGCCCCGGCCTTCGCGGCATCCGGGCCGGTCAAGATCGTTCTGCCGGAAGAGGCGGACCTGCTCGAACCCTGCATGGCTACGCGCTCCAATATCGGCCGCATCATCATGCAAAACGTCAGCGAGACCCTGACCGAGCTCGACCTTCGCGAGGGCAAGGGCCTGATGCCACGCCTTGCCGAGAGCTGGGAGCAGAAGGAGGATGGGAGCTGGCGCTTTCACCTGCGCAAGGGCGTGAAGTTCTCCGACGGCACCGACTTCAACGCCAAGGACGTCAAGTACAGCTTCGACCGCGTGATGAGCGACAAGAATGCCTGTGAGTCGCGCCGCTATTTCGGCGGCATGAACATCAAGATCGACGTCGTCGACGACACGACCGTCGATTTCACGGTCGATCCGGTTCAGCCGATCCTGCCGCTGCTCCTGTCGCTGCTGACGATCGTGCCGGAAGAGACGCCGATGGAATTCGTGCGCGAACCCGTCGGCACCGGCCCCTACAAGCTGACCGACTGGACGCCCGGACAGCAGATCGTGCTTTCCGCGCGCGACGACTACTGGGGCGAAAAGCCAGAGGTTACCGAGGCGACTTATCTGTTCCGCGCCGATCCTGCGGTCCGCGCCGCCATGGTCCAGACGGGTGAGGCCGATCTGTCGCCGTCCATCTCGCAGACCGAGGCGACCAACCCGGCCACCGACTTCTCCTATCTCGACAGCGAGACCGTCTATCTGCGCATCGACCATAATATCGAGCCGTTGAACGACGTCCGCATCCGTCGCGCTCTGAACCTTGCAATCGACCGCGAAGCCTTCCTCGGTACGCTGGTGCCCGACAGCGCCGTCCTCGCCACCGCGATCGTTCCGCCGCCGACGCTCGGCTGGAACCCCGACGTGAAGGTCTTCCCCTACGATCCGGAGCAGGCCAAGAAGCTCATCGAAGAGGCCAAGGCCGATGGCGTCAAGGTAGACACGCCGATCACCATCATCGCGCGCACCGCGAACTTCCCGAACGTGACCGAGATCATGGAGGCCATCCAGGCGCAGCTGCAGGAGGTCGGGCTCAAGGTCGAGCTCAAATTCGTAGAAGTCGCCGAGCACGAAGTCTATTATTCGAAGCCCTTCAAGGAAGGACGCGGTCCGCAGCTGGTTGCCGCGATGCACGACAACTCGAAGGGCGACCCCTCCTTCTCGATGTTCTTCAAATACGACTCCGAAGGCACGCAGTCGGGCTTTTCCGATCCGAAGGTCGACGACCTGATCGCCCGTGCCTCGGCTGCCGTCGGAGACGAACGCGCCAAGCTCTGGTCCGAGCTCATCGCCTACGTCCATGACGAGGTGGTGGCAGATGTGCTGCTGTTCCACATGGTCGGTTTCTCGCGGGTGTCCGAGCGACTGGACTTCAAGCCCACGATGGCGACGAATTCCATGCTGCAGCTCTCCGAGATCAAGATCAAATGATCTGAACCGCGGACGAGCGGCCATTCGAAATGAAACTTCCGGCGGCGGGACCCCCGCCGCCTCATGCAAAATCGAGGGCTGCCATGCTCAGATTCATCCGCCAACGTGCGCTCGCAAGCCTGATCTCGCTCATCGGCCTGATCGTCATGGTATTCTTCCTGTCCCGGATGACCGGCGACCCGGCAGCCCTGTTTCTGCCCGTCGAAGCATCCGCCGAGATGAAGGAGCAGTTCCGCGAGCTGCACGGACTGAACGATCCGATCCTCGTCCAGTTCGCCCGTTATGTGGGTGATGTCGTCACCGGCGATCTCGGCGAGTCCCTGCGCAAGGCCCGCCCGGCGCTCGATGTCGTCCTCGAAGCCTTCACCTGGACTCTCTGGCTTGCCGTCATCACGATGACGCTCGTCACGGGAGCGGCGATCGTCGTCGGCTCGCTGGGTGCCTTCCGCTCCGGCGGTTTCTTCGACCGGCTGTCGTCGATGGTCTCGCTCATCGGCGCGTCGGTTCCGGATTTCTGGCTGGCGATCGTCGCCATCGTCATCTTCTCGATCAACTTCGCGATCCTGCCGACATCCGGCACCGGATCGGTCGTGCACTGGATCCTGCCGATCGCGGTTCTCTTCGTCCGCCCCTTCGGCATCATCGTCCAGGTGGTGCGCGGCTCCATGGTCAGCGCGCTGTCCTCGGCCTATGTGAAGACCGCACGGGCAAAGGGCGTGAAGTCCGGGCCGATCATCTTCATCCACGCTCTGCGCAATGCGATGCTGCCCGTCATCACCGTGGTCGGAGACCAGGCGGCAAGCTTGCTTAACGGCGCGGTCGTGGTCGAGACGATCTTCGGCTTTCCCGGCGTCGGCAAGCTCATGATCGATTCCATCCTGCAGCGCGATTTCAACGTGGTGCTGGCGGCGATCCTCGTCACGGCCATTGCGATCTTCCTCATGAACGTGCTGATCGATCTCGCCTATGCGCTGCTCGATCCTCGCATCCGGCACTGAGGAGGCGACGGACCATGACCCTGGCAACCACCGACAATGTCATCGCCGCAGAGCCGTCCTTCCCGGTCCGCATGTTGCGCATGCTGCTGGCGGACAAGTTCGCGCTTTGCGCGGCGATCTTCCTTCTCGTCATCCTCGTCATAGCCGTCATCGGCCCGGCCTGGCTGGGCGACCTGGCGACGAAGCAGAACCTGCGCGGCCGCAATCTGCCGCCATTCGACTGGACCCGCGCCTGGGTCTGGTGGATGGGCGCCGACGCGCTCGGCCGTCCGCTCTTTGCCCGAATCATCGTTGCGGCCCAGAACACCCTGATGGTCGCCGCCGGCGCCGTGATCCTGTCCTCGGTGATCGGCACCGTTCTCGGCCTCATCGCCGGCTTTTCCTCGCCGCGCATGAGCCAGATCATCATGCGTCTCGCCGACGTGATCATGTCCTTCCCGTCTCTGCTGATCGCGGTGATTGTGCTCTATGTGCTCGGCTCCTCGATCCTCAACCTCATGCTGGTGCTCGCCATCACCCGCATTCCGGTCTATCTGCGCACCACGCGGGCCGAAGTGCTGGAGATCCGTGAGCGCATGTTCGTGCAGGCGGCACGGGTCATGGGCGCCTCCAGCAAGCGCATCCTCTTCCGCCACATCCTGCCGGTCGTGCTGCCGACGCTGACGACGCTCGCCACCCTCGATTTCGCCTATGTCATGCTGGCGGAGAGCGCGCTGTCCTTCCTCGGCATCGGCATCCAGCCGCCGGAAATCACCTGGGGCCTGATGATCTCGCAGGGCCGGCAATATCTCACCAATGCCTGGTGGCTCTCCTTCTGGCCCGGCCTGGCCATCATTCTCACCACCATGTCGCTCAACCTGCTGTCCAACTGGATGCGGATCGCGCTCGATCCGGTACAGCGCTGGCGTCTCGAAATGAAGGGCGGCAAAAATGGCTGAACATCTGCTCGAGGTCCGCAACCTCTCCGTCGAGTTCCACACCGCGACGGGCGTGGTCCATGCGGTGAAGTCGATCTCCTATCACCTCGACAAGGGAGAGACCCTCGCGATCCTCGGCGAAAGCGGTTCCGGCAAGTCCGTCTCCTCCTCGGCAATCATGAACCTCATCGACATGCCGCCGGGCCGCATCAGCGCCGGCGAAATCCTGCTCGACGGCAGGGACTTGCTGACAATGCCTGCCGAGGAACGGCGCGAGGTCAACGGCCGCCGGGTCGCCATGATCTTTCAGGATCCGCTCAGCCATCTCAATCCGGTCTACAGCGTCGGCTGGCAGATCTCGGAAGCCATGACCACGCACGGGCTCGCCCGCAGCAAGGCGCGCGAAGAGGCGCTGCGGCTCCTTCGCCGCGTCGGGATTCCCGAGCCCGAGCGGGCAATGCGCAAATATCCGCACGAATTCTCCGGCGGTCAGCGCCAGCGCGTCATGATCGCCATGGCGTTGGCGCTCCGGCCGGACCTCCTGATCGCCGACGAACCGACCACCGCGCTCGACGTGACCGTGCAGGCGGAAGTGCTGAAGCTTCTGAAGGAGCTGCAGCGCGAAACGGGCATGGCGGTGCTGATCATAACCCACGATCTCGGCGTCGTCTCCGAGATCGCCGACCGGGTCGTCGTGATGGAAAAGGGCGCCATCGTCGAAGCGGGAACCGTGCGCGAGATCTACAAGAACCCGCAGCATCCCTATACGCAGAAGCTCATCGCCGCCGCCCCCGGCAAGGGCGCGATGCACGAACCCGGCGCCCGCGCCGAACCCCTGCTCAGCGTGCGCGACGTGCGCAAGACCTACGGCTCCTTCGAAGCGTTGAAGGGCATCTCCTTCGATCTCATGCCCGGCGAGACAATGGCTGTCGTCGGCGAAAGCGGCTCCGGCAAATCGACGCTTGCCCGGGCCCTCTTGCGTCTCGACGAGCCGGATGGCGGCACGGCGCTTTGGAAGGGCCGCGACCTGTTCGCGCTTTCGCCGGCTGAGCTCTACAAGCTCAGGCGCGACCTCCAGATGGTGTTCCAGGACCCGACCCAATCGCTCAACCCGCGCATGACGGTCTACCAGCTGATCTCCGAGGCCTGGGTCATCCATCCGGACATCCTGCCCAAGGCGAAATGGCGTGAACGCGTGGCGGAGCTCCTGGTGCAGGTCGGCCTTTCGGCCGAACACATGAGCCGCTATCCGCACCAGTTTTCAGGCGGCCAGCGCCAGCGAATCGCCATTGCCCGGGCGCTTGCGCTCGAGCCGCAGCTGATCATCTGCGACGAGGCCGTTTCCGCGCTCGACGTCTCCGTCCAGGCGCAGGTGATCGAGCTTCTCGACAGGCTGCGCCGCGAGATGGGGATCGCCTTCATCTTCATCGCCCATGACCTGCCGGTCGTTCGCGATTTCGCCGATTACGTTATGGTCATGCAGCAGGGAGAGGTCGTCGAGCTCGGCACCGTCCGCGAGGTCTTTGATACCCCGCGGCAGGCCTATACCCGCGCCCTTCTCGCGGCCAGCCTCGATCCCGATCCGGATGCAAAGGCCGGCCACCTCGCATCGGTGCCGGCCGGGGCTGCCGACATTCCCATCCCGAAGCGGAGTCACTGATGTCCAAGAAAGCCTTCGTCGCCCTCGTCACCTGCTTCAACGAGGACGAGACCATCAACTACGAGGCGACCCGCGCCCAGGTGCGCCGTCAGGTCGCCGCCGGCAACAATATCATGTGCGCCGGCACCAATGGCGATTTCACTGCGCTCACGCACGCGGAGAAGATCCGGCTCACCGAGGAGGTGGTCGACGAGGTCGGCGGTCGCGTCGATGTCATCGTCAATGCCGGCATGCCCGCGACCTTCGAGACGCTGCAGCTCGCGCGCGCCTTCGACCGCATCGGCGTCAGCGGCATCGCCGTCATCACGCCCTTCTTCATCGCCTGTACGCAGGACGGCCTGATCCGGCACTTCTCGACGGTCGCCGATGCCGTAGAGACCCCCGTCTATCTCTATGACATTCCCTCCCGCACCCAGAACCATATCGAGCCGGAGACGGCTCTGAAGCTTGCCTCGCACGGCAATATCGCCGGGATCAAGGATTCCGGCGGTGCGCAGGATACGCTCGAGGCCTATCTGCAGGTGGCGCGCGAGGTCCCGGGCTTCGAAGTCTATTCCGGGCCCGACCATCTGGTTCTCTGGTCGCTGCAGAACGGTGCGGCCGGCTGTATTTCCGGCCTCGGCAATGCAATGCCGGAGGTGCTCGCCGGCATTCTCAGCGCGTTCAACAACGGGAACATTGCCGAGGCGGAACGCCAGCAGGCACTCTACACCGCCTTCCGCACCGAACTTTACGCCCTCGGCTTCCCGCCGGCCCTGGTCAAGCGCTCGCTTTACCTGCAGGATCGCTCCGTTGGGGCCTCCCGCCAGCCGGCGCTGCTTCCGAGCGAGGAGCAGGACGCAAGCATTCGGGAGATTCTGGTGCGGCACCGGCTGCTGTGAGGCGCCCCCTAGCCGTCATCTCGAAAGCTCTCGTTTACCGGACCTGTACAGGACCCATCCGGCAATCAGCATCAAGGCTCCCCAGAGCAGAAAGCCTGTGTCCCAGTAGACCCACTGGTGGCGCGGCACCGTCTCGTTGACGTGATGCAGGCCGAGGATCTGGTGGTTGACGGTGCCTTCGATCAGGTTGAAGGCACCAAACCCGATGAGGAAGGTACCGGCAACAAGCTTTGCCGACCAAAGCAGGGGCGTCCGCCGCCCACGGCGCCACAGGACGATCAGGCCCAGCACGACGAAGACGTATGTGGCCACATGGAAGAGGCCGTCGAAGAACGTATTCAATCTCAGATTTTCGAGGCTGTCGGGGGGAAAGCCTGCGCTGCTCAACATGTGATGCCACTGCAGCACCTGATGCAGAACGATGCCGTCGAAGAAGCCCCCGAGCCCCAGGCCCAGGAGTATCCCGGCCGCAGCGGGAAAATCTCCGTTTTCTTTTGCGGTGTCGTCCAATATTTGTACTCCGCTCAGCAACCACTCATAGAATGCATTCTTTCGAAATATTTATTAATTGATCAGTTTGATGAAATGTACTTTTCATTCCGCCTAAGCTGTCTTAATATTCTCCACGTCAGTAGAAGCGGTCAGCCGCGTTAGTATCTCACGATACAACATCCGGTCGGGAATTGCTGGCATGCGATCGCGCAGACCGCAGCCCGACGGATCTTTCTGACCTCGCCTTCAGCAAAGTTGACGTCGAACTCCGGGGCGCTTCGCTCACGGACAATCCGTGAATTGGATTGACGGCAACTTTGGAGAGACTGATGATTATCGACATTAGCTGCTACCCGACCAAGATTGTGGATCTGGCCTGGCGGCACGATGGCGAGCCTTTTACAGGTGAGCGCCTCCTCAAGATGATGGACGGCCCTTATTATGTGAACGGGAAGCCGCGCCGCATCGACAAAGCTTTCATCCAGCCCCCGCAGGGCAACACCATTTACACCGACGGCTACGGCGATCTGACCGGCAAGGCGGCGATCCGGGATTACATGTCCTACACCGTCGAGCTCGTTCAGAAATATCCGGACCGCTTCCTCGGCTGTTTCGTCTACAATCCGCGCTACGGCACCCAGAACGGCGCCGAAGAAATCGAGCACCACGCCAAGGAATACGGCTTCAAGATGGTGCAGCTTCAGGCGAACATGCACGCCTACCGCCCCGACCGGGCGCTCGACTGGCTGCGACCCGCGATGCGGAAATGCGCCGATCTCGGCCTCATCGTAAAGGTGCATACCGGCGACGGCCCCTACAGCATCCCGACCGAATTCTATCCGATCATTCGAGAGTTTCCGTCGGTCAATTTCGTCCTCGGGCACTTCGGCGTGCAAACGGGGGGCGTCTATGTCTTCGAGCCGTTCCAGATGGCGATGGATGCGCCGAACATCTATGTCGAATCCGGCTGGTGCCTGCAGTCGCGCATCGTCGAATTCGCCAAGGAGCTGCCGAAGCACAAGATCCTGTTCGGCACCGACACGCCCCCGAACGAGCCCGGAATGTGGCTGCGCCTTCTCGAGGTGCTGTGCCACGAACCGCCCCAGGGGCTGAACCTCGACGAGGATACGCTCGAGGACTACCTCGGCAACAACATCGCCCGGATGATCGGTCTCGATCCGACGCCGCCGCCGCGCAGCCTGGAGGAGGCACAGGCCCGCCTCAAGGGCACCCATGCCAGCCTTCAGCCGGCGTGAGCCTTCCGCACGCGCGTTTCATGAAATCGGAGAAATAGCATGATCATCGATACCCACCTCCACCCGACCAATCTGGTCGACGAGGCATGGCGCCACACCGGCACGCCGTTCACCGGCGAGCGCATGCTGAAACTGATGGACGGACCTTATATGATCAACGGCAAGCCTCGCCGGATCGACATGGGCTTCATCCAGCCGCCGCCCGGCAATACAGGCTATCGCGACGGCAACCGCATGGGCCGCGAAGGCATCCGCGATTACATGGCGTATATCGCCGAACTTTGCCAGAAATACCCGGACCGCTTCATCGGCAACTTCAACTACAATCCCCGCTGGGGGCCGGAAAACGGCGCGGCCGAGCTCGAATTCCATGTCAAGGAATACGGCTTCAAGATGCTGAAGCTGCATGCCAACATGCATGGTTACCGGCCCGACCGGGCCCTCGACTGGCTTCGCCCGGCGATGAAGAAGTGCGCGGAACTCGGAGTGGTCGTGCTCATCCACACCGGTGACGGGCCCTACACCATTCCGACGATGTTCTATCCGATCATTCGCGAGTTCCCGATGGTCAATTTCATCATCGGGCATTTCGGGATCCAGACCGGGGGCAACTACTCGTTCGAGTCTTTCTGGATGGCGATGGACACACCCAACGTCTACTGCGAGTCCGGTTGGTGCTTCCAATCCCGCATCGTCGAATTCGCGAAAGAGCTGCCGAAACACAAGATCGTCTTCGGTACGGACTCGCCGCCAAACGAACCCGGCATGTGGCTGCGCGAGCTCGAGGTTCTCTGCCACGAACCGCCCCACGGCCTCGGGCTTTCCGAGGACGATCTCGAGGGCTATCTCGGCAACAACATCGCCAAGCTCGTCGGCATCGACCCGACGCCTCCGCCACGCAATCTCGAGGAAGCCCAGGCGCGCCTGACCGATACATATGCGGGTCTGAGGCGAGAGGAGCGCCAGCCTACTCCTGCCTGATCGGCCTCGGTCGATCCCCAGTCAGAGCGGGATTCGAGCGGAACATCGCTCGCATTTTCCTCATCCCGCTCCAGGGCAGCGGCTCCCTCCAAGGCCGCTGCCCGCTCATGTGAAGTAACGACACCGCGAAGGGCAGTATTATGGAGTTCGGCAGCCAGGACGTCCGCTACTTTCTCCGGGAATACCAGAAGGCGCATCCCGAAGACGTACTCACCATCGAAGACCGTATCACGGACGACCAGGACGCATCGGCGTTCATCTGGAAGCTCAACCAGCAAGGCCGGGCGCCGCTCCTGCATTTCCGCAACGTCGAGGGCGTCGGCGGCGAAGTGATTGCCAACACCTTCGGATCGCGCGAGCGGATCGCCCGGATGTTCGGGACCTCCCAGGACCGGCTGCACGAAGCCTATCAGGCACGCTCGCGGCAAGCCCTGCCGCCGCGGCTGGCCGACAGCGGACCGGTCACCGAATGCGTGGAAGAGCAAGACATCGATCTAGGCACGCTGCCGATGCTGAAGCACTTCGCGACGGACAGAGCGAAATACATCACCAGCGGCATAATTATCGCCGAGCACCCCGAAACCGGCGCCGGCAATCTCAGCTACCACCGCGCCATGATCCATTCGAAGAACGAGCTGGCGACGAGCCTGCATTCGCGCGGACATCTGTGGCGGCTGCTCAACATGGCCAAGGACCGCGGCGAGAACCTGAAGGTCGCCATGGTCATCGGCGCGCATCCTCTCTTCATGATCGCAGCCTCGGCGCGCCTGGGGTTCGGTGAGGACGAGCGCGACGTCGCCGGCGGCCTAATGGGCGAGCCGCTCGAGGTGGTACGGACGCCGAAATACGGCATCCGGGTTCCGGCCTATGCCGAAATCGTACTGGAAGGGGTGATCGAGCCCGAAACGCAGGTTGCCGAAGGGCCCTTCGGAGAGTTCACGGGCTACTCGTCCGACCGATCGACGAACAATCTGTTTCGCGTCGAGACGTTGCTGCGCCGCAAGGACGCCATCCTTGTCAGCGTCGCCGGCGGCAACTCGTCCGAACATCTCAATCTCGGCCGTGTTCCGCGCGAGGCGGAGATGGTGGAAAAGCTGAAGCAGCGCTTCCCGAGCGTGACGGCAGTCCACTATCCGGCATCCGGCACGCATTTTCACGCCTATGTCGCCCTCAACCAGACGAGACCCGGCGAGGCCCGCCAGATCATGCTCGGACTGCTCGGCTGGGACGCTTATCTGAAGACCGTGATCGCCGTCGATGCCGACGTGGACATAACGCGGGATTCCGACGTGCTTTGGGCCATGTCTGCCCATTTCCAGCCGCACAAGAATGTCGTCATCATCGAAGGGCTGCCCGGCAACGCGCTCGACCCTTCGGCATCCGGTATCGGTACGACGTCCCGCATGGGCCTCGACGCGACCCGCGGGCCTGATTTTCACGGCGTGCTCGCCAGGATCGACGAGGCTGCCTTCGACCGCGCTTCGGCGATTCTCGCGAAATTCGGCCGTCCTTAGAGAAAATGGCGACGCTTGGAGGTGAGAGCGATGAAGGCGGACCGGGAACAGAGAAAGCGGATCATCGTCGGCATCAGCGGCGCCTCCGGCGTGATATACGGCATCCGGCTCCTGGAAATCCTGCGGGATCTGGACATCGAGACGCACCTCGTGATGAGCCGTGCCGCCCAGATCACGCTGGCGATGGAAACGGAATTCAAGGTCGCCGACGTCGAAGCCCTCGCCTGCTGCGTCCATTCCAACAAGGACATCGGCGCCTCGTGCTCCAGCGGTTCTTTCCGCACGCTGGGGATGATCGTTGCACCCTGCTCGATCAAGACCCTGTCGGAAATCGCGAGCGGCGTAACTTCCGGCTTACTGTCTCGGGCGGCGGATGTAACGCTGAAGGAACGCCGCCGGCTGGTTCTCATGCTGCGCGAAACGCCATTGCACATCGGCCATATTCGTTCGATGGCCCAGGCGACGGAGGCGGGGGCGATCATCTGTCCCCCCGTCCCGGCCTTCTATGCCCGTCCGCAGACGCTGGACGAGATGGTCAATCATACCGTGGCACGCGTCCTTGATCTGTTCGATATCGATACCGGGCTCGCACATCGCTGGAGCGGGCGGCGCGCTGCCGTCCCTTCCCGCCCACGTGAAGATATCGAGGTGAAGATGAGGTGAGGAATACCGCCCGTTCGCCGGCCGGAGGAGGGTCGGGGTTCGGCGTCAGGCTCTTGGAAAAATAATGGGAGGAGCGAAATGAATACGGACTCGAAGTGCGATGCTATCGAAGAAATGTTTCCCGCGCCGAAACTGGCGGCGCTCGGCCTGCAGCATGTCCTGGTGATGTATGCCGGTGCCATCGCGGTTCCCCTGATCATCGGCAGCGCGCTGAATCTCTCCAAGGATCAGATCGCCATGCTGATCAGCGCGGATCTCTTCTGCTGCGGCATCGTCACCCTCATCCAGTGTCTCGGCATCTGGAACGTCGGCGCGCGTCTGCCGATTATGATGGGCATCGGCTTTACCGCGGTTCCCCCGATCATCGCCACGGGCACGGATCCGGACCTCGGAATGCCCGGCGTTCTCGGTGCGGTCATCGCATCCGGCGTGTTCACGCTTCTGGCCGCCCCCTATTTCAGCCGCTGGGTTCGCTTCTTCCCGGCGGTGGTCACCGGCACGGTGATGCTGGTCATCGGCCTGTCCCTGATGCGGGTCGGAGTAAACTGGGCGGCGGGTGGTCAACCCATGATAAAGGGCCCGGACGGGCTCATTCCCAATCCGGCCTACGGTCAGCCCTTCGCTCTTGCGGTCGCTGCCATCGTGCTGGTTTCCATTCTCCTGATGACCCGCTTTCTCAAGGGATTTCTCGCGAACCTGGCCGTCCTGTTCGGCATAGGGATCGGATTTGCCATCGCTGTGGCTTTCGGAAAGGTGGATTTCCAAGGGGTTGCCGATGCGAGCTGGATCACGGTCGTGACGCCGTTCGCCTTCGGCATGCCGATATTCGACCTGTGGGCGACGGTTGCGCTCTGCACGGTCATGATCGTCATGATGATCGAAGCGACCGGCCAGATCCTGGCCGTCGGTGACATGGCAGGCCGCACGATCAGCGAAGCCGACCTGGCGCGCGGGCTGCGCACGGATGGTCTCGGCAACATTATCGGCGGGATATTCAACACCTTCACATACACCACATACGCCCAGAATGTGGGCCTGCTCCAGATCACCGGTGTGATGAGCCGCTGGGCGGTTGCAGCGGGCGGCGTGGTGCTGATCCTTCTCGGCTGCCTGCCGAAGATCGCATTCATCACCGCGTCGATACCGAGCTATGTCGTCGGGGGCGCCGCGATCGTGATGTTCGGCATGGTCTCGGCGACGGGCGTCAAGATTCTCGCCCGGGTCAACTTCGTGGACAACCGCCGCAACCTCTACATCGTCGCCGTCAGCGTCGGCCTCGCGATGATCCCGGTCGTCGCGGACAAGATCTTTGCCCAACTGCCGGAGTTCATCGACCGGTTCTTCCACAGCGGCGTTCTCGTCGGAACCTTCTCGGCGGTGCTGCTCAACCTGCTCTTCAACGGCGTTCCTCCGCGCGAGGAGGTGCAGCCGGATTTGGTCGGTGAGGGCGCCATGCGGCATCCCGGCTAGGCGCACCCGCAAGCGAATGCACGGCATGCACTGCCCCCGGCCATGGCCGGGGGCAGTGCGGTTTTATGCAATCAACGGCGGGTGAGGTTACCCCCTTCTGCCCTCGCCTTTCCGGCCGGCTGCGGCAAGTGGGATCCGCTGTTCCCGCTCAAACATGACAAATCCGCCGAAGCCTCCCGGCCTCGGCGGATTGGCGTCATTCCCCCGGATCAATTATCCGTACTGCCCGCCGAGGCAAGGCAAAGCTCCAGCCCTTTTTCCAGCGCCGCCCGGTCGAGGTTGCGGCCGATGAAGACCAGCTTCGTGTAAGGCATGTCCTTCCCCCAGACATGGTCCGGACGGAAGTCCATCAGCTTGTGCACCGCCTGCAGCACGAAGAAACGAGGATCGCCGGCAATCGCTATGATGCCTTTGGTCCGGAAGATGTCGTCGCCTTCCTCCCGAAGCAGGCCCGAGAGATAGTCCGTCAGGCGGCGCTGGTCGAAAGGCCGGTCGAAGACGAAGGATTCCGAGCTGACCGTCGCGTCATGCAGATGATGGTTATGGTGGTGATGATCGTGGTGGTGATGGTGATCGAGGTCGAGCAGCTTTGCGCGTTCGGCGACGTAGGACGGCGCGAAGCCGGAAATGCCGAGAATGCTCGACAGCTCCACCTTGCCGTAGCTCGAGCGTACGATTTCGGCCGTCTGGTTGAGCTTGCGCATGCCGCGCTCGAGCGGAGCGATCTCTCCTTCCGATACGAGGTCGATCTTGTTGATGATGATGCGGTCGGCGGCGACGATCTGGTCGACGGCCTGGTTGTCGCGTCCGTCCAGGACTGGATCGTCGATATGCTGCCCTATGTGCTTGGCATCGACCAGCGTCACGATGCCGTCCAGTGTTACGTGCTTGCCGATTTCATCATCGATGAAGAAAGCCGTCGCGACGGGGGTCGGATCGGCAAGCCCGCTGGTCTCGACCAGGATGTGGTCGAACTTGTCCTTTCGGGCAAGCAGCTTCTGCAGCACCTCTATCAAATCGTTGCGCACATCGACGAAGCAGCAAATGCAGCCGTTCTTCATCTGGTAGATCTCTTCCTCGGAGGCGAGCACGAGATCCGAGTCCACATCCACCTCGCCGAATTCGTTTTCGATCACCGCGATGCGGTGACCGTGTCGTTCCGTCAATATGTGGTTCAAAAGCGTTGTCTTTCCGGCACCGAGGAAGCCGGTCAGGATGGTGACGGGAATTTTGCTGTCCTGAAGGTGGTTGGTCTGCATCACTGCCTCGTTTCGTTGGCTTTGGACTTGAGGGCGTTCAACACTTGCTCCGGCGTTATCGGGTAGTGGTGGAAGCGGACGCCGATGGCGTCGTAGATAGCGTTGGCGATGGCCGGTCCGATCGCGATGATCGGATCCTCCCCGACGCCCTTGGCACCGTAGGGACCGCCGGGATCCGGCGCCGTTTCGAGGATGATGGTGCGGATCGACGGCATGTCCATCGACAAGGGCATCTTGTAATCGACGAAGCTCGGATTGAGGGAACGGCCATCGGTAAGGTCGATGACATAATCCTCGCTGAGGGTGTGGCCGATGCCCTGCTGAATGCCGCCCTCGATCTGTCCGGCCGCGGCGATCGGATGGATGACCCTGCCGATCTCGTGTACCGGCACGACCTCGATAACGGCGACCTCGCCGGTTTCGGTATCCACCTCGACTTCGGCGAAATGGGCGGCGAAGGAGTAGGACTTGGTCGGCATATAGGTGCCTACGCCGACCAGTTGCACCGCCGGCATTCCCCGTTGCGGCCCGACGGCCTCGCAAAGCCGGATGCTGCGGTTCGAGCCGTTGGTGACGACCACGAAACCGTCCCGGATCGCGAGATCCTCGGGCTCGGCCTTGAGCAGGGGCGCGGCGTGTTCGAGCACTTGTCTGCGCACGTCGGCGGCTGCGAGCTGAGCCGCCCGTCCGCCGAGATAGGTCGTGTGGCTGGCGAAGGCGCCGATATCCCAGGGGACGATATCGGTATCCCCTTGGACGACCGAGACGGCCTCGAAGGGCACGCCGAGTTCCTCGGCGACGATCTGCGACAACGCCGTATGCGCGCCGGTGCCGAGGCCGGCGGTGCCGGTGATCAGCGTCACCGTTCCGTCCTCGTTTATCTTCACGATTGCGTTGCCCTGTTCCTTGATACCCGGATAGGCACTGGATCCATGCATTTCGCAGCCGATCCCGATCCCGCGGCGCCTGACGCCTTCCGGCTTCTCTCGCATGCGCAAGTCGTGCCAGTTCGTCTCCTGCATGACGCGGCGGATGCAATCCCCGAGGCCATGTCCGACGATCGGGTGCCCGGAGGGTGCCATGTCGCCCTCGCGTACCGCGTTCATCAGCTTGAACTCGGCCGGATCGAAGCCGAGCTTCTCGGCCGCCTCGTCCATCATGAGGTCGAGCGCATAATATGTCTGAACGACGCCGTAGCCGCGAAAGGCGCCGGCAATCGGCGAATTGGTATAGATGCAGCGGCCTTCCAGCCGCACATTCTCGCAGCGGTAGAGCGAGGTCAGCGCTGCAGTGCCGACATTGGTGACGCCGGGACCGTGCGAGCCGTAGGCGCCGGAGTTGAAGGTGATCCTGGCTTCGCGTGCGACGATCCGGCCGTCTTTGGTGAAGCCCTGCTTCAGCCATATCTTGCCGGGGTGACGCGAGCGGCCGCCGAGGAAGGTTTCCTTGCGGCTGAACTCCATCTTGACCGGCCGCCCCGTCTGCCGCGCAAGCAGGGCGCAGAGGAATTCGTTCTGGAAAAGATCCTGCTTCGCGCCGAAGCCGCCGCCCATGTGATCGACGATAACGCGTACCTTGTTCAGCGGTACGCCGAGCACTTCGGCAAGCGTGCCGCGGACCATGAATGCGCTCTGGGTCGAGGTCCACATGGTGAGTTTGCCGTTGCCGTCCCACTGGCTGACACAGACATTGGGCTCCATATAGGCCGGTGTCGGGCGGCCGAGATCGTATTCGCGCTCGAGGATAAGATCCGCCTCGGCGAAACCCTTGTCGACGTCGCCGCGGGTGACGAAGACCGGCGGCAGCACATGGTTCCGGTCGAGACCGTTCTCATGGATCGGCGGAGCGCCGGGCTCAGATGCGGCTTCGATGGTGAAAAGGCCGGGCAAGGGCTCGTACTCGACCTCGATGAGCGCGACCGCGCGCTCGGCGATTTCCTCGCTGACGGCAGCGACGGCGGCGACGCCCTCGCCCCAGTATCGCACCCTGTCATCGAGAATGTACTGGTCCTTGGTAACGGATGCCGAGCGCGGATGCGGCGAGCCCGCATGCAGGACGCGCGGGACGTCCCGGTGCGTCAGCACCGCCCTGACTCCCTCGAGCGCCAGCGCCTTGCTCGTGTCAATGCTCCTGATGCGCGCATGCGCGATGTTGCTGCGCTTCATCTTGGCATGCAGCATGCCGGGCAAGGCGACGTCGCCTGCATATCTGGCCGTCCCCGTGACCTTCTCCAGCGTATCGGACCGCTTGACGCTCTTGCCCACGACGGTGAAGTCCCGGTCGGACAGGTCTCTGTCGATCCTTTCATAGGTGTTCATAGCGTCCCCGCCTTTCTCAGTTCCTCGGCCGTGGCCCGAACAGCATCGATGATCTTGGTGTAGCCGGTGCATCGGCAGATATTGCCGGCTAGAGCGAAGCGGATTTCGTCCTCGCTCGGGTCCGGGTTTTCGTCGAGCAGCGCCTTGGCCATCATGATGATGCCCGGCGTGCAGAAGCCGCACTGGGCACCGCCGTGCTCCATGAATTTCTGTTGCAGCAGGTGCGGCCGGTCGTAAGCCGGCTGCAGGCCTTCGATGGTCTCGATCGTCGCGCCTTCGGCCTCGACGGCGAGCACCAGACAGGCATTGACCGGCCTTCCGTCCATGATGACCGTGCAGGCACCGCAGTCTCCGACGTCGCAGCCTTTCTTGGTTCCGGTGAGACTGCCTTCGTTGCGCAGCGCGTCGAGCAGCGTACGGTTGGGAGCAACCGCGAGTTCACGGGCCTCGCCGTTGACCGTCATCGAAACGCGCCGGTTCATTGTGCACCTCCCATGGCGTAGCCGATCGCCCGGCGCGTAAGCACGCCGACCATGTCGCGGCGGTAGGCCGCGCTTGCGCGCACATTGCCGATGGGAGTGGCTTCCTGCATTGCGCTTTCCGCAGCCTCGGCCAGCAGCGCCGCGTCGATCGTCCGTCCCCTGAGAAGGTCCTCGGTCCTGCGGGCGCGGATCACGGTCGGCGCCACGGCGCCGAGCGCGATGCGGATGTCCGAGCAGTGCCCGGCGGCGTGTTCGATGCTGACGGCAACGCCGACGGTCGCGAGTTCCATCGCCTTGCGGCGGCCGTGCTTGATGTAGGCGCGGCCGCTCGTTGGGCGGGGCACCGGCAGGGATATGCCGGTGACGATATCTCCGGGCGAAAGAACAGTCCGGCCGGGACCGGTGAAGAAGTCCTCGAGCAGAACGGTCCGCTCGGTGCCTCCATTATAGACGGTCAGGCTGGCGCCGTCGGCGATCAGGGGCGGGATCGTATCCGCCGAGGGCGAGGCGCGACAGATGTTGCCGACCACGGTCGCCCGGTTGCGCACCTGCACCGAGCCGAGGAGGCTTACCGCCTTGGCGAGGTTCGGATAGTTGCCGATGACATGCGGCGAGGTCTCTATCTCCCGGACCGTCACCAGCGCGCCAAAGCGAAGCCCGGCGGCCGGATCATAGGTAAAATCCCTCAGGTTCTGGATCTTCTTGATGTTGACGACGTGAAGGACGCTGCGAAGCTCCTCCTTCATCTCGACCAGCAGATCGGTGCCGCCCGCGATGATGCTGGCATCCTTGCCCAGCCGCCTCAGCAGATCGCTGGCCTCCGCCAGGCTTGCCGGCTCGTAATATTCGAACGGTTTCATGCATTCCTCCTCCCAAAAAACAGCGGTCGCCGCCGCGTGCCGCACTGATTCAATCGAAACCGGGGTCGCCATCCTCCCCTCGTGCGGTTTCGCCGGACCCGGCGTTAGCCTGAACGGAGCGAAACGCCTGCATGGCCGCTGCTCGATCGGCCACCAGTTCACGTTCCAGGGCCCGCAGGTGCTCCGTGTTGAGGCGGGCGGCCCTTTCGCCATCTCCGCTTGCTATCGCTTCGACGATCTCGGAATGCGCGTGATTGCCGCAGAAGCGCGGCTCGGTGTCCGGCCTTGACCAGGAGAGCAGCGGCTGGCGGTTGATGAGGTCGCGTATCACCCCGGTCAGCACGTCGTTGCCGGCCATTTCCGCCAGAAGCATATGGAACCGCCGGGACAGATGCCGGGCTTCTTCCATGCGGCCCTCTTCATAGGCGTTGCGTTCGTCCTCCACGAACGACCGCAGGTGCGCACGCTCCGCCTCGCCGATCGTGCCGGCGAGCTTCTCGACCGTCGCTGTCTCGATCACGATTCGCGCGTCGAATATCTGCCGCGCTTCGTCGGGCGAGCACATGGCGATGGACGCTCCCTTGTTGGGACTGAGTTCCACCAGCCCGGCATGCGCCAGGCGCATGAGCCCGTTGCGTATGGCCGACCTGTTGGCGCCGGAGGCGATGGCCAGCTCGCGCTCGATCAGCCTAGCGCCGGGGGCCACCCGATGATGCATGATCGCCTCGACGATGACCTGGACGACACGCTGCTCGGCCTCCGGCCCGCTCATCGCGGCCCCCGCCGGGGGACGGTATCTTGCACTCCTGAGAAAGGGCGACGCGGCCATTCGAAACACTCCAGATTAGATTGTCAACAATCTATACTTGGATGACCGGATGTCAACGCTATGTATCATTCGGCCACATCGGCGCTAATATCCATGACGTTGGCGTATTTGCAGCGCATACATTGCGGGTTGCCCGCCATTTTCGCCGGTTTACCATGCATAAATGTGGCTCAATGAAATCACTTTCGGAATTTCATCGGTTCCTGCTCCGGAGAAAAACCTGTTTTATCCGATTGCAACTGACTTTTGGGGGATATAATGGCGACTTACATGCCGTTATCTTATTTTTTTTTCTTGCGAAGCCGTACGCTGCACTGAGCGATGCGGCGCTGCCGGATAATTCATAAGCAAATCGAAACAATATATATTTACTATGAAATTGCCTCAATAATCGCCGCTTCTTAGTCTCCATTCAGATCGAATGGGCCAGACGGAATGGGCCAGACGGAATGGAGTCACTGATGCATACGGTTCTCGGAACCCGTCATGGCGGCGCTCGCCGTGCACTTCTCCTGCGTGGCTGCCGGATTGCCGGTGAAGCCGCGGCAGGCGCTGAGCGCGATATCCTCATAGGGGAAGACGGGCGCATCGCCAGCATCGGCCATCGCCTGGAAGCAGGCCCGGATGTGATCGGCGTCGATCTCTGCGGCGCGCTCGTCTCGCCGGGCTTCGTCGACGTCCACCAGCATCTGGACAAGACTAGCGTCCTCAAGTTCACGCCCAATCCCTCGGGAACCTTGCAGGGAGCGCGGGAGGCATTCGCCAGATATGCCCGCCAGGCGCCGGAAGAAGACGTGACGCGACGTGCGGCACGAACCATGGAACGCTGCCTTGCCCGCGGCACCACGGCGATCCGCAGCCACATCAATGTCGACAAGGATGCCGGCTTCAACGGCATCAATGCCTTGGCACGGCTGAGATCGGGATGGGCGGACCGGCTGACGCTGCAACTCGTCGCGTTCATGACGCCGCATCCCAACCAGGATATCGAATGGCTGGAGAAGAACATCGATGCCGCAGTCGAACAGGCCGACGCGGTCGGGGGCACCCCGGCGGTCGCGGAGGACCCGATGCGGTATCTCGACATCCTCTTCGCCGCGGCCGAGCGGCATGGCCGGCCGGTCGATCTGCACCTTGACGAACACCTGAACCCCGAACGGCCGCTTTTCGACGCCGTGTTCGAGCGGGTCCGGAGATTTGGCCTGCAGGGTCGCACCCTCCTCGGGCACGCATCCGTCCTGAGCGCGCTGCCGAGGAAGGAGTTCGAGCGCATACGCGACCAGTTGGTCGATCTCGACATCGCCGTCGTGACACTGCCTGCGGCGAATCTCTACCTGCAGGGCCGCAGCCACGACATGTTGCCGCCCCGCGGTCTGACGCGCGTCGCCGAACTGATCCGTTCGGGGGTCGCCATCGCGACCGCATCCGACAATATCCAGGATCCGTTCGTGCCGACCGGCTCGGGCGACATGCTCGAGATCGCGCGCTGGACGCTGCTTGCCGGGCATCTGCGGGGCGACGAGCTTGCCACCGCCTATGACATGATCACCGCAATACCGGCACGCATGATGAATCTCGGCGCCGATTACGGCATCCGCGAGGGCGCCTGGGCGGACCTCGTCGTCACCGATTGCGAGGATGTCAGCGCGCTCGTCAGCGGGGGTCCCGACTGCATGCAGGTCCTCGCGAAAGGCCGGCCGGTTGCAGCACCCGCATCGCCTGCCATGGAGGCCATACGCGCATTGGAAGATGTCCCCTGAACGGCAACACGCCGTCGGACGGGCATGATGAGGAGAGGAAGGGAGGAGCATCATGATGATTACCAGAAGAGGCTGTTTGGCGTCGGCGGTCGCAATGGCCGCGCTCATTGCCGCCGGGCCGGCTTTCGCCGGGGGCGCATCGTTCAAGATGGGACTGCTGGTTCCCGGCAGCATTTCGGAAGAAGGATGGAACAGGATAGGCTTCAACGCGCTCAAGGGCGTGGAGAAGGAACTTGGTGCCGAGGTCAGCTATGTCGAGCTGCAGCAGAACCCTGCATCCTTCGAGAAGGCCTTCCGCGACTTCGCCAGCCAGGGCTACAACGTCATTCTCGGGCACGGCTTCGAGTTTCAGGATGCCGCTCTCGAGGTCGCGCCGGAATATCCCGATACGGTCTTTCTCATTTCCTCGAGCTACATATCCGAGGGAAATGTCATCGGCCTCAACACGGATACGAGCCAACCTTTCTACCTGATGGGCGTGATCGCGGCCAAGACGGGGAAGAAGGCGGGTCTCGTCGGAGGGATGGAGATCCCGCCGATAAAGGAGGCCTTCGAGGGTTTCACCAACGGCGTGCGAAGCGTCGCGCCGGACTTCCCCGTCAGCGAAGTCTATATCGGCAACTTCACCGACGCGACCGCGACCAAGGAGGCAAGCCTCAGCCTGATTTCGCAAGGGGCCGACTTCGTGCTGCCGAATGCTTCAGGGGCGACGGTGGGGGGATTCCAGGCAGCCGCGGAATCCGGTGCCGACGTCAAGACGTTCAGCATCTTCAGCGACTACACCTCGGTCGCTCCCAAGAACATCCTCGGGCTTTACGTCGCCGACTATGCCCGGGGCGTCATCCGCATCGTCGGGGACATCAAGAACGGCAAAATGCCGACGACCAATGTCGAATTCGGCCTGAAAGATGCCGACGTCATGAGCTTCACCTATAATGAGAAGGCTGCAAATCCGGTGACGGAGGACGTACGCAAATACGTCGATGAGGTGAAGGGCAAGATCGCAGCCGGTGAAATCAAGACCCGGCAGAAATAACGCCCGCAGGTACAAGAAGGATGGGGCACTGCCCGAAGGATCGGGCCGGCCCGGCCGTTCGCATGCGCCCCATCCGGCCACGATAACCGCTTCGATCGATTGTTCGATGGAAAGCTTCAGGCTTTTCCTAATCCGAAGGCAGCAAACTCATGGCAAACAGTGAAAGCGGACAGCCGCTGGCGGTTGTCCCCCAGGCCTATGGCGCCCTCTGGCGAGGCCTGCTCGGTCCTTTACGCACGATCATCCAGCCGGTCGCCGCTGTCGTTGTGGCTCTCGCATGCGGGGCGGCGCTTCTTGCCTTCAACGGCTACGAAGCACGCGCCGTGATCGACGTGATGGTACTTGGCGTCTTCCAGGACACCCGCTCGATCGCCGAAATTCTCCTGAAGGCGACGCCCCTGATCCTGATCGGCGTCGGCCTTTGCGCCGCCTTCCGCTGCAGCATCTGGAACATCGGCGCCGAGGGGCAATTCTATGCCGGCGCCATCGCCGCAACTGCCGTAGGCGTTTCCTTCGACGGGTTGAGCGCATGGGCCTATGTGCCGCTGGTCATGCTTGCAGGCGCTCTTGCCGGTGCGGCATGGGCGGCGATCGCCGGACTTCTGAAGGTCTATTTCCGGGCGAGCGAGATCGTGACGACGATCATGCTGAATTACATCGCCATCATCATGACGAGCTATCTCGTGACCGGCCCGTTGCGGGATGCGGCTGCGGCCTATCCGCAATCCGCCCGGCTGGTCCAGGAGGCGTGGATGCCGCGCATCCTGCCGCCGACCCGCCTCCACATCGGCATCCTCGTCGCCCTGGCGCTTGCCGTCGTGATGTATGTTTTCCTGTTTCGCAGCACCCGGGGCTATGCGCTGAGGGTGGTCGGCATCAGCCCGGACGCCGCGCGCTATGCCGGGATCAGCGTTCCCAGGAACATCATGCTGTCGATCTGCCTGAGCGGCACCATGGCCGGGCTCGCAGGTGCCTTCGAGATCGCCGGCGTCACCCGGCGGCTCTTTCAGTCGATCTCTCCGGGCTACGGCTTCGAAGGGATCGCCGTCGCTCTTCTCGCAAACAACAATCCGATCGGAGCGGTCTTCTCGGGCCTCCTGTTTGCAATCCTGCGAAGCGGCTCCGAGCTCATGCAGATCACGGCGCAGGTGCCTCAGGTTCTCGTGCTCGTGATCCAGGGCATCGTCATTCTCTCGGTCGTGGGATTTGCCGTGTTGCGGATCCCGTCGATGCGCCCTTCCGAATAGGTGGACCCATGGAAGATGTAGCAAGCCTGAGCTTTCTCGCCGCGACCATTGCAGCCTCATGGCGGCTGGCAGCGCCGCTGATGTTCGCATCAATCGGCGAAGTGTTTTCCGAGCGCGCCGGCGTCCTCAATATCGGCCTCGAAGGCGTGATGCTGGCGGGTGCCTTTGCCGGTTTCGCCGCCGCCTTCACCAGCGGAAGCATCCTGCTCGGAGTCGCCGCGGCGATCGCGGCAGGTGTTCTCGTCGGCCTGTTGTTTGCGTTCTTCACCATCACGATCAAGGCGGACCAGATCGTGGTGGGCGCTGCCATCAACCTGCTCGGCCTCGGCCTGACGGCTTTTCTGTTCCGCGCCTATTTTTCCTCGGCCGGCAAGGGCATCGAGATCGCCAGACCAATCAATCTGCCGTGGCTGAGCGATCTGCCGTTCTTCGGCGAAGCGTTCTTCCGGCAGAACGCCTTTGTCTACAGCACGCTTCCGGTGGCCGCGCTTGCCGTCTTCGTGCTCTACAGGACGTCGTTCGGCCTGACGCTTCGCGCCGTCGGCGAGCATCCCAGGGCTGTCGACGTTTCGGGGCGCAGCGTAGCTCTCTACCGCTACGGCGCGGTGCTCATCTGCTCGGCGCTCGCGGCGCTCGGCGGCGCCTTTCTGACGCTCGCCCACTCCAACCAGTTCGTCGAAGGCATTTCCTCAGGCCGCGGCTTCATCGCCCTTGCGGTGGTGGTCTTTGCGAGATGGTCGCCCATCGGCGCCTTCATCGTCTCGTTGCTCTTCGGGGTGTTCTATGCGCTGCAGCTGCAATTGCAGGCGCAGCCGGTGCTCTTCCTCCCCTATCAGCTCTTCCAGGCTCTGCCCTACGTCATGACGATCGCGGCGCTGATATTCGTCCGAAACCGGGTCGACACACCGAGCATGCTCGGCGTCGCCTACAAGAAAAGCTGAGGGGGAAAAATGACGGGCAAACAACTGCTTTTGATGGACGGCATCCATAAACGTTTCGGACCGCTCATCGTCAGCGCCGGCGTGACCCTCGACGTCGAGGAGAACGAGATTCACGCGCTGCTCGGCGAAAACGGCGCCGGCAAGACCGTTCTGATGAGCATTCTTTGCGGCGTTCTCTCACCCAATGAAGGGCAGATCGTCTTCAAGGGCCGGCCGCTCAAGCTGGGCTCTCCCCGCGAAGCGATCAATCATCGTATCGGCATGGTGCACCAGCACTTCATGCTGGTCCCCAACCTCACGGTCGCGGAAAACTACGTGCTGGGCCAGGGCTCGCCTTTCAGGGTGATCCGCGACATGAAGGCGGTCCATGCGCGTATTCTGGAGCTCAGCGACCGCTACGGTCTCGACGTCGCGCCCGACGCGCTCGTCTCCAGCCTGTCGGTTGGCGAACAGCAGCGGGTCGAGATACTCAAGGTGCTCTACCACGGCATCGAACTGTTGATCCTGGACGAGCCGACCGCGGTCCTGACGCCTCAGGAAACGGACCGTCTGCTGCATCTGCTTCGCCAACTCGTCGCGGACGGTAAGACGGTCATCTTCATTTCGCACAAGCTGGACGAGGTGATGCGCGTCAGCGATCGCGTCAGCGTCATGCGCGATGCCAAGGTGGTACGTACCGTGAAAACGTCCGAGACGAACGCGCGCGAACTGGCGCGCATGATGGTCGGCAGAGACGTCCTGATGGATTTGCCGCGCGCACCTCTCGAGCCCGGTCGTGTCGTGCTGTCGGTCGAGCATCTCAGCTGCGACGGCGAAGCCGGGCTTCCGGCACTGCGAGACGTATCTTTCGAGGTCAGAGCCAATGAAATCGTCGGGATCGCAGGCGTCTCCGGCAATGGCCAGAGCGAGCTGGCGCTGGCCCTGACGGGGCTCCTTCCGGTGGCGTCCGGCAGCGTCACGCTCGACGGGACCCAACTGGCGGGCCTGTCGTCCCACGAGATCAATCAATTGCCCATGGCGCATATCCCCGAGGACCGCCACAGGATGGGCATCGTGTTGCCGCTGCCACTGACGGAGAACCTGATTCTTCAGCGGTTCGACAAGCCGCCCTTCTCCTCTCGTGGATTGCTCGACCTGAACGAGATCACGAAGCAGACTCGTGATCTCATGCGGCGCTTCAAGGTCAAGGCGTCGGGACCGGGGGACCGCATCCGGAATTTGTCGGGCGGCAATCAGCAGAAGCTCGTCGTCGGGCGGGAGCTGGACCGCCGGTTCGATTTCCTGCTGATCAATCAGCTTACGCGCGGCATCGACATCGGCGCGACCGAGCTGGTGATGCACAAGATTCTCGAGCAGCGCAGCGCTGGCAAGGCCATTCTGCTGATATCCACGGAGCTCGAGGAACTGTTCACGCTCTCAGACCGCATCCTCGTCATGTATGAAGGCCGCCTCGTCGGCGAAATTCCGCCCGACCGCAGCCGTCTGGAAGAGATCGGGTTGCTGATGGCCGGCAAATCTCCGCTGTCGGCAGCTTGACGAACCGGTCCAAGGCGATCGCGGGTACATCCATTGTTTTTGCGCCAGAAAAAGGGGAACTTGGCTCAAGCGGAACGGGAACAGGCAGCGCTGCTGCCTGGCGCGAGGCAGAGAAGTACCGATGAATGTGACACTTCGCCAGTTGCAGGCCTTCATTGCCGTGGCCGAACTCGGGCGTTTCCATCTGGCGGCCGACCACCTCGGACTGACGCAGTCGGCGATCAGCATCCTGATCAAGGATCTGGAGGTTGCCCTCAAGCACCGGCTGTTCGACCGGCACACACGCATGGTCAGCCTTACGACGGCCGGAGCGGAATTTTTGCCCCAGGCCCGCAAGGTCATGTCGGATCTCGAGATCGCGGTTGCGAATGTGCACGAACTGGCAAGCCTGCAACGCGGCCGGGTCACGATCGCGGCGGCAATCGTGCTGGCCGCGACCTTGCTGCCGCCGGTCATTGCGCGCTTCGTCAAGCGTTATCCCGACATATCGGTACAGGTGCGGGACATGCCGGAGGAGGAGATCCGCTCCGCATTGAAGCGGAACGAGGCGGATCTCGGCATCGGCACCGTTTCCGCCGACGATCCGGAGATTCAGGCCAGCGTGCTGATGCGTGACCAGCTCACCTTGATCTGCCGCTCCGACCACAGGTTCGCGAAGGCGCGGCAGGTGAGCTGGGCAAGCCTCGCAGGCGAAGGCCTGATCGGACTGGCAAAGGACAACCCCCTGCGCGGGCTCGTCGATCGAGCGCTGATCGCCTCCGGTGTCGAGGTCAAGACGAGATACGAGGTGCGATTCTCGACGACGGCGATCAGCATGGTGGCGGAAGGCCTGGGTATAGCGATCCTTCCGGAAAACTCCCGCCAGCTCACGACCAATGTGGACGTCCGGATCGTCGAGCTGGTGGATCCTGTCATCAGCCGCAACATCTCCATTCTGCAATACCGCCAACCCATGCTCTCGCCGGCGGCGGCGAAAATGAAGGAATTTCTCATGGGAGCGAGCCGCAAACTCTCGTGATGCAGGCCACTTCCAGGAAAAGTGCTGAGCGACCTTCCGACCGGACGTGCGTGTGTGAGATCAACTGCCGACCGGTGCGGGGCGAAGACCTCGTCGAAGGTCGGCATGACGAGCCCGGCCGCGCGCCGGCCTGAGCCCCACGTCCATAAAGAACAGATCGGCGTCATCCGGCCGCGTCGGTTCGCCGTTGCTCTTGAAGCGCCCGGCGCATCGACTAGATCATAGATGTTGTCCGCCCCGGAGGTTCCCAACGGAGGCTCACAACGCTTCATGACATCCCGATCCAAGGAGCGTCGCTCATGAAGATAGCCCAGATCGCACCGCTGTTCGAACGTGTACCGCCGAAGCTCTACGGCGGGACCGAGCGCGTCGTTCACCACCTGACGGAAGAGCTCGTCCGGCAGGGCCATGAGGTCACCCTCTTTGCGAGCGGCGACTCGATGACCTCGGCAAAGCTCGTTCCCTGCTCGGATATGGCGCTGAGACTGAACCCTGCGGTTCTGGACCCGATTCCCTATCACATGCTGATGCTGGAGGAAGTGCGCCGGCAGGCGAACGGCTTCGACGTCCTGCACTTCCACATCGATCTCCTGCATTTTCCCCTCGTTCGCAACCTCGCCGGAAAGACGGTGACGACGCTGCACGGCCGCCTCGATCTGCCCGACCTCCAGCCCTTCTATGCCGCATTCCCGGATGTTCCCCTGATTTCGATCTCCGACGACCAGCGAAAGCCGATGCCGCCGGTCAATTGGATCGCCACGGTCCATCATGGTCTGGCTCCGGACGTCCTTCCCTTCACCGGCCAGCCGAGGGGCGATTATCTCGCCTTCCTTGGCCGCATCTCGCCCGAAAAGCGGCCCGACCGCGCGATCGAAATCGCTGCCCGGGTCGGCATGCCGCTGAAGATCGCCGCCAAGGTCGACAAAGCGGACGCGGCCTATTGGCTGAACGAGATCGAGCCGCTTGTCCGGCGCTATCCGAACGTCGAATTCATCGGCGAAATAGACGAAGGTCAGAAGGGCGAATTCCTTGGCAACGCACGTGCCCTTCTCTTCCCGATCGACTGGCCCGAACCGTTCGGGCTGGTGATGATCGAGGCGATGGCCTGCGGCACGCCGGTGGTCGCCTTCCGCTGCGGCTCGGTGCCGGAGGTCATCGACCACGGCGTGTCGGGCTTCATCGTCGACAGCATGGAGGAGGCCGTGAAGGCGGTCCACGAACTCGACCGGCTCGATCGCCACACGGTCCGGGCGACCTTCGACAGACGCTTCACCGCCCGACGCATGGCAGATGACTATCTGGATCTCTATCGCGCCCTGGCAGGCGGCGCTCAAAGGGTCCTGCCGATCCATGCGGCGAACGAAAGCGGGGCAGGCCCCGGCTCTACCAGGGTCGCCTGATACCGGATCACGGATGAGTTCTGATCGACCTGAACGCATCGTGATCTACTCGAGGAGCGAAGCGGGATGCGCGTGGAAAACGGCACGCACCTCCCTCATTCTGCTCGCACGCAACGGAGACCGATCCGATGGGAAGCAATCTCTCCGGGGGGCCGGCCCAAGCCGCTCCCGACGTGACATCTGCGGACGACCTGGGGCCTGCAGCGGTTTCGCGTTACGAGCGAAGCTCCAGATCCCTGAAGCACGGCGATACCTTCGCCGTGTTCGATCACAACGGCGACGCGTTTTCCTCTCCTTCCAATCCGGAGGGGATCTTCCACCGCGACACCCGCCATCTGTCGCAGTTCGTGCTGACGTTGAACGGCGCCCGGTCGCTGTTGCTGAGTTCCACGCTCAGGGACGACAATGCCACGCTCGACTGCGATCTCACCAATCCGGCTCTCGTGCTCGATCCCGGTGGCGAGGTGTTGAAGCATGACCTCATTCACGTGCGCCGTACCCGGTTCCTCTGGCAGGAGGCCTGCTACGAGCGCCTGGTCTTCCGAAACTTCGATGAAGTGCCGAGAAGGCTGCAGGTCGAATTGTCCTTCGCCGCCGACTTCGCCGACCTTTTCGAGGTGCGGGGCACCCCCAGGCGGCGCCGCGGCACCCATCACAGCGCGCTGGTCGGCAACGCCCTGGTCGTTCTGGCCTATGACGGCCTCGACGGCCAGACCCGCAGCACGACGCTCCGCTTCGATCCGGAACCGGAGAGGCTCACCGGACAGGAGGCGAGCTTTGTCGTCGAGCTCGCGCCGCACCAGGCGCAATCGATCTTCATCGAGATCGTCTGCAACAGTGTCCGGGACAACCCGCACCCGCCGTCCTTCAACTTCTTTCTAGCGTTGCGGGATGCCAGGAGGGCGCTGCGCTACTCGGCCTCGCGCGCCGCTGCGGTGGTCACCTCCAACGCCGTCTTCAACGAAGCCGTCAGGCGCAGCGTCGCCGATCTCTACATGCTGCTCACGGAAACACCCGAAGGTCCCTACCCTTACGCCGGAATTCCCTGGTTCAGCACCGTCTTCGGCCGCGACGCGCTCATCACCGCGCTCGAAACACTGTGGCTCGACCCGGCAATCGCGAAAGGCGTGCTCAGGCATCTCGCCGCCAACCAGGCGACCGATTTCGACCCCGCCGCCGATGCGGAGCCGGGCAAGATCCTGCATGAGATGCGCTACGGCGAAATGGCGGAACTCGGCGAGGTGCCCTTCCGGCGCTATTACGGCAGCATCGACTCGACCCCTCTCTTCATCATGCTTGCCGGCGCCTATCTCGATCGCACCGGCGATCTCGATACCGTGCGGGGCCTCTGGCCGAACGTGGTGGCGGCACTTGACTGGATCGACCGTTTCGGCGACCGCGATGGCGACGGCTTCGTCGAATATGGAAGCCGCACCGCAAAGGGCCTGGTGAACCAGTGCTGGAAGGACAGCCACGATTCGATCTTCCATGCCGGGGGCAATCTGGCCTCGGGGCCGATCGCGGCCGCCGAGGTACAGGCCTATGTCTTCGGCGCCTGGCAGGCGGCCGCCCGATTGTCGCGCAAGCTCGGCCATGCCGAGGATGCGCTGAGGCTCGAACGACGGGCCGAAGACCTGCGCATCCGGTTCGACACGGCCTTCTACGATGATGAGCTTGGAACCTATTCGCTGGCCCTCGACGGGGACAAGAACCCCTGCCGCGTGCGCTCTTCCAATGCGGGCCATGCCCTCTTCACCGGCATCGCCCTGCCGGAGCGCGCCGGCAGGGTGGTGTCGACGCTGATGGCGCAATCCTCCTTCTGCGGCTGGGGCGTGCGCACGATCGCGGCCTCGGAAGCGCGCTACAATCCGATGAGCTACCACAACGGCTCCGTCTGGCCACACGACAATGCGCTGATCGCGGCAGGCTTCGTGCGCTACGGCTTTCAAGCAGAGGCGGCGAGCATTTTCGAAGGGCTGTTCGCGGCCTCCACCTACACCGACCTCAGACGTCTGCCGGAGCTATTTTGCGGCTTCGCGCGCCAGCGCGCCCGCGGGCCCACCTTCTATCCGGTTTCCTGCGTGCCGCAGGCCTGGGCGGCGGCGGCGCCCCTCTATCTGCTCCAGTCGATGATCGGCCTCGGCTTCGATGCCGGGAGGATGCATGTGACCTTGCACGAACCGACGCTCCCGCCCTTCCTGGACGAGGTCGTGCTGAAACGGCTGCGAGTCGGTTCGGGGATGGTTGACATAGCCCTGAGACGGTCGAGATCCCAGGTCGTGGTCGACGTCCTGGACCGGAGAGGCGGAGTGAAGGTGCTGACGACGCATTGAGTTGGAACGTTGCGAGAGCACCGCAGGCTGCTCCCGGCCGGCCCGACCTACACTAATGCATTAGTGTATTGCGCCCCGTTTCCCGTCGTGCTACATCGGCGTGGAAGATCCACCTGTCGGGAATATCCAAGCCAATGACATCCACACTTCGAAGCGCACGGTGGTTTACCCCCGATGACCTGCGCTCTTCCGGTCACCGCTCCCGCCTGATGCAGATGGGCTACGACGCCAAGGACTGGGGCGAGAAGCCGATCATAGCCATCCTGAACACATGGTCGGATCTCAATCCGTGCCACGCTCATTTCAAGCACCGGATCGAGGACGTGAAACGCGGCGTGCTGCAGGCCGGCGGCTTCCCCGTCGAACTGCCGGTGCAGTCGCTCTCGGAAAGCTCGCTCAAGCCGACGACGATGCTCTATCGGAATTTCCTCGCCATGGAGGCCGAGGAATTGCTGCGCGGCCATCCGATCGACGGCGCCGTGCTGATGGGCGGGTGCGACAAGACCACGCCTGCCCTGGTCATGGGTGCCATCAGTGCCGGCCTCCCGATGATCTTCCTGCCGGCCGGCCCGATGCTGCGCGGGCACTACAAGGGCGAGTATCTCGGCTCCGGCTCGGATGCGTGGAAGTACTGGGACGAGCGCCGTGCGGGAACGATAACGGATGAGCAATGGATCGGCGTGGAGGAGGGGATCGCCCGCTCCTATGGCCATTGCATGACCTTCGGAACGGCAAGCACGATGACGGCGATCGCCGAGTCGCTCGGTTTGACGCTTCCCGGCGCGAGCTCCATCCCCGCAGCCGACGCCAACCACATCCGCATGAGCACGCGATGCGGCAGGCGGATCGTCGAAATGGTTCACGAGAAGCTGGGACCTGAGCAAATCATCACCGAAAAATCGGTCGCAAATGCGAGTGCCGTGGCAATGGCGACGGGCTGTTCGACCAATGCCGTGGTGCATCTCATCGCCATGGCGCGACGCGCCGGGGTGCCGCTGACGCTCGAAGATCTGGACCGGGTCAGCCGTACGACGCCGGTGATCGCCAATATCAGGCCCTCCGGCAAGCAGTACCTGATGGAGGATTTCTATTATGCCGGCGGGCTTCGCGCACTGATGGCCGAAATGAAGGACCTCCTGCATCTCGACGCGATGACGGTGAGCGGCTTTCCCTTGGGGGCGACGCTGGAGGGCGCGGAGGTCCACAATTCGGATGTCATCCGGCCGCTTTCCAACCCGATCTACCACGAAGGCTCGCTCGCCGTCCTGAAGGGCAATCTGGCGCCGGATGGCTGCGTCGTGAAGTCGTCCGCCTGCGAGGAGCGGCTGCGGGTCCATGAGGGGCCGGCGCTCGTCTTCGACAGCTATCCGGAGATGAAGGCCGCCATCGACGACGAGGATCTCGACGTCACGCCCGACCACGTGCTCATCCTCAGAAATGCGGGGCCCAAGGGCGGGCCCGGCATGCCGGAATGGGGCATGCTGCCGATCCCGAAAAAGATCCTGAAGCAGGGCTATCGCGACATGCTGCGCATCTCCGACGCCCGCATGAGCGGGACGAGCTACGGCGCCTGCATCCTGCACGTGGCGCCGGAGTCCCATGTCGGCGGCCCTCTTTCGCTCGTGAGGACCGGAGACATCATCCGCGTCGACGTCCCTAACCGGACGATCGACATGCTGGTCGACCAAGCGACCTTGGCGAAACGCCGCGCCGAGTGGACGCGGCCCGCCGACAGATACGAGCGCGGCTATGGCTGGATGTTCTCGAAGCACATCAAGCAGGCCAATGAGGGCTGCGATTTCGACTTTCTCGAAACCGCCTTCGGCGCCCCAGTGGGCGAGCCCGACATTTTCTGATTTCACGAACTTCCAGGGAGGAAACATGACCACCTATGTTCTGTCCGACGAGACACGCAGGAAATTCGAAGGCGTAAGCTGCGCCACCTTATGCACCGCCCTCTTCAAGCGCGGCCTGCGCAACCAGTTCATTCAGGACGTTTGTCCGGTCTCGCCGAAGGCGAAGAACATGGTCGGCCAGGCCTTTACCCTTCGATACATTCCGGCCCGCGAGGACCTGAACCAGCTTTCCGTCTTTCAAAATCCCGAACACCCGCAACGCGCGGCCGTGGAGAAGTGCCCACCCGGTTTCGTCATGGTGATGGATAGCCGGAAGGATCCGCGGGCGGCTTCCGCGGGCTCGATCCTGGTTTCGCGGCTGATGGTGCGCGGTGTCGCGGGTGTCGTCACCGACGGCGGCTTCCGGGACAGCCCGGAAATCGGCGAACTCGACATCCCCGCCTATCACAGCCGTCCCTCCGCGCCGACGAACCTGACGCTGCACCAGGCGCTCGACATCAACGTTCCGATCGGCTGCGGCGACGTCGCCGTCTGGCCGGGAGACGTCGTCGTCGGGGATCGCGAAGGCGTGGTCATCGTCCCCGCCCATCTCGCCGATGAGATCGCCGCCGAAGCCGTCGAGATGACGGCCTTCGAAGACTTCGTCACCGAGGAGGTCCTGAAGGGCCGCTCCATCATCGGCCTCTATCCCGCCACCAAGGATGAGACGAAGACGGAATTTGCCGCCTGGCGCCGGGCCAAGGGACGCTAGGCATGACGATGCTTAGGGACATCACCATCCTTCAGGCCGCCGAACTGCCGGAAAAGACCGATCTGGAACTGAAGGAAACCTTCAATACCGTCCGGCTGCCGAAGGATGCCTCGGCGATCGGGCCGTTTCTTTCCGAATACGGAGCGCGGATTCGCGGCATCGCCGTCAGGCACGCCCATATCGATGCGGCCATGCTCGACCGCCTGCCGGCGCTGGAGATCATCTCCAGCTACAGTGCCGGTCTCGACGGCATCGACGTCGAGACCGCGCATGCCCGTGGCGTCGTCGTCCGCAACACCTCGAAGATCCTTGCCGAGGATGTCGCCGATCTTGCGCTTGCACTAAGCATTTCGGCCACGCGCGGCCTCATGCGCGGCCACGATTTCGTGCGCGAGGGAAAGTGGGGCGAGAGTGCCTTCCCGCTCGGCCGCTCGCTGAGATCGATGAAGACGGGGATCGTCGGGCTTGGACATATCGGTTCGGCGGTCGCCGCCCGGCTGAGCGTGATGGGAGCGCCGACCGCCTATTACGGCCCGAGGCGAAAGCCTGTCGACCTTCCCTATTTCGACGGCATCGAGGCGCTCGCGGCCTGGGCCGATCTTCTGATCGTCACCTGTCCCGCCACTCCCGAGACGATCGGCCTCGTCAACGGCGCCGTGCTCGCGAGCCTCGGCCCGGAAGGCTATTTGGTAAACGTCTCGCGCGGCACGATCGTCGACGAACAGGCGCTCATCACGGCGCTCGCCGGAAACGGGATCGCCGGCGCGGCCCTCGACGTCTTCGAGAAGGAGCCCTTCGTCCCGGAAGCGCTCCGCACCGACCCGCGCGTCGTCCTCTCGCCGCACATGGGCAGCGGTACGCGCGAGACGCGGCAGCAGATGGGCGACAGCATGGTTGCCGCATTGGTGGAGCATTTCGAGAGCCGCCACGCGTGATCGTTCGCAAGAACCCCTCCCCACCCCCGCCCCACCTGTGAATGGGGAGGGGTCCGTTCCTTGCACGCTCGCGGCCCCGTCCCTATCCTCGCCTCCTCCCCTCGCGGTGAAAGAGCAATGCGATCGCCCCAAGGATGATCGCTCCGCCGATCACGACCTCCAGCCGGATCGGCTCGCCGAAAAGCACCAGGCCAAGAACGAGGGCGATCGGCAGCCGGATGAAGTCCACGATGACCAGCAGCGAAGCGTCGGCGAGCTTCATTGCCCTCGCGAAGGAGAGCTGGGCGAAAAGGCCGCCGATACCCTGCAGCGCCATGAGGGCGAGGCTGAACAGCGAAGGCGTCTGCCAGAAGGGCAGAGCCATGACGAAAGCCACGGGGACCGTCACGAGCAGGTTCAGCCAGGCGATACTGAGCGGGTCCTCGCGCTCGGCCGAAACCTTCATCAACAGCGCGACGATGGCGAGACCGACCGCCGACCCCAGCGCCCAGGCCGCGCCTGACTGGAAGGTTGCGGCGCCCGGCCTGACGACGATCAGAATGCCGGCGAAGCCGGCAACGAGGCTGAGGACCCGGGCGACCGAGAACCGCTCGCCGAGAAAAAGTACCGACCCGAGCGCAACGAAGAGGGGCATGGTGAAGGCGATCGCGGTCGCGGAGGCCAAAGGTATCTCGGTGACGGCAATGAAGGCCGCGACGAGCGCCAGAAGCTTGATGACGGCCCTGATCGCATGGACGGAGAAATGCATCGACCGGCCGCCGGATTGCGCGATGCCGAGCGGAAATCCGCGGCGGCACAGCATCAGATAGAGCGCGATGAGGCTGGCAAGGTTACGGAAGAAGACGATGCCGATCGGGTGGACCTCCCCGGCCACGAAGCGCACGATGACGCCGTCCATCGCCGCGACCAGGGAATTTGCCCCCATCAGCAGGGCTCCGGCGACGGCCGCAGGCAGGGCGATCTTCTTCATGCCGCGTCGGCGGCTGTCTGCCACTTCGGCTTCGGAGTCGCATTGATGAGCTGACGCGTATAGGCATGTTGCGGGTTGCGGAAGATCTCTTCCGTCGTCGCGTGCTCGACGATCTCGCCGCTCTTCATGACGATGATGCGATCGGCAAAGTGACGAACGATCGGCAGATCATGGGTTATGAAGATGTAGGCAAGGCCCAGCCGGTCACGCAATTCCGCCAGAAGGTCGATGACCTGCACCTGCACCGAGACGTCGAGCGCCGAGACGGCTTCGTCGCAGACGACGAGTTCCGGATCGCAGGCAAGCGCTCGGGCAATGGCGATGCGCTGCCGCTGGCCCCCTGAGAACTGGTGCGGATAGCGTTTGGCGTGCTCTGGATTTAAGCCGACGAGCCCCAGCAATTCGGTGACCCGGTCGCGCCAGCGCGCCTTCTCCAGAATGTCCTTGTGGATGCGCCACGGCTCCGAGACGATGTCGAACACCGTCATGCGCGGGTTCATCGAACTGTAGGGGTCCTGGAACACCATCTGCACCTTCCGGCGGAAGGCCAGCAGTTGCTTGCGGTCCATCTTCAGCACGTCGCGTCCGTGAAACAGCGCCTGGCCGCCGGAAGCCTCGTTCAGGCCCAGAAGCACGCGCGCGACGGTCGATTTGCCGGAGCCGCTCTCGCCGACGATCCCGATCGTCTCGCCGGCTGCGACGTCGAAGCTCAGGTTCTTGACTGCATGCAAGCGCGCCGGCTTCGCAAAAAGCCCGGACGAGAGCGTGTAGAACTTGTCGATGTTCTTCACTTCCAGGATCGGTTTCCCAGCCGGCCGCGGCGGCCTCGCCGGCGCTCCATCGTCGGCATGCGGGAGGGCATTGATCAGCGTCCGCGTGTAGCTGTGGGCGGGATTTTCGAAGACGGCGCGGGCTTCGCCCTCCTCCACGATGCGGCCGGCCTTCATGACGATCACCCGGTCGGCCATATTGGCGGCGACCTCGAGGTCATGTGTGATCATGATGATGGCAAGGCCCTCTTCGGCCTGCAGCTTCTTCAGAAGCTCGAGGATCTGCGCCTGCACGCTCACGTCGAGTGCCGTCGTCGGCTCGTCGGCAATCAGGATTTCCGGCTTGAGCGCGATCGCCATGCCGATCATGATGCGCTGGCGCTGGCCGCCGGAAAACTGGTGCGGATACTGGTCGATGCGCTTCTCCGGCTCCGGGATGCCCACGCGCCTCAATATGTCGACCGCCCTTTGCCGGGCCTCGGCACCGGTCGCAACGCCGTGGACACTGAACACCTCCTCCAGCTGCCAGCCGATCGTATAGACGGGGTTCAGATGGGAGAGCGGGTCCTGGAAGATCATCGCGATCCTGCGGCCGTTGAGGTCCCGCCGCTCACCCTCCGAAAACGAGGAGAGATCGCGCCCGCGATAGGCGACCGAACCCGCGCAGATATCGCCCGGAGGCGTGTCGATGAGCCCCATGATCGCACTGGCGCTGACCGACTTGCCGGAGCCGGACTCGCCCAGGATCACGAGCGTCTCGCCGGCGTCGACATGAAAGCTGACCCCGCTCGTCGCACGGAAGGCACCTCCGAGCGACAGGAAATCCACGGTCAGATCCTTGACCTCGAGGAGGTGTGGGCCGGTCATTTGCGTTTCTCCGGAATGCCCTTCTTCGAGCGGGCGAGTTCGATCCGCCACCGCTGCTGGGGATCGGCATAGGTGCGCCACCAGCTCGACAGGATATTGAGCGAAAGCGTCGTCAACAGGATCGCCAGGCCCGGCCAGAAGGCGATCCACCAGGCGGTCGAGAGATAGCCGCGGCCGGTCGCGACCATGGCACCCCAGGTGAATTCAGGCGCCTGGATGCCGAGGCCGAGGAAGCTCAGCGACGACTCGGCAAGAACGACGGTTGCGAAGTCGATGGCTCCGATCGTGACCAGCGTCGGCAGCACGATCGGGGCGATGTGACGGAAAAGGATGCGCGTGTGGTTGGCGCCGAGCGCGACGGCGGCGCTGACGAACATCCGCTCTCTCACCTCGAGCACTTCCGCACGCGTGGTGCGCAGATAGATCGGCACGCGGGTGATCGCCAGCACCAGAATGAGGTTGGTGACGGAAGGGCCCAGGCTGAAGAGGACGATCAGCGCCAGCAGCAGCGAAGGAAAGCTCATCACGATGTCAGCACCGCGCATGATCATCGTGCCGGCGGCGCCTCGCGAATAACCGGCAATCAAGCCGAGCATGCCGCCGATGACGACCGAGCAGAGCACCGCAAAGAACGCAATGCCGATCGTGTTCTGCGCACCCACCACGAGGCGCGCGAGAAGGCTGCGGCCGAGCGTGTCGGCGCCGAGCACATAGGTCCAACCCTGAGACAGGCTGAACGGCGCCATGTTTCGTGCGCGGAAATTCGGTTTGTCGATGAGGTCGCCCATCAGCCACGGCCCGAAAACGGCGCATGCGACCACGACCAGCAGGAAGATCACGGCGGCAAGCGCCAGCCAGTCCCGGCTGACGAGACGCAGTATCTGAAAACGCGAGACTTTCGTCTCGGGGGTATCGGCGGAAGTCGTCATGGCCGTCGCACTCATCTCGTTTCAAACCTTATGCGGGGATCGAGCCGCGCATAGACGAGGTCTATCGCGATGTTCAGGACGAAGATGGCAATCGCCGTCACCAGCACCGTCGCCTGGATGAGCGCGAAGTCGCGCCGTACGATCGCGTCGATCATGAGCTTGCCGATGCCCGGCCAGCCGAAGATGGTTTCCACGACGACGGCGCCGTTGACGAGGCTTGCAGCAAGGTCGCCGGCGACGGTGATGACCGGGAGGAGCGAGTTGCGCAGGGCGTGCCGGAAGACGATCCGGGACCGGTTCACGCCCTTGGCCCGCGCGGTCTTCACATAGGGCGAGGCAAGCGCACCCATCATCGTGCCGCGAACGACCTGGACCAGCAGGCCGAAGGGTCTGAGGGTCAGCACGAAGATCGGCATGATCCAATGCAGCGCCGTTCCCGTCCCGGAGGTCGGAAGCAGGCCCAGTCCGACGGAGAAGACAAGGATCGCCACGATCGCAACCCAGAAATCCGGGGCGCTGGCGCCCGCCAGCGACGCGGTGCTCGCGATCTTGTCGAACAGGCTGTTCGGGCGTGCCGCGGCAAGCGACCCGATCACGACGGCGAGACAGAGAGAAAGAACGATCGCGATCACGGCGAGCTTCAGCGTTTGCGGAAAGGCCTCGAGCGCTACTTCCATGGCCGGCCGGTTGCGGCTCAGCGCGTCCCCGAAATCGAAGCGCGCGAGATCGACCAGGTACCGGCCGAATTGCACGACCAGGGGATCGTTGAAGCCGTGCGCTTCCGAGAAGGCCTGACGCTGCGCTTCGGAAGAATCGAGCGGCAGATAGAGATAGGCCGGATCGCCGGTAAGCCTCGAGAGGAAGAAGACGAGCACCAGAAGTCCGATGACCGCGATCAGGCTCTGGCCGGCGCGTCTGAGAATGAAAGCGAACACGGCGTTTCCTTTCCACCGTAATCAAGGAGGGCGCCGCGACGTGAGACACGCCGCGGCGGCAGGTCGGGTTGGTCAGTCCTTGAAATGGATCTCGGAGAGCGCGATTTCGCTGTTCGTCTTGAGGTCCGGCTTCCAGTCGAGGCGCGAGCCGACACGGACATAGCCGATCATGTGGTACATCGGCACGTCTGCGACGATCTCGTCGTGCACCTTCGCGAAGACCTCCTGAAACAGCTTTTCACGCTCGTCGCCGGTCGCGGCCATCGCCTTTTTCAGCACGACGTCGAGGTCGGGATCGGCGATCGTCGAATATTGTCCCTCGCTCAGATACATGACCGGAGCGGTAAACCCGGCGTCGCCCGTGTTGTTGTCGTGCTGCTGCTGGAAGAGCGTCGGCCCGCGTCCCTCCGGGAAGGGCTTGTCGAGATAGCGCACCCAGTCGGCCGCTTCGAGCTGGCGTATGGAGACGTTGAGCCCGATCTCCTGCCACATGGACCGCATCGCTTCGAGGCTTTCGGCCGAGTTCGGGAAGAAACCGTTGCGCCCGATCAGCACGATCTCCTTGTCGACCGGAGCACCCTCGGCCTTGGCTTGCTCGACCAGCTTCATCGCCTCTTCGGGATTGTAGGTCCATGGCTTGATATCGGGGTTATGACCGCGAACGCCCGGGACGACCATTTGCGAAGCCCGCAGAACGTCCTTGCCGAACAGCGCTTCGCCCATGCCGTCCCAGTCGATGGCCATGTTCAGCGCCTTGCGGATGCGGACATCGTCGAGCGGCGGAATCTGCGCATCGATGCGCATGCGCGTCGTCTCTGAGTTCAGATAGGCAAAGTCCGACTCGGCATTGGTCGCGTCCTGCACGGCGATGGATGGGGTCATGTCCGCTTCGCCGGATTCGACCATGGCCGCCCGGATGGCCGACTCGCTGCGCCAGACATAGGTCGCGCGCGTGACGTCCGGCTTGGCGCCCCAGTAGGCATCGTGACGCTTCAGGACGATCTGCTCGTTGGACTTGCTTTCGACGACATAGGGTCCCGTGCCCACGGGATCGTTGCTTTCCTCGTCGAACGGCATGTTGGGGGAGACGATCTGCACGGTGCCGAGCAGCGTCGGCATGATCGGCACCGGGCTGTCGGAGGAGATCTCCACCGTCTGCGCATCGATCGCCTTCGGCGTCAGTTTGACGTCGCCGAATTTCGAGCGGCTGTCGCAGGTGAGGTCGGGGTTCATCAGGCGATTGATGGACTTGACCACCGCTTCGGCGTCGAATGCCGCGCCGTCCTGAAACTTGACGCCGCTCTTGAGATGCACACGCCAGGTCAGATCGTCCACCTGCTCCCATTTTTCCGCTAGCCAGGGGCCGACGGTGCCCTTCTCCGTGTCGATGACAGTCAGGGTCTCGGTAATGTTTGAATTGATGATGCGGCCGATATCCGACCTGATGGAGCGACAGGGATCGAGATTGGCCGGCTGCTCCGGCAACACGATCTTAACCTCGCCTTCGGCCGCCATCGCGACGCCCGAGAAGAGCGTCGCGGTCAAAAGCGCCACGGCGCGGGTACAATAGCGGATGGTCATTTCTTTCTCCTCCTCGATAAAGACCAGGACGTTGCGGCGGGCCGTTTTCGGCCTCGTAGTCCTCCGGCACCGCATCCGCACTAGCGCACTAATGTATTAGTGTGTCCACACGAAAGTGTCAACTCAGGCTGAAGCGGTCGCGGCTGCCTTTCCGGAGCGCCTCAGGCAGGCGGCTTCAGCCTGCTTCAAGCTCTCCACCGCTACGCCGACGGGGCCAAGCTTCGCAGCGCTCAGATTGGAGATCATCGGCATCAGCGGGCCCGTGTCGGCGATCCCTGCCAGCCGCATGCCGTCATGAAGCACCTGCAAACCGCCAAGGTCTGTGCGAACTCTCTCGAACTCCAGAAACGGCCGGCTGAGCTCCAACGCCTCGGCTCCGCGCCCGGCCTTGTAGAGCGTAAGGAGTTCCATCGCGGCCGAAGGGGCAATGCAGACCGCGCCCGAAGTATAGGTCGTCATTGCGCGGCGGCCGAGATGGTCGTGGATCGGCGTTTCGCCCATGCCACTCGCCATCCGGTCTTTCCCGATCGCCGCCATGACGGCGTCGAGATAAGCGTCCTGCGCCGGATCGGCCCGCTCCACCGCATATTTGACGAAATCGACCGCGCCTTCGGAGACGAGGCGGGCAAGCTCGTCCGGATCGACATAATTCTCCCGCTTCAGATAGAGCACCAGGCCATGGCCAAGGACCGCCGCGAGGCGGCGCACGCCATTGGCGACACCGGCGGAATCTGCCGGAAACTGCGTCGGGAGCAGCATCACGTTCTTGAAACCCAGATCGCGGGCGATCGGCACCTGCGCCAGGGCCTTGCCGAAGTCCGGACCGATCGACGTGACGAGAGCGGTCTGCGGTGCAGCGCCCGCAATCACCGCCTCCATGCCCGCGCGATAGTCGTCCAGGCCGAAATGATAAAGGTTGGCATTTCCGCCATAGAGGAGAATACGCACCCCGCCTGCCTCGATATGGCGAATGATCGCCACGTTGGCGTCGGCATTCACCGTCAGGTCCGCATTCAACGCGATGGGCGGGACCGCCACCACGGAAGCTGCGTAATCACGGGCGTCAAGTCGAGTTTGCATGAGAACCTCCTCCATAAGTCGGTTTTCATTACAACATGCCCGATGATTTGTAAAATATATTTACCTATCAGGAGTCGATCGTTCCGTCCGTCATCCTTCGGCGCGCCTTGATGATGTGCGTTTCCATCGCCACCCGTGCCCATACGGAATCTTTCGTGCGGATCGCTTCGACTATCTCGGCATGTTCGGCAATGACCCGACGGGCGCGTGCCTGCGATCCGGACCGGGTGAGAGCAAGCGAGACATTCATGAAGCTGGTCAGCGAAACCTCCGAACCTTCCAACGCCTTGGCGAAAAACTCGTTTCCTGTTCCCTCGCAGATCGCAAGATGGAAACGCCGGTCGCTTTCGGGAAGGAAAGCCCCGCGGCCCACCTCATGGGCGAAGGCCTCATGGGCTTCGAGGATGGCGGCAAGCTGCTTTTCCGTACGCCGCTCCGCTGCCAGTGCTGCCGCCTGGCCTTCCACGTAGAAGCGAAGCTCCTGATAGCGCAGGAAGCGCGAAATGTCCTCCAGGTCGGCCAGGTTCGGCAGATCTTGCGAGGGCCTGCTCAAGACATAGGTGCCGCTGCCGCGCCGCGCTTCCACGAGGCCGTCGACCCGCAGGCGCGCAAGCGCCTCGCGGACGACCGGGCGCGAGACGCCGAAGCGTTCGGCAAGTTCGTTCTCCGTCGGCAGCCGCGCGCCCGGTTGAAAGATGCCGTTCAATATGTCGTGCAGGATGCGCCCGTAGACCTGATCGGCATAGCTCGACGGGCGGGTTTCGGCTAGGCTTTCGAGGATGGGCGACTTCGCGGGCACGGCGATCCTTCCTGTCCTGCCGGGCCGGCCGGCGAGATCCACTTCACACTAACACATTAATGCATTATTACAGGATCTGGAACCGTCCTGGAGGATTAGATTTTTGATATCGGAAGCTCCGGCTGCCAAACACCGCAGCGGCCTTGACCGCACCCGGCAGATCGCGCCGCAAATCGTGGAATATCTTCGCGAGAGGATCCTCGCACTCGACCTCGCCCCCGGCACGGCGCTCTCGCGCGTCGAGTTGCAGAAACAGTTCGGTCTCAGCCAGACACCGGTGCGTGACGCGCTGATGCGCCTGGAGGAGGAAGGCCTCGTCACCGTCTATCCGCAATATGCGACGCTGGTGTCGAAAATCGATATCAATCTGGCACGCCAGACCCACCTCATGCGCCGCGCCGTCGAGCAGGAAGCCGTCTTCAATCTGGCGGAAAAGCCCGGCAGGCGGCAGATCGCAGACCGGCTGCGAGCGGCGAACACCAGGCTGAAAGCCCTCGCCTCCAAGGAACATGCGGAGTTTCTCGCGGCCGACCGTGCGTTCCACTTCATCATCTTCGAGGAAGCGGGGCTGGAGCATATCTGGCCGATCATCCGCCGCCACAGCGGCCATATTGATCGTCTGCGGCGTCTCAATCTCGTCAATGTCGGCACCAAACGTGTGGTGGACACCCACGACATGATCATCGAAAGCATCGAAAAGGGTGCGCCGGTCGAGGCAGCGCAGGCGATGAAGATCCACCTCTCCGGTACATTGTCGATGATCGACGACATTGCGGCGCGTTATCCGGACTACATAGAACTCGGCTAAAATGCCGGGAGCCGCGCGCGGCCACCTCATCGATAGGATCGCAGACGACGGTCCCGCGGATCTCCTTGTCTGATCCGGCTCGCCTGAGGGCATGTTCGACATGATGGATTATCTGCTCCTCGCCGCCTCGGGTTTCATCGCCTGGATCGTTTCGACGATCGGCGGCGGAGGCGGAGCCATGCTTCTCGTGCCGCTCATCGGCTACATCGCCGGTGCCCAGGCCGTCGCTCCCGTGGCCGCGGTCGCCACCGTCATTACGGGAGGCGGGCGCATCCTGGTGTTTTTCCGGGATATAGAATGGCGCGTCGTCGCCTGGGGTCTCCCCGGCGCGGCCCTCGGCGGCGTCCTCGGCGCCGCCGCCTTCTCCAACACCTCGGCGGAGTGGCTTCAGATCGTCGTCGGTCTGTTCCTGATCTCGACAATATTCCAGTACGGCTTCGGCCGGCGGGAAAGGGCCTTCGCGGCTGCAACCTGGTGGTTTTTCCCGGCACAATTGATCGTCGGATTTCTGTCCGGCCTGATCGGAGCCATGGGGCCGATCCTCAACACGCTCTATCTCAATGCCGGCATCACCAAGGAAAAGATGGTGGGGACCAAAACAGCAATCTCCCTACCCATGCATCTCGCCAAGATCGGCACCTATACGGCGTTCGGAGCATTGACAGGCAAGCTGCTCATGTTCGGCATCGCCGCCGGGCTGGGAGCGCTTCTGTCCAACTGGCTCGCCAAGCGCGTGCTGGCGAACATAAGCGAGCTGAATTTCCGCGCAATCGTGATCGGCTTCATGGCGCTGAGCGGAGCAGTGATGGTCTGGGAGCAGAGAGATACGCTCCTGCGGATTTTTCCGGGGAGCACTTGATCCGCCTATTCAGTGCGCTCGGGTTCCAATCAGGATCCGGCCCGCCCACCGGGCCGTCGGATGCCAGCCGGACTTCTCCGGCTGGCACTGCCGATCAGGATAGATGGTGCCGTTCCTGAAGGCCATAGACCGGCGTCGATATGCCTTCGCAGCGCGCTTTCAACTGCAGCGAAAGATATTGCGAATAATGCCGCGACTGATGCAGGTTGCCACCGTGGAACCAGAGCGCCTCCTGCTGCGTCGGCTTCCACATGTTGCGCTGCTCGCCCTCCCATGGACCCGGGTCTTTCGGCGTATCGGAGCCGAGGCCCCACACCTTGCCGACCTTGTCGGCGACCTCCTTCGAGATGAGGTCCGCTGCCCAGCCGTTCATCGAACCGTAGCCTGTGGCGTAGACGACGAGTTCGGCCGGGAGCACGGTGCCGTCCTTCAGCACCACGGCATCCTCGGTCAGGTGGCTGACGTCGGAACCGGACTTCAGTTTGATGCTGCCGTCGATGACGAGGTCGCAGGCGCCGACGTCGATATAATAGCCGGAGCCTCGGCGCAGATATTTCATGAACAGGCCGGAGCCGTCAGCGCCCCAGTCGAGCATGAAGCCAGCCTTTTCGAGATCGGCATAGAACCTGGCGTCCCGCTCGCGCATTTTCTCGTAAAGCGGAATCTGGAACTCGTGCATGATTCGGTAGGGCAGCGAAGCGAAGATCAGGTCGGCCTTGCGCGTCGTCACGCCCGCGGCAAGCGCCCGCTCGGAATAAAGATCGCCGAGCCCGATCTCCATCAGCGTGTCCGATCTGACGATGTGGGTCGACGATCGCTGCACCATGGTCACATCGGCGCCGCCCTCCCAAAGTGCGGCGCAGATATCATGCGCGGAATTGTTGGAGCCGATGACGACCACCTTCTTGCCGCGATAGGCGTCCGGACCGGGATGCTGCGACGAATGTTGCTGCTCGCCCTTGAATATGTCCTGGCCTTCGAGCTTCGGCACGTTCGGCTTGCCGGACATGCCGGTTGCGAGAACGAGCTGCTTCGGCCTGAGGACGACCTCCTCGCCATTGCGCTCGACGACCACCGTCCATTCCTTGGTCGCTTCGTCGTATCGGGCCGACTTGCAGGTTGTGGAACTCCAATAATTGAGTTCCATCACCCTGGTATACATCTCCAGCCAGTCGCCGATCTTGTCCTTCGGCGCAAAGACCGGCCAGTTTTCGGGGAAGGGGATATAGGGCAGATGGTCGTACCAGACCGGATCGTGCAGGCAGAGCGACTTGTAGCGCTTGCGCCAGCTGTCGCCCGGTCGTTCGTTCTTCTCGATGATGATCGTCGGCACGCCGAGCTGCCGCAAGCGCGCGCCGAGCGCGATCCCGCCCTGGCCGCCGCCGATGATGACGGCATAGGGCTGCATCGTGTAGCCAAGGTCGGCTGCTTCCGCTTCGCGCTTTTCCTTCCAGGTCCTGCGGTTCGGGTCATGACCGTGTTCGGCGCCGAGCGGCCGCCTGAGCCCCTTCGGCTCCTCGTGCCCCTTGAGCTCCGTCATCGTCGTCAGGAGCGTCCAGATCAGTCCGTTCTTGAGGCGGATATGGCCGTGGCCGCGCGCCACCTCGGTCTCGAACTCGAACCACCCTTCGGTGACGCCGTCGCCGGCGCTTGCCGGTTCGTTCTCGTCCTGGCGCAGGCGCGCCGGCTTGATCGCCGCGAGCTGCGTCGTCAGCATGTCGCGGATCTGGTCCTGCCCCTCCATCGTTTTGAGATTCCAGGTGAAGGCAACGAGGTCGCGCCAATAGCAGTCGGCTTGAAACAGATTGACGGCCGTATCGATGTCGCCCTGCTCGAGGGCTTTTCCGAGTTTGGCAAGCGCGGTATCGATGCGGGTGCCGGGACTTTCTTCAAGCATGGGTATCCTCCTCTTCGCTTGGATAACACACGGGCGGCTCCTCAACCGCCCGCAGACGCCAATCGTCGAACCACCTTCTGCAATGACCGTGCCAGGGCAGAAAACCACGTATTTTCAAGGAGCAGAGAGCATGGAGGTGTCGCATGAAGCGACGCGGCTGCAACATGTGTGGCGCCGCGCCTGTTGAACGGCAGCCACCGGGATTACGCGTCCCAACGGATTTACGCGTCGAGGACTGGCGGTAAGGTGTAACCGCCTCTGGCCGGCAGGCCTGGGGGTATCCCGGCTGCAGGGGGCGCCGCGCCTCAATGGCGGTGTGGCTTGAGGCGGTAGCGCTTGATCTGCCGGTGCACCGTCGAGCGATCGAGCCCCAGCCGGCGGGCAGCCTCGGAAATGTTCCAGTCGCAAGCGGCGAGCGTCAGGCTCAAGGCAGCGCTCGCCTCGCTTCCGCCGACAGTGTCCGCATTCGCCAGGAGGTGGTCCGGCAGGTCGCCGGGCTCCACGACGCCGTTCTCGGCAAGTGCCGCGGCGACGGCGATGACGTTGTCGAGTTCGCGGATGTTTCCCGGCCAATCATGAGCCTTGAGCGCAGCCAGGGCCGCCGCGGACAATATCAATTCGCCGTCACTGTGCCGCTTCAGGAGCCGCTCCAGCACCCAGTCGAAGTCCGGTCTGTCCCTGAGGGCCGGGAGCGAGAGGGTAGCGGCATTGAGCCGGTAATACAGATCCTCGCGGAATGCTCCTTGCGAGACGAGCGTCTTCAGCGACCGATGCGACGCCGAGACAACCCGGATACGCACCTTCCGCGGCGCCGTCCCGCCCACCGGCAGCACCTCGCCTTCGGCAAGCACGCGCAACAGCCGGCTTTGCAGGGAAAGCGGCATGTCGCCGATTTCGTCGAGGAAGAGCGTTCCGCCGTCCGCCTGCTCGATCAGGCCCTTGCGGCCCTTGGCCGAAGCACCGGTGAAAGCTCCCGGCAAGTAGCCGAAAAGCTCGCTTTCGATCAGCTGCTCCGGAATCGCGGCACAATTGATGGCGACGAACTGGCCCTTGAGACCGCTGCCCTCGTGGATGGCGCGCGCGAGATGTTCCTTGCCCGTCCCGGTCTCGCCCTGAATGAGGATCGGCAATCGCGTCCGTGCAAGCTTTGCCGCCTTTGCCTGGAGCGCCGCGATCACGGGCGCTTCGCCGCCGAGCCGCCGCAAGGCCGGTGGAATCTGTTCGTGCGAAGCGAGCGGTGCGCGGACCTTCGAGTGCGGCTCGATCGCATGGGCGAAGAGCGCATTTCCGTCCCGGGCAAAGACGAGCCGCTCCTGGGTCGGACGCCGGCGGGTAAGGTCGGACAGATCATCGATCTCGATGTCCAAGAAGCGCGACACCGGCTCGCCGATCAGTTGCCGTGGATCGCGCCAGTCGAGGCCCGTCGAGCGCGCTAGGATTTTCGCCCCAGCATGGGTCATGCCGGCGATCCGGCCAAGATCGTCGATCGAGATCGCCGCCTCCGGATCGACGTCGAGGAATTCGGGAGAGCGCGAGAACCGCAGGACCCATTGGTTGCGCGCCTGCGCCATGAGATTGGCAAGCTCGATGCGCCTTACGGTCGCCGTCACCAGATGCAGTGCAAGATTCTGGCTCGCCTTTAGGATTGGCGAACTCAGAAGCGAGATGTCGAGGACGGCGGAGAGTTCGCCCTGGATGTCGTAGATCGGCGCGGCCGTGCAGGAGAGCGGCGTGTGGGTGTTGTCGAAATGGTCGGTCTGGTGGATCGTCAGCGCCTCTCCCGTTTCCAGGCACGCGCCCACCGCACAGGTCCCGGCGCGCCATTCGGACCACTCCGAACCCAAATAGAGCCCCGCCTTGCGCAGGCTGTTGCCGAAGAGGGGATCGCCGAGGAACTCGACCGTCACGCCTTCGCGGTCGGAAAGCAGCAGCACGTAGTTCTGCCCCGCCACCTGGCGGAACAGGTTTTCGAGCCCCGAACGGGCGATGGCGATCAGATCCTCCGATTGCTGGCGGTGTTCCCTAAGTCGCGTTTCCGGGACGATATAGGCTTCACAACTCTGCGCCGGATCGAGCCGGTGATGCTCCAGGCAGCGCAGCCACGATTTCACGACCGTCTCGTCGCGGCGCACGGGAAGACCACGGCTGACGCGTTCGATTTCGCGGATATGCTCGGAATGTGAAACCATCGCCGCCTCCCAACGGACCGCGCTTGCTCCTCCGGCAGAGTGTGCGCATGACAGGTCCGAAAGTAAAGGAAGCGGCGGCTCGATGCACTACCGATGAAGTTGTCGTTCCGCCGTGGGAGGCCCCCCCTCGAGCAGGCGATCCACGATCATGCGGCCGATCGGAATTGCGGAGGTAGCAGCCGGCGATGGCGCGTTGCAGACGTGGAGCATCCTTTCGGTCTGTTTGAAGAGGAAGTCATGGACGAGGCTGCCGTCGGCCATGACCGCCTGCGCCCGGATGCCCGCCTGCGGGACCGCGAGATCGTCTATCGTGAGCGAGGGGCAGTATTTGCGGCACTCCCGCAGATAGCGGAACCGCGATGCCGAATTGGCGAATTCCGCGATCGCTGAACGCCAATTCTTCGCCGCCATTTTCCAGAAGCCGGGAAACGCCGCCATGTTCGCTACATCGGCCGCTTTGAAGCTGCCCTTTGGGTAGCCCTCTCGGGCAAAGCCCAGCACCGCATTGGGGCCGACGGTCATGCCTCCGCCGATCGTCCGGGTCAGGTGAATTCCCAGGAAAGGAAGGTTCGGGTCGGGAATGGGGTAGATGAGGCGCCGGGTCACGCCGGCCTTCGACGGCGGCAACACGTAATATTCGCCCCGGAACGGAACGATGCGGTGGTCAATGCTGAGCCCGGCCATCAAGGCGATGCGGTCGGACTGCAGGCCGGCGCAGGCGATCAGCTTGCGCGCTTCGATGCGGCCGGATGCACTTGCGATCCGCACGCCGCCATCCTCTTCGGCAATGGCAGTGGCCTCGATCCCGCGCCGGATGTCGCCGCCCCGGGTTTCGATGCGCTCGGCCATCGCCCGGCAAACGGCCGAATAATCGACAATCCCCGTCGTATGGACGAGAAGCGCACCGAGGCCGGCGATGTTAGGCTCGTCCGATCGCAGCTGCGACTTCGACAGGCGAGAGTATTCGATCCCATTCTGCTGTGCTCTTTCTTCCAGGCTCTCCATGCGCTCGATCTCGGCAGCGTTCGTCGCGACCAGCAATTTGCCGCAGGTTTCGAACGATATGCCGTTCCCGGTGCAGAACTCTTTGGTCGCCTCCGCTCCTTCACGGCACAGCTTCGCTTTCAGGGACCCCGGTGCATAGTAAATTCCGGCGTGAATCACGCCGCTGTTGTGGCCCGTCTGATGGCGCGCAAGCTCCCTCTCCTTTTCCAGAAGCACGATGTTGGCGCCCGGCACCCGTTCCTGCAGCGCCATAGCGGTCGCAAGGCCGACGATGCCGCCTCCGATGATACAATATTCGTACAAGCCGCAACCCCTCTTGCCCCCGGTCCTGCCGGCATGGGGAAGATAATGCACCGGACGTCAAGGTGGAAACCGGCGAGGTGGCTGTCGTCGCTTACTCGGTTGCCGATCAGGAAGCGCGCACGCGCGGCAGCACCGTGCCCCCGAAGACCTCGATGAATTCGAGCTGATTGCGCCCGACATTGTGGAGATAGATTTCGTCGAAGCCTGCCGCGACATCCTCTTCGATCCAGGCAAGGTGCCGCCCCGGATCGGAAGAAATCCGGACATAGGCGTCGAGGTCCTCCGGGCGGACGCCGCTCGTCGCCGTTTCTATGTCGCCCGGCGTCCTCAGGGTTTCCGATTGAAAGGCGCTGAGCGCATTGCTCCGCCACTGGTCGAAGGCGTTCCGTCGCGCCTCCTCGTCGCTTCGGGCATAGGAGACATGAACCTGAAGGCAGAGTGGCTTGCCGTCGCCGCCGCCGCGCTTGAACGCGTCGGCTATCGCCGCGAGCTTTTCCGGCGACTGATTGACCGTTATGAGACCGTCCGCCCATTCGCCGGCACCTTCCGCCGTTTCCGGCGTCAACGCCGCGGCAATCAGCGCAGGCGGACATTCGGGAAGCGTGTAAAGCCGGGCCTCGGAGACGGCAATGGGCGCGTCCCTCGTCACCGTTCGGCCGGCAAAAAGCTCGCGTATAACGTCAACCGCCTCGCGCAGCCTGGCGTTTCGTTCCGCCTTTCCCGGCCAGGCTCCGCCGACGACATGCTCGTTCAGCGCCTCGCCAGTGCCGAGCGCAAGCCAGGCAAGGCGGCGCGGAAACATCTGCGCAAGGGTTGCGGCGGCCTGGGCCGTTATCGCCGGGTGATAGCGCCAGCCGCAAGGTACCGTGACGAGACCGAAGCTCCGCTCGGTTGCCTGGAGGGCGGCGCCGAGCCACGCCCAGGCAAAGCCGCTTTGCCCCTGGCGTTCGCTCCAGGGCGCCAGATGGTCGGACGACATGGTGCAATCGAAGCCTGCCTGTTCTGCCGCCCGCGCCCAGTTCAGCAGGTCGAGCGGGGTGAACTGCTCATGCGATGCGTGATAGCCGATCCTCGCCATCTCAATCCTTCCTTCCCGAATGAAGCCACACGTAGCCGAAGGGACCCAGCCCTATCGCCAGACGCTGCCCGGAAAGCTCAACCTCACGTTCGCCGAGAATATCATTGAGCCTGGCGTCGATTGCGCCGGGCAGTTCGAGCTCCGCCCGCCGCTTGGCGTCCGAAAGATTGTGCAACACGACGAACAATTCGGTGCCGTCGGAATAGGCCACTGCGAACAGCGCCGGGTCTCCGGTGTGCAGCATGACCGGGCGTCCCCGGTTGAAGAGCTCGTGCCGGCGCCGCGCCAGGATCATCGCCCGCACGCGGTTCAGAAGCGACCCCGGATCGTCACGCTGAGCTTCGACATTGACCCGCTTGAAGGAGAATGGGCCATCTGTCACCGGCGGCTGGACGAGTTTGCCGCGCTGGGCCGTGGAGAAGCCTGCATTGGTACCCGCATTCCACTGCATGGGCACGCGAACCGGCTCGCGGCCGGGACGTGAAAGGTCCTCGCCGAGACCGATCTCGTCGCCGTAGAGAACGAGCGGCACGCCCGGCGAAGACAAAAGCAGACTGAAGGCGAGTTCCATTCTCGCCCGGTTTCCGTCCAGCATAGGCGCAAGGCGGCGCCTGATGCCGCGTCCGTAGATCCGCATCTGTTCATCCGGGGCGAAGACCGCAAAGGTTTCTTCCCGAATGTCTTCCGGCAGGCGATCGAGGTTCAGTTCGTCGAGATTGCGCAGGAAGTTCGCCCAGCCGCAATGGGGAGGCGGCTCCGGCATGATCGAAAGCGCCTGGCCGATGAGGTCGGCCTTCTGCCGCGCGAGGCTCGCGGCGAAGGCCCCGCACAGCACGAAGTTGAACAGGAGGTCGAGCTTTCCCTCGCCGAAATAGGAGCGCAGCTCTTCCGGCGCCAGGTCAGCTTCGCCGAGCAAAAGACCGTCCGGGCGCCGGCCGTCGATCAGCGCGCGCATTTCCCTGAGAAAGCCCTGGGGGTCTCTGGGGTCAGCGTGTTCTATGCCGGTTTCGCCGATCACGAATGGCGCGGCATCCACCCGAAATCCGTCGACGCCCAATGTCAGCCAGTAGTCCACCACCCGCAGCAACTCGTCGCGCACCGCCGGGTTGGCGATGTTCAGGTCCGGCTGGAAATGGCGGAACTTGTGGAAGTAATAGGCCTGGGCGACATCGTCAAACGTCCAGACGCTGCTTTCCTCGCCGGGAAACGCGGTCTCGTTATCCGGAGCGACCGGCGGCGGACTTTCCGACCAGACGTAATAGTCGCGAAAACGGCACCTCGCGTCGCGTCGCGCCGCCTGGAACCAGGGATGCTCACTGGAAGTGTGGTTGGCGACGAGATCGATGACGACGCGAATGCCCTGTTCGCCGGCGGCGTGCAGGAAATCCAGGAAGTCGTTCAGCGTTCCGAGAACGGGATCGATGGAATAGTAGTCGCTGACGTCGTAGCCGTTATCGGCGAAGGGGGACCTGAAGAAGGGCGAGAGCCAGACGCAGTCGATGCCGAGATAGTGCAGATAAGGCACGCGCTCTTTCAGACCTATGAAGTCGCCGATCCCGTCGCCATTTCCGTCCGAGAATCTGCGCACATCGATTCCATAGATGACCGAGTTCGAGAACCACGGCGCCTCTTTCATCGTCCGCTCCCTTGAAGGTTCCGCTCCGCATAGGCCGCGGTCGCGACCGCGCCGCGCGATGCTGTGCCGCTGTCGAGACGGGTAAATTGCACGACCACGGGAACATCCGCGTCGATGACTGCGCCGAAATCCTCGTCCAGCGGCAGCGCCTCGGGAAAGATCAGGTCGTTGAAGCGGACGCGGCGGACCCGCCTTGCGGCGACCTCCACCTCATAAGGTCCGACAGCCGGACGATTCGCATAATGGATATGAATGCGGAGCCTGGCCGGGCTGTCCGAGCAGTTGAGCACCGCGATCTCGTCGCGGCTCGTGAATTCGGGTTCCGGACCGTTGCTTTCAAGGGGAATATGCCCTCCGGCTATCGTCCATCGTCTCTTGCCGATCGCCTGCATGTATCCTCCTAGGTCACGATGTTCTCAGGTCGGGTCGACCTGAAGACATGAACGTGATCGATTCCGAGCGGAAAAACGCACTTCGCTTTTCCGCATCCCGCTCTAGCACCCGCAAAGCCCGCGCAGATAAGGCGTGAGAAAACGCCCGTCCGGGTCCATTTCCTGCCGGAGCGCGAGAAAGCGATCCCACATCGGGTAAAGCGGTCTGAGCTCGGCTGCGCGAAGGCTGTGCTTCTTCGCCCAGTGCGGCCGTCCGCCGTGATCGCGCATGATCGGTTCGAGATCGAGAAAGAAGTCCCAATAGGGGAGCGTCGCATTCTGGTGAAGCGATATGCTCACGGAATCCCGCCCATAGGCCTCGCTGAGCCAGCTGTCGTCTGCCTTGATGTAGCGATAAAGCAGACGCCAGCCGACCGAGCGGCGCCATCTTTCCTTGATCCGCGCGCGCAGCTTTCCGAGGCATTCCGGCCCCACTTCGGCGGGCATGGAATATTCCATCTCCTCGAAGCGATGGGGAAGGTCGCTGTGCTGGGGAATGACCTCGTGCGGCGGGCCGGTTTCGTCCTTTGCCAGCCGCGCGAAGGCGCTGTAATCCTTCTCCTCGCCGGGCGGGTTGAGGCAGCGGATCTTCACCTCGTCGGAGCGGGGATACCAGTAGAAATCGAAATTCCGATTTTCGCGGGAGAGCTTGTCGAACACCTCCATGCAGGCCTCGAAGGCAAGGCACCATTCCTGGCGGTGCAGATCGTGCAACGGCTCGAGCTTCAGAGTGATCCAGGTGAGAATGCCGAGCGTCCCGAAGGAGACGCGCAGAGCCCGCACGAAGTCCGGCTCCTCTTCCACGTCGAACGTCCTTATCTCACCCCTGGCGGTGACCAGGCGGCCGCCCACGAGCATCATCGACAGGTTTGGAAAATTCCGTCCGGACCCATGCGTTCCGGTTCCGATCGCACCGCCGACGGTCTGGGTCGCCACGTCGCCGAAATTGGAGAGCGTCAAGCCGGCCGCCTGCAGCTCCTTGCTGAGCTCGGTCAGCTGCGAGCCGGCGCCGACCGTGGCGCGACAGTGTTGTGCATCATGTTCGCGTAAGCCGCAGATAGCGGCCAGCGAGACGAGAATGTCGTCGGTCACGTAAACCTCGCTCGACGAATGGGCTGAGCCGACCGGCCGTATGCTGCGGCCCTGCCGCGCGGCTGCGCGCACGAGCGACGCCACGGTTTCCTCGTCCCCCGGCACCTCCAGCCGCGAAGGACGAAAGCGCAGGCCGCCCGACCAGTTGTGAAAATCCTGACCGAGGTTCTCAGAGGTAGCACTCCACGGTTTGTTCGGCATGCTACTCCTGGCAATAGGCGATTGTGCTCAACAGAGCGTGGGGCGGCTGCCGGGAATCGAGCCGCGTCTGCTGCACGACGATCGGCATGTCGGATTCGATCAGCGAGGCGTAGGGCGTGTCCCGCGGCACGCGCTCCGGATCGTCGAGATCGTTGAAACGCAGGTGGACCGTCCGGCGGGCCGCAACGGCAAGACGGTACGGGCCTGCTGGCTCCCGGTCGGAAAAGAACAGCGTGATCTCGACCTTGGCCGGCGTGTCACCGGTATTCAGGATGCAGGCGCTTTCATGGGAGGCAAGCTCCGGATCGTCGCTCGCGCTCGAAGAAGGGATGTAGCCGTCGGCGATTGCCCATCGCCTGCTGCCGATAGCATGCGTCATTCTCGGGTCCTCGAAGCCGATACTTCGGGTTCGAACCAAAGAAGGCATGCTTTGTTCCCGGCGGCGGGGTTGCGTTCTACGGAATTCCGGGCAATTCGCCGGTGTTCGCGTCCGGCGCCGCCTCATGCGGCGGCTGCGGCTCCTCGTCGGTTACCTTCCTGCCGGCAGAGGAGTTCTTGAGGTTTTCCTCGATCTTCTCGTGCCCGGGCGTTTCCGGCAGCGCGGCACGGAAGTTACGGGCGTAATCCTCCGGCATTTTCGGCGGCATCAGCGGCTCGTAGCGATCGACCAGCGCCTGGATGACCACCGGCCCATCCGCGGCGAAGGCCTGATCCATGATCCCGTCCAGTTCGCCGAAGGACTGGACGGTGAAGCCCCGGCCGCCCATGGCCTCCGCCGCCGCGGCGAAATCGATCGGCGGCAACTCGCAGCCGAATTGCGGATTGCCGAGAAACATCATCTGCTCCCAGGCGATCTGGTTCAGCATGTCGTTTCGGATCACCAAAAGCTTCAAAGGAATCCTGTAGCCGACGGCTGTTGCAAATTCGCCGAGCTGCATCGCCAGTCCGCCGTCGCCGACGATCGCATAGACCGGGCGGTCCGGCATGGCGATGCCCGCCGCGATAGCATAAGGCAGGCCCGAAGCCATCGAGGCGAGGGCGCCGGAGACCGCGAACATGTGGTCCGCTCCGAGATCGACATGACGGGCCGCAAGCTCGGTGTTCTGCCCGGAGTCGGTGACGACGATGCCGTTCTTCGCAATGCGCCGGCCGAAAGCCGCGACCGCCGCCTGTGGTTTAAGGGGAGAACTTCTGTCGCCTTCCATCGCCCGCAGTTCCCGGCGCCAGTTTCGCGTCTGCTCTTGCGCCCGCTCGAGGAACGACCTGTCCTGCTTGCGTTCGAGCCGCTTATTGAGCATGCGGAGGGTCTCGCCTGCCTCGCCGACAAGCCCGACCTCGACGGGGTAGCGCAGGCCGATGCGCTGCGGGTCATGGTCGATCTGGATTCCGGCTGCCGTGTTCGGCCTCGGATAGTATTCGATATAGGGGAAGGTCGAGCCGACGATGAGCAGCGTGTCGCATTGCTGCATGATTTCCTGCGACGGTGCGGTGCCGAGTATGCCGATGCCGCCGGTGGTCAGCGGGTCGTCGTCGGGCAGCACCGCTTTGCCGAGAAGAGCCTTTGCCACGGGCGCGCCCAGCAGTTCCGCCGTCTCGCGGAGAGCCTCCTTCGCCTCGAGTGCGCCGCGCCCCGCAAGAATTGCCACCTTCCTGCCCGCATTCAGGAGATCCGCCGCTCTCGAAAGATCGCTTTCGAGCGGCAAGAGCTTGCCGGCGAAATATCGGCTCGGCATGTGCCCCGGCCGGTTGCGGCGGGACCGCCCGCCATCGGCCGTCCGCTCCTGCACGTCATTGGCGATCGAAAGATGCGCCACGCCGCGCTTGGAGAGCGCCGACCGGCAGGCAAGGCTCGCGAGGTTTTCCATGTGGGCTGCGTCGTTCACCTGAGCGTTGTAGACGGCGACGTTTTCGAAGACGCGGGTGAGATCGACGTTGCGCTGGGAGAACGTCTCGATCAGGTCATGATACTGCATGCCGGTGATCGCGAGCACCGGCATCTGGTCAAGCTTCGCATCGTAGAGGCCGGTCAGCAGATTCGTGCCGCCTGGGCCCGATGTAGCGAGACAGACGCCGAGCCTGCCGGTGAATTTGGCATAGGCGCATGCCATGAAGGCGGCCGATTGCTCGTGGCGCACGGAAACGAACCGGATGCGATCCTGCCGCCTCCTGAGCGCCTCCATGATGCCGTTGATGCCGTCTCCGGGCAGGCCGAAGACGACGTCGACCTCCCATTCGATAAGTGTTTCGATGAGGATATCGGAAGCGTTCGGCATATTTGCCCCTCCTCCGGTCAGCGTAAGGTGATTGGCGGGTTCGATTGAAGGCTTGGAGCCTTCTAATCTCGTCCTGCCGGGAAATGTTCCGCCATGGCAAAGCTCCGCTGATCGGGTCGGCCGCAAAGGGTTTGTTCCACAACAATGCTGCTCCTGGAACAAATCACGGTTGAAAGGGATTCATTTCCAGTCGCCACACACGGGATAGGAAGCTTGGACTGGAAAAGCGCGTTCACCGGAAATCCGGCCGGCCGACGGCGTCGGACAAGCCGGCCGATAATAAAGGAGGCGGAGAATGTCTGGCGCAGCGCGCCCGCGCGGCATTTGTCCTTCCTGGTGGACGCAGCCGCCTATTATGCTTGTCTCGACAGTACGTTCGACCAGGCGGAAGAGCAGATCTGGATCACCGGATGGGACTTCGATCCGCGCATCAAGCTCAGACCCGACGACCCCCAAGCGGAATCGCTCGGTAGCAGGCTCGAGCGCCTCGCTGCACAAAAGCCGAAACTGAAGATCCGCATTCTCGTCTGGGCGATGGGACCGATCTATTCGGGAAAGTCGCTCAGGCTATTTCGCAAGCAGCAATGGGCGGCCCATCCGCAGATCGAACTTCGCTTCGCGAGCCATCGGGCGCTGCGCGGGTCGCATCACCAGAAGCTCGTCTGCATAGACGACAGCATCGCCTTTGCCGGGGGCATCGACCTGACGGCGCGCCGTTGGGACACGCCGGAGCACGCGGCCGAGAACGAGTTGCGGCGTGATCCGGACGGAAAACCCTATGATCCGGTGCATGACATCCAGGTGGCGCTCGACGGCGAGGCGAGCCGCGCCATCGGTGATCTCTGCAGATCTCGCTGGAAAGCCTCTACGGGCGAGGAAATCGAGGCGCCGCCCGCGAGGGCGCTTGCATGGCCGAACGGCGCGGTGCCGGTGCTCGAGGGTTGCCCGGTCGCAATCGCCCGCACGGAGCCGGGCTCCGGCAAAAGGCGCGGCCGCCAGGAGGCGCTGCGGCTGACCCTGGATGCCTTGCGCAGTGCGCGACGTCACATCTACATCGAAAACCAGTATTTCGCATCGGGAAGAATTGGACAGTTGCTCTGCGACCGGCTGCAGGAGCCTGACGGCCCGGAAGTGGTGGTCATCACCACCCGCAGCTCGCATGGGCTTCTGGAACGCATCGTCATGGGAGGAAACCGCGACCGCCTGGTTCGGCGGCTCAAGCGGGCCGACCGCTACGGCAGGCTCAGGGTCGCCTACCCGGTAGTTCCCGCGGCCGACGGATCCGAGCAGGAGGTGATTATCCATTCCAAAGTGGTCGCGATCGACGATCGTTTTTTCCGCGTCGGCTCGTCGAACTTCAACCACCGCTCGGCAAGCCTCGACACCGAATGCGACGTCGCCGTAGAAGCCGCCGACGAAGGACAGCGCGCCGCCATTGCCACTGTCCGCAACGGCCTGATCGCAGAACATCTCGACATCGAGGCGGACGACGTCGAGAAGGCACTAAGGGAAACGAACTCTCTCGTCGCCACCTTGGACAGGTTGAACACGCGCCGGCGCGGCATACGCGCCTTCGACGGAATCGATGACAACGGCGCGACCAACCTCGTCTGGGGCACGGAGATCGTCGATCCGCAGAGGCCGATCCGACCCTTTTACCGCACGCACAAGCTCGTGAGGCGCTGGATCGGTCAGCTTTTCGCCTTGCTCGCCAGGCTTTTTTCCTCATCTCGACGGGCGACGAACTCCGCGACCGAAAGCGAGATCAAGCCGAGCGGCAGCGGCAGGAAGAAATAGATCGCCCGAAAGGCGATCAGAGCGCCCAGGCTCGCCGAACCGCCAAGCAGAAATGCGATCGTCGCCTCGAGTACGCCGATGCCGCCGGGGACATGGCTGACGATCGCGGTCACGCCGGCCCCGACATAGGCCATGGCCGTATCGATGAAACTCACCTCCTGGAAGGCGCTGAGCAACTGATGCAACGCTGCGCTGACGCAGAGGAAGTTGGCGACTCCGACGACGACCTGCAAGGCGGCAATCCCCACCGTGGGCATTTCGAAAGTCCAGCGAAAGATGCGAACCGAGCCCCGCAGAAAATAAGCGAGCAGGACGTAACCAGCCGCGGCCGCGATGCAGGCAGTGCCTAACAGAAAAGCGCCGGTCGTGGAAAATCCGGTAAGGCGCGCGGCACCCGCCGGCACGATCAGAAAACAAAGCCCGGCCAGTGTGACAAGGCCGAGGCCGACGGTGACACCGCAGAAGAGAATGACCTTCGCCACCTCTTCGGCGCTCAACCCCCAGCGCGAGTAGAACCGGTAGCGGACGGCACCGCTGCTCAAGGCCGCACCGCCGACATTGTGGCCGATCGAAAGGCTGGTGAAGGAGGCGATGGCGATTTGCGGATAGGCGAGCTTCCGCCCGACATAGCGGATGGCGAGGGTGTCGAAGAGGGTCAGGCAGAAATAGGAAAGAAAGACGAAACCAATGCCCACCAAGAGATTCCGGGCCGGGATCCGCATGATCGAATCGACGATTTCATGAAAGCTATGTTGGCTGAGGGTCCGATAGATCAACCAGCCCGCCACGCAAATACCGGCAGCGATGAACAGCCTCGCTAGAATTTTTCTGGACATCGGCCCTCCCTTGCGCACCCACCGGAACGAAAAGCAGGTACTGCGTGTTCCGAAGGCGATGCGACAGCGGATACGTTTCCTCACCTACAACGTTCACAGCTGCTTCGGCACCGACCGCAGGCTCGATCCCGCGCGCATCGCCGCCGTCATCGCCGAGTGCCAGCCCGACGTCATCGCATTGCAGGAGGTCGACGTCGGCCGCGCCCGCACCGGCGGAATAGACCAAGCCCATATGATCGCCACGCATCTCAACATGGAAGCCGAGTTCCATCCGGCTCTCCACCTGGAGGACGAGAAATACGGAGACGCCGTTCTGACGGCCTTGCCTATGCGGCTGATCAAGGCAGCACCCCTCCCCTCGTCCGGCGAGCCGCGAGGCGCACTCTGGGTGGAGATCGACGTCGCCGAAGTCAAGCTTCAGGTGATCGTGACGCATCTCGGATTGCGCGGCGCCGAGCGCCTGCGCCAGGCGACCGCCCTTCTAGGCCCCGGCTGGCTCGGAGGAATGGCCCAGGGGGACGCTCACGTGGTCCTGGCAGGCGATCTCAACGCCACGGGGCGTTCGACCGCCTACAGGCTCCTGACCCGACAGCTCAGCGACGCGCAACTGCTGACCGGCGCCAAGCCGCGGCCGACCTTTCCATCGCGATTGCCGCTGCTGCGCATCGATCACGTGCTGATCGGCAAAGGCATAGAAGTGGCTTCCTGCAGGGTACACGGCAGCACGCTGGCGCGAAGCGCTTCGGATCATCTTCCGCTGCTTGCCGAGCTGGACGTAGTGACGCGAGACGAAAAGCAGGAGGCCTGAAACGACAGCGCCGCGCATCTTGTCGGAGGCGCGGCGCTGCCGGCAGGTCCCGCAGGATTCTCGGCTGAACGGTTTCAGTGTTTGGCCGTCACGTCCCGCTGGTCTCGCTCCAGGAATCTACGCGTGATCTCACCGGCGTTCTCAGCCAGCCACTCGGCCATCGCGATTTCCTGCTGCAGGATGCTCTCGCAGACCCGCTTCGTCTCCTGATCGCCCGCCTGTTCGGCTGCGGCGATGAGAATCCTGTAGCTGGCGATTTCCATATGCTCGAATGTATAGCTGGCCAGCGTGCCCTTGACGACTTCGTCACTGACGAAGAGGCCGCTCAGGCCTTGCCCGAAGGCAACGATCTTCCCGCTGATATCCTTGATGCTCGAGGTTCCGCCGTCGAGCCGTTCGAGGCAGCGCTCGAGCATGGCCGCCTGGTCCTTCGTCTCCTGCAGGTGGCGGTCGATCCTGGTCTTGAGTTCTGGATAGTTTTCCAGCCGGCTCGATTGGCTGGTGAGCATCGTGATCGCCTGCTCTTCCATCGCATGTGCATCCCTGAGCCAAGCCACAAGGTGTTCGTTCGCAGTAGCCATCGGATATCCCTTTCTTTTCGCGCGTCCTCCAACCGGCGATTTCCCGAAATGTTCCTGCAGAACGGCGCGTGATCGCGTCACCCTGCGGCTTCGGAACAATTCGACGCCTTGGTGATTGGAGGCCGGAAGACCGCAGGCTTCGCGGTTCGGTCTCGACAATCGTCGGAAGGTTCACATGTCCAAGATCCTGGCTGCAGCAGTGATCGTCGCCCTGGTGGTGATTGCGGCGCTCTGGATGATGTTTCCTCTCGACCAGTCGGCCGAATCGGGGCAACCGCCGCCGCATGCGATCGACCAGTCGGAGTAGCACATGCACGAAGAGCTCAAGATATACCGTCTGTCGCCGCTCGCCGAGCCCGACGATCCCAACTGGCAGAATGCCAGCTACCAGGGCGAGGTCGTGGTGGCGGCAAGGTCGAGCGGCGATGCCCGCATCGTCGCAAGCGAGGCGGAGCTCGATTTCCTCGAGATCGACGCCAAGCCGGCGGAAGGGGTGACGACCGACATGGCCAGCGCGTTTCGCAGCGAGAAGCTCTACACCGTGGTCGAGGAGGGGCCGGCCCCCGACGGCACGCAACGCGGCGTGCTGCGCGGCGAGGTGAGCGTCGCCAACATCATCTCGACGCAGCTTTAACGCACCAATTCACGAGTCACAGGCCGAACGGGAACGTATCCGGCACGCCCGCTTTTATGTGTTCCGCGCCGAGCGGTTCGACCGGTGCCGTCTGATCGAACCAGACGAAGGCGTCGAACTGCCGGGGCAGCGAGGCGTGGGCATAGTGGCTGAAGCGTTCCGTGTCCGGCCGGTAGATCACGCCGATGAAGCGCTCGAGCCTCGGCTTGAGGAGACCGTCGCGCAGACGCGCGTGGCGTGCGAAGTCGATGAGGAAGCGCTCGACCCCTGAGTCGTGCATCATGCGCTCGTAGCTTCCTTCGAGCGACGGCCGGATCGGCTTCACCTCCATTTCGCCGTCCCAATCGCTTGCGGCAGCCACATGACCACCATGCGTGCCGAAGCCGATCAGCGCTGCCTGATCGCCAAACCGCTCGCGGCAGAGCTGACCGATGTTCAACTCCTCGCGGGCCGTGCCCATGTCGGTATGGCGGGCATCGCCGATATGGGAATTGTGCGCCCACACCACCGCCTTCGAGCGAGCGCCGCGTGCATTCAACAGATGCTCGAGCGTCGCGAACATATGGGTGTCGCGCATGTTCCAGGAGTCGGCCCCGGCATAATACATGATGCGGTAATACCGCTCGGCCGAGGCAACGAGGCGCGCGTTCTGCACCGCGTCGAGAAGCTCGTCGCCGCTGTCGCGCCCGGCTTCGAGCTGCCTCTCCAGGAGTTCGCGGCATTGCTTGACGACGGCCTCTTCGCATTTGCGGAAGCCCGCGGTCATGGCCGCACGGCCATAGGTCGACGGCTCGTTCTGCCAGGGGGTCAGGCAACCGTAGCGCTCGCGGGCGACCGCGGCGGCCTCGGGATCGGTCTCATCGAGATACCGGAGAACCGCGGCAATGGAGCCGCGCATATTGTAGATGTCCAGGCCGTAGAAGCCGGCCCGGCCGGACAAGCCCCTGGGGCCGTTATGTTCGCGCATCCACTCGACGAAATCCATGACTTCGCGGTTGCGCCACATCCAGGTCGGGAACCGCTGGAACGGCGCGTCGAGACGCATGCCTTGCGTTCGATGTCGGACATAGCGGTCGACCGCCGCCGCATCCGGCCAATCCGCTTCCACCGCCACGATCGTGAACCCGTGTTCCTCGATCAGGCGACGCGTGATGGCTGCGCGGGCGCGGTAGAATTCCGACGTGCCGTGGCTTGCCTCTCCGAGCAGCACGACCCGCCACCCGGCAAAGCGATCGAACAGCCGCCCGAAGGCAGGATCGTCGAGATCGGGCAGCGGCTCGGCCGCCTCTGCAACCATCTCGGGCAGCGTGGGCGCCGGTCTGACCCCTGCCCGGGATTGAACCCGCTCCTCATGCCAGCCATATTCGCCGACGAGCGGCACGAATCTGACCCCGCCGAGGTCCTGCTCCTCGAATGTCGTGGCGTTGACGCGCGTGACCTTCAGCAGCCGCTGCTCCTCCGGGGGGCCGACGGGTATGACGAGATGGCCGCCGAGGTCGACCTGCTCCTTGAGCGCATGCGGTATCTCAGGACCTCCGGCAGCGACCAATATGGCGGTGAACGGTCCAGCCTCGGGCCAGCCGGCCGTGCCGTCGCCGACACGCACATCGATATTGCCGTAACCGAGCTCGGCAAATCGTCTCCGGGCGACCTCGGCGAGGCCGGCATGGCGCTCGATCGTATAGACATGTGCCGCGATCCGGCTCAGCACCGCCGCCGCATAACCGGATCCGGTCCCGATTTCGAGCACCGTATCGCCCGGCTGGACTTCGGCGCGTTCGATCATCAGCGCCACGATATAGGGCTGCGAGATGGTCTGGCCATGGCTGATCGAGAGGGCCGAATCCTCATAGGCGAATTCCTCGAAGCCCGGATCGACGAATGCCTCCCGCGGGACGACGCCCATCGCCTCGACGACGTATCTGTCCCTTATCCCCCGTCGCGAGAGATGCGACGTGATCATCCGTTCGCGGGCGCGGGAAAAATCAATCATGGCGGAAGCCTTCCTTGCGTTTCGTCGCAACCCGCCGCGCCAGATCGTGTCATTGTTTCGCCAAGGGGCGTGGTGACCTGGCTCCTTTCGGGCGGCCGGGTTGCTTTGCGGACCCTGACGGCAGCGTCAGCCGTGCCGCGGCAGCGGCACCTCCCTTTCGCTACAGCGCCGGTCGGCTGAGGCGTTCGCGTTCGCGCTCGATCTCGTCGAGGCTATAGGGACCGGAGGCGGTGTCGAACCGGGTCCAGCCATCCTCCGTATAGGCGCGGCGCCGGACCGATATGTCGACGGCAGCGCGATTTCTTAAAATCCCGTCCGCCTGCGCGACCAGGGGCTCCTCGGTCCTGACCACCACCAACGTACCGCCTCGGCGCACGCCCTCGGCGTAAAGATGCGCATCCTCCTCCTCGATCCCGGAATCGGTGAGCGAGCCGATGATGCCGCCGGCCGCACCTCCGGCGAGAGCGCCGGCCGCCGCGCCTGCGGCGGTCGACGCCAGCCACCCAGCCGCGACCACGGGTCCGACCCCAGGTATGGCCATCAGGCCCAGGCCGGTCAAAAGCCCCAGCGTGCCGCCGCCCAAGGCGCCCAGACCCGCACCTGCTTCGGCACCGCTCGCCGCACCGGAGCCGTCGCCCGAATAACGGTCGCCCGCATTGTTGGCGACGATGCTTATATCTTCGGAAGGAAACCCTGCCGCCTCCAGATCGCTCACGGCCCCTCGGGCTACCCCGTAATCGTCAAACAGCCCTGCCACGGTTCTCATCGTCTTCTTCCTTGATCTCTAAAGCGCGACTACGTTGCCCTGAAAATCGAGAGCGACGGAAACGGATTTGCCGTCCTTCATCGCGGTTGCCCGCCAGATACCCTTGTCGTCGAGCTTCAGCTCCTTGACGTCCGAGTAGCCCGCCTCCTGCATCCGTTCCAGTGCCTGGGCTTCGGTGAAGCTGTTCTTGCCGGGGACAGGTGCCGTCGGGTTCTGCGTGTCGGGAGTGGCAATGGCCGGGGTGTTGCCGGCCGTCTGCGCGAAGGCCGGTCCTGCGGCAGCGTTCAACAGTACCGCAACGCCGAAGACGATGTTCTTCATGGCCTTTCCTCTCGAGCCTCGACCGGCCAACCAAACCGTCCGGGCCGGATTTGGTTCCGCCGGCAGCCGCCGGCATTATGGGAAGGAAAGCGGGCCGGGCGCCCCGGCTTTGAAGGTCCGGACGGAACTTTTATCGCCCTTCCCCGGTTGCATCCGCTCTGCTGCCGGTTTCGGTACAGCGCTGGAGGATGCGAGATGGCTACGAACGTAAAGGACGGCAAGACCGCCAAGAGCTCGAAAGGGACGCATGGCGGGAATCGTGCAGGCGATCAGGCGAAGAAGGACGACGTCAAGAAAAGCAGCCAGGCGGCCGGCAAGGATCCGAACCGGGACAGCCGCTGAACGGCTGGGCCACGACGACCGCGAGGCAGGAACTGAACGGAAGGAGCGATTATGCTGAAGTGGGCACTGATTTTCTTCGTCATTTCACTGATAGCCGGGTTCCTCGGATTTTCCGGCGTCTCGGCCGCGACGGCGGGGATCGCGAAGATACTCTTCTACATTGCGGTTGTAATCTTCCTCGTATTCCTCGTACTGGCACTGGCCGTCGGAGGTGCCGTAACCTGAGCCTGTTGGGATTCGGCCACCCGCGGCGGCTTGTTTGATCGCCTCGTCCCTGTGCTCGTCACAGGGGTGCAGCCAGACCAAGTCCTTGGGCTGAAAGAACGCTTCCCGCGCCGCAGACGCGGCGCTGCTCTCATCTCTGTGACGAGCACGGAGATGAGGATGAGGAGAGGTTGCAGTCCTCTGAAAAGTTCCTGCAGCGCCGCGCATCTTCGGAGGTCGCTGTAGCACTCCGTCTCACGGCCGTCCGGAATGCGCGGTCTCAATTAAAAGGCGTTTCACTGCTTCAATGAAACAGTGAAACGCCTCGGGAACACAATACTGCTGCGGTCAGTGCAAGCTCTTGGAGTGACTGCGCAACATTGATCTTGCCTCCATCGCCGAACTCGGCCGCATGGCTGCAACATATTGCTCGGTCAGTTCCAACATGGCGAGCGCGATTTCCTGCCATGACCAGCCCGCTTCCTCGGCCAGCGCGGTAAAGACCAGGAACTCGTCCTCCATTGCGCGCTGACACTCAAGCTCCCGGCTGTTTTGCTGGGTGTGGATGGTGGGGCTGATGACAGGCATATGCTCCTCCCTCAGCGGCGCATCGATAGACACGCGCAGTCGCTGTAGCGCTTTGATTTACCTAATGTTTCCGCCCTTCGCTTGGCTTCGGGCGCTCATGCGGTAGCTGCCAGACAAACGCCATGACGTGGCCGGCGGTTCCATCACGTTCGCACCTTGGTGCTTCCCGGCTAAAATGGCGGACCCAAAGTGCGGGGGCGCGAGGGGATGCAATCCCACACCTTAGGGCAAGCGGAACTTCCGAAAGACTGGCGTGTTGTCAGGGAAGTCTCGTTCACTTGGATGACCAGCATGACGTCAATGCCCCCGCGCTCCCCTTCGGAACACCCGTCCGAGCCGCTCGCGCTGCCGCGTCTCGTCGACGAGGAGGCCGAAGCATTCGTTGCCGAGGCGATTGCCGAGCTAGGCCGGTCGCAAATTCCGTTCCTGATCGCGGGCACCTTCGCCGTCAGCGCCCATACCGGCATTTCGAGGCCAACCAAGGATCTCGACGTCTTCTGCAAGCCCGGCGATTACACCCGCATCCTCAATCATTTCAAGTCCCTCGGATACGCCGTCGAAATCGAGGACGATCGATGGCTAGGCAAGGTCTTCAAGGGGAAATCCTTCTTCGACGTCATCTTCTCCTCGCCTAACGGAACCATGATGGTCACCGACGCCTGGTTCGCCAATGCTCTGTTGACAGAGATCGGTGCCTCCACCTGTGCGATCGTCGCGCCGACGGAACTCGTCTGGTCCAAGTCCTTCATCCAGCTTCGCCACCGCTACGACGGCGCCGACGTCGCGCACCTGATCCTGAAGGCACATGACCGAATCGATTGGGCAAGATTGCTCGGATACATGGAAGCGCACTGGGAGGTCCTGCTCATCCACCTCCTGAACTTCCGATGGATCTATCCCTCCGAGCGCGACAAGGTCCCGCTCTGGCTGATGGACGAGCTCTTGAGCAGGCTGGCGGCGCAGAGAGACCTCCCAGTGCCCCTGACGAAGATCTGTCGCGGCCGGATGTACTCGCGGCCCGACTACGAAATCGATGTGAAGGAATGGGGTTTCGCCGATGTCGGAGGCGACGCCGACGTCAGCGCAGAAACTGAGGATACGGAGTCATGAGCAAGTTGAAGGTGGCCGCCGTGGCGGACCTGCATGTGAAGGAGGACCGATCGGTCTCCTATACCGACCTCTTTGCGGAAATCTCGCGCGCCGCGGACGTGCTCGTGATCGCCGGCGATCTGACGGATCTCGGCAAGCCTGCGGAGGCGGAGCTTCTCGCCGCCGACCTGAAGTCCTGCACGATCCCGGTCGTCGCCGTGCTCGGAAACCATGATCATCAATGCGATGCCGTGGAGGAGGTTTCGTCGATCCTCGTCAGGGCGGGTGTGCATCTTCTCGACGGTCAGAGCGTCGAAATTTCAGGCGTCGGCTTCTGCGGAACCAAGGGTTTCATCGGCGGCTTCGGCCGGTATATGCTGGGCGCCTTTGGCGAAGCGGCGATAAAGACCATGGTCGGAACCAGCGTCGACGAAGCCATCCGGCTGGAAAACGCCTTGAGGGCTACCAGGGCGGAGCGCGCGCTCGTCGTTCTGCATTATGCGCCGATCCCTGAAACCGTTGCCGGAGAACCGAAGGAAATCTATCCGTTTCTCGGGTCGTCGCGGCTCGCGGAGACGATTGACCGCTTCAAGGTGAGCGCCGTCGTTCACGGCCATGCGCATAAGGGCGCCTATCAGGGGCAGACGCCCGGCGGCGCCCCCGTCTTCAACGTCGCCGCCCATGTGGAGAAACCGACGGGCAGGCCCTACGCCATGCTCGAACTCTGAGGCGTTTCGGACCTTTTCAGGATAAGTGTGTAGCGGTTTTCGTCCGGAAGCGCGCAGCTTCAAAGGAGTCCTGTCACGGCCTCAGGACGACCTTGATGCAGCCGTCCTTTCTTTCCGCGAAGGTCTTGTAGAGTTCGGGGCCGTCGTCGAGCCCGCCGCGGTGGGTCACCACGAAGGACGGATCGATCTCGCCCTTCCGGATGCGGTCCAGGAGCAAAGGCAAGTAACGCTGAACGGGGGTCTGGGCCATCCGAAGCGTCAGGCCGCGGTTGATCGCCGAACCGAGCGGCACCTTGTCGAGATAACCGCCATAAACGCCGACGACGGAAACCGTGCCGAAATTCCTGCAGCAATGGATCGCCTGCCGCAATACATGCGGCCGGTCCGTTCCCATGAAGGTCGCCACCTTCACGCGGTCGACAAGCGAATCCAGGCTTGCCCGGCTGTCGGCCTCCGTTCCCACGGCGTCGATGCAGGCATCTGCGCCCCGGCCACGGGTGATCTCCATGATCCGGTCATAGATATCCTCCGCCATGTAGTCGAGGGTCATGGCGCCGGCGGACTCCGCAAGCCTCAGGCGCTCCGCGATCGTATCGATGGCGATGACCCGTTCGGCGCCGAGCAAAAAGGCTGACCGGATCGCCATCTGCCCGACTGGGCCGCAGCCCCAGATCGCAATCGTCTGCCCGGGCTCGATGTTGCAGAACTCCGCCGCCATGTATCCGGTGGGGAAAATATCGGAGAGGAAGAGCGCCTGCTCGTCCGTGAGTTCGTCGGGAACCTTGATGGGCCCGACATCGGCGTGCGGCACGCGCAGATACTCCGCCTGTCCGCCGCTATAGCCACCGAGGAGATGGGAGTAGCCAAAGAGGCCCGCGGGTGAATTGCCCCAGAGCTTCGCCGCCTTTTCCCGGTCGGGATTGGTTCGCTCGCAGGCGGAATAGAAGCCCTTCCGGCAGAAGAAGCACTCGCCGCAGGCGATGGTGAACGGAACGACCACCCGGTCGCCGACCTGCAGGCCGGTCGCGCCCTTGCCGACCTCCACGACCTCGCCCATGGTTTCATGGCCGAGGATGTCGCCATTTTCCATGGATGGAATGAGGCCGTGAAAAATATGAACGTCCGATCCGCAAATCGCACAGGCGGTGACCTTGATGACGGCATCGCGGTCATCCTCGATCTTCGGATCGGGCACGCTCTCGCAACGGATATCGCCTTTGCCGTGCCATGTCAGGGCTTTCACGTCGGAGCTCCTTTTCGATCGCTGGAAGAAAAAGAAAAGGACGGGCGCTGCTCGTCCTTTCATTTCCTCCAAACACGGAGCCCGGGCGGGTGTTCCCCTGGAGCCGGGGCGATCACGCGACGAGCACGAAATCGCCCGCGGTCAGGCCCGGCTGCGTCGAAAGCACGGCGAACTGCACGGCCCCATGACCGGAAAGGCTGCCATCGGCGTCGTAGTAGAGCGCACCGCTCGTCGTGTCGTAGATGATTTTCTGGTTCACGTTCTGCGCATCGGTTGCACCGGCCGCCGCGTAGAACTGCGTCGCCGCCAGCGTCCCGCCACTCAGCGTGGTGAAGACACTCTTCGAGAGGAAGAGCCTGTCTCCGGCGGTGAAATCCACGACCGTGTCGACATTCCCAGCGCCGAGAGCGAAGTCGAACTGGAAAATGTCCGCGCCCGCACCACCGAAGAGGGTGTCGCTTCCGCCGCCGCCCGAAAGAAGGTTCGCGTTCGCGTCGCCGCTCAGGCTGTCATTGCCGGTCCCGCCCCAGATGTTCTCGATGTTGCGGATCGTGTCCTCGGCCACGCCCCCGACCGTGACGGTCGTATAGCTGGCGCCGTCGAGTGCGACGGACACGGATGCGCTCTTGTCGCGGTAGCTCGCGGTATCGGAAGCCGCCCCGCCGTCGAGAATGTCCGCTCCGCCTCCGCCCGTAAGGACGTCCTTGCCGTCATTGCCGTTGAGGGTGTTGGCGAAGCCATCGCCCGTGAGCTTATCGTTGCCCTTGCCGCCGAACACATTCTCGATATTGCGAATGGTATCTTCGGCGACGCCGCCGACGAAGACGAAGCTGTCGCCGGCTCCCAAAAGCGCCACCTCGACAGACGCCGCCTTCTCACGGTAATCGGCAGTATCCACGCCTGCGCCGCCGTCTATGAAATCGGCGCCGAGAGCTCCCCGAAACATATTGTTCGCGGCGTCGCCGACAAGCGTGTCGTCACCGGACCCCGAGAGTATGTTTTCCACACCGCGGATGGTGTCTTCGGCTATGCCGCCCACGAAAACGACCGCACTCGCCGTGCCGTTCAGCGTGACGGAAATCGCATCGGTTTTCTCCAGGTAGTCGGCGGTGTCGACGCCATTGCCGCCGTCCAGCACGTCTTTGCCGAGACCCCCTCTCAGCGTGTCGGCGCCGTCATTGCCGATAAGAACATTGGCCAGACTGTCTCCGGTGAGCGTGTCGCCGGCGGAACCGCCGGAGATGTTCTCGAAATTGCTGATCGTGTCCTCGATCACGCCGCCCACCTTGACGGTCATGGGGTTGGCCCCATCGAGAGTAACGGAGACTGACTTGGTTTTGTCGCGATAATCGACCGTATCCACACCGGTGCCACCGTCCAGACGGTCGGCGCCCGCACCGCCGCGGATCGTATTGCTGTTGCCGTCGCCGGTCAGCACGTCAGCGCCGGCGCCGCCGAAGATGTTTTCGATGTTGCGGACCGTGTCCTCAGCCAGGCCGCCGACCGTCGCAATCGCGTTCGCCGCACCCGCCAGCGTCAGGACGATACCGGCCGTCTTGTCTCTGAAGTCGGCCGTATCGGACCCCGCGCCGCCGTCGATGGTATCCTGTCCACCACCGCCCTTGAGAATGTCGCCGCCGCCGCCGCCCAGGAGGACGTTGGCCTGCGAGTCGCCGGTCAGCACGTCCGCGACGGCGCTGCCCGTGACATTCTCGATATTGCGCAGCGTGTCCTCCGCAGCGTTGCCAACGATCAACTTCGCGTCGTTGGCGCCGTTGAGCGTCACCGCGATCCCCTTGGCTGAAGCCGAATAGTCGACCGTGTCGTTGCCCGCCCCGCCGTCGAAGAGGTTCTGGAACCCGTCGCCTGCGAACACGTCATTGCCCGAGCCGCCGATGACGTTCTCGATGTCGCGCAGAGTATCCTCCGCGACGCCGCCGACGAAGACCGTCACCGGGTTCGACCCGGCCAGTGTCACGACGACCGATGCCGTCTTGTCACTGAAGTCGGCCGTGTCGCTGCCGGCACCTCCGTCCAGAAGGTCGGCACCAAGGCCGCCGCGGAACGTATTCGCGGCGTCGTCACCGGTAAGCTGATCGTTGCCGGATCCGCCGTTGATGTTCTCGATGTTGCGAACCGTATCCTCGGCCGTCCCGCCGACGGTTGCAACGGCATCGGCCGCCCCGTTGAGGGCCAGCACGACCGATTGCGTCTTATCGCTGAAGTCTGCGGTGTCGCTGCCGTCCCCGCCGTCCAGCACGTCGGCACCGAGACCTCCGCGAAACGTATTGGCGGCCGCATCGCCGGTGATCATGTCATCTCCCGAGCCGCCGACGATGTTCTCGATCTTCGCGATCAGATCCTCGGCAACGCCGTCAACCGTTACCATGACCGGCTTGCTGCCGTTCAGCGTCACGGCGATTGCAGCGGTCTTGTCGCTATAGTCGGCGGTGTCGCTGTCTTCGCCGCCGTCCAGGGTGTCCGCGCCCTCTCCTCCCTTGAGCCAGTCGTTGCCCCGCGCGCCTGAGAACTTATTTCCCTCCGCATCGCCGATGAGCATGTCGTCCGTCGACCCGCCGACGAGGTTCTCGATATTGCGGATCGTGTCCTCCGCGACGCCGCCGACGAAGACCGTCGCTGCATTCGCGCCGTTGAGCTGCACGAAGACGGAGGACGTCTTTTCGCGGAGATCGAAGGTATCAACCCCGTTGCCACCGTCTGCTGTGTCGTTGCCGGCGCCCCCGAAAAGCGAGTCGTCGCCGTCGCCGCCGTTGAGAATGTCGTTCCCTGCTTCGCCGCGAAGCACGTTGTTCCGGTCGTCGCCGGTCAGCACGTCGTTGCCCGACCCGCCATAGACGTTTTCGAAATTGCTGATCGTGTCCTCGGCGATACCGTTCACGAAGACGGTGGCGGGTGTCGCGCCCATCAGGGTGACGACAACGGACTGGGTCTTGTCGGTATAGTCGGCCGTATCGTTGCCGGCGCCTCCGTCGAGGACGTCGTTTCCGCCGCCGCCTCGGAACAGGTTGTTTTGAGCGTCGCCCGTAATAGTGTCGTTGCCGGAGCCCCCGTAAACGTTCTCGATGTTGCTGAGAGTGTCCTCGGCCGCGCCATTGACGAAGACCGTCGCGGCGGTCGCACCGGTCAGGGTGACTACGACTGAAGTCGTCTTTTCGCGATAGTCGACCGTGTCGACGCCCGCGCCGCCGTTGATCACGTCGGCGCCTCCCAGTCCCTGGATGAGATCGTCACCGCCCAACCCGCTAATCACGTCGTCTAGATCAGTGCCGATGAGGACATTGTTTCCGGATGTGCCGGTAATGACTGCCATGGGAATTCCTCCCTAAAATCTCCCGGCGGGGCCTGTGTATTGCGCCCGACGCTTCGAGGATTGCTGACCTGGAGCATTGCCGCCCTTTGTCCAAGTTGCGGAAATGCTCTAACCCTTTGTGTTGCCGCAATTCCGGACGGAAAATTGCGGCACAGTTTTCCTGAGCTTCAGAAAGTCGCACGCTGTTTTACTAGTGCCATCGCGGGATGAAAGAATGCCGGGCTGTATCGTCCGCTTCCCGCTGGAAGTATCGCAATCAAGTGTGTTCTATGTTTTTGACCGCTCGGACCCAAGAAATCCGGACCCCAACGGCGCCTCTTCACAATCGCAAAATGGTCCCCTTGCCGGGTCCGGCGTGATCCTGTCCAGGCGAAGCAGACTACGACAGCTTGTACCCGTCACGCGGCACCCCTGTTTCGCCCCATCCTGTCGGGATGCGGTCTGTCTGCGGTCCCTGATGCTGCTGCCGCCGGCTCCAGACGACTTGCCGATCGCATTCGAGGTGAGGCCGGTGGAGAGCAGGACGGTGACCAGCGGCGGCGTCCAAACGGCAGAGCGGCCACAACTTTTCAGAAATTCGCGGCGATCCTCCTCGCAGTCTGCCCCGAGTTTTTCGGTTTGAACGGCATAATCGAAATTCCTGTGCGTTCAGCAATCACACCGGGCATTCATCAGGCTCGCAACGATCGCTGCCGCACTTCGGCTGCTGCATGTTTTTCCTTCGAAAGGAAACATGCAGTCGGGGATACTGGCACCGCCCGCTGCGGTTGGATATATAGGAAACCCTATAGTGAAGGTGGCAATCACGGCGGCCGACGAACCTTACGATCCAGAAGAATTCTGTCGTTTCGACCGTTTTCACGCCCAAGGAACAAAGCATATATCGTTCCATATATTTCGGCTTCGGCGGTTTGGTGTAATCATTCGTGCCGTGAAGTTGCGTTTACTTCGCCGGCCGAGAGCAGCACTGCTGCAGCGCGTCCGTAAAGTCTTCACCCTCTTAGAGGAAAGGGTTACCTATGCTTACACGTAGGAGAATTGTTTCCGTATGCGCGCTTGGAGTGTCCTTCCTAATGGTGCTCCCGCTTGTTTCAGTAACTGTATTTGACGGATCTTCCGACAAGGCCTTTGCAGACAGCCGCGATATCGGCCACAAGAAGGGCGACAAGGGCAAACAGGACAGCGGCACTGTCAACACAGGAGACTGATCGACGCCTGTGTCGTAATCTCCATGCAGCTCGGAGGCTCTAAGGGCCTCCTTTTTTTGAGGAACCCTACGCATTCGTTTTGGAATAACTTTAGTCCGTAGCATTCCCGGAAGGTTTGTGGTCGATGGTTCCGCCCGGAAGCGGTCGCTTCAAGGATGATACCCAAGCGTCTGAAGGTCAGCCCACCACCTGTGGAGCTCGCAAGGAGACTGACCTTACAGACGTCCATCTACCAGAAACGCACCACTAGGATTTCAATGGATTGGTGTACTGCACATGAAGCGCAGCAAGCGTGGCGCGATTGCTGATGTCCAATTTGCGGAAGATGTTGTGCAGGTGGATCCCCACCGTCCCTTCGGAGGTTCCGAGTCTCGCCGCGATCATGCGGTTGGAGAGACCGCCGCAGATCAGCGCTGCGATCTCGCGTTCGCGTGGCGTAAGCAGACTGAACCTCTCCAGCGTCGCGTCGTTACCGACCTGAGACGCATTTGCCAGCAGATCGGCCGGCAGCCACTTCCCGCCCATGGCGACCTGCCGCATGCAGTCGAGCAGCGCTTCGGGCGCATATTCCTTCAGGAGAAGACCGGAAAGCCCCATCTTCAGCGCTTCCGCGACCTGCGGGCCGCTGATCGTCGCAGTCAGGAAGATCACCCTCGGCAGACGCCGCGTGCCGCGGATCGCCCTCAGGATTTCCAATCCGCCCATGCCGGGCATGGCCACGTCGAGGACGGCAATGTCCGGCTGGAGGCGGGATATGAGCGAAATCGCTTCGACGCCGCTTGCCGTTGCGCCGACGACGTCGAAGTCCGGCGCTGCGGCGATGATGTCCTGCAATCCTCGCAGGAGCAACGGGTGATCGTCGACGAGCAGCACCGAATGCATCACCTGACCTCCAGCTTCAGCGGTAGCGCGATCTTGAGCCCTAGGCCAGGAGAATTCCGGCAGACCGCCAGCTTTCCGCCAAGCTCCGCCACCCGCTGCGACAGCGAGAGGGGCTTCATCTCGAGTTCACCCGATATTCCCGTGCCGTTATCGGTGATCTCCAGGTTCAGGAGCTCCGCGTTCCTGACAAAAGCTATCCGCAACAGCGTCGCCCGTCCGTGGCGCACCGCATTGCTCGCGGCTTCGGAGATCAACTGCATTATCTCGTAAAGCATCCATTTGGGCACCACGAGCGGCGCGGGTCCGTGTGACACGTCGATTGCGCAATTCCACTGCGTTCTCAACAGGTCGAGAAATTCCGGAAGTTCCTGCTCGATCCTGGCGAGATTACCTTCCTCTCCCGGTCGGTTCTCATCCACGAATTTGCGGACACATTGCTGCTGTTCGAGGATGAGCGAGCCCACCTCCGTCAGCTGCGTCTTTGCGCCATCCGGGATTCCTTCTCCGATCAGTTTCAGTTTGAGACGCGCCGCAGTGAGGTTCTGAAGCACGCTGTCATGCAAATCGCGGGCAAGGCGCATGCGCCCCTCGGAACGAGCGGCCTGGATAAGAGCGACACGCTCGAGCTCCGTCCCGACGCGGGTGGCGATGATCTGAGACAGATCTTTCGTGTCGTCGGCGGCGTTGGCGAAGCTGACCACGAAAACGCAGCCGCGATATCGAACACTGGAGAAGGTGGCGGAAAATACCTTGCGGTCCGATTGGTCGGTGTTTGCGCGGATCTGGGGCAGATCGGCGAACAGGCCATTCAGCGCCTCGCCGCTCTTGCGATCGCGTCCGTCGTAGTGATCGGGATCGTGACGACGCCAGAAGTCGGTGTCCCTGAGATCGGCCAATTGGAGCGTGCCGTTAGCCCAGTATGCGACGCATCCCGATTCGAATTCCTGCTCACGCCAGATGACGAGCAGATGCGCATCGCCAAGAACGCCGGAAGCATGTTCCAACAGGATGCTCAGCCAGGACACCCGGTCCTCGCCGATTGCGCCCGGCGGCCACTGCGCGAGTTGCGCCAGGCGCTGCCGGCTTCGTTCGCGATAGGCTCCGAAATAGCCGAGCGTCGCCGCGATGAGCACGAAATAGGTGGACCGCATAATGAAGACGTTGAGTTCCGCGTCGCCGTCGAGAAGGTCGGGAAGGCCGACCACGAGCTGGACGAGAAGGGCGATCAGTGCTCCGAGCGCGGCACCCTTCAAACCCCAGCGCATCGTCATCGCCAGGATGACGAACGGAAGAATCGAAAAGAACGGGCTCACCAGTTCGTTCGTCAGGAACGTCAGCCAGCCGACGACCGCCGCGTCGATACCATGGATCAGGAGGTGCACCGGACTGACGAACGAGTACCGCAGCGGAAAGATCACCAGCGCAGTTGCGAGGAGAAGGTAGAGGCAAAGAACGACGCGAGACTCGTATAGAAGCGAGTTCGGCCGAGTGGGATCGAGATAGATCGCCAGGATCGCGAAGGCTGCGGTGATAACGCGACCGAGGCAGATCAGGCGTTCCGGATCGGTGCGCAACAGCCACTCGCGCGCCCCCCCGGCAAATTCCTTGGCGGGGCGGTGAGCGCGCACAGGCGCGTCATTTCGGGTCGGCTGCGTGATCGCCATGCGCAACTCTGCCTTCGCGCGATCGCGGAAGTGAAAATTTATATTAGTATGTCGCGATCTTCACTGCGAATGGCGCGAAAGTCAACGATCCTGTGCCGTCTAAGCGCGCCTGAAGAGACGCGCGACGCTGGAGCGGCTTCGGCCGACCTTCGCGCGCGGCTTGCCGAGGACAAGCGCGGCGACGGCGATGCCCAGCACGCAGACAGCCGCCGTCGTTGCGACCGGAACGCGGCGGGACGAGCGCAGCCCGCCGTCTATGCCCCCGGGTTCGGCCGGTGCCCTGAACAGATTGCCATGGCTCCTCGCCACGCGCGGCGCGCGGCTCAGATAACGCGATGTCAGCTTCGCCATGAGCCGCGGGGTCATGTTCGGCGCGACGAAATGCGCAAACCGCGTCAGATCGGCGACGAGGCCGACGGTCAGCGAATTACGGGGGCGCTCCGCCAGGCGCACGATCGCCCGGGCAGCGCGGCGCGCATTGTAGACGGGCGGAGGAACGCTCAGCCTGCGACCGGTGTAATTGGCGCCGTGCTTGACCCCCGGTGTGTCCATGAAGGTCGGATAGACGTCGCAGATGTGAATGTCGCGCTCGTCCGCAAGCTCCGCCCGCAGAGCTTCCGAAAAGCCCCTCAGGCCGAATTTGCTGGCGCTGTAGGCCGCGGCAAAGGGTGCAGAGGCGAAGCCGCCGAGCGAGATCATATTGATGAAAATGCCATGCCGCTGTTTGCGGAAGATCGGGATCGCCGCATGCGCGTCGTTTAGATGGCCGATCAGGTTGGTGCGGATGACCTGTTCATGCGCTTCGATCGGCGTTTCCTCGAAGCGGCCGACGGCGCCGACGCCGACATTGCTGAACCAGACGTCTATCTTGCCGAAGCTCATCGCCTTCCTGGCCAGGTCCTTGACCGCATCGGCGTCCGTCACATCGGTCGGGGCGACGAGAACCTCCGCTCCGAGTTTACGGCAGGCTCTGGCGACCTCGTGAAGCGCGGCCGCATCGCGCGCCGCAAGCACGAGCTTCGACCCGCGCCGGGCAAAGGCCTCGGCGGTGGCCTGTCCAACCCCCGACGACGCCCCGGTGATGACGACCACTGCATCTTCGAGAGAATTCAACATATCGCTCCTCCATCTGCCGTCCGCACGCCGGCCGCAACCACATTACAAGCATGCCCCGCCGCCTGTGAACCGCGAGGGAGCGAAGATGTTCCGGCAGCGCCTGCCTGCTAACGCTTCGTCTTGCCGGCGTCCGAAACCTTGCCGCGATGCGGATCCTTCAGGTTCTCGCCGACGGCGTCCCGATCGCGTTCCGGATCATCCTTGGCGGGGAGATATCCTCTCGGGCGCGTCTCCTTCGGCCCTTCCCACCGCGGCGACTGCTCGGTGGTGCCGGGCGCACCTTCCTTTGGCGTTTTCATCGTCATTCTCCATCAAGCTGCAAGGCGAACCGAACACTGTGCATCCGGAACGCACTCATTCCTGGTCTTTCATGTCGGGCAGGGGATTGCGCTGGTCGGCATCCTCCAGGTCGGACTTGACGATGTATTCATCCCTCTTCAAACGCGCCGCCTCCCGCGCGGCCTTGGCGTTCGGGATCTCGTCCGGTTCGATCGGGGGTTTGTCGGCCTCCGGGCGCAGGTCGCTGTCATTCTCGACAGGCGGTTGCACGGTCTTCACATCAAGGGGGGCTGCCGATGGTCGCTTGGCTTTCTCCATCTCACTCTCCTGCTGTTTCATTGGGTCAGGAGGGCAACGTGAAGCCGTAGGCGAAGTTCCATCGGCGGTCTTCTCAAGGCCGCCATGGCCCGGAACAAAGCCAGTCTGCCCGAGTTAGGGCCGCGTACTCGCCGGAGGCAGCGCAGCGATGCCGATCGTCATTCCAGAAGGAGCCTTGCGAAGGAGTTCGTGACCATGGAAAAATTTCCGCACCCTCCCTTTCCCCGCCAAACCCAGGAAATGCCCGGCACCACCGATCGGATGCAGCCGCTGCCGGATCACGGGGAAAACTCCTACCAGGGTTCCGGACGCCTGAAGGACAAGAGAGCCATCATCACCGGCGGGGACAGCGGCATCGGCAGGGCCGTGGCGATCGCCTATGCGCGCGAGGGAGCGGACGTTCTCATCAGCTATCTGAGCGAACATGACGACGCGATGGCCACCAAGGCTCTGGTGGAGGAAGCCGGCCGCAAGGCCGTGCTTGCCGCCGGCGACATTCAGTCGTCCGACCATTGCCGCAGGATCGTCGAAACGGCCGTTCGGGAGCTCGGCGGCATCGACATCCTCGTCAACAATGCGGCACATCAGGCGACCTTCAAGAACATCGAGGACATCAGCGACGAGGAATGGGAGCTGACATTCCGCGTCAACATGCACGCGATGTTCTATCTGACCAAGGCAGCGGTGCCGCACATGAAGAAGGGCAGCGCCATCATCAACACCGCCTCCATCAATGCCGATGCTCCCAATCCGATCCTGCTTGCCTATGCGACCACCAAGGGCGCGATTCACAATTTCAGTGCCGGTCTCGCTCAGATGCTGGCCGAGCGGGGGATAAGGGTGAACGTCGTGGCTCCGGGACCGATCTGGACGCCGCTTATTCCCTCCACCATGCCCGAGGATACGGTCACGAATTTCGGCAAGCAGGTGCCGATGAAGCGTCCGGGGCAGCCCGTGGAGCTCGCCTCGGCCTATGTCATGCTCGCAGACCCCATGTCGAGCTACGTGTCCGGTGCGACGATCGCCGTGACCGGCGGCAAGCCGTTCCTCTGAGCGGCCGGCGGTCGGCGAACGGCTCGTCGATCGCGCCCGAATGAAATGTACATTTCATCTTGATTTTCTTCAGAATTCGTATTCCATTTCCTCCCGGCTTCACAGTCGCCCGAGAGAGGTACTTTTCATGAACCGCATATTGTCCGCTGCCGCACTGGCTCTCTTCGCCAGCGCGGCCAGCGCCGAAAACATCGGCATCACCATCGCCCGCTCCGACAGCGCATTCCTGACCATCCTGCGCGACGGCATGCAGGACCAGGCCGCCAAGCTCGACGGCATCACCGTCCAGGTCGAGGATGCGCAGAACGATCCGAGCCGGCAGCTCGATCAGGTGCAGAACTTCGTCTCCTCCGGCGTCGACGCAATCATCGTCATCGCCGTCGATGGGGACAGCACACCGGCGCTGACGAAGATGGCGAGCGATGCGGGCATCCCGATCGTCTACGCGAACCACCCGCCGGCCGATGTCGACAAGCTACCCGAAACGGCTGCCTTCGTCGGCTCCAACGAGGTCGATTCCGGCACCCTGGAAACGAAGGAAGTGTGCCGGCTGCTCGGTGGCAAGGGCGCGGCCTATGTCCTCATGGGACCGCTCAACAATCACTCCTCGCTCGTCCGAACGAAGGACATCCATGACGTGATCGCCACGGACGAGTGCCAGGGCATGAGCGTCATCGAGGAGCAGAGCGCCAATTGGGATCGTCTCGAAGCCGCCAACATCATGACCAACTGGCTTTCGACCGGCCGGGAATTCGATGCCGTGATCGCCAATAACGACGAGATGGCCATCGGCGCTATCCAGGCCATGAAGGCGGCGGGCGTCGACATGTCCAAGGTCGTCGTAGGCGGCATCGACGCAACGCCGGACGGCCTGGCCGCCATGGCCGCGGGCGATCTGGACGTCACCGTCTTTCAGAATGCGATCGCCCAAGGGGCTGCCGCCATGGACGCCGCCGTCGCCCTTTCGCGCGCCCAGAAGACCGAACGGCAGATCTGGGTTCCCTTCGAACTGGTGACGCCGCAGAACATGCAGGACTACGCCACGGCCAACCAGTAGGCCCTGGTTCCCAGGACCTCATCCAGTCCTCGTCCGCCGGCCGCTTTTCCCCTCGCACCGCCTGCAGGGAAAGCGGCCGGCAGGTCGGACGATTGTTTCGCCCGGCCTCGTCGCATCGTTTGACAGCGACGAGAGTCACTTCGGGGAAAACCGACCACCATTCGTGAATTTCATTCACAGGCATTGCGACTGGCGAGGTGCTTCTCGCAGCCGGTCGGCTGCAGCATATTGCACTGCGAAACGTCAACCATCGCCAACGTCTTCGAGTCCCGCTTCGCGACCGCGAATGGCGGGCGGAAAGGATTTGCCATGCCTTTGGCCATCTTCGCATTGACGATCGCGGCCTATGCGATCGGAACCACCGAATTCGTGATCGTCGGTCTGCTGCCGACGGTCGCCACCGACCTCGCAATTACGCTGCCGCTTGCCGGCCTCATCGTCAGCGTCTACGCGCTCGGCGTCACCTTCGGCGCGCCGGTCCTGACGGCGCTGACCGGGCGGATCGAACGCAAGCCGCTGCTTCTCGGGCTGATGGCGCTCTTCATTGCCGGGAATACGGCCGCGGCGCTCTCGCCGAACTACGAAGTGCTGCTCGTCGCACGGGTGCTTTCGGCCTTCGCCCACGGCGTCTTCTTCTCGGTCGGCTCGACGATCGCAGCCGATCTCGTACCGGAGAACCGCCGCGCTTCCGCGATCGCCATGATGTTCATGGGACTGACGGTCGCGATCGTCACCGGCGTCCCTATCGGCACCTATGTCGGCCAAATCTTCGGGTGGCGGGCGACGTTCTGGGGCGTTGCGGCGCTCGGTGTCGTCGCCTTTGCCGGCATCGCCGCCCTCCTTCCGGGCACGCTCACCAAAGCCGCGCCGGCGAGCCTTCTCGATCAAGTGCGGGTGCTCGGTTCCGGCCGTCTGCTCATCGTCTTCGCCATGACCGCGCTCGGCTATGGCGGCACCTTCGTCGCCTTCACCTTCCTGGCGCCGATCCTGCAAGAGGTCACCGGCTTCTCCGAACGGAGCGTCAGCCTGATCCTCGTGCTTTACGGCGTCGCCATTGCCATCGGCAACATCGCCGGCGGGCGGATCGCCAACACCAATCCGGTCAAGGCGCTCGTCGGGCTCTTCCTGCTGCAGGCGCTGGTGCTGGTGATCTTCTCGTTCACCGCCATCTCGCCGGTGCTGACGCTCGTGACGCTCGCCGCGCTCGGCTTCCTGTCCTTCGCAAACGTACCGGGTCTGCAGCTCTACGTGGTTCAGCTTGCCAAGGAGCACCGGCCCGGTGCCGTCGACGTCGCCTCGGCGCTGAACATCGCCGCCTTCAATCTGGGTATCGCGCTCGGCGCGTGGCTCGGCGGCTTGGTGGTCGCCTCTCCGCTCGGCCTCGCCGCCACGCCATGGGTCGGTGCCATTCTCGTTTCGGGCGCACTCCTGCTCACGCTCTGGAGCGGCGTTCTCGACCGCCGCGAAACGGTGTGCGGCGAGCCCGCCACCGTCACCGGCTGAGATTTGCGAAACATCGCGCTGCCGCCGGAATTGCGGCAGCGCACAATTCATCATTGCATCGGCAGCAGCCGGTCCGTATAAAGCCGGTACTCACCCCGGACCCGGTGAAACCCCGGGTGGCTCTTCTGGCCGCCGATCCGCCAGACAACGCAACAGCATCAAACCATGACGAGCCGGCCTCCCGCCGGCCTGGTGCGCTACTCTTGCGAAGAAAATCATGAAACTGACACTTGCCAGCTATAAACGCGAATGGTTCTCCAATATCCGCGACGACGTCCTTTCGGGCATCGTCGTGGCGCTTGCACTGATCCCGGAGGCTATCGGCTTCTCGGTCATCGCCGGCGTCGATCCGAAGGTCGGCCTCTTCGCCTCCTTCGCCATCGCCTGCGTCTCCGCCTTTACCGGCGGCCGCCCGGGGATGATCTCGGCGGCAACGGCCGCCACCGCCGTCCTGATGGTGACTCTCGTCAGGGATCACGGCCTCCAATATCTTTTTGCCGCCACCCTGCTGATGGGGCTCATCCAGATCGCAGCCGGCTTCCTGAAGCTCGGCCGGGTGATGCGCTTCGTCTCCCGTTCGGTCATCACCGGCTTCGTCAATGCGCTTGCGATTCTGATCTTCATGGCGCAGCTTCCGGAACTCATCGGCGTGCCGCACGTGACCTATGCGATGATCGCGGCGGGGCTCGCGATCATTTACCTGTTTCCTTACGTCACCAGGGCGGTTCCCTCGCCGCTCGTCGCCATCGCCGTTCTGACCGCGGTGGCCGTATGGACCGGCATGGACATTCGCACGGTCGGCGATCTCGGCGAACTGCCGTCGAGCCTGCCGATCTTCGCGCTGCCGCAGGTGCCGCTCACCTTCGAGACGCTGCAGATCATCTTCCCCTATTCCGTGGCGCTTGCCGCCGTCGGTCTGCTCGAATCCCTTCTGACCGCTCAGATCGTCGACGACATGACGGACACGACGAGCAACAAGAGTCAGGAATGCATCGGCCAGGGCGCCAGCAACATCGCCTCCGGTCTCATAGGCGGGATGGGCGGCTGCGCCATGATCGGCCAGTCGGTGATCAACGTGACCTCCGGCGGGCGCGGGCGGCTCTCGACCTTCGTCGCCGGCGCCTTCCTTCTCTTCCTCATACTCGTCCTCGACGACCTCGTCCGCATCATTCCGATGGCCGCACTGGTGGCTGTCATGATCATGGTCTCGGTCGGCACCTTCTCGTGGCGCTCCATCCTCGACCTGCGCCGCAATCCCCTGCCCTCCTCCGTGGTGATGCTGGCAACCGTCGTCACCACGGTCGGCACCCATGATCTCGCAAAGGGCGTTCTGGTCGGGGTGCTTCTGTCGGGGGTGTTCTTCGCCGGAAAGGTCGCCCGCCTCTTCCATGTCCGCTCGATGCTCGACGAGAGCGGCACGGTGCGCACCTACCATGTCGACGGCCAGATCTTCTTCGCCTCGACCGAGGGATTCATCGGCGCCTTCGACTTCGCCGAGCCGTTGGAAAAGGTCGTCATCGACGTCGGCGAGGCGCATCTGTGGGACATCACCGCAGTCGGCGCACTGGACAAGGTGGTGCTTAAATATCGCCGCCACGGCGTAACCGTCGAGGTGATCGGCCTCAACGAGGCGAGCGCTCATATGCTCGACCGCTTCGCCGTGCACGACAAGAGCGAAGGCGCGGCGCTCACCGCAACACACTGAATTCACGAGACCCCGAGTCGGATAGGATCAGCCCCGGGGTCTCCTCCACAGGGACACGGGTTGCCCTTCCGGCGAGCACGGCTGCCTGCGGCTTTTCATCTAAAGTCAGACGGAACTAAACCGAAAATACCCTGCGGCTCACGACTACAGCAGGCTACCGCCGAGACACTCCCGCAGGTTCTCTACTATCTCCGCGATCCAGACATCGTTCATCAGTTCCAGCGGCGCATTGAATGAAACCGCAACATTCACTTCGTATTGGCCACGTCGCGGGACCGGTAGGCCGATGCCGCCCTCGCCGGGCAGATAATAGCCCATATTGACCGCATAGCCGCGACCGCGCGCCTCGCTTACAAGTTTCGTCACGACACCGGCATCGACGTGTCGCAGCGCCGGGTGCGTTGCATAGCGCTCGGAATTCGCTTCGATGATCTGTGCCGCATTGTCCTCCGGCAGCATGGAAAGCAAGGCCACGCTTCCCGCGGCAACGCCCATGGGCACGCGCGCGCCCACGCCCATCGTGAACTGCCTGCGCGTGGATCGGCTGACCATTTCGGCGCAAACGGCATCCACGCCTGCCTGCACCATCAGATAGACGGTGAACCCGGTGCGCCGCGCGAATTCGGTCATGCCGGGCCGGATCAATTGGATCTGGGACTCCAGCCGCTCCTGCCGTTTGGCCAGCATTTGGATTGCCGGGCCCAGCCGGTAGTGCCCGTAGCGCCCCGCCGCCTCGGCAAAACCTTTCTGCAGCAGCGCGGCCACACTGCGGTGGGCGGCCGATTTCGCGCTCCCCGTCCTTCGGGCGATTTCGGCGAGACTCAATCCGTCCGGCCCTGCGTCCCCGAGGACGATCATTATCTCCAGTGCCCTCTCTGCGTTGAGGGAGGAGCCGACGCTTCCAGACATAATGCCACCTACGTTATATTCCTATAATTAGAACAATATAGGCGTTTTCATATCGATTAAAGGAATTTGTTGACATGGTGGACGATTGCCAGCATCGTGACCACCAAGGAAACGGAGTTTTCCGGACAGGAGAGGAGGCTGTCGCTCACCGGTTTCCTGCGCCCGATCGTCGGCGCAGGCGTCGGCCGGGTATGCTTTGTCAGGCGCCTCCGTCCTGCCCGGGGTCTGACAAAGGGCGAGTGTATGCTGCCATTTCTGATCAAGCGCCTGGGGTTCGCGATCCTGACCCTGTTCAGCGTGCTTACCCTGGTTTTTCTGATCGTGAGGGTTCTGCCGGGGGACCCGGCGCTCGTCATCCTCGGAGACCAGGCGAGTCCGGCCAGCATCGCTGCCCTGCATGCGCGGCTCGGCCTCGACCAGCCCGTTCTCGTGCAATACGGCCAGTTTCTCCTGCACGCGGTGCAGGGCGACCTCGGCAAGTCGATGGTGACCGGCCGGCCGGTTTCGGAAGAAATTCTCGCAGTTCTGCCCTATACGATGGAGCTGACTATCGCGGCACTCGCCCTCGGCGTGGTGCTGGGCGTTCCCGCCGGCGTCTGGGCTGCCGTAAGGCGCAATCGCCTCCCGGACTACCTTCTGCGTTTCATCTCACTGCTCGGCCTTTCGCTTCCGGCCTTTGTCGCGGCAATCGTACTGCTGATGGTTTTCGCGATCCAGTTCCGCTGGTTTCCCGTCATCAGCGCAGGCAGCGGTGAAACGATAGCCGACCGGCTTCGGCAAATGGCGCTGCCTACACTGGCGCTTGCACTGATCATGATGGCCTACATCACCCGCGTGACCCGCTCGGCCATGCTGGAGGTGCTCAATCAGGATTTCGTGCGCACGGCACGCGCCAAGGGTGCCACCCCCGCCGCCGTGATCTGGAGGCATGCTCTCGGAAACTGCATGATCCCGATCACCACGGTCGTCGGGCTCTATCTCGGCATTCTGATCGGCAATTCGGTTCTGACGGAGATCGTGTTCTCGCGCCCCGGCCTGGGCAAACTGATCCTCACGGCACTCACGCAGCGGGACTACACGCTGCTTCAAGGCATGATCGTCATCTACACGCTGATGGTCGTCGTCGTGAACCTGCTGACCGACCTGACCTATGGCTTTCTCGATCCGAGGGTGCAGTACAAATGACCGACGCCGCCGTTACACCCTCACGGCCGATCAGCCGCAGAAGCGCCTTTCGTGATTTTGCCGCACAATTGAACGCATCGACCTGGATCGGCATGCTCATCGTTCTGGCGCTGGTCCTGGCCGCGATCTTCGCGCCGCAGCTGGCGACGCACGATCCTGCAAGTCAGAACATCATGGACCAGCTGGCCGAGCCGGGCGCAAACTTCTGGCTGGGCGCTGACCAGTTCGGTCGAGACATCTGGTCGCGGATCCTCTACGGCGCACGATACTCGCTGACCATCGGGTTCTTCGCCATCCTGACGGCGCTGATCGTCGGCACGTTGATCGGCATGATCGCCGGCTATGTCGGCGGCCGCATAGACATCGTCTTCATGCAAATCATGGATGTGGTGCTGGCTTTTCCCTCGCTCATTCTCGGCCTCGCGCTCGTGGCGTTGATGGGCGCCACGCTGACCAACATCATCATCGCGATCGCATTCACGGCAACGCCGGCTTTCGCCCGCATCGCCCGTGCCGGCGTGATTACACAGCGCGACCGCGAATATGTACAGGCGTGCCAGGCAATGGGCTTCTCGGGACCGAGAATTCTGTTCAGGCACATCATGCCGGCGATCCTGCCGGAGGTGATGGTCATGGCCTCGCTGTGGATGGCCACTGCCGTGCGCACCGAAGCGTCTTTGGCGTTCATCGGTCTGGGGCTGGCGCCGCCGACACCGACCTGGGGCGGCATGGTGCGCGACGGGTTCGACAACATACTGAGCTCTTTCCATCTCGCACTCGTCCCCAGCGTGGCGATTCTGCTTCTGGTCCTTGCCTTCAACCTGATCGGCGATGGCCTGCGCGATGCCATCGACCCCCGCCTTAAGGATGCCTCGTGATGGAGAAGAAGCCTGTCATCTCGGTCCGCAATCTCAGCGTCTCCTTCGGTCGCACCACGGTTGTTCATGATCTCAGCTTCGACATCGCTGCGGGGAGCACTCTCGCGCTGGTCGGAGAATCCGGCTCCGGAAAATCGGTTACCTCGCTTGCCATCATGCGGCTCCTGCCCGAGCGCGTCGCACGAGCCGGAGGCTCGATCACGCTTGATGATCGTGACCTCCTGACACTGGCCGAACCGGAAATGCGGCAGGTGCGCGGCGGGCGGATCAGCATGATCTTCCAGGAGCCGATGACGTCGCTGAACCCGGTCCAGCGCGTGGGCGACCAGCTCGCCGAGGTGATCCGCATCCATAGGGGGCTCAAAGGTGCGGCGCTGAGGGAAGCCGTACTGGAGATGCTGCGGAAGGTGCGTATCCCCGACCCGGAAGCGCGCATGTACCAGTACCCGCACACCTTTTCCGGCGGAATGCGGCAGCGCGTGATGATCGCCATGGCTCTCGCCTGCGATCCCGCGCTGATCATCGCCGACGAGCCGACGACCGCACTCGACGTGACGGTTCAGGCTCAGACGCTGGCCCTGCTGAAAGACCTTCAGCGTGAGACCGGCGCTGCGGTTCTGTTCATCACGCACGACATGGGCGTCGTCGCCGAGCTGGCCGACAATGTGCTGGTCATGCGCCGGGGACGCGAAATCGAGAGCGGCACCGTCCATGAGGTCTTCTCCAATCCGAAGGACGCCTATACCCGCAGCCTGATAGAAGCCGCTCCCAGCCTCGTGGGAAAACTCAGCGAGATCAGCGTTCCTGCTCAGCCGGTGCAAGGCGTGCCGGCCTCGATCATCGGCGAAACGCCCGTACTCGACGTTACCGACCTCACCGTGCGCTTTCCCGTACGCAGTGGATTCTTCGGTCGCCTGACGGGAATGGTTCACGCGGTCGAACGTGCATCGCTCGCCATAACGAAAGGCGAAACGCTCGGTCTGGTGGGGGAGTCCGGCTCCGGCAAGTCGACGATCGGCAAGGCCGTCATAAACCTCGCGCCGATCGGTTCCGGCGATGTGCGGGTGTGCGGGCAGCGCGTGGACTATGACGATCCGCAGAGCCTCGCCCGTATGCGGCGCGACGTGCAGATGATATTCCAGGATCCCTACGGGTCGCTCGATGCCCGGCAGACGATCGGCTCTGCGATCATGGAGCCCATGCAGGTCCATGGGCTCGCCAGGGGCGCCGAAGCCTTCGAGAAGATGCAATGGCTGATGGAGCGGGTGGGCCTCGACCCGTCGCGCGCCTCGAGCCTGCCGCACGAATTCTCGGGCGGCCAACGGCAGCGCATCTGCATCGCGCGCGCTCTGGCGATGTCGCCGAAGCTCATCATCGCCGACGAAGCGGTCTCCGCGCTCGATGTGGCGATCAAAGCCCAGATCATCGACCTGATGATCGACCTGCAGAAGGAATTCGGCGTCTCCTATCTGTTCATCAGCCACGATATGGCCGCGGTAGAACGCATCTGCGATCGCGTGGCGGTCATGTATTTCGGCGAGATCGTCGAGATCGGCAAGACCGAGGACGTTATCGGCCGGCCGGGCCACGAATATACCAGGCGCCTGCTTTCGGCCATCCCGATCACCCATCCCGACCAGCGCGGACGGCGCCCGCCCCAGGGCGTGGACGTCACCCAGCCGCGCAGTCCCATCAAGCCACTCGCCTATCAGGCCCCGGCCCCCCGCTGGTCCATGGCCTCCGAAGGGCACTTCATCCGCAGTGCGACCTGACCTCCAACGCAGAAGGACTACCGACTTGCACACGATCGAAGAGCTTGCAGCCTTTGTCGCCGGCTGCCCGGCGGCAGACATAGGGGGGCAGGCGCGTGAAGCCGCGTCGCTTCTCTTGGCCGACCTGATGGCTGCGACGGCCGCCGGCCTGCACTCGCCTCTTGCGACGGCCGCCCGCGAAGCCGCCGTCGATCTGTACGGAACCGGACCGGCGGCAGTCTGGCTGACCGACATCAACCTTTCGCCCGCCGGGGCGGCCATGGCCAATGCCGCGGCGGCCAGCGCCCTCGACATCGACGACGGCCACCGCGGTGCCGCCGGTCACGCCGGAGCAGGCGTCATCCCCGCGGCCTTGGCCGTGGGGCAGGCGTCGGGCTCGAGCGACGAGCAGATCATGAGCGCGATCGTACTCGGTTACGACGTCGCGCTGCGCGTGGCGTCGTCTCGTCCCACCTCGACCATCGACACCTACAGCAGTGGCCGCTGGGTGGGCTACGGAGCTGCCGCTGCTGCCGGACGACTGCTCGGCTTGACCGCCGGACAGCTTGCAAATGCAATGGCCATTGCCGGCGCCGAGGGGCCCATAAGCTTCCCGACCGGCAGCTCGAAATATCAGGGAACCACCGTGAAGGAGGCGATCCCGCCGGCGGTGACGGCGGGGCTGACCGGCGCCTATCGCGCACGCGCCGGAGCGACCGGCCCCCTCGACCTTCTCGACAGGCCCTCGCATTTCGACCGCGAAGTCCTGACCGGCGGCCTCGGGCAGAGCTGGTGGCTGCAGCAGTGTTACCTCAAACCCTATGCCTGCTGCCGGTACATGCACGCTGCAATCGACGCGGTTGTCCAGTTGCGCCAGCCCGGCAAGGCGATCCGCAGCCTTCGGATCGAGACGTTTCCGCAGGGACTGAGGCTTTCGAACGCCCGCACGCCGAAATCGCTCGAAGCCGGGCAATACAGCTTCTACTTCAGCTGCGCTCTGGCAGCCTTGTACGGGCCATCGGCCCTGCAACCCGTCGATCCGGACCGGTTGCAGGATCCGGACGTGCTCGATCTCGCCGGCCGCATCGAGCTGGTAGCGCATGAGGACTTTGCCGGCTCGTTCCCCGGGGGCACGCCCTGCCGCGTGATCATCGATCAGGGTGAAGGTCCGCAGACCGCCACCGTCCTCCACCCGCTCGGCGACGTCGCCAATCCGATGTCGCGCGAACAGGTGAAAGAGAAATTCCGCAGGATCGGCGCGGCAAGCGTCGACTCCGGCTGGCTGAACGACATTCTCCCGGCACTCGACGGGATTCTGGACCATGGCTTTGGGCCGCTTTTCTCCGTGCTGAACCCTCGCCAATACAATCTGAACAAACGCAACATCATGCTAATCAAGGAGGTAGCGCAATGATGCAATTCAAGTTCCCGAGGGCTCTGGTCCTGGCGGCGATTATGGCTGGCAGCGCGCTCGCTCCCTTGCCGGCGATGGCCGCAAAGACGGAGCTCACTCTCGGCGCGGCAGCAGCCGACATCGGCAATCTCGATCCTCATTATTCGGCGAGCACCACCGACCGCACCCTGGTCGCCTGGATATTCGGCGGCCTGGTCCGCTTCGCTCCCGGCACGACAGACCCCGCCTCGATCGAACCGGACCTTGCCGAAAGCTGGGAATCCAGCCCCGACAAGCTGGTCTGGACCTTCAAACTGCGCAAGGGTGTCCAGTTCCACCACAACTATGGTGAAGTGACCGCCGAGGACGTCGTCTTCAGCCTGCAGAAGGCAGCGGATCCCGAGCGTTCGGCCTTCGCCACCGACTACGCCTCCTTCGACAAGATCGAGGCAGTCGATCCCTATACCGTACGCATCACGCTGAAGAACGCCATTCCGAGCGTGCTGGGTCCGTTGGCGAACTATGCCGGCGGCTTCATCGTCAGCAAGAAGGCCTACGAAGAACGGGCGGAGAGCTTCTCGCGCCGTCCGGTCGGTTTCGGTCCGTTCCAGCTCGACTCGATCGAGCCCGGCGTGGCCGTGCATTTCAGTGCCCACAAGGATTATTTCCGCGGCGCGCCGAAACTGACGAAGGTGACGTATCGCTTCCTCAATGCTGCGGCTGCACGCGATCTGGCGTTCCTCGCCGGTGAGGTCGACGCGGCCACAGGGCTTGCCGACCCGAATTGGCTGAAACGCACCCTGGCGGTCGACGGCACCACCGTGGACATCTTCGATCCAGCCGAATTGACCGTGCTGCACATCAACACCAAGAAGGCGCCGTTCGACGACATCCGGGTCCGTCGTGCCTTGGCCTACGCCGTGGATCCGAGCCGGGTCGCCGCCTATCGCGGAACCGAATTCACCCGCGTGGGAAAGTCGGTCATTCCCTCGAACAATCTCGGCTACACCGAGGACAACGGCCTGGTAACCTTCGATGCGGAAAAGGCCAAGGCACTGCTTGCCGAGGCAGGCCATCCGGACGGCATCACGGTCAAGATGATCTCGAGCCAGCTGCCGAGCTATGAATCCTCGAACCAGATCCTTCAGGCTCAGCTTCGAGAGGCAGGCTTCAATCTCGAGCTGCAACCGGTCGAGCACGCCACCTGGCACCAGATGATCCGCCAGGACCTGAGCCCGCTCGTGACCTATGGCGCGGCTCGCTTCCCGGTAGCGGATGTCTATCTCAGCCAGTTCTTCCATTCGAACAGCGCCATCGGATCGCCCGCTGCCGTGACGAACTTCAGCCATTGCGACGTGGCCGACAAGCAGATCGAGGCAGCTCGTGTCGAAACCGATCCGGAAAAGCAGCTGGAGCTGTGGCACGAAGCACAGCGGCTGATCATCGAGGCGGTCTGCGGGGTACCGATAACCGAGACCGCAGGTGTTTGGGCGCGGCGCAAGAACCTGGACTGGGGCTTCGACTTCAAGGGCTCGATGTCGCTCGGGCCGCTGGTGACCGAACTCACTCATTTCACGGAATAACAATCCACGGGCTGCGGGAAACCGCAGCCCAAATCATTGTGTGATGAACCCATTATGTCCAAAGAGATTTTCCCGATCTATTCCAGCCCATGCGGCTGGAACGCAATGCTCCCGAAGCGCACACCCCGCTCCCCGTTGCAGAGCGACCGTACCGTCGATTATGCCATCGTGGGTGCCGGCTACACCGGCCTGGCGATCGCGCGCCGGCTCCGTGAACTCGATCAGCAGGCAAGCATTGCCGTGTTCGAGGCATCATCCGTCGGAGAAGGATCTTCGGCCCGCAATTCCGGCTTCACCGGGTCTGAAGTGCTGCCTCGCACCGCCACCCTTGCCGGCGCCGAGAAAGCGCGGCGTCAAACGGCTCTGATGAGGGAAGCCTTCGACTGGCTCAAAGGCATGATTGCAGGTGCCGGCATCGAATGCGAGCTGCAGAAAGTCGGATCGATCCGCGCTGCGGCGACGGAAGCCGGCGAGGCCTCGCTGAGGCAGGTCGTCGAAGTCGCGAAAGCCAACGGAATAAGCCACACGGTGCTGGGGCGGAACGAAATAGCCGAGCGCATCGGATCGGATTATTACCGCTTCGGCCTCTACCTGAACGACACCTATTTGCTGCAACCGGCAGCCCTCATTCGCGGCCTGGCCGACTCCCTGCCGGACGGCATCGATCTTTACGAAGATACGGCGGTCCAACGATTGAAGCGGAACGGCGGGGGCTGGGAGCTCCTGACCGATGGCGGCGTCGTGCGCGCGCGAAGCGTCGCTCTCGCAAACAACGGGTTCATCCGGCGTTTCGGCTATCTCAAGCTCCGCATGACCACGATCTTTACCTATGCCGCGGTGACGTGCCCGGTCCCCGAGGCCGACCTCGGCCATCTCGGCCAGTCGCCGTCATGGGGTCTCCTGCCCTCTCATCGGCTTGGGACGACTTTGCGGCGTATCGGGCGCGACCGTCTCATGGTGCGCTCCCTTTATGCCCACGAGCACGAAGTGCCCGTGGAGGAGGCGTCGGCGAAGTTGCGCGACCGCTTTGTTCGGCGGTGGCCGGGCCTGGGCCATGTGGAACTGGAATATGTCTGGGGCGGCGCGACGGCGTTCACCATGAATGGCGCGCCGTGGTGGGGCAAGCTCGATGACGGCCTTTTCGCGTCCGGCGGCTGTAATGGCAGCGGGATAGCGAAAGGCACGATGCTCGGCCGGCATCTCGCCGAGCTGATGCTCGGCACCGGCGATCCGGCAAAGGTCAGCGGCGCGATGGGAACGGCCAGCCTGATCGCCCCCGAACCCTTCCGCAGCATCGGCTTCCAGATCGTCTCGGCGATCGAGAGCCGCAAAGCGGGCCTGGAAGCCTAGAAAGGTTGAACGACGCACTTCCGGACGGAAAGCCGATGCGCACTTTTCCTGGAAGTACTCTAAGGGAAGAACCGATCATGAAAGTGGAACGCTTTGACGTGAACGCACGCAGAAGCCGCCTCGTGAAATACAACGGCGTCTGTTACCTCTCCGGCCAGTTTTCCGACAATGCCGGTGACGTCGCCACCCAGACGCGGGAAACGCTGGCGAAAATCGACGAGTTGCTTGCACGCGCAGGCACGGACAAGTCACGCCTGCTGACCGCCGAAGTCTGGATCACCAGCATGGCCGATTTTGCCGCCATGGATGCAGTCTGGAAGGAATGGGTGGCGCCGCAGAATCCGCCAACCCGATGCTGCTGCGCCGTCGAGCTCGGCGACCCGGACATGCGGGTAGAGATCATGGTGACCGCAGCCTTCGGCGATGCGGAGGTGATGGAGCTTTAGAGCAAGCCAGCGCGCGTGCGGGAACGCTTTGCGAACCTTCCCGCACGCACGCTTGGCAAGCTAGCTCCGGCTGCGCGACGACGCTCCCGTGGCGGCGCCTTCTTCGGCAAAGTAGTCACGCGTCATTTGGGCGATGACCGGGGACAGGAGCAGCAACGAGATAAGGTTGGGAATAGCCATCAGTGCGTTCAGCGTGTCGGCCACCAGCCAGGCAAAGTCGAGGCTGAGGGTGGCGCCGAAGAACACCGCGACGGTCCACACGATGCGGAACGGTATCGCGCTCACGGTTCCGATCAGGTATTCCCAGCACTTCTCGGCATAATAGGCCCAGCCGAGGATCGTCGTGAAGGCGAACAATGCCAGCGAAATGGTCACGAGATAATTCCCATAGCCGGGCAGCGCCGCTTCGAAGGCCGCAGAACTCAGCACAGCTCCGGTTTCGCCCGAGGCCCAGACGCCCGACACCATGATCGCCAGACCTGTCAGGGTGCAGACGATGATCGTGTCGATGAACGTCCCCATCATGCCGATGACGCCGGAGAAAACGGGATTGGCGGTCGAGCCGGCAGCCTGTGCGATACCGGCGGTACCGAGGCCCGCCTCGTTCGAGAAGATGCCGCGCGCCACACCCATGCGGATCGCCATCAGTACAGTGGAGCCGAGGAAGCCGCCGGTGGCCGCCGTCGGACTGAATGCCTGGGTGAAGATGGTGGCGATGGCCTCGGGGATGTTGCCGGCAAAGACGATCAGGACGACGACCACACAGGTGAGATAGAAGATCGCCATAAAGGGCACGACCTTCTCGGCCACCGCGCCGATGCGTTTGATGCCGCCGAGAATCACCGCACCCGTCAAGACGGTCATCACGATGCCGCTGATCCAGGTCTCGATGCCGAAGGCGTTGTCGACCGCACTGGCGATACCGTTGGCCTGGACCATGTTGCCGATACCGAAACCCGCCAGTCCGCCGAAGATGGCAAAGGCGGTGCCCAGCCATTGCCAGTGCTTCCCGAGCCCATTCTTGATGGCGAACATCGGTCCGCCGGCGTGTTCGCCTTTGTCGTCGACCTCGCGGTATTTCACCGCTACGACGACCTCGGCGTATTTCGTCGCCATTCCGACGAAAGCGGTAATCCACATCCAGAACAGCGCACCGGGTCCGCCCACCGCGATAGCGGTAGCGACGCCGGCGATGTTGCCCGTGCCTATGGTGGCCGAGAGCGCCGTCATCAGCGCGGCGTAGGGCGTAATCTCGCCTTCGGCGGCCCTCCCCGGCCTGCGGCTTTTCAAGATCATGCGGAAGCCGTAGCCCACTTTGCGGATCGGCATGAAGCCCAGGCGAAGCTGAAGATACAGACCGGTGCCAATGATCAGCACGATCATTGGCACGCCCCAAACGATGCCGTTGAGCCAGTTAAAGAATTGGTTGAGTGCTTCCACGAGACTGCTCTCCTCCCTGGTGCCTGTCTTTCCGCGAGCCTGCGCACGCCTGCGGCCTGACTAACTTCACCGGCGAATATTGCAAGCCGTCTTGTTCATGGGCCACAGGCACCTTGATTCATTTCGATCGAAGACGCCTGGGTGTCCCCCGTCTGCGAACACGCAGGCGGTACCCGTGGAGCCGGTTCGTCAGGCGCGGTAGGTACATGCGGGCCCCTCGGGAGCCGCGATCATACATAGAAGTCGAGGTTGGTGAATTTCATAGTTCGAATGCTTCTATTTATGAAATTGATGATGGCCGGCAGATCGGCATGGGAAAGCCGCGCGGCCGGCTCGAAGTTGTCAGGACTCGGCGCGCGAACATACATACCCATCCGGTCAGCCGGCCTTCGCAGCGGCCACCACCCGGCATCGCCGGCTTCCTCATCGGTGCCGGCGTCTCTTCTCCAATCGCAGGCAGTTGAAACCCGCAGAACAAGTCAGGGCGGAACGTCGAATCCCGCTCTCGGCGCCGCGCGCGCTTCAATCGTCGATGCGGAAGCCCACCTTCATCACCACCTGGTAATGCGCGACCTTGCCATTCACGATCTGGCCGCGGACCTGGTCCACTTCGAACCAGTCGAGATTCCGGGTCGTTTTCGAAGCACGCGAAATCGCGCCTTCGATGGCCTCGTCTATCGAGTTCGGCGAACTGCCGATCAGCTCGATCTTCTTGTAGACGTGCTCGCTCACGGTTTCCTCCTGAAGCTTCTAGGTTTGATTCCAGGCTCGCCGGGTCTCCTTGTGGGGGCGGCAAGGGACGGCAGCGCGATCGCCGCCAGGGGCAATCATGCCCTCGTTCGGCGCGAACCGCCAGCGTTCGGGGAAAATCGGCCTGTGCCGCGCCAGGCGGCCGGCTGCCCTCGGAATGAAAAATACTCTATGCTCGTGTCACTGGCCATGTCCGAACGCGACGCCCCGCCAAGGACGCGCGAACGCTCCACGAAGGAGGCGACCATGCTGCCGACCCGACGTTCCCTGCTGAGGGCGTTTCTGGCCTTGCCCGCCCTGCCCGTCGCCGATCGCGCCGCGGCGCAGCGACCCGCATTGCCGCTCACGCCCGCCTGCGACGACGATGACGACCTGACGCCCGCGCTGACGGCGGGCCCTTTCTACAAGCCCGATGCGCCGCTCAGGCACGAACTTTCCGGCGACGCCCCGAACGGCGAACGCATCACCATTGCCGGCTACGTGCTCGACGGCAATTGCCGGCCGATTGCCGGCAGTCTCGTCGAAATCTGGCATGCGGACGAAACCGGCGCCTACGATACACGCGGCTACAGGCTGCGGGGTCACCACATGACCGACGAACGCGGGCGATGGTGGTTCAGCACCATCGTCCCGGCACTCTATCCCGGCCGCACCCGCCACTATCATTTTCGGGTGCGCCGTCCCGGCGCCGCGGTCCTGACGACGCAGCTCTTCTTCCCGAACGAACCTCAGAACGACCGTGACCACCTTTATACGCCGTCGCTGCTGCTTGACATTCGCGACACGGAGGACGGGAAGTTCGGGCGTTTCGATTTTGTAGCCTGACGCGCTCGCGGAGGTGACCGGCACGGGATGAACGATCCGGCGCTTCGCTGAATCCGGAACAGATCGCCGTCCTACAGGTTCGGGCGGAGACGAGGACGAATTGATGAAGCAGAAACTTTTGGCGCAAGACGCGAGCGAACGCACCTTCATTCTCATACTCGAGGAGGGCGACGAAGCATTCTCGGCCATTTCGGCCTTCGCAGCGCAGGCGGGCATCGCCGGCGCATCGGTGACGGCGATCGGCGCCTTCAGCAGCGCGACGGTGGGCTTCTTCCGTGTCGAAAGCAGAGATTACAGGAAGATCCCCGTAGCTGAGCAATCGGAAGTTCTGAGCGCGATCGGCGACATTGCCCGCGACGAAGCCGGCCGCCCGAGCCTGCATTTGCATGCGGTTCTGGGATTGGAAGACGGGTCGACCCGTGGCGGGCACCTTCTCGAAGGTCACGTCCGTCCGACCCTGGAGGTCATCATCCGCGAAAGCCCGACTGGATTGCGCCGGCGCAAGCGACCGGAACTCGGGATAGCGCTCATCGACCTCGACGCCGAATGAGACTCAGCTTTTCGCGCTCGAACTCGGGTTGCGCTTGTTTCTGGCCGGCACGCGCCGGCGACCTTCACGGCGACCGAAGGAGCGAGAAGCCGCTCGGTTCCTCGCAAAGCATGCCGCCGATCTCCCGATTGGCGGCAGCGCGCTCTTCCATGGACCGCACATTGTCTCGGCAGGACGGGTCCAATTTTCACCAGGGCCGCCAGCCGCTTGACCAATAACGGCCCTTCAGATCGCTCAGCCGGTCCTCGATATCGGCGATCAGGTCCTCGATGCGCGAGGAGCTTCGCGAATGCCAATAGGGCCGGCTGGTTCCTGCAATGAGCAGCCCCAGAAGACCGACCACGGCGAGCGCCGTCCAGGCGGGATGTTCCCTTGCCATCTCGCCGGCCCTGCGGCCCGTATCCGCGATGGCCCTGCCGGAATAGATGCCGAGATCGGAGAGCTTTTCGGTCAACGCATTGACCTGCTCGCGCAACGATCTGACTTCCTCTTCCATGCTTGCCTGGTCCGGAACGCCTACCGATCCGTTCTTCGTATCGACCACGCCGCGCGGTATGGTGGATCCGAGTCGCTTTTCCTGTGCCATATGCTCATCCTCCGTGTCTGGGTCCCAACTTGTCAGAGACAGCAACCCGGAAACGGCGGCCGGGGGCCGGGAGTTCCTTTTGAGGCTGAAATTGGCCGCACATCCCCGGTCCCCTCATTCCTGTGCACGTCACAGGAATGAGGGCGGAGAGGGTGCGGTCCCTCGGCGCGTTTCATTGCGTCACAGGTGGCCATCCCTCGCATATTCGCAAGCGAAAGTTGTAGGAGCCGCACATTCCGGCCCCTCATTCCTGTGCTTGTCACAGGAATCCAGCCAGACCAAGTCCTTGGGCTGAAAGAACTCTTCCCCCGCCGCAGACGCGGTGCTGCTCTCATCCCTGTGACGAGTACAGGGATGGGGGAGGAGAGATTGCAGCCCTCCGATAGGCCTCCTACAGCGCCGCGCGTCTTATGAGACGCGCAAATGTCGCTGCAGCACTTTGCAGCGGACGCTCGGTCGGTACTCATGGAATTCAAACCCATCGCCATGCGTGCCGACAAAACCGACCAGAGCTTCAACGCCATTATCCATCCCGCGGCAGCCGTCATAAACTCAAAATGAATCTCCCGAAGGCCGCGAGCAGACGAGAAAGAACCTGCGGTAGAAGAATGTCCTCAGCCTGTTCCTGAGATCGGCATTCCTGCGCTGGGCCGCCGCGATCGGGCGGCGGGACGGCAACTCTATGTTCTCGAATCCCGCCTCTTCGATCAAGGGAAGAAGTCTTTCGACGGTGAGGCCATCGCCAAAGGGCAGACGCTCCATGATCTTTGCGTGGCGTTCGCTCATGGCGCCGTCGTAATGCGGGTCATGGCCGATGATCCGCTCGAGGGCAGCCACCGCGACAGACGCCAGACGGCCGAGCGGCGACGGTTTCGACCAGTCCCCGTCGAAGACGAGCAGCCTTCCGCCCGGTTTCAGCAGGCGGAACCATTCGGCGAAAGCCTGCTCCGGCTCCGTCAGAGTCCAGACGAGATGCCGGCAGACCACGGCATCATAGGTCTCGTCCGGCTCCATCGTGTGCTCGGCATCGGCCAGAATGAAACGAACCCTGTCGTTCCCTGCGTGCTTGCGCCGCGCCACCGCGAGCATGGCCTCGGAGAAATCGAGCGCCGTCACTTCGTGGCCGAGCGAAAGGAGCACGTTGGTCACCTCCCCCGTCCCGCAGGCGAGTTCGAGAACCTTCAGCGGCCTCGCCCCGAGTGCGCCGCGCATCGCTGCCGCCCAGGCGTCGAGCTCCGGTCCCGGCGGGATGCGATGGCCGAAGGCGAGGTCGAACGTTTCCGACCGCTTCGACCAGTATTCGCGGATATCTTCCTTCAGGTGGTGGTTGCGCATGTCCATGGGTCAGGTTCCGACGGCGGAGATTGCGGCAAGCGGACGCGGGCGTCTGGCGCGATAGCGGATGGAGCAGCTTCCGTCGAAGTCGTGCTCGACCTCGACCTCGATCCCGAACACCGCGCGGATGCGCTCGACCGTCAGTACCTCCCGCGGGGGCCCGAGCGCCACCAGCCGGCCGGCCTGCATCACCGCGATCCGGTCGCAGAACATAGCGGCGTGGTTGAGATCGTGGAGCGCTGCGACCACCGTCAGGTCCTGGCGGCGAACGAGGTCGAGCAGGCTGATCTGATGACCGATGTCGAGATGGTTGGTCGGCTCGTCCAGAAGCAGGATCTTCGATTGCTGCGCCAGCGCCCGAGCAATGTGCAGCCTTTGCCGCTCGCCGCCGGAGAGCGTGTGCCACAGGCGATCGGCAAGATGCGCCATATCCACGTTTTCGAGCGCCGCCTCGACGATCGCATCGTCCTCCGGCGACCAGGGCGAAAGCGGCCCGAGATAGGGCGTGCGGCCGAGCTCGACCGCCTGGCGCGCGGTGATCCTCTCGCCGGTCTCGGCCTGCTGCTCGACCAGAGCGAGCCTTTGCGCGACCGTGCGGCGGCCGAGCGTCCCGATCGGGGAACCGTCCAGTAGCACCTCCCCCTTCTTCGGCTTGCGGATGCCCGATATGAGCGACATCAGGCTCGTCTTGCCGGAACCGTTCGGGCCGATGATGCCGAGGAACTCTCCCGTCTCGACCGTGAGGGAGACCTCCTTCAGTATGTCCACCCCGCCGGCCGACCATGAAACCCCGCGCGCCGAAAGCGTCATGCGCGGTCCCTCCTTTGTCCGAGTATCAATGCGAAGGCCGGAGCGCCGACGAGCGCCGTGATCACGCCGATCGGCAGGACCTGGCCGGGAATGAGAACGCGCGACAGTATGTCGGCGAGGATCATGAACACGGCGCCGATGAGCGCCGCTGCCGGCAGCAGGACACCGTGACGGACGCCGACGAGCATGCGGGCCGCATGGGGGATGACGAGGCCGACGAAACCGATCGACCCGACGATGGATACCATCACCGCCGTCATCATCGCCGAGACGCCGACGAGCGCGAAATAGGTTCGCCTGACCGAGATGCCGAGCGAGGCAGCCGATTCCGACCCGAAGGTAAACGCGTCGAGGGGACGGGCATGCCAGAGACAGACGACGAGACCGAGAAGCGTCGCCGGCACGGCGAGCCAGGCATCCGGCCAGCGCACGCCCGAAAGGTTGCCGAGCAGCCAGAACATGATGCCGCGCGCCTGCTCGGCCGTGGCCGCCTTGGTGACGATGAAAGAGGTCAGTGCGTTGAAGAGCTGTGACCCCGCCACACCTGCCAGGATGATCGCCGCGGTGCCGCGGCCGGCCTTCACCGCCAGCAGGCTCACCAGGAGGAAAGCGACCAGCGCGCCGATGAAGGCGCCGAGCGGCAGCGTCAGCATCCCGGCACCCACACCGAGGATGGCGACGCTGACCGCGCCTGTCGAGGCGCCGGCGGAGATGCCGAGAATATAGGGATCGGCGAGCGGATTGCGCAGCAGCGATTGCAGCACGGCGCCGGAGAGCGCAAGCGCCGCCCCGCAGGAAGCGGCCACGACCGCCCGGCTCAGTCGGTAGCTCCAGATGATGCCCTCGTCGATCGGGGCCAGCGGATAGCCGGCGTTCCACAGCCGATTCGCGACCGCCTGCGCAACGGTCTTGAACGGGATCGCCGTCTCGCCGATCGCAGCGCCCATCCAGAGCGCCGAGAACAGGATCACGAGCGCGGCGATAGCCGCGCCGACGCGTCCCGTCCCCGTTCGCCCGGCCAGAGTCAGCACGCGGCTCACTTGCCGAACCCACCCTTGGAAGCCGGCCCAGCCTTGGGGGCAAGTCCGGCTTCGACGATGGCATCCGCCAGCGCTTCGATGCCTTCGATCGTACGGATCGTCGGGTTCATCGCCTGCGCATCCATGTCGAACACATAGCCTTTGGCGACTGCCGGCATGAGGCTCGCCACGGGATCGGTCTTCAGGAATTCGAGTTTGGCGTCGAGGCTGTCGAGCGGATAGCGTCGACGCTCCATCGAGCCGGCAACGATCATGGTCGGCTCGGACTTGGCGATGGTTTCCCAGCCGACCGTCGGCCATTCGTCTTCAGTGTCGATGATGTTTTCGATGCCGAGGGCCGCCATTATGTAGCCGGGCGCGCCGTTCCTGCCGGCGACATAGGGGTCGGCATCGGCAGCGCTGGAGAACCAGAAGACCGCCGAGAGTTTGTCCCCGGCCGAGGCGACCTTGGCGCGCGCCGCCTCTTCTCGGCTTTTCAGCTCGGCCACGACCTTCTCGCCCTTGTCCTGAACATCGTAAATCTGCGCCAGCTCGCGAATTTCCCGATAGACGAGATCCATGGTGAAGACCTGCCGGCGCACGCCGTCGCTCGCCGCCGAATTCTCCTTGCCGGTGCAATCCGAAGGCGATGTGTAGACCGGAATGCCGAGCTCCTCGAACTGCTCCGGCCGCGCAACCACGCCTTCCGGGCCGACCTGCCACTGAAATTGCACCGCCACCATGTCCGGCTTCTTGGCAAGCACGCTTTCGAAGCTCGGATCGTTGTCTGCCAGGCGCTCGACCTTGGCGTTGACCTCCTCGTAACCTTCAAGGACGGGGCCGACCCAGAGGGCGGTGCCGGCGACCTTGTCCGCAAGGCCGAGCAGATAGAGGATCTCGGTGCTGCTCTGGCCGATCGAGACGGTGCGCGTCGGCGTCTTGTCGAAGGTGATCTGCCGTCCACAGTTCTCGAGTGTCAGCGGATAGATCGTCTCGGCAGCGAAGGCGGGACGGTCAAGAGCCGCTGCGCCTGCGGAAAAGGTGATGAGACCGACAATGAGCGGTCGTTTCCAAAAGCTGTTCATGAATGGTCCCCGAATGTGAGGCCGCTATGCGGCCGTGATCGTCAGTCTGCCGATCGGGTTCGATCGGACGTGTGACGGCTGGATCTCGGGGAAACTGACGAAAGCGTGCGCCGCAAGGCGCGAAAGATGGTCATGGCTTGCTCCTGTTCCGGGCATCCCCGCCCGTGACGTTGGATCTGATTTGACGGCAGGTCTCCTGGCTCACGGACAGAAATCGCTCATCTGCCTTCCCGCGCAACGCGCAGTGGCTGGCGCCTGGGCGCCACGAGGATGAACGACGATCCGCTTACAGTTGCGGGGGCAGCCACGGTTTTGGTCCCTCTTGGGTCGTCCGCACCGTGTTCCCTATTAATCCCCTCCACCTCACGGGTAGGGGAACCGTCAGGCTCAGTTAATTTAGAATGCAGCCTCCGGTCAAGGTGAAACGCGACGCCGCTGCACAGGGGTTCAATATGTTATGTTATTACGCTCGTCAACAAAAAGTTATGTAATAACATTTCATAAGCGCACCGGACCGTTCCGATGAGCCTTCAACCGGTGCCGCCAGATCGGCATCGGCCATTATGGCTTTGGGCCATCGCATGGCCGCAGGACGATTGGTTCCCGGCTTTGCGCCGCGAGTTCGCGGCAGCCGCCGGTGTCGCAAAGCGTCCAGCCGGAGACGGTCGCTCCGGAGGCGGCCAGGACCAGCTCGGGAAGCGGCGGCAGGTCGGGCTTCCAGACCCACCAGCGGCCCTGGCGACGGGCATTGTCTCCCGGCTCCATTCCCGCCCCCGAACCCTGCACGCGCGCCTCCTCGAGAACGAGACCCTCGGCCGTGACGGCCCAACGCTCCTGCCATTCGGTCTTCTCGACCGAATGGGTCCAGCCAAGGGTGAAGACGCCCGCAGCAACGGCGACAGCCTTGCCGCCGATGATGCAGGCCAGCGCGCTCATGCCGTTTTCGCCGTCTGCCGGCCAGCTTGGCGGGCGCGCCGCCAGGTCACGAAGGCGAAGACCGCGGAGAGTGCGAAGCCAACCTCATCGGTGATCGGCAGCGCCGCCAGCAACGTGAAGGCGGCCGCGGCCGCGAGCACCCGCTCGAAAACCCCGAGCCGGACTGCGGCGAAGCCCACCACGGCGGCACCCCAGAGCGCGATCGCCAGACCGGTCTTGACGACGATATAGGCGACGGCAACCGGATAGCCCACCGATGCGGCCATCGCGCCGCCATCCTGCAGCATCAGCGCCGGCGAATAAACGGCCATGAACGGGATGACGAACCCGGCCGCCGCCACCTTGATCGCCTGGATCGAGATCTTCAGCCCGCCTTCACGCGCGATCGGTGCTGCCGCGAAGCAGGCGAGCGCCACCGGAGGGGTCAGGTCGGCAAGAATCCCGAAATAGAAGACGAACATGTGGCTGACGATAAGCGGTACCCCGAGTTCCAGAAGCGCGGGCCCGGCGATCGACGAGGTGATGATGTAGTTCGGGATCGTCGGTATGCCCATGCCGAGCACGAGGCAGGTGACCATCGTCAGAAGCAGCGACAGAAACAGGCTTTTGCCCCCGACCGAGACGATGAACTGGCCGAAGGTATTGGCCGCTCCGGTCAGCGTCATCGTACCGATGATCACGCCGACGAGCGCGCAGGCGATCGCCACAGGAAGGGCCGTCTTCGCCCCTTCGGCAAGCGCGTCTCGACATATCACCAGGGTCTCCCGGCCGCCCTTCAGGAAGGCGTTGCCGGCAATCAGCAGCGCCAGCGCTGCGACGATCATGCCGATGCCGAACTGGAAGAAGGCGGCCGCCACCAGCCCGAGGCCGACCCAGAAGATGATGCGTATGACACCGGCGGGAAGGCCGAGCGCGAGCGAACTGCCGAGGATCAGAAGGCCGGTGAAGGCGAGGCCGACCGTACCGGCGAAAAGCGGCGTATAGCCGGAGAACAGCAGCCAGACGAGCGCGGCGAGCGGCAGGATCAGATGCCATTGTTCGAGGATTGCCGCCTTGGCCGAAGGCAGCTGGTCCTTGGGCAGGCCGAGCAGCCCGTACTTGCCGGCTTCGAGATGGACGATCCAGAAGGCCGACGCGAAATAGAGGATCGCCGGTATGACCGCCGCCTTGACGATCTCGTAATATTCGACGCCGAGCGTCTCGGCCATGATGAAGGCGACCGCGCCCATGACAGGCGGCATGATCTGCCCGCCCATCGAGGCCGTTGCCTCGACGCCGCCTGCAAAGGCCGCCCGATAGCCGAACTTTTTCATCAGCGGGATGGTGAACTGCCCGGTCGTGACGACATTCGCGACGCCGGAGCCCGAAATGGTGCCCATCAGGCCCGAAGAAATGATCGCCACCTTCGCGGCTCCGCCGCGCCTGTCGCCGACCAAACTCAACGAGACATCGTTGAAGAGCCGGATCATGCCGGCCTTTTCGAGGAAGGCGCCAAACAGGATGAAAAGGAAAATATAGGTCGAGGAGACGAAGGTCGGGATGCCGTAGATGCCTTCCGTGCCATAGGCCATATGGTCGATCACCTGCGAAAAGTCGTAGCCGCGGTGGTCGAACGGCGGCGGCAGATACTCACCCAAAAGGCAATAGGCCAGGAACACGCCGGAAATGATCGGCAGGGCCGGCCCCATCAGCGCCCAGGCCGCGGCAAAGACGACGGCGAGCGCGACGACCCCGAAGAAGATGTCGCGCGGCAGTGGATCGCCGGCACGCACCAAGAGTTCCGCATATTCGTAACACTGGTAAAAGGCGACCGCTGCACCGAGGAAAGCAAGACTCCAGGCGAAGATTTTTGCAACCGTGCCGCGGCCTGCGAGCGTCGCCAGCAGGGGAAAGACGAGAACCGTGACAAAGCCGACGTGCACCACGCGCACGATCTGGCTCGCGAAATCGACGAGATGCGCCGCGGTGGCGATCTGGAACACTGAAAAGGCAAGCGCGATGGCAAACAGGATCCGTCCGTCCCATGTCGCCGGAAACGCCCGGGTCAACGCGTCGTGCCGGTGCAGTTCGGCCGACGCAGTTGCGCTTTGTTCATTGGTATTTTGGATCATGATTCCTCCCCCGAATTCCTGAAGCCCGTCGCATTCAACCGAATTCCGCGACGCGCTTCAGGGTGTCTGCCTGTCGCCTTAAAACCGCTTTACGGTTTCGGGCGACATGGGTCAGAGCAGACCCTTTTCCTTATAGTAGCGCTCCGCCCCCGGATGCAGAGGAATAGGCATTCCCTTGAGCGCATCCTCGATGCGGATATTCTCCGCCGCCTTGTGAGCCGCCGTCAGGGCGGGGATGTTCTCGAAGAGCTGCTTCGTCATCTGATAGGCGGTTTCGTCGGAAACCTCCGAATGGGTGACGAGAAAGTTGACGACGGCGACCGTCTGCACATCGCTGTCCTGCCCCTGGTAGGTGCCGGCGGGGACGGTCGCGGCGATGTAAGGCGCGCCGAGCTTGGTGGCGATCTCTTCGGGGACGGCGACCATCTGCACGTCGAGCGAGGTCGCCAGGTCCTTGAACGAAGAGACGCCGAGGCCGGCCGACTGCAGCGTCGCATCGAGCTGCCGGTTCTTCATCAGCTCCACCGATTCGGCGAAGGGCAGGTATTCGGTCTTGCCGAGGTCGTCATAACTCATGCCTGCGGCGCCGAGGATCGCCCGGGCGTTCAATTCCGTGCCCGACTTCGGTGCGCCGACGGAAAGGCTCTTGCCCTTGAGATCGGCGACGGTCTTGATGCCCGACTCCTTCGACGCCATGATCTGGATATAGTTCGGATAGATGGCGGCGATACCGCGCAGCTTGTCGAGCGGTGCCTTGAAACCGGCATCCGTATTGCCTTCCCAGGCAAGCTTGACCGAATCGCCGAGCGAAAAGGCGATCTCGCCGCGCCCCTGCTGCAAGAGGTTGAGGTTCTCGACCGAAGCCTTGGTCGCCTGCACCTGCGTGCGTACGCCCTCGATCTTGTCGCCATAGATCTTCGAAAGCGCGACGCCGAGCGGGTAGTACACCCCGGAAGTGCCGCCAGTCAGGACGTTGATGAACTCGGCTGCGCCTGTCGAAGCCGCGGAAACGGCGATGGACGCACTTGCGATCGCCGCGATGGCGGCGCGTTTCAATGTTCGATTCACAGAGATTCCTCCCAATCATTCAAATCTGGCGCGGAAGACCGTTCCTCCGGAAAGGGGCCGCGGCGTTACACTAGCAAGAGATCGGCTAACTCTAAATGATTGATTTTGTGGAAGCGCAATCGAGAACTTCGCCGATGCGGGCGGATCTTGCCCGGTGCCCCGCAGCAATCGGCGACAATCCGCCTTTCGCTGGTTTCGGACAAATTCCTGCGCAAGCGCCCACGCGTCCGGCGACGCGCGGCGCTTGGCGTTTAGGTTCGATTTCAGCGGCGGCAGCTGTCGGCCGCGCGTCCCCTTGCGGCGGCGGCGATATTCGACCGAGCCGCTCCTCCCGTCAGGCCGCGTTTGCGTTGCAATGTCAGGCTCCAACCGTTTCCCCCGGCCTGCCAGCCTCCGGCGGCCGATTCCGAGCGGCCAACCGTGGCGTCCCGTCTTGCGGAGCGCGCCTTCAATCTAGATGCAATTTCTGCAAGAATCAGGATCACCAGCATGAAACCGATGGGCGCGAGCACGTATGGGGGAATGCCTGTCGGTACGCTCGCGAAAACGGCGATCGACACGGCGACGATAATGCAGATCAGGTTCGTCAACGGGTGGGTGAGCGTCCTGAAACAGGTTTCAGAGACAGTGTTGTTCCGTCCGTAATCCGACAATGCCATGGGAGAGATCCATCGTTGAGTTGTTCCCCTGCCGAGATCACGATGACTTTAGGCCCCGTCGACCCAAAATCATGGAACGTGATCGTGCAAGGAGCCAGAGCAGAAATGCCGGCGGCAGACCGCACACTGTTCCGCTCCAGGCTCCCGCGGCGCGAATGCTGCAATATGTACCCTGAGACTCAGCTGGCAACGGGCCTAGGACCTTTGCCCTTAGGGGGTCGGACCAAGGTCCTATAGATGGGCGCGGATGGCACTCTAGCTTCCTGGCTTCCCACCTATACAAGGACCTAGATCTTTTCAGCGACACTTGAGGCGGGGCCTCGCGCTTTGCGGGGTCCCGCTTGCGTCGTCAACCGGGGGCGGGCGGAATCGTTTCGCAGACATGCGAGTGCCCGCGCAGGGGACGACGCGGGCACTGCAACAGGTTGGGGTCCTGAATGTCGCTGGGGGACAGAAGCGACACCTGTTAATTCTTCAGAAGAAATTTTGTTCCGCAGCCGCGGGCGCGAAAAAAGCGACGCCGGCACGCCGCCGTCCTGCGCGCAGACTATCCGGCAGCCGCTACGGCGAAACGGTGCCGGTAGTCGCCCGGCGACAGCCCGACGATGCGATGGAACAGCTTGCGGAAAGCTGCCGCATCCTCATAGCCGACGGTCCAGGCGATCTGTTCGACCGAGCGTTTGGTGAACTCCAGGAGCTCACGCGCCTTGCCGACGCGCAGATGCTGCGCATATTCGATCGGCTTCATACCTGTCGCCGCCTTGAAACGGCGCAGGAACGTGCGCTCCTCCATCGCCACCACTTTGGCCATCTCCGCGACACTGACGGCGCGGGCCTCGCGCGCCTGCAGCCAATGCTGCACCTTGAGGATCGCCTCGTCGCCGTGATTGAGACGCGGCGAAAAGCTGGAATAGTGCCGCTGCTCGCGTCCGGCCGGATCGATGAGCAGGAAACGCCCGGTCTCGACCGTCACCGTCGGACCGAACAGGCGGTCCACGAGGCGCATGCCGAGGTCCGTCCACGCCATGAGGCCGCCGGCTGTGATGATGTCGCCGTCCTCGATGACGATCTTGTCCGGATCGAGCCGGACGTCGGGGAAACGATCGCGGAAGGCGTTGGCGAACAGCCAGTGCGTCGTCGCCGGGCGACCCTTGAGCAGGCCCGTCGCCGCAAGCACGAAAGTCCCGCCGCAAGTCGATGCCAGCGTCGCCCCCTGGGCATGCCGGTCGAGCAGCCAGCGCGCATAGGGCGCTGCCTCCTCTGCTTCCATCGGTCCCGTCAGCCGGCCGGGGACAAGCAGGATCTCCGGCGCCTCCCGGGACCCGAGTTCGGGATGGGTGTCGAAACATCGTGCAAGACAGCCGTCGTCCTGAAGCCGCCAGTGACTGACTCGCGCCACCGGTCCGCCGCGCTCGGCGGAGAATTGACCGGCTATGCCGATGAGATCCGTCATGCCGTGGACCATCGCCATCTGGCAACCCGGATAAAGCATGAGGCCGATCTCGGCTCTCGCTGGCAGTGCTCGTCCCTTCGCCATGTCGCCCCTCTTTGTCGGTTTCGGCCCGCCTAATGTCCGATCCGCCAATCCCGATCATTTCGCAATCGGCCTAAATCTTCAAGCACGGGGCGCGGCAAGTACGGCACCCCACCCGGCAGTCTTCCAACCCGCTGAAAGGATGAAGAAAATGGCTACGATCACCACCAGGGACGGCACCCGCATCTTCTACAAGGACTGGGGCTCGCGCAATGCTCAACCCGTCCTCTTCTCCCATGGCTGGCCGCTCACGGCCGACGTATGGGATGCGCAGATGGTCTTCTTTGCAAACAAGGGCTATCGCGTCATCGCCCACGACCGCCGCAGCCACGGCCGTTCGGACCAGGTGTGGGACAATAACACAATGGACCAGTACGCCGACGACCTTGCCGAACTGATCGAGGCGCTGGACTTGCGCAACGTGATCCTTGTCGGGCATTCGACAGGCGGCGGCGAGGTTACCCGCTACGTCGGCCGGCACGGCACCGGGCGCGTGGCGAAGGTGGCGCTGATCGGCGCGGTGCCGCCGCTCATGCTGAAAACCGAGGCCAACCCCGGCGGCCTGCCGATCGACGTCTTCGATGGCATTCGCAAGGGCACCTACGACGACCGCTCGCAATTCTTCAGGGATCTGACGATCCCCTTTTACGGCTACAATCGCGAGGGTGCCGCCATCTCGGAGGGAATCCGCGAGAGCTTCTGGCTGCAGGGCATGATGGGCGGCCTCAAGGGCCAGCTCGACAGCATCCGCGCCTTCTCGGAAAGCGACTTCAATGCCGACCTGGCGAAGTTCGACAAGCCGACCCTGGTCCTCCACGGCGACGACGACCAGATCGTGCCGATCGGCGCCTCGGCGCTTTCGACCGTCAAAATCGTCAAACATGCCGTGCTGAAGGTCTACGAGGGTGCCGATCATGGCCTGACGCAGACCTATCAGGACCGCTTCAACGCCGACCTGCTCGAATTCATCGAAGCTTGACTTCAACGCCGGCGAGGCGCGGCGGCGGTGCCGTCGCCCTCCCCCAGCTTCGTCCCCCTGCCTCCAGGAGATGCGCCATGATCCCCGGATTTTCCATCGAGACCCTTCTTGCCCTGCATGTCGCCGTCAGTCTGATTGGCATTGCGAGCGGCCTCGTCGCCCTGCCGGCGCTCGCCGCCGGCCGCTGGCTCGGCCATTGGCACGCAGTTTTCCTCGTCACCACCGCGGCCACCAGCATCACCGGCTTCCTCTTTCCCTTCAGCGGGATCACGCCCGCACTGGTGGTCGGGGCGATTTCCGTCCTCACCCTCGTCATCGCCTTTGCCGCGCTTTATGCCTTCACGCTCCGCGGCTGGGCGCGGCCGGCCTATGTGGTGAGCGCGACATTCGCGCTCTATCTCAACCTCTTCGTTCTTATCGTGCAGAGCTTCCTCAAGGTTCCGGTGCTGCAGCCGATGGCGCCGACGCAAACCGAGGCGCCCTTCGTCGCTGCGCAAGCCCTGTTGCTGGCGGCAAGCATGGTGCTCGGCGCAACGGCGGTCATCGGGTCGCGACGGGCGGCGTTGCCGCTGCCCATGCGCCCGAGGTCCAGGAAAAGTGCGTAGCGGTTTTCCGTCGGCAGTGCGTAGTTTCAAAACGTTGGAGCGTTCGGTGTTTCAGGAAACACTGCAACGCTCCAGGCAAGGAATGACCCAACACGCGCCGTATCGATACGGCGCGCTTCGTGCTGTCGGTCAATGCTCGTTGGCCGGCGTTCCGTGAGCGGTGACGATCGCCTGGGCTTCCTTGCCGTAGAGTTCCTCGAAATGATCGAAACTCTTGGAAAAATAGCCGATGCCCTGGGTGGCGGATCTGAGCGAGCGCGCCAGGTCGTCGAGCGCGCTGCCGGGCAGAAGGGCGCGGAAGATGTCCCAGCCTTTCGCCGCTTCGTCCCGATCGAAGCCCAGCACCTGGCCCTTCAACGAGGCAACGATCGGCACGAGACTGCCCGAATAGACCGACGGGACATGGATTTCGACGCGAAAGACCGGCTGCATCAGTACGGAGGCGGCCTGCGACAGCGCCTGCCGGACGCCAAGCTTGCCGGCCGTGCGGAACGCATATTCCGAGCTGTCGACCGAATGGTGCTGGCCGTCGGTGAGCAGCACGCCGACATCGATGACCTTGAAGCCCAGGGGTCCCTTCTCCATCGCCTCGCGTGCGCCCGCCTCGACCGCAGGGATGTAATTGCGCGGCACGGCACCGCCCTTGACCGTCTCGGCAAAGGAAAATCCGTCGCCTCGCCCGTTCGGATGGACGCTGAGCTTCACATCCGCGAATTGCCCGGCCCCGCCGGTCTGCTTGCGATGGCGGTAATGAACGTCCGAGGACTTCGAAACGGTCTCCCGGTAGATCGGGCTCGGCGGCCGGTCGCTCACCTCGACATGGAAAACGTCCGACAACGTCCTGCAGACCTCGCGCAGGTGCACCGGGCCTTGGGCGCAAACGAGCTGCGCCCCTGTCCCCTCCTCCTGCATCACCTTCAGGCCGCGATCTGTCTCGGCGAGTTTCGCAAGGGTCTCGGAGAGCTTGGTCTCGTCGCGTTCGCTCGCCGGCACCAGTATCCGCTCGAGCATGGGGTTCGGGGGGGTCGTCCAGTCGGGCGGAGCGAGGGCGGCACCGGCCGTCAACAGCGAGGGGACCGGCAGGTGGTCGGATTTGACCGCTCCGAAGAGCTGGCCCGCTTCGGTCACACCCGAGCCGATGGGCCGGCCGCTTGCGGGATCCTGCAGAGCGCCGAGACTTCCGCCGCCGAGCGTCGCTCCCTGCTTCACTCCGTTCTGGAGAGCGCGGGCAAGAACCGTCTTGCCGACGCTCTGGCGATAATGGGCATGGAAGCTGACCGCGAGGAGCGTCGCCTCGTCGACGCCGGCACCCGCGGCAAGGCGTTTTCTCAGCGCCTCAGCGCGCGGGGCCTCGTGGCGGAGCGCCTTCATCAGCCGCATCAGGCCGTTGCCGTGGCCGGCGGAGCCGAGGAGCACCGGAATGATCTTGTTTTCGTTCAGAACCCGTGTCGAGATCGAATAGATCGCGTCGCTGGCCGGCTCGCGGTCCTCGATGAGCTCTTCCAGCAGCCAATCGTCGAATTCCGAAAGGTGCTCGAGAAGCTCCGCGCGTGCCTCGTGTTCGCGCTCGACCGCGTTTTCGGGGATCTCGAAGAGAGAGGAAGGCTGTCCCTCGCGATAGCGCCAGGCCCGCTCCGAGATCAGATCGCAGCTGCCGATGATCCTGTCGCCGTCGCGGATGGGAATCTGCCGCAGGATGAGCGGGCGGCTGCAGAAATCCTGCAGGGCGGCGACGATGTCCCTTATGCGCCCTCGCGGCTCGTCCATGCGGTTGATGAAGAGGATGCAGGGCGTGCCGGACGCCTCGATCATGCGCAAGTAAGGGGCGGCGAGAACCGCCTCGTCCAGTATCGGCGAAACACAGAGAACACATGCGTCGCTCGCGAGCAGCGCATGCTGCGCATGCGCCAGGGCCTCGTTATTGCCGGGAACGTCGAGCGCGCACCAGGTCTCGCCGCCGAATTCGAATTCGGTGAGGCCCAGTCCATATGGCGTAACTGATTTTTTCGGCTCGCCTCCCAGCGAGCCCACCCTCTCCACGAGCGTGGATTTTCCGATCTGCGAAGGACCGAGTACAGTAAAGCAGCGCATCGGCGTTCCTCCCTCTGCCAGGATGACACTGCAGACAGGATGCCCTTCGACGAGCCAAAGCGCCAGAGATTGGTGCTTTTTCTTGCAAAAATTGCGCGTTAGCAGGAATTGACGCGGTCTATGCGGGCGCGCTCGGCGCGAACTCCGCGATGAGCTCGTGGCGATCTCCGGGATAGGTGAGCAGCACGCTGGTGACCGGTACGCCGCCGCTCCAGGTCCGTCGCTCGATGACGAGACAGGCCGCGCCGACCGCCACTTCGAGCGCCTGGGCCGTCGGGCGGCTCGCCGCGACGGCCCTGATGCGATGCTCCGCGGTGCTCCAGGGCACTTTACCGAGCAGCCACGAGCCCGGGGCAACGGTCTCGAAGGTCTCGGTCTCGGCTTCCGGCACCGCCGAAAGATTGATCAACCGCTCCTCGAGGCAGAAAACCCGGCCGCCGGCAAAATGGCGGCAGGTGATATCGAGAAGCCGGGACGAGAGAGGCAGATCGATGCGCCCCTCATCGCCGGCACGCATCTTGCGCACCGCTCGCTCGCCGAGGCGGTAGGCGTAGTCGAGCCCGAGGGACTGCACCTCCCGCTTGACGTCGTGGATTTCCATCACTGCGGATTGGACCTGCGGAAAGCTGACATAGCTTCCAGACTTGCGCCGCCGCTCGATCAGTCCCCGCTTCACGAGCTCGCTCAGGGCCTTGTTCACGGTCATTCGCGAACAGCCGTATTGCTCCGTGAGTTCGTGCTCGAAAGGAATGCGGTACCCCGGCGGCCAGTCGCCGGAAAGAATGTGGCCCTCGACCTCGCTCAGAATTTTCTGATGCAGCGACAGAGGCTGTTCCTGACGTTTTTCTTCGGTGTAGGCACGATTGCTGGAAATGGCGGGACCCTCGCTCGTAAACGACCCCGTACCTTACCCATTTCGCGCCAAGACGACAGCCCTCCCGCATGTTTCCCGACGCATCGTCGCTTCAAGAGAAGGACTTGCGGCAGAGACGTTTCAATAGAAGAGGTGCCACGGCGCCAGGAAGGCGCGAGCCCACTCCCGATCCCCTTCGCCGTCACCCGGCGCGTTCTCCCGGTCGGGACGGTCGTTCGCCGGCTCCTTGCTCGCCAAGGGTTTGCGGGCCGCGCTGAAGGTGGAACAGCCGCTTCTCCTTCAACAGTTCCTGGCGTGTTGCGCTAAACAGGCGCAACGATGTCCAGCCGTGATGCAGGCATGGGACAAAGCGCCGGGTGGCATGAGCGCTATCAGCTCGGCCTTGATGCGGGAGCCAGGCCGCCACCTCTTCCTTGTCCGCGTGATGTGTCGCGTTCAGCCGTCTTAGCGGGTCTCTTCGACACACGGTCTCCATTCATCTGCATCGCCTCAGACCGTCACACATCGGAAAGCTGTAACCGGAGCTTGGCTTCACTCTGAACCTGCTGGATGCTGCTCCTTCGGATTCAACTGACATCACCCGTCGCGCGTCTCGAGCCGTCAAATTGATCGTTGCAAATAGAGTGCAAGACCTTAAATTGATGCAAGGGACGTAGCACGGTCAGGCGGGAGAATGGTTGCAGGGCACGACCCCCTCCTGGTAGCGCTGTCGGTGGTGATCGCCATCCTGGGGGGATATACAGGGTTTGGGCTGGCGGCCCGTGTGCGCGGCACCGGCAGTGCGGACCGCAGGCTGTTGCTTGCCTGCGCGGCCTTCTTCCTTGCCGTCGGCGTCTGGACCATGCATTTCGTCGCTATGCTGGCAGCGCCAATTCCCCTTGATGCCACCTATCTTGTCCTGCCAACGGTCGTATCCTTTCTGATCTGCCTCCTTGTCATGGGCGTTTCGCTGTTCTTCGTCTCGCTCAGCGAGCCGTCGAATGCGCGGGTCGTCGTCTCGGCATTGCTGCTCGGCCTAGGCATTGCCTCGATGCACTATGTCGGCATACATGGACTAGCCGGCACCTTCCATATCGAGCATCAGCGCGCAATGATTATGGCTTCCGCTGTGATCGCCGTAGGCGCGGCCTATGGCGGCCTGCGTATCTTTCTGGCCCGGCATGGCGGCATGCGGCTCGCGCTAAGCGCCACGGCATTCGGTATCGCTGTCTCCGGCATGCATTTTACCGCCATGCACGGCATGCGCTTCGTGCACGGCCCCCCCTTCACCCACGGGGCGATCGGACTGGCCGTTTCCCGAGAGGCTCTAGCCCTGGTCGTATTGCCTTTGTGTTTTCTGATTATCTTCGGCTTCCTACTGCTCCTCGTACCCGAACCACGGTCCCGATCGCTGAATCCGGCGCCCGCCCAAGCCGATACAGACACCATAGATGCCCAGGCGACGGCTATTGACCGGAATGGTTTCGATTTCGACGACGCGCAGACACAGAAGATGCGGCTCACGCACCGCCCTGTTGGACATGCCGGTGTCGCCGCGGTGACGCGAGTGCCTGTCGAAGGGGCCGACGGAACCCGTTTCGTAGAGACCGGACGGATCCGCAGCATCAAGGCAAACGCCCACTATACACTTGTTCACGACGGAAGCCGGGAACGCATGTGTCCTTGGGCGATCTCGCAAGCCGAGGCGCGACTCGATCCCGACACGTTCATGCGCGTCCACCGCAGCCATATCGTGTCCATTCCCCTCGTCTCGTTGATCCGCAAGGAAGGCAATGGTGCCGTGGTCGAGCTGGACGGAGAGGTGCCGCATCTCGTTCCTGTAAGCCGCGTTAAAATTGCCGAACTCAGAGCGCGTCTAGGGCTGGCCAGCCGCGGCGCATAATTTCGAATCGCGGCACATAGGTCAGCATAGCTGACGCAATTCGTGCGCGCTTGGATGCGTTCCGTGGGTTTTCCGATGCTTCGTGCCACGGTTCGCCCCGGCCGTCTTGCGGGTTATTGGCTGTCAGGAACAGCTTGCCGCCGTTGTCTCCTGAAAAGAGTCGATCGCCAAGGATCCTACCAGGAAAGAAAGAATTGCATGACCTTGAAGTCATCCAGCTTGAGCGTCGCGCCGCCGGCCGAGCTGCTCGGTCTCAGCCGCAGTCAGGTGCATATTCTGCCGCAAGCCTATGACCGCATTGGCGCCGGCGGACTTGTCTCGAAGAAGCGAGGCCGGCTGAGCAACGGGCGCTACAGCGAGGATTTCCGGGCTTCGAAAATATCCAGGTATTTATGGGCCGACTACGGTTTGGATCAACGCCGGCCTACTGAGAAGTTTATTTTAGCTCATCTGAATTTTCCTGCTGTTCGTATGAAGGAGCTGTATATTAAAGAAATGTCTGCCCCGCGAGATGAAGTGCTGATATCGGAAAAAGTAATACTTATGGGTCGCAGGATTTAGCCATGACGAGGTTCTGCTTTGAAAGTCCGCCAACCGTCGATGCCGACGCGGTGTCATCCGAATGTGACCGCCAGTTGCGACACTTGATCGTTGAGATCGTAGAATCTGCGGCCGCGGTCGGGTGGCGACCAGAGGATATTCTTTTGTCGATGGTGGATATATCTTGGGAGATGTACGAGGAACGTCGAAGTAATCGAACTTAGTGGACCCTTTACTCCTGAAGTACCCCCGCCGGTATCGAGGGCGCCGTTTCACGCGAACTTGTGTGGCAAAAGGGCAACGTTTCTTATAACACATGAAGGCGCCGGAGTTTCCCAAAAAATCCGGGGTTTTCCAGAATACGTCCATCCACTAAAAATGCCCACCGTCAAACGATAATCAATCGGTCATTGTATTCGTGTTTTCGAGGGAGCGCTGAAAAACTCCGCGTATCTGCATGGCCACTTTGTTTGAACCTATGCCTCGTGGAGGGCGGAGCGACACGCGGGAATGATACGGCAGTAAGCGTTCGGTCACCAACAGGCAGTGCGGCGCAGCTTTTTTACTCACGAATTCCGCAAACGGGACCTAGGTCGATGCCACAAGCGGACTGTTTTGCCGGCGTTCTAAGGCAACAGTTCGACCGATAAACAATACTGAGGCAAAGTTGGGATGCAGCGAAGAAGTGAAGTCCCAAATTGCCGCTCTCTCATCGAGGGACGAAAAACAAGCGAGCACATCTTCGTTGAAATTCCGGAAAGCAGGGGGCCCCTCGTCATAACCGAGTGGGGTGCCGCTGCTCATGTTGTTCGGCCACCCGGATCGCATACGCTCAGGGCACGGGAGCATATGGTTGCGGTGATGCTCGCATCTTCGCCTGGGATAAAGGTGTCTTTCGACGATCACACCGTCCATGAATATGATGGCGATACCGGGACGATATCGGTTATTCCTGCGAACACCGAGCGCAACGTGACGTGGTCTTCCACTTGCGAGAAAGTGATCGTTACCGTGCCGCCGCCGCGCTTGCTGGAGCTGGCGACGCATGAGTTCGGGTCGGGTCAGGCGGTACTCCAAGCGCCCCCACTCGGTGTCATAGACCTTCGGGCGCTGCATCTCGCGGAAATGTTGAAGATGGAACTGGCACGCGAAGTTCCAAACAAGATTTATATCGAATCGCTGATCACCATCTTCGGCGTGCATATCGTCCGAAATTATACGGGCGTAGAAAAATTGCCGCCGAGCCGAAAGAGCGGGGGCGGCTTGTCGAATCGCAGTGCCCTGCGAGTCCGCGAGATGTTGGAATCAAGGTTTTCCAGCAAGATCACAGTGGCCGAGCTTGCGGCGGTCTCAGGTCTTTCGCCACGCCATTTCATCCAGGCGTTCACCAGGACCTTCGGCGAGCCTCCGCACAAATATGTTCTTCGGCTGCGCCTCAACTTTGCGGAAAAACTCCTCGTCGAGAGCGTTCTGTCGATCGCCGAAGTCGCCCATCTGAGCGGATTTTCAGATCAGAGCCACATGACGGCGACCATGTCGAAATATAGGAACAGGACGCCGAGACAGGTGAGGCAGCAACGGTGATATCCTATCGCCTCTGACCTTATGATCACGTGATAAATTAAACGATTGCGTCACAGAGACAATCCTCTCGCAGATTACCTGGCCATCTCTGCTCATCTCACTGACGATCGACGCTGATCGAGATTACGATCGTCGACGGGAATATCGGTTCACAGCTTGTGCGACAGAATGGTCGCAATTGCTGCAAAGCAGGCGCAGACCGGATTTTTCTAAAAAGAATCCGGAATTTTGCAAAATACGTGAATCGAGGGCTGTGCGTATCTTCGCGGCGACACAATCAGTTGGTGCGCCGTGAAAACTTGTGGCAATCATTCGGTGCGATGTATCGGGGACATTCAGTCCCCTGAAGCCGACGTCTTCGCCCCAAAGGTCGAAGCGGCCTGGAGTGCGCTGCAGAGCCAATACGCTGGTCGGATAACCGAGGCTGAGGTTGACCATCTCTTCGCTTGTTTTGTGATTGGGCTGACCACTCCGGACTACGCCGAGCAGGACCCCGCTCTCCATTTCGACCTCTGCCGTGCGCTTGTGGCGATCAAACTTCCGCCGGAGCGGGTGGAGGTTGTGCTTCATTCAGTTCCAGAACCTACGCAGCCTTGGGTTGAGGCCGCCCGTCAGTTCATCGAGAGCAAAGGCGTGAGCATGGGAAGCGAACTACGGCGGCATGCTCGCAACATTGAGGAACCCACGGGCGTAAATGTGAACTCCTCAGTCAGGGAACATTCGGGCAACAACGAGGGAAATGTACAATGATTGAATGCATCAGGAGTCAGGCTCAGCGCATGTTCCAGTTCGGTGTCCCCAACAACCGTATCGCGGGCAAAAGCGACCGCCGGTCACTTCGTCGGCGGTTGATGGCGGCTCTGAGGCTGGCGCACTGCGTGCTGGGTATGGGACGAAAGCGGCTGGGGCTCGGGACGCTGAGCGTTGGCGGGGCCCTGGCATTCGCGCTGGGCGCGATCGGCGGGATTGGATTGGTTTCGCCAGCATATGCGCAAGCGGTGAACTGCTCCGCGGCACCTTACAACTTCTATAACGGTACCGCCTCGTGCATGGGGTTATCGGCCACGGCTTCGGGGATCGGGGCAACCGCGCTGGGCTCTCTCGCACGCGCCGATGTCCTTGGCGCGCTCGCAGTAGGGTATAACTCCCATAGCGCCGGACAGAATGGCATTGCCCTGGGCTTCCAGGCTGAGGCCGTAGCCATCAACTCCATCTATCTGGGAGCCCGCACCGCCGCCGGGACAGGCGCGCTGGCTGCCGGCGCCATTGGAATTGGCACGGATGTGGCGGCTCAGAGCAACGCCGTTGCCATAGGCACCCAAACTCGAGCAACGGCGGTTAATTCTCTCGCGTTCGGCGTCAATGCTAACTCGAGCGGTGTGAATGCGCTGAGCATGATGGCAGGTTCCAGCGCGAGTGGCGGTCAAGCCATCGCAATTGGAACGAATAGCCAGGGCGTCGGCTCGAATGCGATCGCCTTCGGCGCGAGTACGCTGAGCAACGGCGCTAATTCCGTCGCCGTAGGGCCGGGCACGCAGGCCTTGGCCGACCACGCCATTACGGTGGGTAGCAACTCGAGAGCCACCGAGATCGGCGCCGCTTCCTTCGGGGGGTCGGCCGCCGCCACTGGCGTTGAATCCAGTGCATTTGGCCGGTTTGCGACAGCCTCGGCGAGTTTCGCGTCGGCCTACGGACGCAGCGCGACGGCATCGGGCGTGGCATCCACTGCGATGGGCGCCGGCAGCCAGGCGAGCGGGCTGCGCAGCGTCGCGGTTGGGAATCTAGCAACGGCGTCCGCAATAGATGCCGTTGCCCAAGGTAACGCCGCCAGCGCATCCGATCAGAATGCCGTTGCTATTGGCTTCCAGACGATCGCATCCGGCTACAACTCCATCTATCTCGGCTCGCGCACTGTCGGAGCAGGGGCCAGTGGACAGAGTTCCATCGGCATTGGCACAGATGTGATAGCATCCCAGGCTGACGCCATTGCGATGGGACGCGCTAGCCAGTCGACGGGCACGAGCGCCACGGCGATAGGTACTACAGCCAGGGCCTGGGGCAACCAGTCCATCGCCCTCGGCCTGGGCGCGATTGCAGGCGTTCAGGCCGACACGGCCATACCCAACAGCATCGCGATCGGCACCAATGCGGTCTCGTCTGGCGGTTTCGGGGTCGCGATCGGCCAGGCCACGCAGGCCACAGCCGATTTCGGCACAGCAATCGGCAATGGGGCCGTGTCGAGTGGAACGGGCTCTCTTGCGGCAGGTTCAGGAGCCCAGAGCACGGGCGTCTCCTCGGTGGCGCTCGGCAACAACGCCGCCGCGACCGCCGAGAACGCGATCGCGGCCGGACTCGGCGCCGTCGCGAACTCTGCCGACGCCGTCGCCATCGGCACCAGCGCAACCGCGACGGGCGGCAAGGCTGTCGCGATCGGCGCCGGCAACACCGCGTTCGGAGACGGCGCAGTCGCCATCGGCGATCCGAGTTATGCGAGCGGCACCGGCGCCTTCACCGGCGGCGCGAACAACATCGCCAATGCCGACGGCACCGCGAGCGCCACGGCGGCCAACCAGGCCAACGGCGCCGTGGCCATCGGCAACAACAACGTTGCGGTCGGTCAGGGCTCCGTGGCGCTCGGCAACTTCAGCCGTGCGGGAGCTGCGGGCGCGGTCGCCTTTGGTGACACGGCTGTTGCCAATTTCGCAGATGATGTGGCGTTAGGCTCCGGCTCGGTGACGGCGGCCGCGGTGGGTACGGCGAGCACGGTGATCGGCGGCACAACCTACAATTTCGCCGGCACAGCGCCGAACTCGACAATCAGCGTGGGCGCGGTCGGTGCGGAGCGCACGATCACCAATGTCGCGGCGGGCCGCCTCAGTGACAGCTCGACCGACGCGGTGAACGGCTCGCAGCTCTTCGCGACCAATCAGCAGGTCACGCAGAACACGACCGACATCACCAATCTCGGCAACACGATTACCGACATCAACACCGGCGCCGGCGTCAAATACTTCCATGCCAATTCGTTGCTGACCGACTCGCAGGCGATCGGGACCGACTCCGTCGCGATCGGCCCGAACGCGGTGGCCAACAACGCCGACGACGTCGCGATCGGCTCGGGCGCTGTGTCCGGCGCGACGACGGTGGTGTCGAACGCCGTCATCGGCGGCACGACCTACAACTTCGCGGGTGCGACGCCGGCCGGCGCCTTCTCGGTCGGCGCTCTGGGCGCCGAGCGCCAGATCCAGAACGTCGCCGCCGGCAGACTCTCGAACAGCTCGACGGACGCGGTGAACGGATCGCAGCTCTTCGCAACCAACCAGCAGGTCACGCAGAACACTACCGATCTCGCCAATCTCGGCGATACCATTAGTGATGTCGGCACCACGATCAACAATATTGCCGGCGATACATCGACGACTTTCACCGACGCAAATGGCGACGGCATCCGGTACGTGCGCACCAATGACAGAACGCTTGCTGTCAGCGATTCCTCCGCTCAAGGCATCGGTTCGACCGCGGTCGGCTATGACGCCACCGCCATTGCCGACAATTCGCTCGCGCTCGGCCGCGACAGCCAGGCGACGACCGTTGGCGGCGTAGCGCTTGGTTCCGGATCGGTTTCCGATCGTCCGCTGGCGCCGGCGACGGGCCAGATCGCAGCCGGCCCGACGAACTTCATCGAGTACAACACCACCGACAAGACGCTTCTGGGGGCGGTGTCGGTCGGCACGGACACGTCCTACCGTCAGATCACCAATGTCGCGGACGGCACGGGCGCTCAGGACGCGGTCACGGTACGGCAGCTCCAGGGGGCCATCGCCTCGGTTGCAGCGACGCCGAGCATGTATTTCCATGCCAATTCCGCGGCCGGCGATTCGCTCGCTGTCGGGGCGGAATCTATTGCCGTCGGCCCGACGACGGTGGTCAATGGCGACAACGGCATTGGCATCGGCAATGGCGCGATCGTCGACCAGGTGGCACCCGGCGGCACGGCGATCGGCCAGGGCGCTCATGTGATGCTGGCCGACGGTGTCGCCATCGGCACCCAGGCGACGGCCGCCGGCGTTCAGTCGGTAGCCCTCGGCTCAGGCGCCGAGAGCAACCACATCAACAGCGTGGCGCTGGGTGCTCAGTCCGTTACGACGATAGGCGCGCAAACCGGTTACACCGCCTTCGGACTGACGACCCCGCAGACATCGTTCGGCGAAGTCTCCATCGGCTCGGCCGGCTCCGAGCGCAAGCTGACGAATCTTGCGGCCGGTTCAGCGGAGACGGATGCCGTGAATGTCAGCCAGTTGAGAGGTCTCGGCACCCAGATCACCAACCAACTTGGCGGCGGCTCAACGGTTAACGGAGACGGCACGATCACCGGCCCGACCTACAACATCCAGGGCGGCAGCTATACGACCGTCTACGACGGCTTCACCGCCGTGGATGCGAGCCTCACCAGCCTAACCAATCAGATCAACGGCGGCGGCGGCATCAAATACTTCCATGCCAATTCCACCTTGGCCGACTCCTCTGCAACCGGCACCGACAGTGTTGCGATCGGTCCGGAAAGCGTAGCCAGCGGAACGGACAGCCTGGCTGCCGGCCACGGCGCAACCGCCGCCGGCCAGGGCGCCGTCGCTCTGGGTGAAGGAGCACAGGCAAACAACGCCAATGATGTCGCCCTCGGTTCGGGCTCCGTGACGGAGGCGGCCGTTGGTACGTCGGGGACCACAATTCGGGGGACCCGGTACGACTTTGCGGGGACCGCGCCGGTCGGGACCGTCAGTGTTGGCGCCGATGGCGCGGAAAGGACCGTGACAAACGTCGCGGCGGGGCGCATCTCCGCCGACAGCACCGACGCCATCAACGGTTCCCAACTTCATGCGACCAATACGGCAATCGAGGACCTGCAGGGCGGCATCGGAAGTATCAACGACAGCGCGGTCTTCTATGATCTCAACCCGGATGGCAGCAAGAAGAACAGCATCACTCTGCAAGGTGGCGACATAAACGCGCCGGTCGTCATCTCGAATGTCGGCAGGGGCGTCGCCAACACGGATGCGGTCAATGTCGCTCAATTGAACCAGAGCTTCACCGAGGCCAAGTCCTACACGGACAACCGTACGGCCTATGCCATCGAGACAGCCAACAACTATACCGACCAGAAGTTCAACCAATTGAATCGGGAGATGGGCAGCATCCGCTCAGAGGCCAGGGCAGCAGCCGCGATTGGACTTGCAGCGGCTTCCCTCCGCTATGATGATCGTCCAGGCAAGCTGAGTGTGGCGATGGGCGGCGGTTTTTGGAAGAGCGAAGGAGCGCTTGCCTTCGGTGCCGGTTACACCAGCGAAGACGGACGCGTTCGTGCCAACCTTTCCGGGACGGTCGCCGACGGGGATGTCGGTGTCGGCGCCGGTCTCAGCTTCACGCTGAATTGAGGTCTGCATGTTCAGGAGAGCGAGTTCTAGATCCTCGGTCTTCATCGCATGCCTTTTCCTGTCCGGCCCACCGGCGGCGGGACAGGAGGCAGCTTCCTCCGGTTACCGAATTAGACCGCCGGAGGTCGCGGTTCCTGATAGCGCAACTCTCGGCCAATATCAGAGGATGATTAGACCGTTCGAGAATTGGACTCTGATCTGCGACGAAAATCTGAAAGCTCGACAAAGGGTCTGCAACGTCACTCAAACAATCGAAAACCGGTCAGGACAGCTCGCATTCAGCTGGTCACTTGCGGCCACCCAGGAAGGCAAGCCGTACATGATCCTGCGGACCGCACCGATTGCCAACAGCGACGGCCTTGTCCTGATAAAATTCGAGGGCAGGAAAGAGCCGATAAAGGTTCAACTCGACGGATGCAATCAGGCGGTCTGCATAGGAATGCTGCCGGTCGGTCCCATCATGCGCGAGCAGATCTCGAAGAACGCGGCGTCGACGGTGTCCTATTCCATAAGAGATGGGAGAACCGTCAGCGTGACGGCAACCCTCAGGGGGCTTTCCAAAGCCGTTGAGGCGATCAATTAACGGAGGCATTTCACGATGAACCAGCAATCGATTCACGATCGGATAATGTCTCGCAAGAGCAGCGACGTTGTTCCGAACCAAGCGGATGATCGCCATAGACCGCGGCGAAACTGGCTGAAAACGACGGCCCTGTCGTTGGTCGGCATCGTCGTTGTCGGCGCCGCCGGTTACGTTGCAATGCGCTATGAGGCAGTAGCGAATTTCCTGTCGAAGCCGGCAGTGGCAGAAACGAATGAAACCGTTCCGGCGCCCGCCGATACGCCATTTCGTCAGCACGCCAAACAGGCAGGTTTGCAAGCTTGCGCCAACGTCTTTCCGGCCCTGGGAACACTGCTGACCAATGGTTCCCAATATGGCGTTCAATCGACGTGGAATAACGACCAGCCGGATGCGCATGCGGTGCAGGCACTGGTGGGCATGAATTATGCAACAGAAGGGTACAGCGGTCCTGCCGCAGGTGTCGTCGTCGCTGCGCCGACCGGGTCCCTTTGTGAAGGTTCGATGGTCCGGGTAGCACCGTTCTCGGCTTCATGTGCGGATATGCCGGTCATGCTTCCGAAAGGCAGCAAGCTTACCGACAATCTTGCACAGGTCAGCGTCTACGAACTTCCCGATAACGGTGGAAACGTGATGCTCCTGCCGACCGGCAACAGCTGCGTCGTCGTTTCCGTGGCGTCGGCGGCAGCACAATAAGGAGGTGAGGCATGAGATTGAGTTTTTCCCTTGGTGCGGTCGGCCTGATGTTGCTCTCCGCCGTGCGGTTGAGCGCGGCGGATCTGTCTGCGACGGCTGCGGATATACCGGTTCCGCCGCAGGAAGAGAAAGGAATCTGGGCGGCGATCGCCTATTCCAAGAGTGATGAGAAGCACGGTTTCTTTTGGGGCGCCGATAAGCGGCAGGAGGCAATGGACATTGCACTCAAACACTGCGAACGCGACGGGGGAAACGCTTGCGTCGTGGTAAGCGTGTTCCGCAATCATCGGCATTGGGATGACGACGACGAAACAGGCTTTCCGTACAATCATTGCGGCGCGCTCGCTGTAGGCGAGGAAACCGCCAGTCGCCTCGCGAGTTGGGGTTCAGAGACCGCGCAAACACGACGGGAGGCCGAAAACCTGGCACTGCAGGCTTGTGAGCGGGCCGGAGAGAAATGTAAAATCCGCGAGTGGGTGTGCACATGAAGTATCATTCCAAGCTCGTTTCCGCCTGCGGGGCATTCATATTCTCATTGCTCTCGCAAGCGACGGCACAGCAACAGCTAGCGGCTCTTCCGGGTGGAGCGTCATCCCTGCGCGAGGCATATCAGGATTGGAGTGTATCCTGCTCGGTTCGGGAGGACACCAAGAGCTGTTCGCTCTCACAGGACCAAGTACAGCAGAACGGCCAGAGGCTCCTCGCCGTAGAGGTGCAGAGGCGCGCGGATGGTTCGGCAACCGCTACGCTGCTTCTCCCGTTCGGAATATTGCTCGATCCAGGCGTTACGCCGCAGATCGACGATCAGCCGCCGCTACCCCCGTTGCGATTCAGGACCTGCGTGCCCACGGGATGCATCGCTATGTTCTCGATTGATCCGCCGACGCTTGGAAAGTTGAGAGAAGGCTCAGCCCTGAAGCTCAATGTCATGACCGCTGCGGAGACCCGGTTGACATTTCCGGTATCCCTCCGCGGCCTGACCGTAGCGCTCGATCGCATGGCTGCGCTGAGCGCACGCTGAGACGAGCCAAGCATCGAGCAGGTTGTACCCGCAGATTAAGTTTCCAGGGAAAGCCCGGCCAGTTGCGCCGGGCCTTCTTTTACGGGCATGAAGATTTTGTTGGGGTGTGCACGAATTGTTGCGGGAAGGGAGATGGCGTTGCGCACAATCCGGGGACCTGACGGACACTATTCCGGAGATTTCCGCTTCCTGATCCCGCATGCGGTTTCCGTCAATAGTCTACCAAATTTATGATCTATAGCGACCCCGTGTGGGTTGCACTGTCAGGAAGAGATTTGCGCGACCGCTCGGTTGCGCGACGCTTCGCCAACGCAAGTGTCGGCGGGATCGGTCCGGCTGGGCTGCCGGCGAGTTGTCCGCGGACAACCAATGAACTGCCGGATGACAAAACTGCAGCGCTCCGGCAGCACAACCGAGCTTTTTGTTAAGCGTTTGTAAAATGGCAACGAATCGGCGCATAGTATAACTGCGCAGATCAGCTCTCATTGGGGAATTTTGCGCAGTTTTTGGAGAATAGGAATGTTGCAACAGAGAATCCAGAGCCTTGAGGAGCAGGAGCATCTGCCGTCGCTCTTGTCTGCCGACGCTCAGGAACTCGCACACCAGTTGCAGGAGCATCAGAAGAAGATCTTTTCTCCGTCGGCGCAAAAGACGATGCGGCTCTTCAGTCCGGCAGAGGCAGCGGCCTTCATCGGAATCGGCGAAGGTTATCTGCGCCAGATCGCCTCAGAAGGCCATGGCCCGCAGCCGCTGTCAAACGGCCGCCGCATGTATGCGATGGAGGACATCGACCGTATCCGCCGAGTCCTCGACGAAGGCAGCAAGACCGGAAAATATATTCCGCATCGCCGACCAGGCGAGAAGCTGCAGGTCATCTCCGTCATGAATTTCAAAGGCGGTTCAGGCAAGACGACGACATCCGCTCACCTCGCGCAGTATCTCGCCTTGCGCGGCTATCGGGTGCTGGCGATCGATCTCGATCCGCAGGCCTCCCTCTCCGCCCTCTTCGGCCATCAGCCGGAACTGGACGTCGGCGAAGGGGAAACGCTCTACGGCGCCATACGCTACGAAGCCCCCCGGCCGGTCGCGGAGGTGGTTCGGTCGACCTATACCGCCAATCTTCACCTCATTCCGGGCAATCTCGAACTCATGGAATTCGAGCACGAGACTCCGAAGGCGATGATCGCGGGCTCCACCGAAACCATGTTCTTCGCGCGGATCGGCGAGGTGCTTTCCGAGATCGAGAGCTTCTACGACATCGTCGTCATCGACTGCCCGCCGCAGCTCGGCTTCCTGACCATGTCAGCGCTTTGCGCCGCGACCTCCGTGCTCATCACCGTGCACCCGCAGATGCTCGACGTCATGTCCATGTCCCAGTTCCTGTCGATGACAAGCGAGCTCATGGCCGTTGTCGAGAACGCCGGCGGGCGCACCAGCTATGACTGGATGCGCTATCTGGTCACGCGTTTCGAGCCGAACGACGGACCGCAGAGTCAGATGACCGGTTTCATGCGCGCGATCTTCGGTAACCGCATGCTGCAGAACGCGATGGTGAAATCGACCGCGATTTCCGACGCCGGCGTGACCAAGCAGACGCTCTATGAGGTGGAGCGCTCGCAATTCATACGCGGTACCTACGATCGGGCGATGGATTCGCTCTCCCTCGTCAATGCAGAGATCGAAGAGATGATCCGCAAGGTCTGGGGGAGGAAGTAACCGATGGCCCGCAAGAACCTGATCGGCATTTCCGACAGCCCCCTCACCTCCGAAGACGGGGAGCGTCCGGCCGTCGGTCGTCCGATCGCGGGTCTTGCGCCCGCCCAGCGCTCCAATGGCCTCGTCGGCGGCATCACCAGATCCCTTTCGAACATCACCCAGAAGGTCGAACGGGCGGAGGAATTGGAGCGCCAGCTTGCCGAGGGGCACGCGATCGTCGAACTGGACCCGGAGCTGATCGATTCCTCTTTCATCATCGATAGGCTGGGTGTCGCCCCCGAGGTTCAGGCCATGCTGGTTCAGCAGATCCGGGACCACGGACAACAGGTTCCGATCCTCGTACGGCCGCATCCGGCGGAAAGCGGCCGATATCAGGTCGCCTACGGCCACAGGCGGCTTGCGGCATTGCGCGAGATCGGCGCCAAGGTCAAGGCGGTCATCCGGAACCTGAACGACGAGCAGCTCGTCATTTCCCAGGGGCAGGAAAACAACGCCCGCACCGACCTCTCCTTCATAGAGCGGGCCTTATTCGCAACGCGTCTTGAAGATCGCGGCTTCTCGCGGGATACGATCATGTCGGCCCTCGGAGTCGACAAGGCGGCGCTCTCCAAGATGATCGCCGTCGTCCGCCGATTGCCGTTGGAGATCATCGAAGCCATCGGTGCCGCGCCGGGTTTCGGCAGGAGGCGGTGGATCGAACTCGCCGATCTCATCGACCGCGATGACTGGCGTCCGAAGGCATTGGATTTCATCGATGCGCCGGAGTTCAAGGCGCTGGAGAGCGATCAGCGTTTCGAAAAGCTGTTTGCCTTGCTGAGCCTCGCCAGGAAGCCCTCAAAGGCGGAAACCTGGATTGCTCCGGACAGGAGCCGCGCCGTGCGGATTCGTGAAACGGATGCGGAAACGACGCTGGCCTTCAGCAAGAAGGCGGCACCGGGCTTTGCAGAATTCGTGAGGAAGAGGCTTGAAGCGCTCTACCTCGAATATCAACGGGACACAGGAGACTAAACAGAGCAAAAGAAAAAGGCTTCCGAACGACTAGCGCTGCGGAAACCCTTCTCTCGTGTAGCAACTAGAGAATCCCATTTCCGCGAATCAGTGTCAAGCATTTTTGACGTCGTTTCGGCGAACGAATTTCTTTTGCCTTGGAAAAGGTGAAGAAAATGGAACGTGGAAGTGTGACGACGCCCTTTGGGCGGCGGGCGATGACGCTTGGCATGCTCGCAAGTCAGATCGCCGCCGGCAACGTCCCGCCGGACCGGTCGGTGGACAAGTGGAAATTGTTTCGTTCTCTCTGTGAAGCGAAGACGGTGATCGGCGTGTCCGATCGTTCGCTTGCGGTGTTGAACGCCCTTTTGAGCTTCTATCCGGGAGCCGAGCTCTCGGGCGAAAATGGCCTCGTCGTTTTCCCCTCCAATGCGCAGCTCTCGCTCCGAACCCACGGAATGGCGGGCACCACGCTCCGCCGGCATCTTGCATGCCTCGTGGAATCGGGTCTGATCCTGCGGCGCGACAGCCCGAATGGTAAGCGTTACGCTCGAAGGAACCGCAATGGTGCGGTAGGCGAAGCCTTCGGATTCGACCTCTCCCCACTCGTAGCCCGGGCCGATGAGTTCAAAACCGCCGCTGCCGAACTTGCCGCAGCCAACCAGTATCACCGTCAGATGCGCGAAAGGTTGAGCCTCTGCCGGCGCGACATCGCCAAGCTGCTCGAGCTCCTCCGTGAATCTGGCCTGCCAGGCGGCTGGGAGCAGCAGCAGCGGCGATATGAAGAATTGTCTGCGCCTCTCTCGCGCAAGGCATCGGTCAGCGACGTCGAGGCCCTTCACGACGCTATGGCGGAAATTCGTGCCGATCTGTCCAATCGATTGGAAAAACTACTTAATTCGGAAAAAATGGATGCCAATGATCGCCATAATGGGCAGCACATACAGAATTCACATCCAGACTCTCAATTTGAATCTGAACCTGGCTTGGGAAAAGGCTCGGGGAAATTTTCGGCAAGGGCCCAAAGCTGCAAGGCGGATCCTGTAACGCCGAAGGCGAAGCTGGAGGTCGCGACCCATGTCGATGTGCAGACCCCTGTCAGCCCGGCGCCTCCATCTCTGCCGATCTCCCGCCTCGCCCGGGAAGTTCCCCTGCCCGTCCTCCTATCCGCTTGCCCGCAGATCACCGATTACGGACCACAGGGCCGTATAACGACCTGGAAGGAACTGCTGACCGCTGCAATCGTCGTCAGGACCATGCTGAACGTAAGCACGGATGCTTATGACGATGCATGCACGGTCCTCGGCCAGGAAAATGCTGCGAGCGTCATCGCCTGCATCCTGGAGAGAGCCGATTGCATAAGTTCGCCCGGCGGCTATCTTCGGGTTCTTACCGCGAGAGCGCGGCGCCAGTCTTTCTCGGTTGCTCCGATGGTCGCTGCACTGAGGCGCGCGCGAGGGCCAAGCATGCCACCTGTCAGTTGACGCCGCTAAGCTCAGCGGACCTATTAGCAGGGTCAAGCGCACTGCAGGTTTTGTCTGTCGTAAGGTTGGGTCTGGCTTGCGACGCGGACCACTCGCGGTTGCCTTGACGCTCGAGATAGGGGAAACTCGCCTCAGTTGGGGATTCGCATTCGTTTTGATTTACCGCCTTGGTGTCTGTTTCTTAACAATTTTGCTTCTATCGTAAGGTATTGGCGAACAAAGCGATAAATCGGCAATGCGGAAGCTAAATCGCCAATAGGTTCCGTCACGCGGACGGCCTCCTTGCGGAGCTTGGTAACCGCAACGACGGCGGCCAACCACCTCCCCTATTCTCCAGTCGATTGAACGTCGTGCGGGCGGCCAACCAACTCAGAAGCATGGCAACCGGCCATATGCAGGTGTCGATCCCTGCTGCCGTTTCCCCAGTTGACAGCTGTCAACAATGCGAACTTTGCCGCTCACTCGCGCCAGTGTTCCGCGACCCATGGGCTCGGGAGAATATAGTGCCGGAGGTAGCGGAACGGGCTCTTTTCTCTTCTGTCTGGAGAGAAGAGCCCGCGAATATGATCGATCGGCGTCGCCACCCGCCCCTTGTAGCCGAACTGACCGTCTATCGCATGTTGCGGCAGCAGACCACGCGGAAAAATAACCACGCGTGCATCCGCTGGCAGCTGTGGCGGCAGGAAGTAGTTCAAGGGGAATGGCCGCCGACAATCCTGGCGGAAATGTAGAACGAAACGCCGCGGGAAGAATTTCGCACCTCCTGGCGCGTTGCGCGTCACGAAGCGTTGCTCGAATTCATATTCGTCCGCCACCTGTTGCGGGTCGGCGCGGAACTTCTCCTGCAATGGGACCAGCTTTCCGACGGGGAAGCGGAACAGCGACGTCTGCCCGAGACGCTCAAGCGGCGTCGTCTGATTGCGGGTCATCACGATATCGTTGGGACCGCCGATCTCGAAAAACGCGTCGAGCGATCCGACGACCACCAGATCGAGGTCGAGAAAGAGTACCGGTCCCTTGAGGCTGCCGAGTTCCGGGCCCCACAGGCGCGCCTTGGGCCAGATTCCCTTGGTATTCACCGGCATCTCGACATCGAGCGGCGGAAGGTCCTCGCAGAGTATTTCCGACCGAAGGCCTTCCCTATTGTCGGTAAAACAGGTGAAGGTGAAAGGCGGCGTGATGTTGCGGGCGACCATCGCGAAGAGGCGGTTCACGAAAGGCGCGCCGTATTTCGTTCCCCAATTTATACAGATTACCTGCTTGACGCCGCCGGAAGCGGCGAGAATATCGGATACCATAGACGCTTGCCTTTTCCTTGTGTCTAACGGCGCATCCGCACAGCGGAGCTTTGCCGAGGGGCGATTTCCTCCGGTCCGGAACTCTCCGGCTGTGTAGACAGCCGTACCTTTTGGAGTTCCGGGAGGCGTCGGGCGCCCCGAGATCAAGGGCGCTCCGCCATGCCGGCCTGGAGTTGACAGCTGTCAACTTCATCAAGTTGGTTGGCCTCAGGCCGGTCTTAAGATCAACGCCGCCGGCGCGCAAGCGTTCTCGTGGACAGCGTGCGGGGAACAGATGTGAGCGGAGCACAATAGGGGTGGAAAACCTTCGAATAGCTGTGCCGGAACGAAAGCGCGTGTTACCTTCCGTTTCACCGCAACGCTTTGCTTTCAAAATGAGATATGAGATCCCTGATCCGCTCGATCCGGCGCTGCTGCCGATCCTGATTGCCGCCGAAGACGGGCTCGCCCGGCTCGACGAGCGGGCAGGGCGTCATGCCGTCGCCGAGGGCTTTCGGGAGCGCGGCCAGTTTTTCGACGCGGCGGCGGCGCTTTGGGTCGCCGGTGAACTGGTCCATGTCGAGGACCTGGTTCTACACGATTCACATATGGACGCGCGCGCTCCGTCGCACGAGCTGACCATCGCGCACGCGGTTCTGAGGGCGCGGCGACGATTGGATTTGGCCGATGCCGACTGGGCCTTGTCGCCACCCGGGCTGATCGCGTTGCGCGGCGAGGGGGGCCCGGCCGTCAGGCATGACTCCCCCGACACTTCGGCTTTCCGGGACGATCCGGACAAAACGGATGCACCCGACATGGCGGACGGTCCGATGGACAGCTCCCTTTCCGACGCATTCGCCGAGATCGATGCGGCGATCGCCCGGTCCGCGCGGTTGCTGGACATTCATGCTGGAAGTGCGGCCATGGCAGAACAGCCCGCAATCGAAACGCAGTCGCAAAGAGTAGAGCCGACGGGCCAACTCGGCCTGCTCTTCGATGACGACTGGGATGAGGCCGCCCGGCTCGACGCGTGGCGCGCCGTGCTGCCGGTTGCCGACCAACTGCCCGCCGCGCTTGGGGCTGCCGTTCTTTTCGATGCATGGGAGCGCATCGAGCCGTTGCGCCGGCAGCACTGGCTCGGCTCGCTTCTCGTCGGCGCCTATCTTCGATTTCGCGGTAAGGTCGGTTCGCACGTGCTCGCCTATAATACCGGCCTGAAGACGATCCGCCACGAGCGTCGACGCTCAAAGGACCGGCTGACGCGTCTCACCGGTTTTCTGGAGGCGATGTCCGCGGCGGCCGAACTCGGCATGAAGGAACTCGACCGTCTGTCGCTCGCCAGGACGCAGATGGAAATGCGGATCAAAGACCGCCGATCGAACAGCAATCTCCCGGGCCTGATCGATCTCGTTCTGTCGCGGCCGATCGTCTCCGCACCTCTGATCGCGCGCCATCTCGGGGTCACGCCGCGCGGCGCCCTCAATCTGGTGCGCGAACTCGGGGTGCGCGAAATGACGGGCAGGGGACGCTACCGCGGCTGGGGCGTGCTCTGAAAGAGCGAGGGGAAACGGCCGCTTCAGCTCCGCCGCAGATTGAGCTCGCTCGTCACCACGCGTTTTCCTGTCGCCGGATCCACGTCGACAGTACTGAGGCGCATTCCGTTCTCCCCGCGTTTCTGCACGATGAGCGTCGCCCTGCGATCGCCGTTGACTTCCCTTGCCCAGGTGACGGTCAGATTGATGGCGTTGCCGCGGCGGCTCCCGGACAAGGCGGACCTTCCGCCTCTCGGGCCGACATAGATGCCGGTGTAGCGAGCGCCGTCGGACCTCAGATCCGCGCTGATCGAGCGCGACACCACGAGCAGGCCGCGGCAGGTGCCTCTCATGGCGAGGGCGGTGCCGGTCGCATCCGAGCTGAAATTGCACGAGACATTGATCGGTCCTCGGTCGATGCGAAGCAGCACCGTGCCGCCGCCGGTCCATCGACCCTCGAGCGAATTGAGAAAAGCCGCCTCGTCGGCGGGGGCAGCGCTCGTCTCCAAGGGAAGTATCCCCCCGACGAGCACGAGCCCTGCAAGCACGAACCGGGATATCTTCCGCCGCATCATCGTCATAGGCCTCCCGTTCTGGAGCGGAATGAGGAAAAGGCACGCGGTCTTCCGCAGACCCGTCGCGCGACCGGTCCGAATGAAACGGCGGATCGCCGCGAAGGTTCCGGCGTGCCGTTATCGCAACAGTATCACCGATCAATGGCTGCGGGCAGACGCCGGCTGACTTGAGGAACGGTCGCCGGAGCTCAGGCGAATTTTCTTGCGCCGGCAACGCAGGCGACGATGGCGGCCGTCGCGGCGAGCATGCCCCAGCTCACGGACTCGCCGAGCAATGTCGAAGCCAACGCAAGGCCGAAGAAGGGCTGCAGCAATTGCAACTGGCCGACCGCCACTATCCCTCCCAGCGCCAGGCCGCGATACCAGAAGATGAAGCCGATGAGCATACTGAAGACGGAAACGTATCCGAAGCCGAGCCAGGAAGCGACGCTCAAGCCCGCAAGACTCGACGGCATGGTGGCGAGCATCAGGGCCGTCATGATCGGAAGGGAGAGGACGAGGGCCCAGGAAATGACCTGCCAGCCGCCGAGCCTGCGCGACAGCTTCGCACCCTCCGCGTAACCGAGCCCGCAGGCGACGATGGCAGCGAGCATCAGGAGATCCCCGATCGGCGAGGCGGAAAAGCCCTGCCGTGCCGCGAAGCCGACGACGATCGCGCTGCCGAGGCCGGAGAACACCCAGAAGGCGGGGCGTGGACGCTCGCCGCCGCGAAGCACGCCGAAAATCGCGGTTGCAAGCGGCAGAAGGCCGATGAAGACGATGGAATGGGCGGAGGTCACGTGACGCAGCGCAAGCGCCGTCAGAAGCGGGAAACCGACGACGACACCGAGCGAGATCACGGCCAGCGATGCGAGGTCTCCGCGGGCAGGCCGTCTTTCTCGGAACGCGAAGAGCAGACAGAAGGCGAGCAGTCCGGCGATCGTCGCCCGTGCCACGGTCAGGAAGATGGGGTCGAAGTCCATCACTGCGACGCGGGTCGCCGGCAACAAACCGCTGAAGATCACGACGCCGATCAAACCACTCATCCAGCCGCTTGCTGCCTTGTTCATACCTATGCTCCTTTTTCTCCGGTATCGGGCTGGATCGCTGGCCGTTCCAGAGACAGTAGGGTACAGTTGATAAGAACTGTCATGGAGAAAGGGCCAGTACGGATGCAGCTGAAAGCGACGAGTGCCGCTGGCGAAAGCCTGATCACCAGGGTGATGGGCACGGTGAAGCACCGGATAGCCGCGCGGAGTTTGACGCCCGGCGCGAGGCTCCCGTCCATCCGTTCCTTCGCTTTGACGATGAAAGTCTCCAAGTCCACGGTGGTCGAGGCCTATGAGCGCCTTCAGGCCGAAGGTGTGATCCGCTCGCGGCCGGGCTCGGGCTTCTTCGTAGCGGCGCCGCTCGCGCCGCTCACGCTTGCCGAGATCGGCCCGCGCGTGGACCGGGCCGTCGATCCCCTGTGGATCTCGCGCCAGGCCCTTGAGCCGGGGGAGGGGGTACTGAGGCCCGGATGCGGCTGGCTGCCGCCGCATTGGATGCCGGAGGAAGGATTACGGCGGGCGTTGCGGGGCATCGCCCGCGGCGCCGCCGCCACGCTCGTCGACTATGGTTCGCCACTCGGATTGCTGCCGCTGCGTCAGCTTCTGGCACGGCGCGTGGCGCAGCACGGCATAGAGGCGTCGCCCGATCAGATATTGCTCACCGAATCCGGCACGCAGGCGATCGATCTGCTTTGCCGTTTCCTGCTGAAGCCGGGGGATGCGGTGCTCGTCGACGATCCGTGTTATTTCAATTTCCACGCACTCCTCAGGGCGCATCAGGCAAAAATCGTCGGCGTTCCCTATACGCCCGGCGGGCCGGACATCGGCCGCTTCGCCGAAGCGCTCGCAGAGCACAAGCCGCGGCTCTACATCACCAATTCCGCCATTCACAATCCGACCGGCGCAATGCTGTCGCCGCTCGTCGGCCATCGTCTGCTCAAGCTTGCAGAGCAGGCCGGGCTGACGATCATCGAGGACGATATCTTCGCCGATTTCGAAGAGACGCCGGCGCCGCGCCTTGCGGCTTTCGACGGGCTCGAAAGGGTGGTGCACATAGGCAGCTTCTCGAAAACGCTGTCGGCGGCGGTGCGCTGCGGCTTCATCGTGGCGCCTCGCGGATGGGTGGAGGCGTTGACCGACCTCAAGATCGCCACGTGCTTCGGCGCCGCCGGCTTCTCCTCCGAACTGGTGCTGACGCTCCTGAAAGACGGCAGCTATCGCAAGCACATGGAGACGGTGCGTCAGCGCCTGGCAGGGGCGATGGCCGAGACTGCCCGAAGACTCGCCCGGATCGGGATCACGCCATGGATCGAGCCGCAAGCGGGCATGTTTCTCTGGTGCCGGCTGCCGGACGGCATCGATGCCGCAAAGCTAGCGAGGCAAGCGCTCGCCAGAGGCATCGTGCTCGCGCCGGGCAATGTCTTCAGTCATACGCAGACGGCCAGCGGGTTCTTGCGCTTCAATGTCGCCCAGTCGGAAGACGAGCGGCTTTTTCGCGAGCTTGCAGCACTCCTGGCCGCTGCGTAGATCACGATCATTCCAGGCACGTTCTAAGGCCTGTTGCGTCTCGTAAGACGCGCGGCGCTGTAGGAAAGTTTTCGGAGGCCTGCAGCCTCTCCTCGTTCAGTGACAAGCCCATGCCTGAACCGGAGAAACCGTGCAGGCCCCTGTCAGAAACGCGTGGTCAGGCTCGTGAGCCAGGCCGGGGAAGCCTCGACCAGCGCGGCCTCCAGCTGCTTGTCCACGCCTGTCAGGATGGCGATCCCGATCACCAGCAACACGGCGCCGAATACGGCTTTTGCGACCTTGCCAAAGCCCAGCATCCGGTCCCGCCAGCGGTTGAGGACCTCACGCGACAGCTGGCCGAGGAGCAATAGCGGCGCGGCGGCCCCAAGACCGAAGGCGGCCATGGTCAGGAAGACCTGAGTGAGGTTCTCGCCCCGCGCTGCCATCAGTGACGCGGCGCCGAGGGTCGGACCGACGCAGGGGCTCCAGACGGTGCCGAGCAAAAGGCCGACGACGAATTGGCCTCTCCAGCCATCGCCATGTTGACCACCGAAGCGGCGCTCGGTCCAATTGCCGATCGGCCCCGCTGCCGTAGCGAACCGGAGCTGCATCGAGGGAAGGATGAGGACGACGCCGAGGCCGATCATCAGCAACGCGCCGAACGAGCGGAAAAAGTCGAGGTCGAGCCCGATACCGAAGCCGAGCAAGGCGACGAACATCCCGATCGCCACGAAGGAGCCGGCCAGCCCTGCCGCAAGTGCAAGATGGCCATAGCGGTGCTTGCCGATGGCGGTCGCGAGCACGATAGGTACCAGTGGAAGAACGCAGGGCGACAGGATGGAAAGCACCCCTGCGATCGTCGCGAAAATCAGCGTTGAAATCATCGTTCAATTCGTCAATGCCGATCTGAACAATGTCTCGATCGAGGCCGGGTCGGTATCGCCGACCGAGCGGGCCGTCTCGGAAGCTCCCTTGAAGGCGATCAGCGTCGATTGGCGCTGTGCACCGAGCGCCTGCACGACGTCCTTCTGCTTGTCGAAATCCACCTTGAAGACCGTTACGTCCGAGAAATCGGGCGATGCGGCCAGCTTTTCGACAATTGGTTCCTGGGCGGCGCAGGTCGGGCACCAGCTCGCCCAGATATCGACGACGATCGGGTTACCCGCCTGCTGCGCCGCCTCGAAAGCCGTGGTTTCGAAGGGTTTCAGTTCGCCCGCGAATGCGGTCGCCGCGGTCAGGGCGACGAATGCGGTACCGGCAAACGCTGCCATGCGTGTGAAAGCTCTCATCTTTGATCTCCTCTCATGAGCCGCTACCCACGAAGCGGCCGCTGCCGAGCGGCGGCTCGGGAGGGGGAATGCCCCGAAGCGCCGTTCAGTGGATTCGACAGGCCATGGCGGGGAAACGTTACGCTTTGTGGAACACAAGATCGTGATCGGCGGCGGCGAAACGGCAAGCGGCTTTCGTTGGTCTCATCCTCGGAATTTCAGGAGGATATGCATGACAAATTTCCACTGCACGCGCGCCGTTGCCGCCGCCTGCCTGTCGCTCGCCCTTGCCGCTGCTCCCGCAGCGGCCGGGGAAATCTTCGAGCTGAACGGCGTGGCCATCTCGGGCTACGATCCGGTCAGCTATTTCTCATCCGGCGGGCCAACCAAGGGCTCGCCCGAAATCAACGCTGCCTACAAGGGTGCGACTTTCCATTTCGCGACGGCGGGCAACCGCACGCTCTTCATAGCGGAACCGGAGAAGTACCTGCCGCAATACGGCGGCTACTGCGCCTACGGCACCGCGCGCGGCTACAAGGCGCCCACCGAGCCACATGCATTCACGATCGTCGGTGGGAAACTCTACCTGAACTACGACGCGGCTATTCAGGACACCTGGCGTGAGGACAAGGCGGGCTACATCTCCAAGGCGGACCAGAACTGGCCCGCGGTCAAGGATCAGTAGGCTGGAGGAGGGCTGTCAGGAGCCCGTTCGGCGATCCGGCTCGATATCGCGGGGATGCGGGCGCGGCCTCCCTTCGCGGATCATCCCCCGGTCGCAGTGGGCCACGTCGCTGCCTTCGACCAGTCCGATGATTTCGGCGCGATGCTGGTCGAGATGCGGCGGAGGGTGCTGATAGGCAACCGGGGTCGCGGAAAGCTTCAGCGGATTGCCGAGGAGACGCACCGGCCGCCCGTCCTCCTGCTCCATGGTGATGACCATGTCCCGTGCCAATGTGTGCGGGTCGGCGAGTACTTCGTCGACACCGGCGACCTGCCCGGCAGGAACGCCCGCCTTCAGAAGGCGCTCGACCCAGACGTCCGCACCATCCGCCCGGAGCGCTTCAGTTATTATCTTCGCCAGGTCGTTCCGGTTTTCGACACGGTCGCAGTTGGCGCGGAAGCGGGCGTCGCAGCCCAGTTCCGGCAGGCCGATGGCGCGGCAGAAGCGCTTGAACTGCTCGTCGTTCCCGACGGCCACCGCGAGGTCACGATCGGCCGTGGGGAATGTCTGGTAGGGAGCGATGTTCGGGTGGGCATTTCCGATCCGCTCGGGTCGTTTCCCCGATACCAGATGGTTGGTGGCGGCGTTGATGAGCCAGGCGACCTGCGTGTCGTAGAGGGAAAGATCGATATATTGGCCCTCTCCCGTCGTCTCCTTATGCCGGAGCGCCGCCAGAATTCCGATCGTGGCGTACATTCCGCACATGACGTCGGCGATGCCCACGCCGACCTTCGTGGGCTGCCCTCCCTCTTCGTCCGGGTGTCCGGTAATGCTCATCATCCCGCCCATTGCCTGGATCAGGAAGTCGTATCCGGTCCTGTCCCGATAGGGGCCGGTCTGGCCGAATCCGGATATGGAGCACCAGACGAGGTCGGGTTTGATGCGCGCCATGTCCTCGTAGCCGATGCCGCGGCGGGCGAGGTCTCCCGGCTTGTAGTTCTCGATCACGACGTCCGAGATCGCCACGAGTTTTTTCACGAGTTCGACCTGGGCCTTGTCGGTAATGTCGATGGCAATCGATTTCTTGTTGCGGTTGGCGGAAAGGAAATAGGCGCTGAGGTCGCTATCCGCTCCTTCCGCGCCGGGCACGAAGGGAGGCCCCCAGCGCCGGGTATCGTCGCCGAAAACCGGCCTCTCCACCTTGATGACCTCGGCGCCGAGATCGCCCAGCAACTGCGTCGCCGTAGGCCCGGCGAGAATCCGCGAAAGATCGAGGACCCGAATACCGGCGAGTGCGCCTTTTTTGCTCTGTTCCACCATAAAACTCCTTCACGCCGTCCAGGGCGCCCGCTTGAACCAGGCCGCCACGTGGGCTGTCGCCACCAGAATTGCGAAACCGGCGAGATTGGCAGTCGCGACCGCCAAGGCGCCCCGCCCGGAATGGTCAAGCGCGATGCCGATGAGTTGGGCGACCACCATGCCCGTCATGAAGACCGGAAGGGATTGCTGGCCGACCCTGATCAGGATCGCGGTCAGCGGCCGGACCGCCGGATGATGAAGCCGCGCCCCCTTTTCGCCGACGACCAGCATGGCGATCTGCGCAAGGGCCAGAAAATGGACCAGCCGCAGGATACCGAAATCGGTCTTGCTCGTGAGCGGGCCGATCGCCTGCGCTACCTCCCGGAAGAAGGGCGAAGCCGAAAGGATCACATGCCAGGCGAAGGGAACGGTGACGACGACAAAGGCGACCGAAGCGATCAACAGCTTGCGGCTCCCGACCGGCAGCTTCACCGTCCCGCGCATGAGGAAAAAGCCGAGGAAGAAAATGAGCTGCCAGCCGAACGGGTCGAAGAACCAGGGACGGTCGCTCCAGGGCTCGGCCTGGAGGTGAGCGAGGCCGAACTGAGCCGACAGCCACAACGCCGCCATCAGGAAGAAGGGCAGCCAGGCGGCGACGCGCTCGGCGATGAGCATGACCGGCATCAGCGCCAGGATCACCATGTACATCGGCAGGATGTCGAAGTAGTTCGGCACATAGGTGAGCGTCATCAGGCCGATGAGCAGTGGTCCGGGATCTTCGAAGAAGCGGACGAGGTTGAGGCTCTGGATATAGGAGGTGCCGTCAGGCTTGTGCCCCGCCGCCGCCATGATGGTTGCAACCGTCAGGAAGACGGCGATATGCGCCCAATAGATCTGCCAGCACCGGTGAACCACGCGCGCGGTCAGGAGCCCGAAACCTTTCCGGTCGAACAATCTGCCGAAGGCGATCGCCGAGGCCATGCCCGAGAGGAAGACGAACATCTCGGTCGCGTCGGAAAAGCCGAAGCGCGCCGGTATCCAGAGCGCCCAGGGGTCGTTCGGCACATGCGCAAGAAGGATGATCAGCATGCCGATGCCACGGAAGACATCGAGCCGCGGATCGCGGGCGCGCTTGCCCGCAATGCCTGAAGCCGGCAGCGTCAGTTCAGAAGGCGTCTTGGTAAGCATCCGCATCAAACCGGCAACTGATGAGAGTGAAGGTCGAGCGGCTTTCGGCCGCCCCGAGTTCGCGCTGCAGGGCAGGGGCATCGTCGACATTGACGCCGTAACCGCCGAACCCCTCGGCAATCCTCGCAAAATCGGTCTGGCCGAGCGCGACGCCGGCGGGCGCGAGCCCGCTTGCCCGCTGCTTCAGGGCTATCAGGGCAAGGCTGCAGTCCTGGAAGACGACGACCGTCAGGGGAAGCGCCAGATCCCGGAGCGTCGCCAGCTCGCCGAGCCCCATCTCCAGGCCGCCGTCTCCCATGACCGCTATGACGCGTTGCGACGGATCGGCCACCTTCGCGCCGATCGCCAGCGGCAGCGCGGCGGCCATGGTGCAGAACCCCGCCGACTGCAGGAGCGAAAGCGGGCGCCGGCAGACCCATTTCTGGGAAAGGAGTATGCGGTGGGCGCCACTGTCCACCGTCACGAGGGCGTCTGATCCGGCCATTTCGTTCAGCGTTTCGATGATCGCATGCGGCCCCCATGCGCGAGGCGCGAGAAAGATGCGCTTCAGTTCGTTCGCGGCCCTTGCGGGTTCCTGTTCGGGCCATGACGGGTGGCCGGCAACCGTCTCCGCGAGCACTTGCACCGTTGCTGCCGTATCCGCAACGAAACGGGAGCCGCAGTGATGCATGGCATGGTTGGGGGCCGCTGCCGTCAGCTCGACGATGCGGGCGGAATCAGCTGCATCGAGCCAGCCGAGACGCATTTCGATCGGATCGTAGCCGACCATCAGGACGAGGTCGGCCTCGTTGAAAAGGGCGAGCAGGACCCGGTCCGCGGCGGGCGAGAGCCCGGCCGCACCGAGCGAAAGCGGGTGCGTCTCATCGATCAGGCCCTTGCCCTTGTAGGTTGTGACCACGGGGGCCTCGATCTTCTCCGCCAGAAGGCGGATGGCCTCTCCGGCTCCCTCGCGGGCGGCTTCGAAGCCGGCGAGGATGATCGGTCTGCGGGCCGCATCCAGGCATCTGGCAAGGCTTGCGACAGCCCCGTCGTCGGCGCCGACCGAGGGGCGGCGGACGGTCGGCGGCCCGACGATGCGAGGGGCTGGATCGTCCATTGCCGCTACCGCCGGTGAGAGGTCGAGATGCACCGGTCCCATCGGTTCCGCCCTCGCGATGGCGAGTGCACGCGCAACCGTGGAAGCGGCGCTCTCCGGCTCGACTTCGAAGCTTGCCTTGACGATCGGTCGGAGGAGAGCGGCGTGGTCTATCACCTGATGGGTGTAGCGCGCCCGGGTGGAGCGATCGACGACACCCGAGAGTACGACCAGCGGAACGCGTTCCTGCAGGGCGTCCGCAATGCCGTTGACTGCATTCGCAAGGCCCGGGCCGACCGTGGTGACCAGGATGCCGGGCGCGCCCCTCGCAAGGCCGGCGCCGGCAGCCATCGAGGCTGCTGCCGTCTCGTGGCGGGCCAGTTGAAAGCGAATGCCGGCTCTTTCCAGCGCGTCGACAAGCGTCACCACCTCGCCGCCCGGCATGCCGAAAGCATGCCGGGCGCCATGCGCGTGCAGGGTTGCGGCAATGGTGTCGGCTACTCTTGGAACTGGTCTTTCGCGGCTTTCACTCATGGGGTCGAATACCTCTCGCGACGACGTGAGCGGACGTGAAATTGTTGGTTCGCGGAAAAGGCGCTATGTCTGCGGCTGTCCCGCCGACGGAGATCAACGCATGCGCATCGCTCCCCCGGCCGTTCTGGCCGCAATCTGCTTTCTTACGACGGGAACCGGCGCCGTCGCCTGCGGAGGCTCGGTCCCATGCCCCGTCGAAGGCGGTTCTTACCGGATCGAAATGCCCGAGGGCGGCAAGCCCAAGGGCGCTTATGTCTTCTTCCACGGCTATCGCAGCTCCGCGGAACTGCAGATGCGGCATCGGGCGCTGGTCGACACCGCGCGCCGGCACGGCCTGGCCTTCGTCGCGGTGGACGGGGTGCAGGGAACCTGGTCGCATCCGAATGCGCCGGGGCACTATCGCAATGAAGCAGCCTTCGTGCGCCGGGTTCTCGACGACCTCGACAAGCGTTTCGATTTCGACCGTTCCAACACGCTGGTCGGTGGCTTCTCGCAAGGCGCCTCCATGGCCTGGTACAGCCTCTGCCGTTCCGGCGACCGGCTCGCAGGTGCCGTCACCTTTTCCGGCGTCTTCTGGAACCCGCTTCCGAAACCTGAGGACTGCGTACCGGACCTGCCGCCGATCATCCACTTCCATGGACGGCAGGATGGAACCTTCCCTCTCGCCGGAAAAGCGATCGGGAGGAGGTTCCATCAGGGAGATACGTTCAAAACCGTCGCTTTCGCGCGTGAGGCCGCCCGGTGCGAGGGAGATGTCGAGGCTATCGAAGTCGCCGACCTTTCCTGCACCGTGACCGTCGGCTGCGTTCGCGGAGAGGTGACGCTCTGCCTCTACGACGGGGGACATCAGGTGAGGCCGGAATATCTCGACAGGGGCCTGACACGACTCGGATTCTGAACCTTGGGCGCTGGTGGTCATTTCCCGCTCTCGCGCCAGTCGACCACAAAGGCGACGACGACGCCGAAGAGGAGGTGGCCGGCGAGCGACACCCAGGTCAGCGGTATGAAGCCGAGGAAGGCGGGAAGTCCGGCGATGAGGTGCGCCATCACGTAGAGCGCGAATATCCAGAGGCCGGTCCCGAAGCCGAGCGCGGTCAGGATCAGGGGCAGTCCGGGCAGAATGAGCCGCTGAAGCGGACGCGCGATGAAGAGATAGCCGATCGGATAGAAGACGACGCCGACGACCGCATGGATGGCTTCCGCCAGGAAACGGTTCTGGAAGCCGAAGACGCTCTGGACGAGAGCCGCCGGCTCGAGCGGGCCGCCGACCAGCATCGGCGTGATGACGCGCGCCCAGAACTCCCAGGCGAGATCGGCGGCAAGGCCGGCGAGAACGATGGTGGGGAGCAATCTTGCGGAAACTGTCGGGAAAAGCGCCCCCCGCCGGGCAGTCATCGTGTGCATGTCGGTATCTCCGATACTGGTGGGGTGAACAGGCGTCCTGTGTCACGGCTCTCGTTTCACAGGGAGGCATGGGTCTCGATGGAGCCCAGCAGCCGGTCCTCGACTTTGAGGTGGCGGCGCACGCTGCAGATGCGCGAGAATGCGGCTCTGTCGCCATTGGCACCGGCGGCCTTGGCAAGGGCGAGAACGAAGAAGTCGCGTTGCGCATTGCTGCCGCCGATCTTGGGCAGGTCGGCGAGGATCGCGTCGAGCGAGCGGCGATCCCTGCCCGTCGACAACCCCGCGATGATGCGGGCAAGGGGCAGCCCGACATCGGCCGCGACGCGCGCCTGCTCGCCGGTGCCTCTGGCCTTCAAGGCGAGTTCCTCGACCATCTCTCGCACGCTGTCGGTTTCGCCGAGGGCGACCAGGGCCGCGAGCGTGTGCAGGGCGGCAAAGACGAGAGTCGTGTCGCGGCGCCGGCTCAGCGCCGTCTCCGCCAGGTCCGACCAGCGCGATCCGACATCGACACCCGTCTGGCCGAGGCGCCAAAGAAGCGAAACGGCATTGGCCATGTCGCGGAAATCGTCGGTCTGCCGCGGGCGAACCTCGTCGTCGTAGATTCTCAGGACCTGATCATGATCGCCTTGCTCCAGATGCAGAAGCGCCAGATGCCAGGCCATGTGGAAGGAGAAATTGTTGCACCGGGTCCAGGACGCCCGGCCGTGTTCCAGCCAGTTTATCCCCTTCGCCGCCTCTCCGCGCATCTCGTAGACGTGCGACACGGCGTGGCGACCCCAGGCATCATCGGGCTCCAGTCCGACCGCTTGCCGGCCGACCTCCTCGGCCGCATCGTAGAAGCCGAGCTCTTCGAGCGCGAAAGCGTGGCAGCCGAGCATGAATCCGGCAGCCGGCGTGTCCGTGCTCCACTGCTCCATGACACGGGAACTGGCCGACAGCATGCCGGCAGCATCCCCCAGCATGAACCGCAGCGCATGGGAGATCTTGAACGGCAGAAACGTTGTCGCCCGTTCGGAAAACCCGTCATCGAGCAGTCTCGCCGCCTCGGAGAAGGAGCCGCCGACCGCTCTGTCCAGAGACTCGACGAGAATTCGCTCGTCACGCGTGCCGCCGTCACGGCTGGTCATCGCGCGCCTTGCGGCGATCAGCGCCTGACCCGCCGGCGCGACGAGTTCCGATCGGGCAAGGATCAGGCTTGCAAATCCCTTGAGCGCAAGCGCCGCCACATGCCCGGGATCTGCCTGCAGTGCCGCGTCGAGGGCGGCACCCGTCGTCGGACGGTGGGCAGCCAGGCCGTAGACGGCTTGCTCGAACGCGGTCTGCGCCTCTTCGCTCGTCGTGCTGGTGGAAAGATTGAAGGCATCCAGTCTCATCGCTTCGGCTCCTGTGCAGGACCTTCGCGATCAGGTGCAGTCAGGCCGAGCTTCGCATAGAGATCGCCTGGAACGTCGTCGTCCAGGCTGGCTGCGGCAAGCCTCGTGACGATCTTCATGCCCCGCACATAAGTGCGGCAATTTCGGCACTGCAGGAGATGCAGGGCGACCAGCAGATTGGTCCGCTTCGAGCCGTCCCGGCTGACGAAGTCGCTGGCAAGATCCGGTATTTCCCTGCATTTCAGCATATTGCTCGTCTCACGATGAAGAACCTGATCGGGTCCTTCCCGTGAGACCGGCGAACTGGCCGGACGTTACAGGACAGGGGGTCACGCTTTCGTGAGCGCTGTCCGGTCGCCGGTCAACTGCGTCTCGATCTCGTCGCGGATGCGCGTACGTGCCCGATGCAAAAGGGTCCGCTGGTTCTCGGGAGTAAGGTCCAGGAGGCGGCAGGTTTCCGCAGCGTCTGCCCCTTCGACGTCGCGCATCACCAGGACCGCCTTCTGGGCTGGCGGCAAGCGATCGATCATCTGCCGCACATGCTCCCAGAGATGGCGCCCGGCGACGATCCGCTCCGGCGTGAGACCATCGAAGGAGACCGGCGCCTCGCTCCAATGGCCGCTTTCGTCGAATCGGCTGCGCAGCGTCTGCTCCGGATCCCGCCCCGAGTCTTCCCCCTTTCCCAATGCGGCATAGCGGCTCTCGCGCTTCGCGTGGTTCTTCGCCTTGTTCAGGAGGATGGAAATGATCCAGGTGGAAAGGGCCGATCTGCCTTCGAAGGACCCCAGGTTGGCGATGACGGCGAGCCAGGTTTCCTGGGCGACTTCCTCCGCGACGGCCCGGTTCCTGACAATGCTGTCCGCCAGCCTGACCAAAGCACCGTGGTGCCGTGCAATCAGCTCACTCATCGCCTTCTGGTCTCCCCTGCGGAGGAGGCTCAGAAAATGCTCGTCTATGCTGAACTTGACGGCGAACGCCGCCGCCGATAACCAGAATGTAAGCCCCATCACAACCGCCCGTTGCCCCGTGCCTCCTTGAATGACACGCTACACAAGCCGGTCGTCAAATGAAACCTGCGTGACCGGGCGCCTTCAGCCGGTCATCGCCCTGAAGTGGCCGAGCATCCGCGCCGCGTCGGGTTCGAGCCCGGTGAACAGCCGAAACGCGCCGACCGCCTGGAACACCGCCATGCCACCGCCGTCGAGCGTTTTGCAGCCACGCCGCCGGGCCTCCCCGAGAAGCGCCGTTTCCAGCGGAAAATAGACGATCTCGGCGACCCAATGGCTTCGCGAAAGAAGCTCCGCGTCGAGCGGCAATCCGGGATATTTCGCCATGCCGGTCGGCGTCGCGTGGATGAGGCCGGCGGCATTTCCCATTTCCGAGGGGAGGTCGGTGCCGGCCGCCACCTCGGCTTTCGGAAAGAGAGGGGAGAGCATGCGGGCGAGCGCCTGCGCGCGGCCGGCCTCGCGGTCGAACACGACCAGCCGCTGCAAGCCGAGCGAGAGCGCGGCATAGGCCGTGGCGACGCCTGCTCCGCCGGCGCCGAGCTGCACAGCGCAGGAGAGGTCGGCATCCGGCAGGCCGCGCCGGAAGCCTTCGGCAAAACCCCACCAGTCCGTATTGTGGCCGTAGCGCCGTCCGCTTCTGAGGACCACCGTGTTGACGGCGCCGAGTTGCCGTGCCTCGGGGGCGAGCTCGTCGAGATAAGGAATGACCGCCTGCTTGCAGGGATGGGTGATATTGAGCCCGGCAACCCCCCGCCGCTCGGCGTCGGCGAGCAGGCGCGGCAGGTCCTTCTCGCTCGCCCCCAGCACGTTGAGATCGATCAGCTCATAATCGTAGCGAATGCCCTGCGCCGCACCTTCCGCCATGTGCATCGCCGGCGTCAGCGATGCCTGGATGCCCGCGCCGATCAGGCCCGCCTTCAAGGATCTCACAAGCGTTTCGGTCATGCGTCGGGTTCCGGTTGTTTCGGTTTTCGGCCGCGGCCACGGCGCGCCGGCCCGTCCGGTTGCGGGCGAACCGGCATGACGATCACTGGCCGCGGGCGGTGCCGATTTCCTTGAAGAGCGCCTCGACCGTCTCCTGGCCGATATCGGCACTGAACTTCTCGATCATCGGCTTGACGGCATCGCGCAGCTTCTGCGTTTCCTCGGGGCTCAGTTCGCTGACCTCCATCCCCGTCTTGCGGATCTCTTCGAGTGCTGCGGCATCCTGCTCGCGCGAGACCTTGCGCTGGAAGTCGCGCGCTTCGACGGCTGCCTGTTGCAGCACGGCCTTCTCCTCGTCATTGAGGCCGTCCCAGAACTTCTTGCTGACGAGCACGATCTGCGGATTGTACTGATGACGGGTGAGCGTCATGTACTTCTGCACCTCGTAGAATTTTGCGTTGATGATGTTGGCGGACGGATTCTCCTGGCCGTCGACCGTTCCCGTCTCGAGCGCGGTATAGAGCTCGGTATAGGGGAGCGGCACCGCATTGGCGCCGAGCGCGTTGAAAAGCTCGACCGGGATCGGCGACTGAATGGTGCGGATCTTCAGGCCCTTGATGTCTTCGAGCTTGGTCACCGGATGCCGGTTGTTGGTCAGGTTGCGGAAACCGAGCTCCCAATAGGCGAGGCCTACGAGCCCGGTGTCGGGCAGGCGTTCCATCAGGCCGGTGCCGAAGGGACCGTCCATCACCTTGTCCGCCTCCTCGCCGCTGTCGAACAGGAAGGGGAGGTCGACCGCGCCGAACTCCTTGACGTTGCTCGCCAGAATGCCGGCGTTCAGCACCGTCATCTCGATGACGCCGCCCTGCAGCGCCGAAACGGTCTGGACGTCGCCGCCGAGCGTCCCACCGGGGAAGAGCTTCACCTCGATTTTGCCGCCGCTCTTCTCCTTCACGAGCTCGGCGAATTTCTCCATGCCGGTCACCTGCGGATGACCCTTGTTGTTCGCCGAGGCGAATTTGACCGTCTGATCGCGGATTTCCGCGAATGCCGGGCCCGCCGTCATGAGTGCCAGTGGCACGGCCAGGCCCAATGCCATTTTGGTCAGTCTGTCGAACATGTTTTCCTCCCAGGTTGGGCCGGTATCGTGCCGGCCTTGTTGACAGTCGAAAATCGCGCGTCAGCGTCCGAACCAGGAGACCGGAACGGTCACCAGTTCAGGGAACAGGACGAGCAGGAAAAGAACGATCAGTTCCGCGAAGAGGAAGGGCATCACGCCCTTCATCAGATTCTCCATCGAAAGCTTCGACACGCCGCAGATGACGTTCAGGACGGTGCCGACCGGAGGGGTGATCAGGCCGATCGAGTTGTTGATGATGAAGAGCACGCCGAAATAGACCGGATCGATGCCCGCCTGCTTGATGACCGGCATCAGCACCGGCGTCATGATCAGGATCGTCGGCGTCATGTCCATCGCGGTGCCGACGATCACGATCAAGACCATGATCGCGATAAGCAGAGCCGTCTGGTTGCCCATCAGGGGTTCGAGGAGTGCGGCGAGCGCGCCGGGAACGTCGGCAACGGTGATCAGCCAGGCCGAAACCGCCGCGCAGGCGACGAGGAACATCACCACGGCGCTGATCTTGGCGGCCGAGACGAAGACGTGGAAGAGTTGCGCCGGCGCCAGTTCGCGATAGACGACCATCGAAACGAAGAGCGAATAGACGGCGGCGATGACACCCGCCTCCGTCGGGGTGAAGACGCCGAACTTCAGACCGACGATGATGATGACGGGCAGGAAAAGCGCCCAGAGGCTGTCGACGAAGGCCCTGAGCCGCAGCCTGCCGCTCTGCCGCGGCGGCAGTTCGAATTGCTCCTTGCGGGCGACGATCAGCCAGGTGATCGAAAGCGCCGCGGCGATCATCAGTCCCGGGAATATGCCGGCGAGGAAGAGTTTGGTGATGGAGACGCCGCCGACCACGCCGAAGAGGATGAAGCCGATCGAGGGCGGTATGATCGGGCCGATGATCGAGGCGGAGGCGATGAGCCCGCCGGCGCGCGCCGGGTCGTGGCCGCTTTTCAGCATCATCGGCAGAAGCAGCGCGCCGAGTGCGGCCGCATCGGCGACCGCCGAACCGGAAAGACTGGAGAGAATGCAGGCCGCGAAGATCGCGACGAAGCCGAGCCCGCCGCGGATATGGCCGACCATGGCCATGGCCAGTGCGACGATGCGACGGGAGAGGCCGCCCGTATTCATGACCTCGCCGGCAAGCAGGAAGAAGGGAACGGCCATCAGCGGGAAGCTGTCGGCACCGTTCAGCACGTTCTGCGCCACGATCTGGGCGTCGAAGAGGCCGAGATAGAGCATCAGCGCCACGCCGCTCAGGATGAGGGCGAAGGCGATCGGCACGCCGAGCGCCATGGGTCCGAGAAGGGCGCCGAGGAAGATGGATACGGTCATCGCCGCCTCCTCAATGCTTCGCCGAAAGCGGACCGATTGCGGGGGAAGAAATGTCGTCGAGTGCTGCTTTGTCCTCGCTGTCGCGTACGAGATCGGTCGTGGTCACGTCGATGCGGCCGGTCGCGATCGCGAAGGCATCGGCGAGCAGGATCAGGAAGGCCGGAATGCCGAAGGCGAGGCCCGCTCCGTAGAAGAAGGCCATGGAGATGCCGGTCGCCGGCGCGCCGACATGGAGGTTGATCAGCGTCTGGGTCCAGCTGCCGCTGATCACCAGCCAGATTGCGAAGAGCATCAGCGCGTGGCCGCAGAGCACGGCCGCCTTCGCGGCGCGCGGCGGCAGGCGCTTGATGAGCGAGTCGACGCCGAGATGGCCGTGCTCGCGCATGGCGACCACGGCGCCGAGAAAGGTGAGCCAGACGAAAAACATCCGCGACAGCTCCTCCGACACCGTTATTCCCTGGTTGAAGGCATAGCGCAGCACGACATTGCCGAAGACGAGGACGACCATGCCGGCAAGCAGCAGCGCGATCGTCACCTTCAACGCGAAGAAATAGAAATCGATGATGCGGCTCATCCGCTCCTCCCAAGCGACAGGCGAGCGACAGCGCAAGGCGCAGACCTGTCGCAGGCTTCTCCTCCCAACCAGGCGGTCGCCCGGAGCCTTCCACCACGCTCCTTCGTGGCGTTCGGCATGTCTCGTTGCAAAATGTACTAACTAGTTCGGAAAATCAATCCCGCGAGGTTGAAAGGGCTCGGCAAGGTGATATGTCTTGATCCATCGTTCGGGAGGTCCGTGGTTCGACCGCCGCCTCGCTTCGGCAATTGGATCGGTAAACGGCTTGAGGGAGAGCGGGGGGCAGCGCGGTGAAAATGGCGGAGCGGCAGGCAAACGGCAGGAAGAACGATCCGCAGCGGACGCAGGACGACATCCTCGAAGTCGCGACGGAGGAATTCTCCACCCATGGCCTCGCAGGCGCGCGCGTCGATCAGATCGCCGAGCGCACCCGCACTTCGAAGCGGATGATCTATTATTACTTCGGCAGCAAGGAAGCGCTCTATCTCGCCGTCCTCGAGCGGTCCTATCGCAAGATCCGCACGCTGGAGGCCGACCTGGAGCTTGCGAACCTGCCCCCGGAAGAGGCGCTTCGCACGCTGATCGCGACCACCTTCGACCATGACGAGGCCAATCCGGACTTCGTCCGTCTGGTCAGCATCGAAAACATCCATCGCGCCGCCCACATGCTGCGCTCCGATGCGATCCGCGACCTCAACGTCTCGGTGATCCAGATGATCGACGCAATCATCGAGCGCGGCCTCGGCGACGGGACCTTCCGCCGCAAGGCCGACCCGATCGACGTGCACATGCTGATCAGCGCCTTCTGCTTCTTCCGCGTGTCGAACCGCTACACCTTCGGCACGATCTTCCGCCGCGACTTGTCGGAGCCCGAGACGATCGCGCGGCATCGCACGATGATCGCCGATGCCGTGGTGAGCTATCTGAAGGGCGACGAGCCCGGCGCGGCGCGTCGCTAGATCCTCTCCGATTTCATTTCTGCGACCAGCAGGGGAACGAGGGCGAAAAGCATTCGCTTGTAACGTTCTCGGGATTGACAGGCACGGCTTTGGTAATGTTATTACGTCGCTATCGAGTAATGTAATAACATAGCGACTCCGGGAATATCCGCTGTGCGATAGGCCCGGCCGTGCCGACGGACTGCGCGGACGAAGACTGTTTCAAACAAAGAAAGGACCCCCCATGATATTGTCTCTCACCCGGGCCCGCCTGATGGCAGCAGTGGCGACCGCTTTCGTCCTGGCCGCACCCGGCGCACGCGCGGATGATCATGAGACGAAGGAGGCCTGGCGCCTGTTCGTCGCCGATCACACGCAGCCGGTGGTACGCGCCATCGACTTTTCGAACGGCAAGGAACTGGGCCGCTACGACACCAAGGGATATGCAGCCCTGACGGTCAGCGCATCCGGTCAGACGGTCTTCGCCGCGCAGTCGGAAAAGGACATCGTACACGTCATCAAGACCGGCATCGGGTTCTCGGATCATGGGGAGCATCGCGACCTGGAAGTCTCCGATGTGGCGCTTCTTCCGGTGGCGCTCGAGGGCAAGCGCCCCGCCCATGTGGTGCCGCATGACGATCACGCGATCATTTTCTACGATCGCGGCGGCAAGGCCGACATCGTCGATGAAGCCGCACTTCTCGAAGGCAAGGCGCAGGTCAGGACCATCGATACGACCAGGCCGCACCATGGTGTCGCCGTGAGCATGGGGCGCCACGTCCTCGTCTCGGTGCCGGACACGGAAATCGAGCCGAAGCCGGACGAACTGCCGCCGCGCGTCGGCGTGCGTGTGATCGACGAGAAGGGCGGGCAGATCGGCGAGATCAGCAAATGCACCGACCTGCATGGCGAGGCCACATCAGCCCGTCTCGTTGCCTTCGGCTGCAAGGAAGGGGTGCTCGTCGCCCGCCCCGGCGGTATCGACGGGCCGAAGCTCACAATGCTTCCCTACCCCTCGGATTTCCCGAAGGGTCACACCGGCACCCTGCTCGGAGGCAAGGCGATGCAGTTCTTCCTCGGCAATTACGGCGACGATAAAATCGTGCTCATCGATCCCGACAGCAGCGAACCGTATCGGCTGATCACGCTGCCGACCCGGCGTGTCGACTTCCTCCTGGATCCTGCAATGCCGGCCAATGCCTACATCCTGACGGAAGACGGCGACCTTCATGTGCTGGACGTGATCAAGGGGGAAATCCTCCGCAAGGGCAGGGTCACCGAGCCATACAGCAAGGACGGCCATTGGCGTGATCCGCGCCCGCGCCTGGCGGCAGCCGACGGCCAGATCGTGATCACCGACCCGCGACACGCGCTCCTCCGGGTGATCGATGCAGAGACTCTCAAGGAGACCCGCACGATCCCCATCGAAGGTCAGCCCTTTGCGATCGTCGCCGTCGGCGGTTCCGGCGCCTCGCACTGATTTCGAGCGCTTTCACGTCGGGCTCAGTGCAGGTGCCTCAGCTTGTCGGGGTTCCTTACGACATAGATCGCAGCGACTTTGCCGCCCTCGATATCGAGGGCGGTGGTCTGGATTTCGCCGTCGGCTTCCATCGTGATGAAGCCGGGCAGCCCGTTGACGAAACCGATGCGCAGCAGTTTCGAGCCGTTCGCCCGAAAAAGCGCAGCCAGCTTCTCATGGACCTTCATAACGGCATCAAAGCCGACGATCGGCATGATCGCTGCCGAGCGCTTGCCGCCGCCGTCCGCATGGATGCTGACATCGGCCGCGAGCATTGCGCCGAACGCGTTCATGTCCCCGCTGCGCGAGGCCTTGAAGAAGGCCTCCGCAAGCTGGAGGCCGCGCTCCTTCTCGACGTGAAAGCGAGGCCTTGCCTCCCGGACATGCGAGCGCGCGCGGGCGGCAAGCTGCCGGCAGGCGGCGGCGTCGCGCTGGATGGTCGCCGCGACCTCCTCGAAACCGAGCCCGAACACGTCGTGCAACAGGAACGCTGCCCGCTCGAGAGGGGACAACCGCTCCAGCGCCAGCATCAGCGGCAAGGTGACGTCTTCCTCTTCCTCCTCCTCCACGACGGGATCGGGAAGCCAAGGCCCCACATAGGTCTCGCGCTGGCGCCGAGCCGATTTCAGCTGATCGAGGCAGAGCCGGGTGACGGTGCGGCGCAGGAAGGCCTCCGGTTCGCGCACCGCGGCGCGGTCGGCCCCCATCCAGCGGATGAAGGCCTCCTGCACCATATCCTCGGCGTCGGCAACCGAGCCGAGCATGCGATAGGCGACGCGCATCAGCTTCGGACGCAGCGGGTCGAAACTCGCTGCCGCATCCGCTTGCGTAGCCTGTGTCATCAGGCGACCGCCTTCTCGGCGATTGTCTTCGCGGCTGCCGGTTCGACCCACAGGCCGAAGCCCACGGCGAGGCGGTTCCACCCGTTGATGACATTGATCATGAGCGTGAGCTTCACCTGCTCCTCCTGCGTGAACTCGGCCTTCAGCGCCTCATAGGCGGCGGCGTGAGTATGGCCCTCCGACAGCCGCGTCAAAGCTTCCGTCCAGGCGAGCGCAGCGCGCTCGCGGTCGGTATAGCACGGCGCCTCTCGCCATGCCGAGAGCAGGTAGATCCGCTGCTCGCTCTCGCCCTTGGCACGCGCCTCCGTCGTATGCATGTTGATGCAGTTTGCGCAACCGTTGATCTGCGAAGCGCGGATCTTGACGAGTTCGATAAGGCTCGACTCGAGGCTCGAAGCGATCGTGGTCGAGATGCTGAACCAGCTCTTCATCAGCGAAGGGGCGGCGGCAAAGGGATCAAGTCTGGCAGTCATGGTCGGTCTCCTTTTGTTGGTTCCGACACCATGACGAGACAGCATCCGCCGGTGTGACATCGATGCGAAATTTTTTGTGCGTGGACCGAACTTTTACTGTTCCAGCGAACCGCCGGAGTTCCTCGTATCGTCCGCCCCGGGAGCCATCACGCCAACCCCGAAGGGTTCGAAGTGCTTAAGATTCCTAGTGACCACGACCAGGTCATGGACTTTCGCTGTGCCGGCGATCAGCGCATCGGCCATGCCGGGACTGTGACCGGCCGCGACCGCGATTGCTTCCAGTTGGCCCGATATTGTGGAAACGGTCGTGTCGATCGACAGGATCCTGTCGTCGTAGGTCGACACAAGGCCGGAAAGCCAGAGCCGAAGACTTGCTCCTCTCGCCGTGGCTCCCTTCCGCTCGAGCAGGGCGACGCCCTTTTCGATTTCGTGAACTGTCACCACGGACAGGAATATCGTGCCTTCCGCATCGGCCGCCTCCAGCCAGCGGATAAAACCCTCCGGCACTGCCGGCTTGGATGGCGAGAACATCGAAATGACGTTCGTGTCGAGGAGATAACCGCTCACAGATCGACATCCCGGGATGGTGAACTGTTGCGTTCGAACTCACCGCCGGGAAACTTCTGGAGATGCGAGGCCAGGCTGGGCCGGATCCTGTTTAGGGCCTTGCGTGCAATCTCCGCTGCCGCAAGCGGAACCAGCGCTGCGACGGGCTTTCCGTGGCGGGTGATCGTTACGAACTCGCCGGCGATCGCCTCGTCTACATAGGCCGACAGGCCGGCCTTGGCATCTTTGAGGCTCACGGTCGACATGATTCCATCCCAGGCATATAGTCACATGTGACCATATATGCGCCTGCGGGCGGAGGAATTCAAGGCTCGATCTCGGGCTCGGCCCCGCGGCGGGAAGACGACGACGACGGCAACCGCGATCCTGATGGCCGAGAGGACAACACAGGTGCGATCGCGGCCGCCGAGCCGTGTGCGATAGGCGACGCGCGGAAGAACCGTCGCCGGTGCTTCGCTGGATGTCTCCCGCGGGCGGAAAGCGGGCAACAAGGCTGCGTTGCAAAGCCGCTCACTCCGTCCTTATACTCCTCCCGCTATGGAGAAGACCTTCGTCGCGGCGCAAGAGGAACGGCCTGGGGAAGCTTGGCTTTCGCGGTTTGCCGCCGGTCGAGCCGAGGCGGAGAGCTGGTATTTCGGGCGGGCCCGACGAGCATCGGGTCCAAGCGCCAAAGAATGTCGCGAGGCCTTACGGCAGTACATGCCGGAACTCGTTCCTCACTATGAGCACGCCTGCGCTCTCGTTGGAGATGATGAGGTTGCTCATCGGATGCTCAGTCACTTTCGACCCGCGCCGGATGCTTACGGCTGCAGTCAATCTGTCTGGCTCGGGGAAGGGGGCCCGGCACTGATCCGCAATTTCGACTATCCGCCGAGTGTCGCCTCCGATCGTTTCGAAATGACCCGGTGGTCCGGGTTGAAGGTGATCGCGAAGGCGCAACGCCCTTGGGGAGGCTGCGTGGATGGGATGAATGAGAAAGGACTGGCCGCAAGCGTTACTCTTGGGGGCGGACGTTCTCAGGGCAGGGGGTTCTCGATCATCCTCGTGATCCGCTACGTGCTGGAGACCTGTCAGCAGGTCGAGCAGGCTGTCAAAGCTCTATGCCGAATACCTGTGGCGCTCGCGCAGAACGTCACCGTACTGGATAGGGCCGGCAATTATGCCACTCTGTTCCTCGGACCGGGCCAGCGCCCGATCATTACGCGCCTGAAGGCATGCGCAAATCATCAGCGGGCGGCACGACCGTCATCATTCTCGGTGGCTCGACAGCAATTTATTCTGCAAGCACTAGAGGATCCTTCCATGTCGCTGGAGAAGCTGACGGATGGCTTCCTTCGGCCGCCGCTTTATTCCGTGAGCGGCTCCCATCCCACCCTCTACACAGCCGTCTATCGACCTGCAAAAGGCAGAGTAGATTATATCTGGCCGGGGAAACGCTGGTCTCAGCGTTTCGAGGATTTCCGGACAGGCGAATACACGCACACCTTCACCGATCGATTTCCCGGTCAGTGAGCGGGCGCATGGGGCCATGCGCCCGGTGCACCAGACCGATCCGGTTCAATCCTCCTCAACGAAGACCTGCTCGCGCTTTTTCTTGATGCTCGGCAGGAAGACGACGACGAGTACGGCGAGGGCGATGAGGAGCAGGGTCGCACTGATCGGCCGGGTGACGAAGGTCGTCGGGTCGCCGCGAGAGAGGATCATGGCGCGCCTGAGGTTTTCCTCGAGCAGGGGGCCGAGCACGAAGCCGAGGAGCAGCGGCGCCGGTTCGCAGCGCAGCTTCAGGAGCAGGTAGCCGACGAGGCCGAAGAAGGCGACGGCGTAGAGGTCGTAGACGTTGGAGTTGACGCTGTAGACCCCGATCGAGCAGAAGGCCATGATGATCGGGAAGAGCACGAAATAGGGGATCTTCAGGAGCTTCACCCAGAGGCCGATCAAGGGCAGGTTGAGGACCACCAGCATCAGGTTGCCGATCCACATCGAGGCGATGATGCCCCAGAAAAGCGCCGGCTGCTCCACCGCCACGTTCGGGCCGGGCACGATGCCCTGGATGATCATCGCACCGATCATCAGAGCCATCACCGGATTTGCCGGAATGCCGAGGGTGAGCAATGGGATGAACGAGGTTTGCGCGCCGGCATTGTTGGCGCTTTCAGGTCCGGCGACACCCGCGACCGCGCCGCGGCCGAATTCCTCCGGTCGGTCGGAGAGGCGCTTCTCCACCGTGTAGGAGGCGAAGGCGGCGAGGATCGCGCCGCCGCCGGGCAATACGCCGAGCGCCGAGCCGATGGCCGTGCCGCGCAGGACCGGCGCGGCCATCTGCCTGAAGTCCTCGCGCGTCGGCATCAGATCGGTGACCTTCGCCATCAGCACTTCGCGCGTCTTCTCGCTTTCGAGATTGCGGAGGATTTCGGCGATACCGAAGACGCCGACCGCCAGCGCCACGAAATTGAGGCCGTCCGAATATTCCCGGATGCCGAGGGTGAAGCGCGGCGTGCCGGTATAGATATCCGTGCCCACGAGGCCGAGAAGCAGGCCGAGCGCCACCATGGCAAGCGCCTTGATGACCGATCCGTGCGCAAGCGCGACCGAGGAGACGAGGCCGACGATCATCAGCGAGAAATATTCCGCCGCGCCGAACTCGAGCGCAATCTCCGTCAAAGGCGGCGCGAAGAGCGCGACCAGGAATGTCGAGACCGTGCCGGCGAAGAACGAGCCGAGCGCCGCGATCGCGAGCGCCGTGCCGGCGCGGCCCTTGCGCGCCATCTGATACCCGTCGATGGCGGTGACGGCAGACGAGGATTCGCCGGGCATGTTGATCAGGATCGCCGTGGTCGATCCGCCATATTGAGCGCCGTAATAGATGCCGGCGAGCATGATCAGCGAAGAGACCGGCTCAAGCTGGAAGGTAATCGGCAGCAGCATGGCGATGGTCGCGGTGGCGCCGATGCCGGGCAGCACGCCGATCAGGGTTCCGAGGAGTACGCCGATCAGGCAAAAGAGCAGGTTCGCCGGCGAGGCGGCTGTGGCGAAGCCGAGGGCAAGATTGCTGAAGAGTTCCATCGTCGCCGACTCCTAGAACCGGGTCCACGGGCCGAACCGCTCGAATGGCAGGTTGAGACCGTAGCTGAAGACGCCGACCGAAAAGATGGTCAAGGCAAGCGAGAGGGCGATCGCCCAGAGCGGCTTCATCCGGCTGGAGGCGAAACAGGCGATCAGCGCCGTGAAGAAGAGGGAGGGGACGAAGCCGAGGCCGCGCACCGTCAGCCCGAAGAAGATCGGCGCCGGCAGGATGAAGACGATGCCGCGGATGGCGATCGGCCCCATCGGCTCGCCGTGAACGCGCGCCGATTGCACCAGGATGATCAGGCCGAGCAGGATCAGCACGGCGGAGAGAACCAGCGGGAAATAGCCGGGGCCCATGCGGAAAGCAGTGCCGAGCTCGAGCCCGAGCGACTGCCAGGCGAAGAACAGCCCGACGGCCGTCAGAATGCCGCCGCACAGCGCGTTGGTCGTGTCGAAAGAGATGGATTTCATCGTTTCCCCATTATTTCCGTGTGCGCCGATCCCTTTTCCGAGGAGCGTGCCGCACCGGTTCTTGGCGAATATCTTCGCATGTTCTGCTGGCTGATGCATGTCGCCCGAAAGCGGGAAGCCGAGGCATCGCCTGTTGACAGCTGTCAACGCCGGTGCGGGCGCATCCTCGATAGGCGCCCGCACCGGATTGAAGGCCTGACGCGCGATCAGTCGGCGTACTGGCCGGCGGCCTCGATCACCGGCTTCCAGCGGGCGATCTCGCTTTCGAGCTTGGCCTTAAGCGCCGCCGGGGTTGCGTCGGCTTCGCTCGACGGCTCGGTGCCGAGCTCGCCGAAGCGGGCAACCACGTTCTCGTCCTTGAGTGCCTTCTGCAGCGACTTGGAGAGGCGGTCGGTGATTTCGGCCGGCGTGCCCTTCGGCGCATAGATGCCGTGCCAGATGCCGACCTGGAAGCCGGCAAGGCCCGCTTCCTCGGCGGTCGGCAGATCGGGGAAGATCTTGAGGCGCTGCGGCGAGGTCACCGCATAGGCCTTGATCGTGCCGCCCTGGATCTGCTTCGTCGTGTTCGTCGTCTGATCGCACATGATGTCGACCTGGCCGCCGAGCAGGTCGGTCATCGCCGGGCCGGTCCCTTTGTAGGGCACGGTCGTCAGCGGCGTTTCGATCGCGCTCATGAACATCATGCCGCAAAGATGCGACGCCGCGCCGATGCCGGCATTGGCGACCGTCACCGTGTCCTTGTTCGCCTTGACGTGTTCGATCAGGCCCTTGAGGTCGGTCGGCTCGAAATCCTTGCGGGCAACGATGGTCATCGGAACTTCGGTGACGAGGCCGACATATTCGAAGGCATTCAGCGTGTCATAGGCGAGCTTGCGATAGAGCGTCGCGCTGGTGGCCATGCCGATGTGGTGCAGAAGCAGCGTGTAGCCGTCCGGATCGGCCTGAGCGACGCGGCCGGCACCGAGCGTCCCGCCGGCGCCGCCGACATTCTCGACGATGATCTGCTGGCCGAGATCCTTCGACATGGACTCGGCGACGAGGCGGGCAACCGTATCGGTCGGGCCGCCGGCCGAGAACGGCACCACCATGGTGACCGTGCGCTCCGGATAGGTTTGGGCGTTCGCCGAAGCGGCCAAAAGGGAAACGGCGGCGGCTGCGCCCAGAAGCGCGTTAAGGATTTTCATCTTTTCCTCCCGGATGAAATTATCGACCAGCCGGCATGGTTCCTCCCGCCGGTTCTGGGTTCACCCATTAGCAAGCCGGATTTTAGCACAGACAACCGCTGCCCGACGCCGTTTCATGCATTTACCGACTATCGGCGCGTCAAATGGGTGGATTTGGAAACAAAAGCGCCTGTCGGTGGGTGGATTTCCGGACATCGAGCTTGCCGCGCCGGCAAGCCGGGGAAAGCCTCTCGTCAGAGCCCGGTGCGGTGTCTGAGATAAACTATCTCCGCCTCGGTCAGCGGCCGGCTTGCTCCCTTCGGCAGGTCGCCGAGGCGTATGTCGCCGATCGAGACGCGAAGGAGACGCAGGCACTCGAAGCCGAGCGCGTCGAGCATGCGGCGGATCTGGCGGTTGCGTCCTTCGTCAAGCTCCACCTCGATCCAGCTGTTCCTGTCTCCGCTTTTCAGGAGCTCGACCCGCACGGCGCGCAGCAGTTCGCCACCCTCCGTAACGCCTTCCAGCATCCGTGCGGCCATGGCCTCGCCGAAAATGCCGCGCACCTGAACATGGTATACCTTGCCGAGATGGGTCTCCGGATCGAGCAGTCGCTGCGCCAGAACCGTGTCGTTGGTGAAGAGCAGAAGCCCCTCGCTGGCCTTGTCGAGCCTGCCAACCGGCGAGAGGGACGGAACGTCGACATTGTCGAGGCAGCTGAAGACAGTCGGCCGGCCCTCGGGATCGTCGCGGGTGGTCACGAGGCCGCGCGGCTTGTTCAGCATGAGATAGACTCTGGCTTGCGCGGCAATGACGGTTCCGTCGACGGCGATTCTGTCCGTTTCGATGTCGACCCAATGGGAGAGATCCGTGATCTTCCGGCCGGCGACGCTGACACGCCCCTCGGCGATCAGCTTTTCGGCCTGCGTCCTCGAGCAGTAGCCGAGCTTCGAGAGCGCCCGGGCGAGCGTCACGCGCTTGCCGGGCAGTTCGCCGGCTTTCGCGCCTCCGATCCGCCTTTTCGCCGTAGGGTGGCGCTGTTTCACCGTTTCCGCCTCCGCGCTGTTGGATCGTGCCTCCTCTGACATAAATGGCGGTGGTAGGCCAGAGATCCGGCAGAGGTATCGGCTCCCTTTTCGGTGGTGGCGCGCCTCTTCTTCCCTTGCCTGCCGATCGTGGCCGGCTCATAAAAAGCGCCCATGGAAGCGGCGGGCAGATTTGTGGAGGAACTGGAGATGAGCGTGACGGGAGCTTGGGATTTCTGGGTGGATCGCGGCGGTACCTTCACCGACGTGGTCGGCCGCGATCCGGCGGGCGCCTTGCACGCGCTGAAGGTCCTTTCGGAAAATCCCGGCGCCTATCGCGATGCGGCGGTCCACGGCATCCGGCAGCATCTCGGCCTCGGCCCCCGCGATCCGGTTCCGGCGGGCGTGGTCGGCGAGGTCAGGATGGGCACCACGGTTGCCACCAATGCTTTGCTGGAGCGCAAGGGCGAGCGGCTGGCGCTCGTCACGACGCGCGGCTTCCGCGATGCGCTCAGGATCGGGTATCAGGAACGCAAGAAGATCTTCGCCACCGAAATCATCAAGCCCGAGGCGCTCTATTCGGAGATCGTCGAGCTCGACGAGCGGGTGCTCGCCGACGGCACGATCGAGCGGCCGCTCGACGAGGCGGCAGCGCGCCGGGCGCTCGAAGGCTTGAAAGCCAATGGCTACGGGGCGGTCGCTATCGTCCTGATGCACGCCTACAGATATCCCGCCCACGAGGCGATCGTCGCCCGCATCGCACGATCGATGGGATTCGAGCAGGTATCCGTCAGCCACGAGGTCTCGCCGCTCGTCAAATATGTCGGCCGTGGCGATACGACCGTGATCGACGCCTATCTCTCGCCCGTGCTCGGGCGCTATGTGGCGCAGGTTTCGGAAGAGCTGGACGTCGCCCGGTCCGGCGCCCGGCTCATGTTCATGATGTCGTCCGGCGGGCTTACGGCGGCAGAGATGTTCCAGGGCAAGGATGCGATCCTCTCGGGACCTGCGGGCGGTGTCGTCGGTCTGGCGCGGACGGGCGAGGCGGCCGGATTCGGCCGCGTGATCGGCTTCGACATGGGCGGAACCTCGACCGATGTCGCCCATTTCGACGGCGAGTACGAGCGCGCCTTCGAGACCGAGGTTGCCGGCGTGCGGGTGCGGGCGCCGATGATGCTGATCCACACGGTTGCCGCCGGCGGCGGCTCGGTCCTCCATTTCGACGGCGAGCGCTTCCGTGTCGGTCCGGATTCGGCCGGCGCCAATCCAGGTCCGGCCTGTTACCGCAACGGCGGACCGCTCGCCGTCACCGATGCGAATGTCATGCTCGGCAAGCTATTGCCGGAACACTTTCCGGCGATCTTCGGACCGGAACAGAATCTGCCGCTCGACGTGGAGACCGTGCGCGAGCGTTTCGTCGCGCTAGCGGCCGAGATCGGCGACGGGCGGAGCCCCGAGGACGTCGCCGACGGCTTCATCCGCATCGCGGTCGCCAACATGGTCGAGGCGATCAAGAAGATTTCCGTAAGCCGCGGCTATGACGTGACGCGCTATGCGCTCAACTGCTTCGGCGGCGCCGGCGGGCAACACGCCTGCCTGGTCGCCGACGCGCTCGGCATGAAGAGTATTCTCCTGCACCCGATGTCCGGGCTGCTCTCAGCCTATGGAATGGGCCTTGCCGATATTCGCGCAACGCGGCAGAAGGCGCTCGGGGCCGGTCTCGACGAGGCCGCACCGAGGGCGCTTGCCGCACTTGCCCGAACACTGCAATCGGAATGCCTGACGGAACTCGAGGCGCAGGGGATTTCCCGTGAGCGGATACGCACACATCTGCGCGCGCATATCCGCTATGCCGGAACCGACACGGTCCTGCCGGTGGAAGCGACCTTCCCGGATGAGGACGACCAGGCGCGGCTCCGCGGTGAATTCGAGCGTCTGCACAGGCGCCGCTTCGGATTCGTCGCCGAAAACAAGGCTCTGGTGATCGATGCGGTCGAGGTCGAAACGGTCGGCGGCGGGGCTGCGGAAATGGAAGCGGAAGGTCTTGCCGTGACGGCCGGAGATGTCGCCCCGAACCGGCGGACCCGCTTCTATTCGCAGGGTGCGTTTCACGACGCTCCGGTGGCGCTGCGTTCGCAAATCAGGCCCGGCCAGAAGCTCACCGGGCCCGCGATCATCATCGAAGCCAACCAGACGATCGTCGTCGAGGACGGCTGGCAGGCGGAACTGACGGCGAAAGACCATATCGTCCTTAGGCGGATCAAGGCGCTGCCCGAGCGCACCGCGATCGGCACGAAGGCCGATCCGGTCATGCTGGAGATCTTCAACAATCTCTTCATGTCGATTGCCGAGCAGATGGGGGTGACGCTGCAGAACACGGCCTATTCGGTCAACATCAAGGAGCGGCTCGATTTCTCCTGCGCGGTCTTCGACAACAGGGGAAATCTGGTCGCCAATGCGCCGCACATGCCGGTGCATCTGGGCTCCATGGACGCTTCGGTCGCGACCGCGATCCGTGAGAACCCGGTCATCCATCCCGGCGATGTGTTCCTGATCAATGCGCCCTACAACGGCGGCACGCATCTGCCGGACCTGACAGTATGCACGCCGGTCTTCGACGAGGAGGGCCACGAAATCCGCTTCTGGGTCGCAAGCCGCGGTCACCATGCGGATATCGGCGGTATCTCGCCGGGCTCGATGTCGCCGCTGGCCACCAATATCGAAGAGGAAGGCGTCTATATCGACAACTTCAAGCTCATCGACCGCGGCCGCTTCTGCGAGAACGAACTGGAGAGCCTCTTGAACGGAGCGCGCTATCCGGTGCGCAACATCCTCCAGAACGTCAACGATCTCAAGGCACAGGTCGCGGCCAACGAGAAGGGCGTGGCGGAACTCACGAAGATGATCGCGCAATTCGGAGAGGATGTGGTCGAGGCCTATATGGGTCACGTCCAGGACAATGCGGCCGAAAGCGTGCGCCGCGTGCTCGACCGATTGCCGGACGGCGAATTCTCCTACGAGATGGACCAGGGCTGCCGGATCGTCGTGAAGATCTCCATCGACCGCGAGAGCCGGGAAGCAACGGTCGACTTCACCGGAACGTCGCAACAGCGCTCGGATAATTTCAACGCGCCGGAGCCGGTGACGCGTGCCGCCGTGCTCTATGTCTTCCGGGTGCTGGTCGAGGCCGACATCCCGATGAATGCCGGCTGCCTGAGGCCTATCCGCATCGTCATTCCGCAAGGCACCATGCTTTCGCCGCGCTACCCAGCGGCGGTCGTCGCCGGCAATGTAGAGGTCAGTCAGGCGGTCACCAATTGCCTCTTCGGCGCGGTCGAGGCGCAGGCCGCCGCGCAGGGAACAATGAACAACCTGACTTTCGGAAACGCCGACTACCAGTATTACGAGACGATCTGCTCCGGCGCGCCGGCCGGCCCCGGCTATGACGGCGCCGATGCGGTTCACACGCACATGACCAATTCGCGCCTCACCGACCCGGAAATCCTGGAGACGCGCTTCCCGGTCGTGCTCGAAGACTTCCACATCCGCAAGGGCTCGGGCGGGCGCGGCAAGTGGTCGGCGGGCGACGGTACACAGAGGACGATCCGCGCGCGCGAGCGGCTGGATTTCGCGATCCTTTCCGGCCACCGCCGCATCCGGCCCTTCGGCCTGAAGGGCGGCGAGGCGGGGGAAACCGGCCGCAACTTTGTCCGCCGCAATGACGGCCGCATCGAAGAGCTGCCGGGCTCGGCTCATACGGTGCTCGAGGCGGGCGAGACTTTCACCGTCGTGACGCCGACGGGCGGAGGTTATGGGAAGGCTTCGTAACGTCAAAGCCTCACGGATCGCCCCTCTCTCCCGGTTATGACGGAAAGGGGATCCAAGAACGTGCGGCTTGCTCCTTACTCCCCGCCTGCGGGGAGAAAGTGGCGGTAGCCGGATGAGGGGCAGACTTCGAGTGTCCGCTCAAAGTGCTGCAAGGCAACGTTCGATGCGGCTCCAGGTGAGCCGGGCCGCCTCGGAGTCGTAATCGGCAAGCGTGGCGTCGGTATAAAGATGCCCGGCACCGGGATATATGAAGACTTCCAGTGCCACCGGCGTCCGCTCGGCATCAGCACGCCAGGCGGCGACCTCGTCTGCAGGCTCGAAGGTATCCGGGTCGGCGAGATGGACCTGCACCGGCAGCCCGCGACGTGCATTTGCCGGAATTTCGGCGATGCTGTGCAGAAAGAGAATTCCGGCCGCTTCGGGCCGCTTCGGCCACAGGCTGGCGGCGACAGCAGCGCCCATGGAAAAACCGCCGAGAACGGCATCGGCAGCCAGATCCGCGACCGCCCGCTCGGCGCGCTCGCAAAGGGTGCTCCAGCCGATCTCTTCCTTCAGGGCAAAGCCCTCCTCCATCGAGGAAGCAACCCGGCCTTCGTAGAGGTCGGGCGTGAACACCTCGTGGCCTGCGACAGTGAGGCGCTCGGCGACGCCCCTCTCGAACGGGCGCAGGCCATAGACGGAATGGAAAAGGATCACTGTCGTCACGGCACGGTTCCCTGGGCTGTTGGCGCAGGATGCACTTGATCACGCGGAGCCAGCGACGGCAACGGTGCATCCATGACCTGCAGTCCGTTTCGAAGAAGCGATGGCGGCGCCCCCGAGGGAGGAGAAAGGGCGCCGCCTGTCGGTCGACTCTTCGGGGAGGGGGGAGGGAATGACGAGCCGACCCTCTTACGCTTCCAGTCGCTTCGGGCAAAAGCGACCGCGTCTAACGTCTCGCCCGGCGGATGGTTCCGAGAAATCGTGACATGTGACGGGACGTTCGGCGCCGTAGACGGAAGAAGAGCGGGAATGCTCGAAGCGAGGGTCGCAGAGCGATACAGTTGGGGCTGGGGCGTCTTCGCTCTGCGACCCTCGCGCGCCCGGGCGGCAGTTGGGGCTTTCCGTTATCCCGAGAACGCGCAACCACCGGCATAGGTTATGGGAACTCGGCACGCAACGGTCCTAGGACCTATGGCCGGAAGCGTCGGACTAAGGTCTTAGAGCATTTCCAGGAAAAGGGCGCAGCTTCAATGATCTAGACGGGAACGGCAGTGGAGTATTTGACGCTCTTCAACGCGAAGTGAGACGACGAGTTCGCCACTGCCTCGTGGGTGAGGATGCCGCGCATCAGCAGGCGCTCGTAGTCGGCGACATCAGCAACGAGGACCCGTAGCAGGTAATCCCAGTCGCCCGACATGGAATAGCATTCGAGAACTTCCTCGTGGCTTTCCACGAAGCGTTCGAAATTTCGGCGCGCAACCGGATCATGGGACTTCATGCGCACCTGGCAGAAGACGTTCAATCCGCGTCCGACCATGTCGGGATTGACGAGGCTCACGGTCTTGACCAGCACCCCCGCCGTCTCGAGCGCCTTGATGCGCCGCCAGCAGGAGGCCGGCGAGGCACCGACCGCCTCCGCCAAGGCTGCATGGCTGATGTCGCCCCGGTCCTGGAGGATCCCCAGAATCTTTCGGTCGATCGCGTCGAGATTGAATGAATTCATCATGAATCCCTCGAATCCGAAACAGCTTCATCAAAGCCTAGCCAAAAAACGACCAGATTGAAACCGTTTTGCGCTTCGAGCGGCGTAGTCTTGATCTCGGAGGACTGGAGGAGACCCTGATGGCCCAGGCCGCACTCAAAAAAGACCGGCGCAACGCACCGGACGAGAGCATCGAATGGAAGAAGGTCGTGCAACTTCTGCTTCTGTCGCGCGCCCTCGACGAGATGGAAGAGCAGCGCCTGGTCCCGGAGAAGAAGGTCCTCTACCAATTTTCGGCCCGCGGGCATGACATGGCCCAGATTCTCCTGGGGCTTCACCTCACGGGCAGGCATGATGCGGCATGCGGCTATTATCGCTCGCGCCCGCTGCTGCTCGCGCTCGGCGTCGATCCGGCGGACGCGCTCGGCTCGGCGATGGGGCGCGCGGGCGGATATTCCGACGGCCGGGATATCGGTGTCGTTTTCAACTATCCCAACCCGCACGGCGCCTCCGCCCTGCCGATGTGCGGCGGCGTGGGCACCCAGTACACGCCGACGGCCGGCTGGGCGCAGGCGATCACCTATTTCAGCGAAGTTCTCGGAAAAGAGGAATATCGGAAGGATGTTGCCGTCGTGCTGGGCGGTGACGGTTCCGTTGCCTCCAACGGCTTCTGGTCCGCTCTGACGATCGCGACGACGCAGGGCCTGCCGCTGCTCTTCTATATCGAAGACAACGGCTTCGGCATCTCCGTTCCCTCGAGCTTCCAGACACCCGAAGGCAATATTGCCGGCAATCTCGCCGGCTGGAAAAACTTGACCGTTCTCGACGGCGACGGCTCGGATCCCGAAGAGGCCGCCCGGCTGACGAAGGGCGCCGTGGAACTGGTGCGCGAAGGGCGGATGCCGGTGCTGCTCAGGCTCGAGGTGCCGCGCCTCGAAGGGCACAGCTTCCAGGATACCCAGACCTACAAGAGCGAGGAGCTCGTCAGGAGCGAATGGGCACACGATCCTCTGCCGCGGTTGAGGGACTATCTCGTCCCCGCCCTGTTGAGTTCAGAGGAATGGAACGAAGCTGCGAGAGATGCGAAGGCTGCCGCCGAACGGGCGCGCATGGAGGCCGAATCCCGGCCGGTCGCCGACCCCGAAACCGTCACCAGCAATGTCTTCTTCGAAGGCCAGATGCAGGTCATGGGCGGACAGCACTCTGCCGGCTACCGTCCGCCGGAAACGACGGAAACCGCGACGGGCGACGGCCAGAGGATCAACATGGTGACGGCGATCCGCCGCACGCTTGATCACGAGATGTCGGTGAACGAGCGGGTCGTCCTCTTCGGCGAGGATATCGGCCCGAAGGGCGGCGTCCATGCCGTGACCCTCGGGCTGCAGGAGAAATACGGTACCGCCCGCGTCTTCGACACGTCGCTCTCGGAGGAGGGCATCATCGGCCGGGCGGTGGGCATGGCGCTCGCGGGGCTCGTGCCGGTGCCGGAAATCCAGTTCCGCAAATATGCCGAGCCCGCGATCGAGCAGCTCAACGATTGCGGCACGATCCGCTGGCGGACCAGCAACCGCTTCGCCGCCCCGATCGTCGTGCGGATGGCGGGGGGATTCTTCAAATGCGGCGATCCGTGGCACAGCCAGACGAACGAGGTCGCCTTCGTCCACCAGCCCGGCTGGAAGATCGCCGTTCCCTCCAATGCCGAGGACGCCGTCGGGCTCCTGCGCACCGCCTTGCGCGGCAACGACCCGGTGATTTTCTTCGAGCACCGGGCCATGCTCGACCATCCCTGGGCGCGGCGGCCCTATCCCGGCGATGCCTTCGCCCTGCCTTTCGGCAAGGCGAAGTTCACGCGTGAAGGACGCGACATCACCATCGTCACCTGGGGGGCCATGGTGCCGCGTTGCGAAGAGGCGGCCGAGGGGATCTCCGCCGATGTGATCGATCTGAGAACCCTGATGCCCTGGGACAGGAAAGCGGTCATCGCTTCCGTGCGCCGCACCCGCCGGTGCCTCATCGTCCACGAGGACCTCGCAACGGCGGGTTTCGGCGCGGAGATTGCCGCAGCGGTCGCCGACGAAGCCTTCATCGATCTCGACGCGCCGATCTCGCGTCTCACCATGCCGGATATTCCCAGCCCTCATAATCCCGTCCTGCTCGACTGGGCGGTTCCATCGACGGAACGCATACGCCAGAAGATCACCGACCTTCTGGAGTTCTGAGCATGGGCGATCTCATCGACATTCAGGCTCCGCTGGAGCAGGAGGGGACCAAAGCGGTCGTCCGCAATTGGCTAAGGAAGATCGGCGAGACGGTCAAATCGGGCGATCCGCTGGTCGAGCTCGAGACCGACAAGGTGACCCAGGAGGTGTCGGCGCCCGCCGACGGGGTGCTCGCGGAAATCCTGATGCGAAATGGCGACGATGCCCCGCCCGGCGCCGTTCTCGGCCGGATCGGCAGCGAGGCTGCCGGGGCGGGACACGCGCCGCATTACTCGCCGGCCGTGCGGCATGCAGCGGAAGAATATGGCCTGGATCCGGCCACCGTCACCGGCACCGGCAGGGGTGGTCGCGTCACGCGCGCCGACATGGACAGGGCGTTTACGGCCCGGCAGGAAGGCACTGCTTCGGTCGCGGCTGAGGTTGGCGACAGGGGAGCGGCACCGAAGTCGCGCAGGATACCCCATAGCGCCATGCGTGCCGCGATCGCCGAACATATGCTCACCTCCGTCACGACGGCGCCGCATGTGACGGCGGTGTTCGAGGCCGATTTCTCGGCGGTGATGCGCCATCGGGACGAACATGGGAAGAGGCTTGCGGCTGACGGCGCCCAGCTCTCCTATACGGCTTATGTGGTTTCGGCCTGCGTGGCGGCGATGCGCGCGGTCCCCGAGGTCAACAGCCGCTGGCACGAGGATGCGCTCGAAACATTCGACGACATTAATATCGGCGTGGGTATTTCCCTCGGGGACAAGGGCCTGGTCGTGCCGGTCCTCCATCGGGCGCAGGACCTGTCGCTTGCCGAGATTGCGGCCCGGCTGCGGGACCTGACGACACGCGCGCGTTCGAACGCGCTCTCCCGCGCGGACGTGACGGGCGGCACCTTCACCATTTCCAATCATGGCGTCTCCGGATCGCTGCTCGCGGCGCCGATCATTATCAACCAGCCGCAATCGGCGATCCTGGGCGTGGGCAAGCTCGACAAGCGGGTGGTCGTGCGCGAGGTGGACGGCGCCGACACGATCCAGATACGCCCGATGGCCTATGTGTCGCTGACGATCGACCATCGTGCGCTGGACGGCCACCAGACCAATGCGTGGCTGACGCATTTCGTCCGCGTGATCGAGACCTGGCCGACTGATCGGGGCCGATTACAGGCCACAGATTAAAGAACTTTGCGCGTCTGATAAGACGCGCGGCTGTAAATGACCCTCCCGGCCCCTGATAGTCGCCCAAAACGGCGATTGAAATCGATTACATTTTCTGGCTTCATGTGCCGGCAAGATTTGGGAGGATCTTATGAAGAAACTTATCGCATTTGCGCTGGGCACCGTCGCGTCCATCGTCCTGTCGGCATCCGCTCACGCCGAGACCTTTAAAATAGGTCTCTCCAACGGCTGGGTCGGCAGCGAGTGGCGCACCCAGATGATCGACGAGGCGAAGGCCGCCGCTGCGGAATGGAAGGAAAAAGGCGTCGACGTCGAGGTCTCCGTCCAGAGCGCCAATGTCGACGTACCCGGGCAGATCGCGCATATCCGCAACTTCATCGCGGAAGGGGTGAACGCCATCATCGTCAACCCCAACAGCCCGACCGCCTTCGATCCGATCTTCGCCCAGGCGAAGGAAGCCGGCATCCTGGTGATCGCCACCGACGCGGAAGTCTCTTCGCCCGATGCCATCTATGTCGGCATCGACCAGACCGCCTGGGGTGCCGCGGGCGCCAAGTGGCTCGCCGAAACGCTCGGCGGCAAGGGCAAGGTGGTTGCGATCAACGGCGTCGCCGGCCATCCGGCGAACGAGATGCGCGTCGCCGGCTACAAGAGCGTCTTCAAGGATTATCCGGATATCCAGGTCGTCAACGAGGTCAATGCCAACTGGGACCAGGCGCAGGGCCAGCAGGCGATGCAGAACATTCTTGCCACCTATCCGGACATCAACGGCGTGCTGGTGCAGGACGGCATGGCGGCCGGCGCCTGGAAATCGATCATGGACGCCGGCAAGGCCGGCGAAATCGCGGCGACGGGCGAAATCCGCAAGGACTTCATCGACCTCTGGATCAAGGAAAAGCTGAACTCGGGAGCGACCGTGAATCCGCCCGGCGTCATGGCGAGTGCCCTCAACGTCGCCGTGCTGATGCTGCAGGGCAAGGAACTGAAGGAGCCGGCAAAGGCCGGACAATACGGCAACGCGCTTTACCTGCCGATTCCCTTCATCGACTCGAAGAACGTGGCGGAGGCCGCAAAGCAGCTCGAGGGCAAGCCCGGCTATTATTCCTATACGAGCTCGCTTTCGATCGAGGAGGCGGAAGCGCTGTTCAAGTGAGCCTTCGGCAGGGCGCTGAGGCATTGCGCGTCCCGTTGGGCGCGCATGCTCCCGGTAACACTTTGTCTTGCTGCATGTTTCTATCCCTAAATCCGCCAGGATTTGAGGAAACATAAAGTAGCCGATCCCGGCCAGCGCCCGCCAAACCGAAGCGAACGGACGAGTTTCCATGTCGAAATTGAAACTGAGCGGCGTGAGCAAGGCTTACGGCGCGACCCTGGCGGTCCGCCGTGGCGATCTTGAGCTCATGGCCGGCGAGGTCCATGTCCTGATGGGTTCCAACGGCTCGGGAAAAAGCACCCTCTGCAAGATCATTGCGGGCAGCGTGCGGCCCGATGGCGGCAGGATCCTGGTCGACGACCAGCCGGTGACGATCAGCGGACCGCGCTCGGCGCGAGCCCACGGCATCGGCATCTTCTATCAGGAACTCAGCCTCGCCGCGCACCGCTCGGTCGAGGAAAACATCTCGCTCGGCAAGCTGCCGGTCAAATCGCGGGTCTTCATCGACCGCTGGGAACTCCGGCAGCGCGCGGCGCGCTATATCGGCCTTTTCGACGGCGTCTGCGGCGAAGGGTTTTCCGCCGACACACTCGTCGGCAACCTGCGCCCCGACCAGCGTCAGCTCGTCGAGATCATGAAGGCGCTCGCCAGCGAGGCGCCGCTCCTCATCTTCGACGAGCCGACCTCGGCGCTCGACCGAGCCCAGGTGGAACGCTTCTTCGAAATCCTGCGCGATCTCAAACGTCGCGGGCGCGGCATCATCTTCATTTCGCACCGCATGGACGAGATCAAGGCGATCGGCGATCGCGTCACCATCATTCGCGACGGCGAGACCATCACCACGCTCAACCTGGGCGACACGGATCCGGCAACCGTGATCCGGCTGATGGTCGGCGGTGCCGGCGACATGCCGGCGACGCAATCGTCAGTGCCGGCGGTGGTGGAGGGTGAAGGAGGCGCCGCGCTGACGGTGCGCGATCTTTCCGGCCGCGGTTTCCGCAATGTGAGTTTCGAGGTTGGCCGCGGCGAGATTCTCGGCTTCGGCGGGCTGCACGGCCAGGGCCAATCGGCGGTGCTCAGAGCGATCTTCGGCGCCGGCTCGATCGCGTCGGGCGAAATCCTCATCGGCGACAGCCGCTTCGACGCTTCGAACCCGCGTGACGCGATCCGGCGCGGCTGCGCCTATGTCTCCGGCGACCGCAGCCGCGACGGCGTCATCAGCGGAAGACCGATCATCGAGAACGTCACGCCGATCCACTATCTGCGCGACCGGCTGATGATCGCTCGGCCGGGCAAGCTGCGCGACAGGGTGGCGCCGGCGCTGGAAAGCATGCACACCAAATTCGCGAGCCTCTTCCACCCGATCGGTTCGCTTTCGGGCGGCAATCAACAGAAGGTGATCATCGCCCGCTGGCTGATCGACCGCCCCGACGTGCTGCTGCTCGACGACCCGACCAAGGGCATCGACCTGTCCGCCAAGGCGGACCTCTTCGCGCTGATCCGGCAACTGGCGGCGGAGGGGCTCGGCATTGTCCTCTATTCTTCCGAGGATGCCGAACTGCTCGGCAACGCCAACCGCATTCTCGTCTTCAACGGCGGATCGGTCAGCCGGGAGCTCACGGGGGCGGACCGCACCCGCTACAATCTATATCAAGCCGCTTACGAGGCCGCGTGATGGCAGAGACCGCAACCGTCCCGACATACCGGCGCGCCGGCGGCATCGGCAGGCTGCTGGAGCGCTATCCTTTCCTACCCGCGCTCGTGATCGTCGCCGTACTCCTTCTCCTCAACGGCTTCTTTTCGCCGAACAGCCTGACATTTCGGGCTCTGACCGGGCTGCTCAGCACCTATATGGCGCTGATCCTGCTCGCGATCGCACAGACCTACGTCGTCTATGCCGGCGATATCGACCTCTCTGCCGGCGCGATCCTCTCGCTGGTCAATGTCGCGATCGTGGTTCTGATGGAACGCTGGGGAGGGGGGGCCGGCGCGGTGTTCCTGGCGCTGGCCATAGGTCTCCTGCTCGGGCTGGCCTGCGGGCTCGTGAACGGCCTCGTCGTCGCGGCTTTGCGGCTGCAGGCGATCGTCGCGACCTTCGCGACCAGCATCTTCTTCACGGGCCTTGCGCTTTACATCCTGCCCGTTGCCGGCACCCCGGCGCCGGCGCTCTTCTGGCGCACCTATGGCGGCCGGCTTTTCGGGGTTCCCTTCGTCTTCTACATCCTGGCGGCCCTCGTCATCCTCCTCGCTGTGATGAGCCGCACCAGGCTGGTCACGCAACTGCTTGCCGTCGGCGACGACCAGCAGTCGGCCTACCAGACCGGGCTGCCTGTCATAGCGACCCGGATCAAGGGCTATGTGCTCTGCGGCCTCTTCTCCGCGCTCGCCGCCTTCTGCATCACAGGCGATACTGCAAGCGGCGATCCGCTGGTCGGCGGCAAGATGACGCTCTACAGCGTCGCGGCGGTCGTGCTCGGGGGCAGCGCGCTCTCCGGCGGCTGGGGCACCGTCGTCGGCTCGCTGCTCGGGGCGCTGACGATAGGGCTCATCAACTCGGTCGTCTTTTTCATGGGCACGCCGTCCGAGTGGCAGAACTTCGTGCAGGGCCTCGCGATCCTCCTCGTGCTGATGGCGGGCGTGCTTGCCGGCAGGAGGGCGCGCTCATGAGCCGAGTGGTGTCCTTCGTCCGACAGCCGATCGTCGTCGCGCTCGTGCTCATCGTGCTGCTCCTCTATCTCGGCGAGGCGCTGTCGCCGGGCTTTGCGACCGGCGGCCAGATCCTGAGGCTCCTGATCGTCGCCTCGCTGCTCGGCATCGTCGCGGCCGGTCAGAACGTCGTCATCCTCGGCGGACGCGAAGGAATCGATCTCTCGGTCGGCGGCGTCGTCTCGCTCTCGGCCATCCTCGCGGGCAACGTCATGAACGGCGCCGATGGCGGCATCTTGCCGGCCGTCGCCGCCTGTCTTGCGGCCGGCGCCTTCTTCGGCCTCCTGAACGGGCTCGGCGTCACGCTTCTCAGAATCCCGCCGCTGGTGATGACGCTCGGAATGCTGGGCGTGCTGCAGGGGCTTCTCGTCGTCATCCGGATGGGAATTCCCTCCGGCCAGGCCGCGCCCGCGCTCTCGCGCTTCGTCACGCAACCGCTCGCCTATGGCATTCCCGGCATCATCTGGCTCTGGATCGTGATCGGCATCCTGATGGCGCTCATGCTCAACCGCACCGTCTTCGGCCACCGCATCTATGCGATCGGCTCGAACGAGCACGCGGCCTACATGGCCGGCGTGCCGGTCAAGCTGGTCCGCATCGCGCTCTTCATGATCTCCGGCATGTTCGCCGCGATCGCCGGCCTCTGCCTGCTCGGCTATTCCGGCACGTCTTTCGCCAATGTCGGCGAGCAGTACATGCTCCCCTCGATCATCGCGGTCGTCTTCGGCGGCACATCGCTTGCCGGGGGCAAGGGCGGCTACACCGGCACCATGGCGGGCGCGGTCCTGCTGGTCATCCTGCAGAGCATCCTGACGACGATCAACATCGAGGAGTCCGGACGCCAGATGGTGTTCGGCGCGACGCTGCTCCTGCTCATGATGTTCTATGGGCGCGGCCGGGCGATGCGCGCATGAGGAACCGGCCGAAGATCAAGGACATTGCCGAGAAGGCGGGCGTGTCGGTGGCCACCGTCTCGCGCGCCCTGGCCGCTTCGACGCTGGTGACCGCCGAGACGCGCCAGCGCGTGCTCGACCTGGCGCGCGAGCTCGACTACCGGCCGAATGTCAGCGCCCGGAACCTGCGCACCCGCAGGTCCATGACGGTGCTGATGGTCGTACGCGACGTCGGCAATCCCTTCTACCTCGACATCCTCAAGGGCGTCGAAGCGACGGCGCGCGAAGCCGGCTATGCCGTGCTGATGGGCAATACCGAGGACGACCCGGCCCGCGAGACCGAATATTTCAACATGCTGCGCGACGGGCATGCCGACGGCATGATCCTGATGACCGGCAAGTTGCCGCCTGACGGCGGCTGGAACCATCTGCCCGTGGTGGTGGCGCTGGAAATGATCGAGGGCTCGGGCCTGCCGCATGTGCAGGTCGACAATGTCGCCGCGGCCCGCGGTGCCGTCGAGCACCTGATTTCACTCGGCCATCGGAGGATCGCTCATATATCCGGGCCGGTGCCCGAGCCGATGAGCGTCTATCGGCGGGAGGGGTATCGCCTGGCGATGCGCGCTGCCGGGCTGACGGTTCCAGCCGGCTACGAGGTGCGGGGCGACTTCCTGATCGAAAGCGGCGGGGAATGCTGCCGCTCGCTCTTCTCTCTTTCCGATCCGCCGACCGCGCTCTTCGTCGCCAATGACGAAATGGCCTATGGTGCCATCCACGAGCTGAGACGGATCGGACGCGACGTGCCGGGCGACGTTTCGGTCGTCGGCTTCGACGATCTCTATCTGAGCAAGGCCTTCTATCCGCCGCTGACGACGGTCGTCCAGCCTCGCTCCGAGATCGGCCGCACCGCCATGGCGGTGCTCCTTGGAATTCTGGCGGGCGGCTCGGAGGGAGCCGAACCGATCCTGCTGCCCACGGTCCTGAAGGTACGGGGCAGTACGGCGCCGCCACTTATCTGAAAGCACATGCGGGCGGCTGGAAGCGTCGCCGCTGGACGTCGGGGAGGAAAGAATGACCACATTACCGAAACAGACCCTGCGAGTGGGCTTCGTCGGCACCGGCTTTATCGCGCATTTCCACCTGAAATCGCTCATCGGAGTACGCAATGTCGAGGTGACCGGCGTCTACAGCCGCAATCCCGAAAACCGCGCACGCTTCGTGAGCGAAGTCGGGGCGCTCGACCTCGGCGCGTGCCGTGCGCATGAAAGTCTCGAATCGCTCCTGTCCGCCGGCGACGTCGACGCGGTCTGGATTCTGTCGCCGAACTACACGCGGCTCGACGTCATGCGGACGCTCCACGGGGAGATCAAGGCGGGACGCAGCAAGATCTTCGCCGTCGCCTGCGAGAAGCCGCTTGCGCGCACCGTAGCGGAGGCACGCGAGATGCTGCACCTGGCCGAGGATGCGGGTCTCAACCATGGCTATCTCGAAAACCAGGTCTTCTGCACGCCGGTGCTGCGAGGCAAGGAGATCATTTGGCGGCGCGCCGCCTCGACCACCGGCCGGCCCTATCTCGCACGCGCCGCGGAAGAACATGCCGGTCCGCACGAGCCCTGGTTCTGGCAGGGCGACAAGCAGGGCGGTGGGGTGCTTTCCGATATGATGTGCCACAGCGTCGAGGTGGCGCGCCATCTGCTCACGGCGCCCGGCGCACCTCGAAATTCGTTGAAGGTCAAATCGGTGAACGGCACGGTCGCGAACCTCAAATGGACGCGGGCCGGCTATGCCGATGAGCTGCGCCGCCGCTTCGGTGAGGATGTCGACTACCGTCGGCGCCCTTCGGAGGATTTCGCCCGGGCGACCGTGATGCTGGAGGACGAGGAGGGCAACGAACTGATGATCGAGGCAACGACCTCCTGGGCCTATGTCGGCGCCGGCCTGCGCATTCAGCTCGAGCTCCTCGGCCCCGAATATGCGCTGGAGTACAATTCGCTCGGCACCGGCTTGAAGATCTTCCTGTCGCGGGCCGTGCAGGGCACAGAGGGCGAGGACCTCGTCGAAAAGCAGAATGCCGAGCAGGGCCTGATGCCGGTGCTGGAGGACGAAGCCGGCGTCTACGGCTATACGGACGAAAACCGCCACATGGTCGAATGCTTCCGCAAGGGGATAAAGCCGCTCGAAACCTTCGAGGACGGCCTGGCGGTCGTCGAAATCCTGATGGGCCTCTACCGCTCCGCCGAGATCGGCGCGACGCTGCATTTCCCGGCGCCGGAGCTCGAAAACTATATTCCCGTCGTGGCGCGCGTGGGGGCGTGAACGGCCGTTGAGACGCCGCCTGACGACGCCACGCCTCCGAGGGCTCTGGATTACGATGTAGGTTGGATCGACCTAAAACATGAACCTGAGCGATTCCGATAAGTTGAAACGCTGGATGAAGGCGGAAAGCCGCACAGGTTTCCTCATCCCGTTCTGGTAGACGGGGCGGCGGCCGCAGCGTATCGTGCGAGAAGTTCACCGGTCTTCGTCGGGGCGAAGATATCGTCCAACAGCAGGTGGGCGGCGCCGTACAGAGCGCTGTCGTCTTGGATGCTGGACAGCTCTATCGAGAGGTTTCTGGTGGCGAGCGGCAGGCAGCGCTGATAGACGAGCTCGCGGATGCCCGACAGCAGCAAATCGCCGCCGCGCGCCAGAGTACCGCCGACGACGATCAGGCTCGGATTGATGATGCTCACCGCATCCGAAATGACCTCGCCGACCGTTCGCCCGGCAGCGCGCAGCAGCATCAGTGCCTCTGGCTTGCGCTGTTCGACGAGGTCGAGCACATCGCGGGCGGTTTCGGCGCGAAAGCCGCGGGAGGAGAGGTCGCGGGCGATCGCCCAGCCGGCGGCGCGCGCCTCCACGCAGCCGAATTTGCCGCAACGGCAGAGCGGTGCGTCATCCGACAGGAACTGGATGTGGCCGATGTCGCCGGCAGCGCCCTGGGCGCCGCGGAAAAGGCGTCCGCCTGCGATCAGGCCGCTGCCGATGCCCGTGCCGACCTTCACGAAGAGCATGTCCTCAACGGTCGGCAAGCGACGCTTGTGCTCGCAGATCGTCATCAGGTTCACGTCGTTCTCGACATAGACCGGCACTGAAAACCGGGTGTTGAGACGGCCGATGATGTCGAATTCGTCCCAGCCGGGCAACACCGATGGGCCGACCACGCAGCCGCGCTTGAAATCCACCGGCGTCGGCAGGCTGAGCCCGATGCCGAGGAGGAAACCATGCGTCTTTTCGGCCCCTGCCGCCAGCGCGGCGAAGGCTTGGCCAATCTGCTCCAGCGTCACCTCGGGGCCGCTTGCCACGCAAAAGGGCAGCGTCGTCTGGGAGATGATCGCCGGCTTCAGATCCATGGCGGCGAGATGGATGTGCGTCTCACCGACATTGGCGACCAGCAGAAAGCCGCTCGTGGCGTTGATCGCGAGCACACGCGTCGGCCGTCCGCCGCTGGGCAGGGTCTCCTCGGTCTCGCGTACCAGCCCGCTGGCGAGGAGCGCGCTCAGCCGCTGCGTCACCGTCGCCCGCGACAAGCCGGAGGCGGCCAGCAGTTCGGCGCGCGAGACGGCGCTGCCGGTCGCGATGAGGGAAAAGATACCTCCGGCGCCTTCCAGAGTGGGTCTGTCGGGCCCCTGTACCGGCCGTGCCATGCAAAACTCCGTATTCGGCCCGGTTTAGCGGCAAAGCGGCGCGCGAGAAAGCACCGAACCTCAGAGATCATAACTTATGGGAAATAAGATACATAAGTCCTCCCTGGCGTTTATCCGCATCGCTGCCTCTGACGCGCGTCCGTTCTCATCGGGTAATCGTTCCGCGAGAACCTCGTCGCCCGTTTTGTATAAAAATATACATAAGATTGGCGATATTAAGTTGACTTTATCTAAAATGGCTGAGTTAATCCCTGTGGCCTTTGAGGAGAGGCCGTCCACGCCGAAAGAGCCGGAGGGGTTCATGGCGTCTTTGGATTTGGGAGGAGGATCTAATGGCACTTCACAATATTAGCGCGTCCTCGCGCTCTGCCGTCCTGCGGGGCGGCATCGCCGCCGGCGTACTCGTTTTCGGCCTCGCCTTCGGCCCGGGCTCCGCCGCCGCCAGCGAGGTAATCGTCGGACTGGTCACGAAAACCGAGGTCAATCCTTTCTTCGTCAAGATGCGCCAGGCGGCCGAGGCGCGTGCCAAGGAGAAGGGCGTGAAGCTGATCGCCCGCGCCGGCAAGTTCGACGGCGATAACGAAGGACAGGTCGCCGCCATCGAGGACCTGATCAGCGCCGGTGCCAAGGGCATCCTGGTCACGCCGAACAATTCTTCCGGCATGCTCGACATCATCAAGAAGGCCCGCGATGCCGGCGTGCTGGTGATCGCGCTTGATACGGCGACCGATCCGGCCGATGCGGTCGACGCCACCTTCGCCACGGACAATTTCGAGGCCGGCGTGCAGCAGGGCGCCTACGCCCGCAAGGCGATGGGCGACAAGCAGGCGGTCGTCGCAATGCTGGACGGCACGCCCGGCGGTACGGTCGATACGTTCCGCCACGACGGTTACCTGAAGGGCTTCGGAATAGCCGAGGGTGACCCTTCCATAGCAGGCGCGGCCATCACCAATGGTGCGCAGGACAAGGGTCAGATCGGCATGGAGAATTTGCTCTCCAAGAACGGCGAGATCAACGCCGTCTACACGATCAACGAGCCAGCGGCGGCCGGCGCCTATGCGGCGCTCAAAGCCTTCGGCAAGGAAGGTGACGTGATGCTGACCTCGATCGACGGCGGCTGTGCCGGCGTGCGCGACGTCAAGGACGGCAAGATCGCCGCGACGGTGATGCAGTTCCCCTACAAGATGGCGACCATGGGCGTCGACGCGGTGGTGGAATATGCGGCTACCGGCAAGAAGCCGAGCGGATTCGTCAACACCGGTTCCGTCCTCATTTCCGACAAGCCGGTCGAAGGGCTGGATTCGAAAGATACCTCCTGGGGCCTCGAAAACTGCTGGGGCGACTGATCCGCTACCACGGCGGGATCGCGCGACGCCCTGCGCCGCAGCGATCCCGCGGGCGAACGGCCGCGCAACAAAACCCTGAGGCACGGGACGTCCATGAACACAGCAACCGTATATCCAGCTGAGGCGCCGCGAAGCCTGAAAGCCCGTATATTGGGCAGCCCGTCGGCGGGACCTCTTCTGGTGCTGCTCGGATTCTGCGTGATTTTCGCGCTGACCAATCCCCGCTTTCTCGCCACCCACAACTTGTCGATCATCCTGCAGCAGACAGTCGTCATAGGCGCTCTGGCGATCGGTCAGACGCTCGTGATCCTGACTGCCGGGATCGACCTTGCCGTCGGCGCCATATGCGTGCTGGGAACGATCGTCGCGGGAAAGCTTGCCAATCTTGGCTATGATCCGGTTCTCTCCATGGGCATTGCCGTGCTCATATGCACGGCCGCCGGCCTTGCCGCGGGGGGCCTCGTCAGCGGCCTCAGGCTCCCGCCCTTCATCGTCACACTTGGCATTCTCGGCATCCTGACCGCGGCGCTGCGACTCATTTCCGAGGGTGGCGCCTTCCCGGTACGCGATCCCTTCCTGGCCTGGACGGGCAATACGATGAAGATAGGCGGCTTCGTGCTCACCTATGGCGTGCTGATCATGTTCATGCTCTATGCGAGCGTCTGGTATTTGTTGAACCAGACGAAATGGGGCCGGCACGTCTATGCGATCGGCAACAATGCCGAGGCCGCCCGGCTGGTCGGCATCCCAGTACGGCGCCACCTGCTCTCGGTTTATGTATTGGCCGGCCTCATCTACGGGATTGCCGCCTGGCTCGCGCTCGGGCGTATCCCAAACGCGGACCCGAATGCCATGCAGAGCGCCAATCTCGATTCGATCACCGCGGTGGTGATCGGTGGCACGAGTCTTTTCGGCGGCCGAGGCGGGCTCGTAGGGACATTGATCGGCGCGCTCATCGTCGGCGTTCTGCGCAACGGCCTGACGCTCGCAGGCATCGACCCGCTCTGGCAGGACCTCATAACGGGCATCCTCGTCATCATCGCCGTCGCGCTCGATCAGCTGTCCCGGAGGAAGCGTTGATGCCAGCCGGTTCCCCCATCGAAGAGCCTTCCGCGCGCCTGGTTCTCGAAGCGCGCAACGTGGTGAAGACCTACGGCCACGTCACTGCGCTCGACGGCGTCGACTTCGAACTCAGGGCCGGCGAGATCCTTGCCGTCGTCGGCGACAACGGCGCCGGCAAGTCGACGCTCATCAAGACCCTGACCGGCGCCGTGCGCCCGACCAGCGGTGAAATTCTGCTCGACGGAGTGCCGATCCACTTCAAGGGACCTCTCGATGCGCGCCATGCCGGAATCGAGACGGTCTATCAGGACCTCGCCGTGGCGCCTGCGCTCGATATCGCCGCCAATCTCTTTCTCGGCCGGGAGCTGCGCGCACCAGGGCTTCTCGGAAGCCTTTTTCGCCGCCTCGACAAAAAAGGCATGCGCGAGGAAGCCCGCCGGGCCATGGGAGAACTCAAATTTCGACTGCCGGCGATCGACAATCCGGTGGAATCGCTCTCGGGGGGCCAGAGGCAGGGCGTGGCCGTGGCCCGTGCCGCGCTTTTCGCCCGCAGACTGGTGATCATGGACGAGCCGACGGCGGCACTCGGGGTGCGTGAAACCGGGCAGGTGTTGCAACTCATCCGCTCGATACGGGATCGCGGCCTGCCCGTCGTTCTGATCAGCCACAACATGCCGAACGTCTTCGACATCGCCGACCGCATCCACATCATGCGCCTCGGCCGGCGCGCCGCCGTGGTTACCCCGAAGACCCATTCCATGAACGACGTCGTTGCCATCATGACCGGCGCAGCGACTGCCTGACCCTCTTGTCCCGAAATAGGAGTGAGACCATGTATCGCCTCGACCGGAAGCTCGCGCGCATCCGCGCTGGCCAATATACCCGCAGCGACTTCATCATCGCCGACGCCAAGGACGGCGACATGGGTCCCTCGATAACCTCCTGCGGTCCCAAGCGGGAGAAGGACGGCAGCTGGTCACGCCACTATACCCGCCCCGAATTTCTCGAAAATATCCGCGCCGTTGTGGAGCAGGATATCGTGGACATCATGCTCACCTCCGCCTCCAACATGGAGGCGCTGACCGAGATGGGCGTCTATCGCGACAGTGCCGTCAAGCCGGCAATCCGCGCCAACGATACGACGGACATCTGGGTCGGCCGCGGTGCGACCTATGTGAAGGCAGCCTCGCGCCCCTTCCGCACCGCCTCCCTCTCGCGCGTTACGACCGGGTCCGTCGATCCCGCGCCTGGCGCGCCGATCACCGGCACCGATCTCGGTCTTTATTCCATCACCTTCAACAACGATCTGGACCGCGACTATGAGGCGCTCGAAGCCTTCCGCGCCTTCCGCGAGGATGCGGCGCGCAACAGGTTCAAGTATTTCCTTGAAGTCTTCAATCCCAACGTCGCCTGCGGCATCGACCCTGAGGTACTGCCCCACTATGTCAACGACGTGATGACGCGCTGCCTTGCCGGCGTCACCCGGGAAGACCGGCCGCAGTTTCTGAAGATCCAGTTCAATGGAGCCAAAGCGATGGAGGAACTCGCCTCCTACGATCCGAGCGTCATCGTCGGCGTGCTCGGTGGCGGCGCCGGCACGACGCGCGATTGCTTCGAGCTGCTCCACCAGGCCGAGCGATTCGGCGCGCGAGTGGCGCTGTTCGGGCGCAAGATCAACCTTGCCGAGGACCCGCTGTCGATGGTGCGATTGCTGCGCGAGGTTGCCTCCGGTACGGTCTCGCCCTCAGAGGCAGTGAAAGCCTATCATGCGGGTCTTGCCACGGAAGGCATCACGCCGCTGCGCGATCTCGCCGCCGACAACGTCGTCACCGAAGCGGTGCTCAAACAGGAAGAGAGCAGATGAGCGGTGGCCGGCGGGGGATCGTCACGGGCGGAACGTGGTGCGCAGACTACAACCGCACCGTCAGCCACTGGCCGGGCGAGGACGGCCTTGCCGAACTTCTCGAGGAAGAACGCCACGGCGGGGGCTCGGGCTGCAACCTTGCGCTCGACATCAAGCATCTGGACCCGTCCGTCCCCGTCGAGACGATAGGTCTCGTCGGCGACGACGACGACGGCCGCTACCTGAGGGAGACGGCAGCTGCCGCCGGCATCGACATCAGTCAGATGATGGTGACTGAGGCGGCCGCCACCCAGTTCTGCGATGCTTATGTCTCGCTGCGTTCCCACCGGCGCACGCACATCTTTCACGCCGGAAGCGGAGCGCTGCTGACGCCGGATCATTTCGAATTCTCTTCAACGCGCATGCGCTATCTGCATCTCGGCCTGCCGGGCGTGCATCGCATTCTCGATGCTCCCTGGCAAAACGAGCCGAATGGCTGGGTGGCGGTGCTCAAGAAGGCGCGCGCTGCGGGCCTCGAAACCAACCTGGAGCTGGCGAGCATCGACCGCGCTTTGATGGCGCGGCTGGTCGGGCCCTGCCTGCCCCATCTCGATTTCCTCATCGTCAACGACCTGGAAATCGGGGCGATCGCCGGCGTTGAAACAATTCTGGGCGACGCACCCGACCAGGCGGCATGCATGCGCGCAGCGCGTGCCGTGCTGGAGCGCGGCGCGCTGAAACTTGTCGCCGTGCATTGCCCCGCCTTTGCCATCGCCGTCACCCGCGAGGGGGAAGGCGTGGTGCTGCCGTCCGTCGCCATCCCCGAGGCGGAGATCAAGGGGGCGAACGGGGCCGGCGATGCCTTCGCTGCCGGGATGCTCTACGGCATCCATGAAGGCTGGAGCGTGAAGCAGGCTCTCCGGCTGGCGCATGCAACAGCGGCCGCGTCCTTGCGCAGCATCTCGACTACCGGCGCGGTCTTGCCTTGGAAGGATTGCCTGGCACTCGCGGACAAATGGGGCCCCCGAGACCACTGATGGGTGCGCCGAGCCGGCTTGGTGGTGTCTGCGGGCGCGACTGCGCAATGGATCCGAAACTCTGCCCCTGAACTCGGCGAAGTGCTGACCTATGACGCCGCGACCGGGAACCTTCCTGCCTGAGCGCGGTTTGCTTCGGCATGCCGAAAGATGCAAATCAGCCGACCGTTCTCATTACCGGCTCGAGCGGCTTTCTGGGCCAGGCGATCGCGCATCGCCTGAGGGACCGGTATCGCGTCATCGGGCTCGACCTGTCCCCTCCGAAAGGCAAGTCCGAGACCGAAGAGACGATCAAATTCGACATCACCTCCGACGAAAGCGTGAGAGAGGCGATCGAGACGGCGGGTAAGCGCAGCGGCCGGCGCCTTGCTTCCGTCATTCATCTCGCCGCCTATTACGACACCACCGGCAAGGACAATCCCAAATACGATGCCGTCAATGTCGAGGGCACGCGCCGGCTATTGGAGGCGCTCCAGGGTCTTCCCACCGAACAGTTCATCTATGCAAGCACGCTGCTGGTGCAGGCGCCCAGTCCGGCCAAGGGTGCGCGGATCAACGAGGATGATCCGCTGGACCCCGCCTGGGCCTATCCCAAATCGAAGGCCGAGACCGAGGCGGTGATCGCCAGACATCGCGGCGCGATCAGGACCGTGACCCTCCGTCTCGCCGGCGTCTATGACGAGGACTGCCGAGCCGCTTTCATTGCCCAGCAGATCGCCCGCATCTTCGAGCGGCTCCCGACCGCCTATCTGTTCAGCGGCGATCTGGACGCAGGCCAGCCCTATCTGCACAAGGACGATCTGGTCGAGGCTTTCGCGCGCACGGTCGACCGTCGCAACGACTTGCCCGATGATTGCGCGTTGCTGATCGGCGAGGAGGAAACGCTCTCCTATGGCGACTTGCAGAAGCGCATCGGCCGGCTGATCCACGGCGAGGACTGGCGCACGCTCGCTCTGCCCAAGAGCCTCGCAAAGCCGGGGGCTTGGATGCAGACCGAGGTGCTCGACCAGGACTCGGAGATCAAGCCGTGGATGGTCGAGAACTCGGACGATCATTACGAGATCGACATCTCTCGTGCCCGCAACAAGCTCGGCTGGGAGCCGAGGCACAGCCTGGCTGCGACGTTGCCGGAAATGATCCGGCGGCTGAAGCAAGACCCGACCGACTGGTACGCGAAGAACAAGCTGGAGCCCTCCGTGGTCGCCGCCTCGGATCCCGAGATCGAGCAGGCGGAGAAAAGGCTGGCGGAGCCGCTGGAGCGCAGTGACGCCGAAGTCGAAGCTGCCGTGGAAGAGCACCGGCTGCGCACGCTCTGGGCGCCGCTGGCAAATGTCGCTCTCGGCCTGTGGCTCGTCTCCTCGCCGGCGACGCTCGGCCTTTTCGATCCTGTCAGCGTACCGCTGCCACCGGCGCTCGGCCACGAGATCGACGAACCCGCCATACGCAATGCCCGTCTCGGGACAAGCGAGATCCTGTCCGGATTGCTCGTTGCCGCATTCGCGCTTTTCGGCATGTACCGGCGCTGGTCTCATGCGCAATGGATCACGGCCGCGCTCGGCGTCTGGATCATGCTGGCTCCGCTTGTCTTCTGGACGACGAGTGCCGCGGCCTACGCCATCGATACGCTTGCCGGCATGCTGATCGTGGCCTTTGCGGTGATGATTCCGCCGACGCCCGGAATAAGGCTGCGGGCGCTCGCGGCCGACGACGACCGGCCCCTCGGCTGGAGCTATTCGCCGTCCTCCTTCACGCAGCGCATGCCGATCGTCGCGCTCGCCTTCGTCGGCCTCTTCGTCTCGCGCTATCTCGCCGCCTATCAGATGGGCCATGTCGACGGGCTGTGGGACCCGTTCTTCGGGCCTGGCGAGGCACCCGTCCGCAACGGCAGCGAGGCGGTCGTGACGTCCTGGGTTTCCAAGGGCTTTCCGATCGCCGATGCCGGCCTCGGCGCCTTCGCCTATGCGCTGGACATTCTGGCCGGCGCGATCGGAGACAGCCGCCGCTGGCGTACCATGCCCTGGATGGTGCTCCTCTTCGGCCTGCTGATCGTGCCCCTCGGCGTCGTCAGCGTCTCCTTCATCATCATCCAGCCGCCGCTTATCGGCGCACTCTGTACGCTCTGCATCATCCAGGCGGCCGTCACCGTCGTGCTCATCCCCTATTCGATAGACGAGGTGCTCGCCACCATCCAGTATCTCTGGCGCGTAAGGAAGGCGGGCGAGCCGTTCTGGCGGACGTTCTGGATGGGCGGCCCGGCCATTTCGGAGGATCAGACGCCGGCGCCCGATCTCAACCGCCCGGCCACCGAGCTGTTGAAGGAATTCATCGTCGGCGGCGTCAACTTTCCCTGGACGCTGGTCGCCAGCGCATTACTCGGCGCGGTCCTGATGACGACGCCCTTGATGTTCGGCAGCGTCCCGCCGCTCTATCACAGCGACCACATTCTCGGCTGCGTCGTGATCCTGGTTGCCGTCACCGCCATGGCGGAGGTCGTCCGGCCGGTGCGCTTCCTGAATGTGCTGCTCGGCGCCTGGGTGGCGGCCTCGCCCTTCCTGCTTGCCGGCGGCAGCACGGTCGCCACCCTTGCCGACGTCGCGATCGGCTTGGCACTGATCGCGCTCAGCCTCCCGCGCGGGACGCGCAGCGAAGAACATTATGGCGGCTGGGACCGGGCGATCGTCTGACGGACGCGCCTCAAGACGCGGTGGTCCAGTCAGCTCATCTGGGGAAGCACCATGACGAGCAGGAAGCGGCGGCGTTGGCGATCGCCGAAGACTGCTGGGATTGATGCGACTCCGCTTCCGGCACGAGGTCGGTAATCGTCAGGTAGAACATCCCGCCCGCTCCCGTCGCGAAGAGAAAACCGGTGACCGGCTGGACCAGGCCTTTCAGCAGGAACCACCCTGCAACGGCGGACACGAAAAGGGAGAGGCCGATGAGGGAGGTCCATCCGAGCGCTTCGCGTTCTTCCGCTCCTCGTCGAGCGTCAATTCGCCGATGCTCATTCCTTCGCTGAAATTATCGATGCAGATGGCGAGGCCCACGATAAGCGCCACTTTCGGCTCGAAGGTGGCGCCGAGGCCGATCGTCATGCCTTCGATCAGCTCTTCCGCACTCGTGCCGCCGGCGAGCACCGCCAGATTGCTCCCGCGAGGCTTGCGCCTCCGGTGCAACCGATCGACCTCGGCCTTTTGATCCGCTTCCGGCCGGCCATTTTCCAGCGGTTGACGTAGAGGTCGAGAATATAGACGAGTACCAGGCCGAGCAGAAACCGGCAACGGCAAGCGGAAGACCCGCAAGTTCCATGGAGGTGGGCATCATCTCGAAAGCGAAGGTGCCCATGAGGACGCAGGCCGCGAAGCCGACCGCGATCGAGAGCACGAGGCTCGACGGCCTGAGCGAGATCGCCGCCAGGCCGCCCAGGGGCGATGCGACGGCCGCCGCTGCCGCGAAGATCATTGCTCATCGCTGCCCGGATTCTCGGTTTTCAAGGCGATCCTTCGGGACGTACGATCTGCTCGTAGGTACATTGGCGCGGGTCCTTGTCCGGCCGCCAGCGCATGAGTTTCGTACCGTGGCGGAAGCGCCGGTTGCTGACATGGTCGAACCGGACTTCGACGACCAGTTCCGGCCGAACCGGCTGCCATTCGCCGCTGCGCTCGCTGCTCCAGCGGCTGGGCCCGCCCGGTGCCTTGCCGGTGAAGCCCGGCGGCTCCTGCAAAGCTTCGAGCTGGCGCGTCAGGGCAGGCCGCTCCTTGTCCGAGATCGTCGCGGTAAAGCCCACATGGTTCAGCAGTCCCTCGGTGTCGTAAAGGCCGAGCAGAAGCGAGCCGACCAAAGAACTGTCGCTCTCGTAGCGGAAGCCGCCGACGACGCAGTCGGCCGTCTTCAGCCGCTTGACCTTCACCATTGCCCTCTCGCCGCATTCATACGCGCCGTCGCGCCGCTTTGCGACGACCCCGTCGGTGGCACCCGCCTGCCATGAGGTGAGCCACCTCTCGGCCTCCTTAATGTCGAGCGTGAAGGGCGAAAGCTCGAGCATCTCCGCAGCCGCGTTCTCTTTGGCGAATGTCTCGAGGCGGGCGCGCCGTGCTGTCAGAGACTGGTCGGTCAGGACCGTTCCGCCGGTGCCGGCCAGCATGTCGAACAGGATGAGTTTGGCCGGCGTCTCCTGCGAGAGCTTCTGCACGCGGCTTGCCGCCGGATGCAGGCGCATCTGAAGAGCGTCGAAGGAAAGGCGCCCGTCGACCTCGATCACCAGTTCGCCGTCGAGGACGAACATGTCCGGCTCCAGTCGGCGCAGCAGGGCGAGGATCTCGGGGAAGAAGCGCCCGAGCGGCTTGCCGGATTTCGCCCTTATGTCGACTTCCTCGCCGGACTTGAACGCAAGGCAGCGAAAGCCGTCCCACTTCGGCTCGTACTGCCATGCGTCGCCGCCCGGAAGCCCGGTCGCGGAACGGGCTTCCATCGGCGCCGTGCTGACGGGCAGGGGATAGCCCTCTGCCTTCTTCGCCGCGCTTGACGGAGCGGCCTTCTTCGTCGGCTTTCCATGTGCGGGCGACGCCATCGTCCACTCCGTCTAAGCCGTCGACCTATTTCAGCTTGACCGAGGGCTCTCTTCCCCAGACACGCAACTTGCCGAGCTCCTTGAGGAAGGCGGCCGCACTCGCAGCGTCGGTGAGTTCGATCGTTCCCTCATCGAGCAGCTCCGCAATGCCGGCCCTCTCGAGAAGGGGAACGGCGGCGCCGGCATAGCCGATATATTTGCAATGGGCGAAGGCGTCGGCCACGAAATCGCGCGCGGTGGCGACGTCGATCAGATCCGCGACGGCGTCTGCGGAAGGAAGCAGGACCACCGCGTCGTAGAGTACCGACGGGCCGCCGTCGAGCATCTGGTGGGCGGCGATGCGCTTTCCGTCGGAGGCGGTAAAGCCGCCGACTTTCGGCGCGATCAGCTCGAGGACCGCCTTCTCCTTCTCGACAGCCGCTATCAGGGCGTCGAGAAGCGCGGCGTCCGCGCCGTCAGTCGCCAATATTCCGAGCTTGCGGCCCTCGAAACGCTTCGGCCCACGCTGGATGATGCTGAGGGCCGGCGAGGGGTCGAGGTCCTGGCGGGTGGCAACGGCCGCATCCGCCGGTTTCGGCATCGTCTCCAGGCCGAGGGCGTGGCCGACCTTTTTCCCCAGCGTTTCATCGATATTGAGAAGATGCGCGACCATCCGTTCGCGGATCACCGGCGTCTCCACCTTGCTCAATTCGAAGGTCAGGGCATCGGCGATGTGGCGCTGCTCGGGTGGCGTCTGGCTGATGAAGAACTGACGGGCCTGGCTGTAATGGTCGGCAAAGCTCTCGGCGCGGATGCGCAGCTTCGGGCCCTGCTCCTCGGAAGGAAAATGGCGGAAACCTTTCATGGGCGACTCGCGCGGACCCTCGCCCCAGGAATTGGGCTGGTAGTTCACGCGTCCTACCGGGTTGCGCATGGCCATGTGGCCGTCCTGCTGAAAGTGCTGGAAGGGACATTTCGGCGCGTTGATCGGAAGATGGGTGAAGTTCGGGCTGCCGAGCCGCTTCAGCTGCGTGTCGAGATAGGAGAAGTTGCGCCCCTGCAGCAACGGATCGTCGCTGAAGTCGATGCCGGGCGGCACGTTCTGCGTCATGAAGGCGACCTGCTCGGTTTCGGCGAAGAAATTCTCCGGCATGCGGTCGAGTACCAGCCGGCCGACAGGCTTCGTCGGCAGCACTTCCTCCGGGATGATTTTCGTCGGATCGAGGATGTCGAAATCGAACTTGTCGGCGAAGTCCTGATCGAAAAGCTGCACATGCAGTTCCCATTCCGGGAAGTTGCCGGACTGGATGGCTTGCCACATATCGCGCCGGTGGAAATCAGGATCGGCGCCATTGATCTTCACGGCCTCGTTCCAGACGACCGACTGGAGACCGAGCTTGGGCTTCCAATGGAATTTGACGAAGGTGGACTCGTCCTTGGCATTGACGAAACGGAAGGTGTGGACGCCGAAGCCTTCCATAAACCGGAAGGAGCGCGGGATCGCCCGGTCCGACATGACCCACATGACCATGTGCATGCTTTCCGGCGTCAGGCTGATGAAGTCCCAGAAATTGTCATGCGCGGACTGCGCCTGGGGAAACTCCCGGTCCGGTTCGGGCTTTACCGAGTGTATGACGTCGGGGAACTTGATCGCGTCCTGGATGAAGAACACCGGGATGTTGTTGCCGACGAGGTCCCAATTGCCTTCGTTTGTGTAGATTTTGACCGCGAAACCGCGAACGTCGCGGGCGAGGTCGAACGAGCCCTTGCTTCCGGCCACCGTCGAGAACCGCACGAAGGCAGGGGTTCGTTCGCCCGGTCGCTGGAACAGATCCGCCCGGGTGTAGGCTGCAAGCGACTCGTAGGTTTCGAAGAAGCCGTGCACGCCGTAGCCGCGGGCATGCACGACGCGCTCGGGAATGCGTTCGTGATCGAAGTGGAAGATCTTCTCGCGGAAGTGGAAATCCTCGATGAGCGTCGGGCCGCGTTCTCCGGCGCGCAGACTGTTCTGGTCGTCGGCGACGGGGCCGCCCTGAGCCGTCGTCAGGACGGGCGTGTCGCCTTCGGCGATCTGGTGAAGTTCTCCACCGTTGCCGCGTGTCGCTTTCTGGTCATGAATGGTGGCCGGTTTCGTATTGTTCGGCGCAGAGGGTTTCTTGGCCATTGCAGCACTCCTTGGTCGGGGGCGGATGGGCACGTAACCTTGGCGAGGGAGGTTGGTTCCCCTGCACGCCAAAATTACCCGGACATCCGGCCTGCTGCTACCGCCGATTCCAAGAGGTGGAGCGGGATGCCGTCGGAAAACCGCACGCACTTTCCTCATCCCGCTCCGGCAAGGTCGTAGCGAACAGGTAGTGCGTCGGCCCGCCATACGCTGCGGCGCGGACGGAAACGCCAATAGCGCTCGGCGCCGTCGAGAGGCACGCCGTCCGGAGCTTCGGACAGGAGCTCGGCCTCGCCGGTCATCTGCAGGAGGCCGCCCGTGGAGAAGTCCGGGAAAGTGAGCCCGGCGCGCGGATTGAGCGCGATGTTGCCGAGCGTGTTGAAGAAGCGGTTGCCGACGAAATCCGGGATTACCAGCCAGCCGTCTTCCCCGACATGCACGAATCCGGCGTGTCCGCCGCGATGGGAGACGTCGATCTGCCGGCCGCCGGCGAGATCGGCATAGGTTGCGACGAAGAACGTGTCCGCCTGCGCCACCAGAGCACGCGCGGCGGCGTTGAGCCCGAAGCTGGAAACGGGCGGTACGGAAGGTGGCACGGAAGGGTCGCGCACGAAACGGGCCTGGCGGAGCTGGATGTATTTCGGACAGTTGCCGAAGCTCTGGTCGACGCCGAGATCGAAACCGCGGGCATGCCGCTTAAGCGTGCCGTTCAGCCGGTTGCGCCGGCGGGTGCCGAGATCGATTCCGAGCAGGGCGAGGGGAGCGCCGTCCTCCATGCCCGCCTCGGCGGGGTCCGTCGGCTCCCGCGGGAGCTCGACGGTAAGCCTTTTTTCGTCCGGCGCGTGGAGGAAGCCGGGTTCGCCCGCCCTGAGCGTCGCCCAGGCGTCGCCGTCGCGATCGACCGAGCCCAACACGACCATCGGCAGAAGGGGATAGAATTCCCGGTGCTGCTCGATCAGGTGGTCGCGCATGACGCGGCGTCCGATCTCGTCCATGCGCGTTTCCACACCCAGCCTCTTCTGCAGGGCGATTTCGCCCTCATGCCAGGGCGAATGTGCGAGGATGGGAGCCTCCATGACGATTGTTTCCTTGGTTGCGTGAATGTTGGGCATCTAGGGGCTTGTTCGCGGGCGATAACATCCGCCCCCGGCCCAAACTCCCTCATTCCTGTGCCTGTCCAGGAACCCAGCAGGCCAAGTCATTGGGCTGAAGGACTCCTCGCACCGCAGACGCGGCGCTGCTCTCATCCCTGTGACAAGCACAGGGAAGAGGGTGGTTGCAGTCCTTCGATACGCTTAAAAGCACGTGCCGTGCGAGAAGGCTTCCCGCAAGCGGACGTCGTCATAACGCTCGCTAAGCCGCCAACCCCACCGGCGTCTTTGCGAACTCGACGAAGCCCGGCAATGCCTCGATGCGGGCGAGCCAAGCGCGGATCTCCGGATAGGGCTGGAGATCGACATCGCCTTCGGGGGCGCGCGCCACGTAGCTGTAGAGCGCGACATCGGCGATCGTCGGCCGGTCGGCGGCAATCCAGCCTCTGCCTTTGAGCTCCTGCTCGATCAGCGCCAGGATCGCATGCGAACGAGGGATCACCTCTTCCGGTCGGTAGGGCGCCTTGAACACGTTGATGAGCCGCGCCTGGGCCGGACCATGGGCGATCTGGCCGGCAGCCACCGAAAGCCAGCGCTGAACGGCAGCCGCCCCCGCGGCGTCTTCCGGCAGCCAGTCCGTGCGGCCGGTCTTCTTTGCCAGATAGACGAGAATTGCGCTTGAGTCCGAGATGATCGTGCCGCCGTCGTCGAGCACCGGGACCTGACCGAAGGAATTGAGCTTCAGGAAATCCGCTTGCTTGTGCTCTCTCCTGGCGAAATCGACGACCACCAGCTCATGCTCGATACCGAGCAGCGAGAGGAACAAGCGGGCGCGGTGCGCGTGGCCGGAGAGGGGATGGTGATAGAGTTTCATGTCGGCCTCGTTGAATGATGGAACGAAACCAAGATGATTGTTATCCACGGAGTTGATAAGCTCCGACAGAGGCACTAGACCGTTTCACTTGATGAAATAATTGAGGAGCATTCGATGGATCGCTGGCAGGCGATGCGGATCTTCGTGCAGGTGGTGGAAAGCGGCGGCTTCACGGCGGCCGCCAAGGTGCTGCATATGAGCCCGCCATCGGTCACCCGGGCGGTGGCGAAGCTGGAGGACCTGATCGGGACGCGGCTTCTGGTGCGCACCACGCGCTCGCTGAAACTGACTGCGGCGGGCGAAGGTTACGTGGCCGATTGCCGGCGTATCCTCGGGGAGATCGCCGAGGCGGAAGCCAATGCGGCGGGCAGCTTCACCGCCCCTGCGGGGTTGCTCACGGTAACGGCGCCCGCGCTCTTCGGGCGCATCCACGTGCTCCCCGTCATCCTCGACTTTCTCGATCACTATCCGGCAATGCAGGTCAAGACCGTCTTCGTCGACCGCGTGACCAACCTGGTCGACGAGGGCCTGGATGTGGCGATCCGCATTGCCTCGCTCCCGCCCTCCGGGCTCGTTGCGCGCCGGATCGGCTCGGTCCGGCAGGTGCTTTGCGGCTCGCCGGATTATTTCGCCCGCTTCGGCGAGCCGGGCAGCCCGCAGGAGCTTGCCCGTCATCGCATCATCGGGCGAGAGGGCCTCTTCGGCCACTCGGAATGGCTCTTCGGACGCGACAACAGCATCCGCGTTCCGATCAGCCCTCGTCTCATCTGCAACACCAATGACGCGGTCCTCTCCGCCGCTTTGGCGGGCTGGGGATTGTCGCGGTTTCAGTCCTACCAGGTGGCACCCGACGTGAGAGCCGGCAGGCTCAAGGTCGTCCTTGCCGACCACGAGCGCGAGCCGGTGCCGATCCACATCGTGCATGCGGAAGGCCGCATGGTCTCTGCAAGGGTGCGCGCCTTCGTGGACTTCGCCGCCGGGCGTTTTCGTCGCCACGCGGGTCTTGGCATCGAGCTTTGAAGACCTCTACCGGTCGTCGCCGCGCACCCGCAGCAGCACGCGTTCGAGCGCATCCGTCAGCGCCCGGTGACCGCCGCCGCGGTCGAAGTCCGTCAAAACCTGCTCGTTCAATCCGCCGGCGGTCGAAAATTCGCGGGCGAGTTCTTCGAGCGGCGTCCCCCCGTCCCTGATCGCCCTCTGCGAGAGACTGGCGAAGAGCGGCGCGATATAGGCGCGTGCCTTGTCGCGGTCGAGACCCTTTTCGGCGAACCAGCCGGTCGTCCGGTCGAGGATGCCGAGACAGGTCGCCATCAGAGCGCTTCCGACGGCAAGCAGGTCATATTCCTCCTTGGTCTCGCATTCGACCGCCGTTCCGAGTGCCGCAAAGATCGCGGCAACGGCGCGGTTCGGTGGATAGATCGCCGTCACGCCCTCGCGCTCGGCGACGAAGGGCAGGGGGATTGCCTGGGTGAGCTCCACCTCCTCGCTGATCCAGCCGAGAAGCTTGGAACGATCGGTAGCGGCAATGACGCTGACGACCTTCTGACCCTTGCGGAATTTGAGCTTGGGGATCACGTCCTCGGCGATTTGAGGACGAACGGCGAGGAACAGCACGTCGGCCGCGTCCACCGCTTCCTGATTGTCCTTGGCGATCCGCACGAGCAGGAAGCGGCCGGCAAGCCGGGCAGCAATTTCCCGGTTGCGCGGGGAGACGAGGATCCCGGCGACGTCGAGCCCGGAACCGACGATGCCCGTCACCATCGCTTCGGTGATGGCGCCGGTGCCGATGAAGCCAATACGCATCGCTGTTCACTCCCCTGATTCGTACCGGCGACATTAGAACAATTCCGGGAAATTGCGTCACTAACGCAGCCGTTTTCCCTCTCCGTCGAACACCAGAACCGAAACCGGATCGAAGCGGGCCGTCAGGCGGTCACCGGCCTTGAGTCCGCGGCCGTTCTTCGTTTCGACCACGATGAGCTCGCCGTTGCCGTGGCGGGCATAGGCGAAGGTCTCTCCGCCGAGATGTTCCAGCATGTCGATCGTGAGGGCTAGCCCTGCAGGACCGTCTTCATTGAAATGCTCGGGCCGGATGCCGATCGTCACCGCAGTTCCCGCCGCCGCCTGCAGGGTGACGGGGATCTTCGCGTCTCCGTGGTCCGGCAGGCGCGCATAGGGCCGGTCCTGGTCGATTTCGATCACGCCCTTCAGGAAGTTCATCTTGGGCGACCCGATGAAGCCGGCGACGAAGAGGTTGGCCGGGTCGTCATAGAGGTCGAGGGGCGAGCCCACCTGTTCGACCACGCCGGCGCGCATGACGACGATCTTGTCGGCAAGCGTCATGGCCTCGACCTGGTCATGCGTCACGTAGACGATGGTGGTGGCGAGCTGCTTGTGCAGCCGTGCGATCTCGATGCGCATATGCACGCGCAGCTCCGCATCGAGGTTGGAAAGCGGCTCGTCGAAGAGGAAGATCTTCGGATGGCGGACGATCGCCCGGCCGATCGCCACGCGCTGGCGCTGGCCGCCCGAAAGCTGCTTCGGTTTGCGGTCGAGCAGCGCGCCGAGTTCCAGGATATGGGCGGCCTCGTTCACCCTCTTCTCGATCTCGGCCCTGGGGACACCGGCGAAGCGGAGGGCAAAACCCATATTCTCGCGCACCGTCATATGCGGATAGAGTGCATAGGACTGGAACACCATGGCGATCCCGCGCTTGGACGGATCGACATCGTTCATTCGGCTATCGTCGATCGTCAGGTCGCCGGAGGTGATCTCCTCAAGCCCGGCGATCATCCGGAGCAGCGTGGACTTGCCACAGCCGGAAGGTCCGACGAAGACGACGAACTCGCCGGATTTTATGTCGAGATCGACGCCCTTGATGACCTCGAGGCCACCATAGGATTTACGGACATCGCTGAGTTGGAGTTGGCTCATGCGCTCGCCGCTCCTTCCGCCAGGGCGACGAGCTCGAGCTTCGCCGCGCCAAGGCGCGTCGAAGCGACCGAGACGACGACGGCGCCGGCGGGGCCCGTGGACTCCAGCCAGAAACCGGCGGAACCGCCCTGAAGGACGAGGCGGGCCGATCCGACCAGCCGCGCCGGACCATGAACCTCGACGTCGACTGCATCGTTCAGGAAGGGCAGGACGTTGCCGGCCTGGTCGAGCGCGCGCAGGATGACGCGAACGCTGTCGCGGCCTTCCGCACGCAGCGTCTTGCTATCCGCCTCGACGTGAAGCGTCGTAGGCACGGGGTCGGCGGCCATGCGGAGATCGGCGACCGGCTTGCCGGCGACGAAGCCGGTAAATTCCGCGCTTTCCCACTTCATGCCCCAGACTCCGAGCTCGTCCTTGGTGAAGTGGCGGTGGTCGATGACGACCGGCGGATGCGGCAGGTGCGGGAAATTCTCGCGATCCGGGCCGACGCGCTTGGAAAGCGAGCCGTATTTCAATTCGACCTCGTCGCAATTCGTCAGCACGATTAAGGGCAGCACGCCGCCTATATTGCGCTCGCCGCGCGCCCAGAAGGTCACCGGCTTCATCACGACTTCCTCGGAGGGATCGCACTGGCTGGCATAGACATAAGCAGCGAATTTCGGCTCGCGGAACATGTCCATGACGCCGTGATAGCAGATCCGGTCCCCGGAGCCGAAATCCTTGTGGGTGTTGTAGTCGAACATGCACCAGCCGATCGCACCGGAAATGCCGGGATCGCCATAAGCCGCATTCAGCACTTCCAGATGCCGGCGAACATGTTCGGCCTGGCGCTGCTCCTGGTCATAGATCTTCGTCGGATACATGTGCCCGCCGAATTCGGTGATGAGATAGGGCACCTTGCGGGCAAGCCCGGTGCATTCCTGCTGCGGGCGAAGCGCCGTGCGCGGCCGGTTCGAGCCGGGCAGCTCCTCGTTGCCGAGGATGAAGTCGTTCATCGTGTAGACGTCTTCCAGAAATTCGCTGTCGGTAATGTATCGCACGCCGCCCGTCTGCCGTGTCGGGTCGAGCTCGCGGGCGAGGCGATTGGTCTCGGCATAGAAGTCGTGCGAATCCTGTGACTCGTTGATGCGCACACCCCAGATGACGATCGATGGGTGGTTCCAGTCGCGCTCGATCATGCGGCGGACATTGCGGATCGCCTCCTGTTTCCATTCCTCCCCGCCGATGTGCTGCCAGCCAGGAATTTCCTCGAAGACGAGGAGCCCGATGCGGTCGCAATGGTCGAGGAACCATTTCGACTGCGGGTAATGCGAGGTGCGCACGAGATTGCAGTGAAGCCTGTGCTTCATGATCTCCGCGTCGCGCTCCTGGGCGGTGCGCCCCATGGCGTAGCCGACATAGGGGAAGGCCTGATGACGGTTCAGCCCGCGGATCTTCAGCGGGCGGCCGTTGAGCCGGAAGCCTGCGGTCGTGAACTCCGCGGTGCGGAAACCGAAATGCGAGGCCAAGCGGTCGGAGCCCTGACGGGTCCGGAGCTCGGCTTCGATCTCGTACAGCACCGGATCGTCGATGTCCCAGAGCGAGAGGCCCTTCAGGCCTTCCATCTCAAGGGTGAGGCTCTCGCCGGCCGTTTCGCCGGCGACCTCGGCCAGCACTTCGCCCGCCGCATTCTTGAGGAGCGCCGAGACCGTACCCGAGAAGGGCAACCCTTGCGGATTGGAAAGGTCGCACCGGACGGAAACGGCCTTGTTGTCGGAGAGCACGTCGCGGGTTTCGATCTTGATATTGGCGATCGAAACCGGATCGGTGACCTTCAGCCAGACGTCGCGATAGATACCGGCATAGGTCAGATAGTCGATCCGGCCGCCGAAAGGCGGGATCTCCGGATTCTCGCTGCCGTCGATCTTCACCGTGATGAGATTGTCGCCTTCCTGGAGCCTGTCCGTCAGGCGTGCCTCGAAAGGCGTGTAGCCGTCCTTATGCGCCAAGATCTCTTCGCCGTTGAGATAGACGACCGCATCGGCCATTGCCGCGTCGAAGACGAGCGAGACCTCCCGGCCGGAGAAGTCCGGGCGCCAGGCAAGCACCTTCTGGTAGGTGAAGGCGCGCTGGTAGCATGTCTCGTCGAAATAGTTGAACGGCAGTTCGACGGCGTTGTGCGGCAGGCTGATCGGCTGACCCGCCCGGAGCGTTCCGGCGTCGGCGGCGTCGAAGCCTTCGGAGAAGACCCACGAATTATTGAAGGAAGTAACAGAGCGCATCATCGTTCCTATTTGACTGAGCCCAGCATGCCCTGGACGAACTGGCGTTGCATGAAGAAGAAAACGGCTAGCGTCGGCAGTGTCGCGAGAATCGTCCCGACCATGACCACGCCGTAATCGGGGTAGTAGGCGGAGGCGAGCGACGAGATGACCAGCGTGATCGTCTTGGTTTCGTTGGTCTGGAGCACGATCAGCGGCCAGAGATAGTTGTTCCACGCGGTCATGAAGACGATGACGAAGGCGGCCGCATAGGTCGAACGCATGACCGGTACGTAGATGAAGAGGAAGATCTGCCATTCCTTGAGCCCGTCGACCTTGGCCGCGTCGCGGAGCTCGGAGGGGAAGGCCTTGGTGCTCTGCCGGAAGTAGAAGATGACGAAGGCCGATCCGATCGTCGGCAGGACGACGGCGAGATGCGTGTTGATGAGACCCGCCTTCCCCATGATGACGAAGAGCGGGATCATCAGCGCGGCGAAGGGGATCATAAGGGTGAGCAGCATCGCCCGGTAGACGCGCTCGCGTCTTCGCGAGCGGAACATCTCGAAGCCGTAACCGGCGAGCGAGGAGACCGCGAGCGTGAGCACGGTCGCAAGGATCGCGATCTTCGCCGAGTTCCAGAAGACGAGCGGCACGTTTACCAGCGTGAAGAAGTTGCCGACATTGGTGGCAAAGGCTGCGCCCGGCAGGAGTTTGCCCTTGATGATGTCTATCGATGAATTGGTTGCGCCGAGCACCATCCAGATGAACGGAAAGACGGAGAGGAAGGCCATCAGGCCGAGGAAGCCATAGGTGGCCGCCATCGCCGCGAAACGTCCAAATCCGTTCATCGGTCACGCTCCCTTGCTGCGAAGAACTGCACGAAGGCGAGGAGCGCGACGAGGACGACGATGACATAGGAGACCGTCGCCGCATAACCGAGATTCGGCATGAAGCGGAAGGTCAGGTTGTAGATGTAGAGCGACAAGGTGAGCGTGGCATTGGACGGGCCGCCCTTGCCCTCGGTCAGGTTATAGACCTCGTCGAAAAGCTGCAGCGTGCCGATCGTCGAAATGACTGTCGTGAAGAGGATGACGGGCTTCAGCAGAGGGATGGTGAGGTGGGTGAAGCGCGCCCAGGCCGGAACGCCGTCGATGCGCGCCACCTCGTAGATCGACTTGTCGATGTTCTGAAGTGCCGCAAGATAGAAGATCATGTTGTAGCCGGTCCAGCGCCAGGTGATGGCAAGAATGACGAGAACCTTCGCCCAGAAGGGATGCGTCAGCCATGGAATGGGCGAGGCGGCGAGACCGATCGCCTGGAGCGTCGAATTGACGATCCCGTCGGTTGCGAACATGCCCTTGAAGAGCACCGAATAGGCGACCAGCGAACTGACGCAGGGCAGGAAGATCGCCGTGCGGAAAACCCCTCGGCCGACGAGCCGCGGGTTGTTGAGGAGCGACGCCAGGATCAGCGCGAGCAGGATCATGATCGGCACCTGCACGACGAAATAGGTCATCGTGTTGGTGAGGGCCTTGATGAAGACCGGATCGTTCCAGAGCCGAACGATGTTCGCGAAGCCCGCGAACTTCATGGTCATGCCGCGGCCGGACTGGAACGACATCCAGAGGGACCACGCGATGGGATAGACCATGAACAGGGCGATCAGCCCGAGGGCCGGCGCGACGAACAGCCAGCCATTGACGTCGTAATATCGGCCGATACCGCGGCGCGCTCGAACCATGTTCCCCTCCTGGAAGGCCGGACAGCCGGAAATTTGGCCGCGGCAAGAGCCGCGGCCGGAAACAGCGGGCGCATGCCCGCCGCCATTCACCGCATCACTGGATCTGTGCGCTGACCTCGGCCTCGATCGCCTGCAGCACTTCGTCGACCGGTGTGCCCTGCGTCACGGCCGGGAGTTGCGCAGTGACGGCAAGGTCCGCCTCGTTGGTGAAGATGCCGTAATTGACCGAGGGGACCTTCGCCAGCCAGTCGGAGAAGTTCTGCCAGACCTTCTCGCCGCCGAAGAAGGGGTCTGCCGCCTCATAGGCCGCGCCGCCGCGGGCGGCGAGCAGCGAGCCGACCGCACCGCGGTCCTGGAGGATCTTCTGATAGAAATCGATGTCCTTGGCGTAGATCTCGTTCAGGAAGTCGATGGCCTCCGCCTTCTCCTCGGAGCTTTCGAGCACGTACCAGCTGGAGCCGCCGAGATTGGAGGCATGCGTCGCGCCTTCGATCGAGAGCGCCGGAATGGGGGCGACGCCCCAGTTGCCGGACTGGTCCGGCTGCGCCTTGACGGTGCCGGTGATCCAGACGCCCGTGACGACGGTCGCGACGTCGCCGGAGGTGAAGGTGCCCACCCAGTCGGACCAGCCGTTGGCAGGCTTGTAGATATTCGCCTGCATGATCTTGCCGATGGTTTCGAGGGCCGCCTTCAGCGCCGCATTGCCGGTGATGTTCGGTTTGCCTTCCTTGTCGAAATACCATTGCCCGGCCGACTGCATGATGATGCGCACGAGACCGGCGTCGTTCGGGTCGAGGCCCATCATCTTCTTGCCGGTCTTCTCTTCGACCTGCTTTCCGATCTCGATGAAGCGGTCCCAGGTGAGATCCTGCATGTCCTGCGGCTTGAAGCCGGCGGCTTCCAGATAATCCTTGCGGTAATAAAGACCCGTGACGCCGGAATCGAAGGGCATTCCGTAGACTTGCCCGTCGAGCGTCATGAGCTCGACCTTGTAGGGGGCGAAACCGGAATAATCGACGGTGCCGGACAAAGGCGCGAAGGCGCCCGGGAAGGATTGAAGGTATTTCTGAGCGCCGTAATCCTCGATGAGCACGATGTCGGGGAGCGCGTCGGCAGTGCCGGACGAAAGCCCGGTCTGCAGCTTCTGCTCGACGTCGAGCTTGGCGAAATCGACGATGTTGAAGGTGACGTCCGGATGCGTTTTCGTATAGCGGGCGCCCGCCTCCTTCATGATCGCGACATTGAAATTCGGGTCCCAGCACCAGATGGTGATTTCCTTGGCCTGCGCCGCGGTAACCCCCAGGAAGCTTGCGCCCGCGAGAGCCAGAGCGGCGATACGCGGCAGATAGGCACGCGCCTGAATGTCCATTGTTTCCTCCCGAAATCGTGTTCCCCGAGACAGTCCTCTCTGTCCCGGCGGCGAGTATTTCTCAAAACTCGAGTGGGCGCAATTATTTTCAGTAAATTTTTACTTGGCACTTGCGACGCGTGCTTTGAAGGCACGTTAGCCGTCACGACCGCGCGCCAGTCGGCGCCTGATGGCATGATTGCCGCTATGGCCAGAGTGAACGCGGGCGATTGGCTACACGCGACGTTGCGGATATCGTCCAGTCGATTTCGACCCGGGATTCTAGAGCCGGCCCGCCATGTCATCTTCCTTGTTCGCTGTCTCGGCCGGTGCCGGCGTGCTGCCGCGCCAGACGATTTCCGTGCCGAAAACCACCTTCTTGGCGACCTCTCGGCCCGAAAGGCGCTCCAGCAGCAGGTCGACGGCGGTCTCGCCGATGAGCTCCGCCGGAATCTTCACCGTGGAAAGCGGCGGCCCGAGAAACTGCGCGACCGGAATGTCGTTGAAGCTCGCGACCGCGATATCCTCGGGAATCCTGAGCCCCATCTCGTGGATGGCCCTGTAGGCGCCCAGCGCCATATTGTCGTTGCAGGTGATGAGGATCTTCGGTGGATTGGGCTTCGATAGCATCGCCCTGGCAAGCTTGTAGCCGCTGTCGGGCGTCATCGGCTCGACCATGCACAATTCCGGATCATAAAGCCCGGTCTTGGTCATCCAGTCGATATAGGTGCGGCAACGGCGCTCCGAATGGATGTTGTCGGGCCCGTAGAAAGCGTCGATCCAGCCGATGAAGCCGATGCGCCGGTAGCCCATGGCATGCACCGCCTCCAGGAGCCGGGTCATCGCCAGCGAGACGTCGCTGAGCACGGTGTCCTCCATGTCTCCGGCCGGTGCGTAATCGGCAAAGACGAGGTGGCGGCTGTGGCGGCGCAGCCATTCGAGCTCGTCGCCGTAATAGTGGCCGACGGCCACCACACCCGAGGCGCCCTCGAGGATCGTCGCTTCCGGAGGGTTGCCGGTGAGGAAGACCTTGACGACTTCGCTCTTCAGCGCCTGGCAGCGGCTTTCGATGCCGAGGCGGACACCGACATAGTAGGGATCGGCGAGTTCCTGGGCGGGGTCGAGGAAATGCACGAGCGCGATCTTCAGTCCGACGCCGACGCCATGCGCTGAGGCGCGGCTGCGATTGCGCGGCGTCGCATAGTTGAGCGCCTCCGCCGTTTCGATGATCGCCTGGCGCTTCCTGTTGGAGATCGACAGCGTCGGGTCATAGTTGAGGACGCGTGAGACAGTTGCCGAGGATACGCCGACGGCCGACGCGATTTCCTTGATTGTGACCATTCGGGTTTCGCCTGTCCTTCTGCCGTGCCGCGCTCGAGTATCCTGTTTAGTAAATTTTTATCGCAGCTTTTTCAATCGCAAGCCGCAGCCAAGGTGGTCACGGATTCGTTGGTCCTCGCATTGCGGCCCGTGGCAGATACGCTCGCATACATGCCTGTGGTGCGGAACTCGGTCGGGCTCGCGCCGAAGACGCGGCGGAATACCTTGGCGAAGTAGTTGGGGTCCTCGAAGCCGGACAGGATGGCGACTTCCTTGACCGGCAGGTCCGCGGTCTTGGTCAGCAGCTTTACCGCCCTTTGCAGGCGCTTCTGCAGCACGAATTCCGCCGGCGGCATGCCTTCGCTGGCGGCGAAGACTCGGGAGAAATGGGCGCGGCTCAGGCCCGAAATGCGCGCGAGCTCCTCGACCGGAAGGGGCTTGTCGAGATTGCCCAGCACATGATCGATCACGTGCTGCATCTTCCGGTATTCGTCACTGAGAACCGGATGCGATCCGAACACGTCGTCATAAAGCGCCATCGCCGCCTCATAGGCGATCGCCGAGGCGCTGCCCGGGGTGTCGCCGCCGGCCATGAGGCGCAGGCTGCAGTCGGCAAGATGTTCGACGGTTTCCGGCTGCAACCTTATGATGGGACCGGTGACGGCGAGAATGGCGCGGTGGATCCTCAGCGCCTCCTCGCCGTTCATGGAGATCCAGAAGAACTCCCAGCGCCCGCCTTCCTCAAGCCAGTAGCGATGATTGTGGGGCACGAGCAGGAGCAGCGTCTCGCCCGGACGCACGCGGTGACTGCGGTTTTCATATCGCAGGTTGCCGGCCCCGCCGATCGTGTACTGCAGCACGGTGAACGGGGTTTGGCCGCGCTTGCGACCGTCCCAATCGTAGCTTGCATCGGTCCTGATCTCGTAGCCGGTGCTCGTCGGCATGGTGTGCAGGCTCTGGCGTCCCCGCGGCAGTGAGACCGTCCGCATCGCGGGCCCCCGGGCGATCAGTTGCTGCAGCATAGAATTACCCATGAAAGCACAATACCTCTCTAGTCGTGCATCCGATTATACACATAATGCCCCCAGATCGCGCAAGACATGCGGTTGATACGGCGTTTGACGAGGGTTTGCCGAGGAGGGCACCGCTTCGCCGATCCAGGCCAGTTCAATGAATGGATTTTACCCTTTTAGCGCGAAGGTCGCAGTCTGAGGAGGAATAGCACGGCCATGGCCAGCTTTAAGATCGCCATCATCGGCGCCGGCAGCATCGGCTTCACCAAGAAGCTCTTCACCGACATCGTTTCCGTGCCGGAGCTCCGGGACGTCGAGTTCGCGTTGACGGATCTGAGCGAGCACAACCTCGCCATGATCAAGTCCATCCTCGACCGGATCGTCGAGGCGAACAAACTGCCCACGCGCGTGACCGCGACGATCGACCGCCGCAAGGCGCTGGAGGGCGCGCGTTACATCATCAGCTGCGTGCGCGTCGGCGGCCTCGAGGCCTATGCCGACGATATCCGCATACCGCTGAAATACGGCGTCGACCAATGCGTCGGCGACACGATCTGCGCCGGCGGCATCCTCTACGGTCAGCGCAACATTCCGGTGATCCTCGATTTCTGCAAGGACATCCGCGAAGTGGCCGAGCCCGGCGCCAAGTTCCTCAACTATGCCAACCCGATGGCGATGAACACTTGGGCGGCGATCGAATACGGCAAGGTCGACACGGTCGGTCTCTGCCACGGCGTCCAGCACGGGGCCGAGCAGATCGCCGAGATTCTCGGCGCCGGGGAAGGCGAGCTCGACTACATCTGCTCCGGCATCAACCACCAGACATGGTTCGTCGATATCCGCCTCAACGGCCGTACGGTCGGCAAGGACGAACTCGTCGCCGCCTTCGAGGCGCATCCCGTCTTTTCAAAGCAGGAGAAGCTTCGGATCGACGTGTTGAAGCGCTTCGGCGTCTATTCGACCGAAAGCAACGGACACCTGTCCGAATACCTGCCCTGGTATCGCAAGCGTCCGGACGAGATCTCCAGATGGATCGACATGTCGGACTGGATCCATGGGGAAACCGGCGGGTATCTCCGCTATTCGACCGAGACCCGCAACTGGTTCGAGACCGAATATCCGCGCTTCCTCGAAGAGGCGGGCCGGCCGCTGGAAACGATCAGGCGCTCGAACGAACATGCGAGCCGCATCCTCGAAGCGCTGGAGACGGGTCGGGTCTATCGCGGCCACTTCAACGTCAAGAACAACGGCGTGATCACCAACCTTCCGGCGGATGCCATCATCGAATCGCCCGGCTTCGTCGATCGTTTCGGCATCAACATGGTGGCAGGCATCACATTGCCTGAGGCCTGTGCGGCCACCTGCATCTCGTCGGTCAACGTCCAGCGCATGTCCGTTCATGCGGCGATCACCGGCGACATCGATCTTCTGAAGCTCGCCGTGCTGCACGACCCGCTGGTCGGCGCCATCTGCACGCCGGAGGAAGTCTGGCAGATGGTCGACGAAATGGTCGTCGCGCAGGCCAGATGGCTGCCGCAATATGCCCATGCGATCGACGCTGCCAAGGAAAGGCTCGCCCGCGCCACGGTCGCCACCCGGGAGTGGAAGGGCGCCGCTCGGCGCGAAGTGCGCTCGATCGAGGAGATCCGCGCGGAGAAGGAAGCGGCGAAGCTGCGCGTGGCTGGGTAGAAGAGTGGCTATCTCTGCCCGGAATTGCCCCTCACCCTAACCCTCTCCCCGCAGGCGGGGAGAGGGGACTTCGGCGAGCGCTGCTAGTCCCCTTCTCCCCACTCGCGGGGAGAAGGTGGCCGGCAGGCCGGATGAGGGGCAATCCCCCGGTCGGGGCGGATAGCAGGGCAAAGCGCCCGCAAATTGAGGAATGCGCGAGGTCACCTGCGTGAGGAGACGCGAGTGCCACGAAGGAAGAGGAGCGCCGGCCGCCCCGGCCCGGCGAAGACAGGAGGGAGAACCTGGGACATGAAAACGCATCGACTGAATATGACCGCGAGCCTGCTGATCGGCATATCCGCCTTTGCCGTGCAGGCCTTCGCATCCGAGCCGACCGTGGTGCCGGAGCAGCCGCCCTTTCCGGCGCAGGGCAAGGTCACCTATGTGTCGCGCGATTCCATTCTCGAGTTCAAGGCGCTGCCCGAATACAGGGAGCCCGAATGGGTCACCGAGAAATTCGTCAAGGCCGGCAAGCTGCCGCCGGTGGCCGAGCGGCTTCCGAAGGAACCCATGGTCTACAAGACCGGCAACATGCCCGATGGCATGGGCGTTTATGGCGATGTCATGCGCCACGTGATCGGCGGCCGGCCGGAAGGCTGGAATTACAGCGCAGGCCAGACCCAAGGATGGGGCGGCATCGACATCGGCATGTTCGAGTGCCTGACGCGCACCGCGCCGCTCTTCCAGGTCGAGGCCGACGATATGGAGCCGCTGCCGAATCTCGCGAAAAGCTGGGATTGGTCGGAGGACGGACGCAAGCTGACCATGCATCTGATCGAGGGCGCGAAATGGTCGGACGGCGATCCTTTCGATGCCGATGACGTCATGTTCTACTGGGAGGACAATGTCCTCGACTCGAGCGTTTCACCCTTGAACGGGGCGACGCCCGAAACCTTCGGCGAGGGCACGACCCTCAAGAAGATAGACCAGTATACGGTCGAATGGGTCTTCAAGGAGGCCTTCCCGCGCCAGCATCTTTTCGCGATGGCCTACGGTACCTTCTGCCCCGGCCCGTCGCATATCCTCAAGACCAAGCATCCGAAATATGCCGGCACGACCTACAACGAATACAAGAACGGCTTCCCCGCCGAATATATGAACCTTCCGGTGATGGGTGCATGGGTGCCGGTCGCCTATCGTCCTGACGACATCATCGTGCTGCGCCGCAATCCCTATTACTGGAAGGTCGACGAGGCCGGCAATCAGCTCCCCTATCTGAACGAAGTCCATTACAAGCTGTCGACCTGGGCCGACCGCGACGTGCAGGCGATCGCGGGTTCGGGCGATATTTCGAACCTCGAACAGCCGGAAAACTTCGTGGAATCGCTGAAGCGCGCCGCCAATGAGAGCGCGCCGGCGCGGCTTGCCTTCGGTCCGCGCGTCATCGGCTATAACATGCACATGAACTTCTCCGGCAATGGCTGGGGAGACCCGGACGAACGCGCGAAGGCGGTGCGAGAGCTCAACCGCAACCTGGACTTCCGCAAGGCCGTCACCATGGCGGTCGACCGCAAGAAGCTTGGCGAAGCCCTGGTGAAGGGTCCCTTTACGGCGATCTATCCGGGCGGGCTTTCCTCCGGCACGAGCTTCTACGACCGGAACTCCACCATCTACTACCCCCACGATCTCGAAGGCGCCAAGGCGCTTCTCGAAAAGGTGGGGCTCAAGGACACGGACGGCAACGGCTTCGTCAATTTCCCGGCCGACAAGCTTGGCGGCCGCGACGTCGAAATCGTTCTGCTCGTCAATTCCGACTACAGCACCGACCGTAATCTTGCCGAAGGGATGGTCGGGCAGATGGAGAAGCTCGGGCTCCGGGTCGTCCTCAATGCACTCGACGGCAAGCAGCGGGACGCCGCCAATTATGCCGGCCGCTTCGACTGGATGATTCATCGCAACACGGCCGAATTTGCTTCCGTGGTGCAGAACACGCCTCAGCTCGCCCCGACCGGCCCGCGCACGAGCTGGCATCACCGCGCTCCGGAAGGCGGCGAAGTCGATGTCATGCCCCACGAGCAGGAGCTCGTCGACATCGTCAACAAGTTCATCGCCAGCAACGACAATGACGAGCGAACGAAGCTGATGAAGCAATACCAGAAGGTAGCCACCACCAATGTCGATACCGTCGGCCTGACGGAGTATCCGGGCGCGCTGATCATCAACAAGCGCTTCTCGAACATTCCTCCGGGCGCGCCGATCTTCATGTTCAACTGGGCGGAAGACACGATCATCCGCGAACGGGTCTACGTTGCCGCCGACAAGCAGGGCGACTACGAACTCTATCCCGAGCAGCTTCCCGGCAAGCCGGGCGAAAGCGGCCCGATCAACTGAAGCTGAACCGCCTCCGCCGGCTCCGAGGAAAGGAGCCGGCGAGGGTGCAAGCCCTTCACGCCGCCGCGAGCCGATACAGGCATGGCTCTCGCGGAACTCGAGACAGAAGGAAACGGCATGTTCAGATTTCTGCTTGTCCGAATCGCCTCTGCCATTCCGGTGCTGCTCGTCCTGAGCGTGGTGACCTTCGGCATCATCCAGGCGCCGCCGGGAGATTACAGCGACTACATCCGCTCGCAGCTCATCAATCAGGGCGGCGCTTCTTTCGAGGAGGCGGATGCTCAGGCGCAGGCCTACCGCAAGGAGCACGGCCTCGATAAGCCGCTGCCGATCCAGTACGTCGACTGGATAACGGGCATCGTGACGCGCGGCGATTTCGGCCACAGCCTCTACTACAACAAGCCCGTGGCCGACGTGGTCGGCGAGCGCCTGCCGCGAACGCTGGCGCTGGCGCTCGTCTGCCACATCCTGGCTTCGGTGATCGGCATCGCTTTCGGCATCATCGCGGCGACGCGGCAATATTCCTGGATAGACAGTCTGCTTTCGACCGTATCGTTTCTCGGCATGACGGTGCCGCGCTTTCTTATGGCGCTGATCATCGTCTATATCCTCGTCTTCCATTTCAATGTCAGCGAGATCAACAGCTTCCATTCCGCCCGCTACGGCGGGGCGCCCTGGTCCTGGGACAAGTTCGTCGACCTGGTCAAACATGTCTGGCCGGTCGTGGCGATCGCCACCTTCGGCGGGCTCGCCTACAATATGCGGGTGATGCGGGGCAATCTCCTCGATACGCTGAACGCGCAATATGTCGAAACGGCACGCGCCAAGGGCCTGAGCGAGGGTGCGGTCGTCATGCGCCATGCGGTGCCGAACGCCTTGCACCCGCTGATCATGTACCAGGGCGTCGTGCTTCCCTACATGCTGACCGGCGAGATCGAGACGGCGATCATCTTCGCGCTGCCGACCGTCGGGCCGGCGATCGTCGGTTCCATGTGGGTGGGCGACGTCTACGTGACGGCGACATTCATGCTGGTCCTCTCCGCAACGCTGATCGTCGGCAACATCATCGCCGACATGATGCTCGCCGCGCTCGATCCGCGCGTGCGCATGGGAGGGGGGGTATACGCATGACAGTCGAAGCCGAAGGCACTTTTCCGGTGGCGATCGAGCCCGAGGAAAAACACCACCACGAGAGCTACTCCGCCCTCGTCTGGCGGCGGCTGAAGCGTTCCTGGACCGGCCTGCTCGGCCTTGTCCTCGTCTGCCTTCTGATCCTGATGGCGGTCTTCGCCGAGTTCCTGTCGCCCGTTGATCCGAAGGCGACGGACGTGGCCTTCGCGCAGCCGCAGACGATCAGCTTCCGGGACAAGGAGGGCAATTTCGTCTTTCCGCCGAGGAGCTATCCGGTGCGGGAGACGGAAGAGCTCGATCCGGTCACCTTCCAGCCGATCATCGGACCGGATTACGACAACCCGCAGGTCCTCGGCTTCTTCGTCAAGGGCGCACCCTACAGGCTCTTCGGGCTGATCCCGGCCGAGCGGCATCTGTTCGGCGCCGTCGACGGTACGCCGGTGCATCTGCTCGGCACCGACAAGTTCGGCCGCGATGTGCTTTCCCGCATTCTCTACGGCTCGCGCATCTCGCTGATGATTGCCCTCACCGTCGTCTTCATCGTCACCGTGGTCGGGACGACCGTCGGCATGGTGTCCGGCTATTTCGGCGGGCGCTTCGATGCCTGGGTGCAGCGTTTCGTCGAGCTGGTGCTCGCCTTCCCGCAATTGCCGCTCTATCTGGCGCTCGCCTCGCTGATCCCGGTCACCGCGCCGACCAATGTCTTTCTCGCCTTCGTCATCATCGTGATGTCCGCGCTCGGCTGGGCGCAGATGTCGCGCGAGGTGCGCGGCAAGACCCTGGCGCTTGCCCGGATCGAATATGTGCGGGCGGCGATCGCCATCGGCGCCACGGACCGACGCATCATATTCCAGCACATCTTCCCGAACGTGATGAGCCACGTCATCGTCGCGGTGACGCTCGCCATCCCGCAGGTGGTGCTGCTCGAATCGTTCCTCGGTTTCCTCGGCTTTGCGGTCAAGCCGCCGCTGATCTCCTGGGGGCTGATGCTGCAGGACACGGCGAATTATTCCGCGATCGGTTCCTATCCCTGGATCCTCTCGCCCGTCGCCTTCGTGCTCGTCACCGTTTTCGCCTTCAATGCGCTGGGCGACGGCCTGCGCGACGCAATCGACCCCTATTGAGGAGCATGCCGATGGTAACGATCGAAAGTGTTGTCCCGGCACCCGAGGAACGGCGCGACCGCGATACGAAGGATGCGAGGCCGGTGATCGATGCCCGAAAGGTGGCGGTATCCTTCAAGGTCGAGAACGGCACCGTCGAGGCGGTGAAGGATGTCTCCTTTCAGCTTTACCGCGGCGAGACGGTGGCGATCGTCGGCGAATCCGGCTCCGGCAAGTCGGTGACGGCGCGCACCGTCATGGGGCTCTTGTCGAAGCGCGCTACGATCGCGCCGCAGGCACGCATCGAATATGACGGCAGGGACGTGTTGAAATTCTCGAAGAGAGAGCGCCGGGCGCTGCGCGGCGATCGTATCTCGATGATCTTCCAGGAGCCGATGAGCTCCCTGAACCCGGTCTACACGATCGGCAGCCAGATCATCGAGGCGATCCGGGCGCATCGCCGCGTCAGCCGGCGCGCCGCCGCCGAGCGGGCGCTGGAGCTCTTGCGTCATGTCCAGATTCCCGACCCGGAAGCACGGCTCAACCAGTATCCGCATCAGCTTTCCGGCGGTCAGCGCCAGCGCGTGATGATCGCCATGGCGCTTGCCAACGATCCGGACGTGCTGATTGCCGACGAGCCGACGACGGCGCTCGACGTGACGGTGCAAGCGCAAATTCTCAACCTCATCCGCAAGCTGCAGCAGGAGCTCGGCATGGCGGTGATCCTGATCACCCATGACCTGACGGTGGTCCGCCAATTCTCCGATTACGTCTATGTCATGCAGCTCGGCGAGGTGAAGGAACACAATACGACGGAGGCGCTGTTTGCCGATCCGCAGCATGCCTATACGCGGCGGCTGCTTTCCTCCGAACCCTCCGGTTCTGCCAATCCGTTGCCGGACGACGCGCCGATCCTGCTCGACGGCCGCAATGTCCGTGTGTCCTTCACTTTGAAGAAGGGTGGGTTCTTCAGGCCGGATTTCAAAGAGCTCGTCGCGGTCGACGGGCTCAGCCTCAATCTTCGCCGGCACGAAACGCTCGGGCTGGTGGGCGAGTCCGGTTCCGGCAAGACCACTTTCGGTCAGGCCCTGATCCGGCTTCTCAACACCGATGGCGGGGAGATCTATTTCGAAGGCGAGCCGATCCACGACAAGGACCGCAAGGGCATGCGGCCGCTTCGCTCGAAGATCCAGATCGTCTTTCAGGATCCCTTCTCCTCGCTCAACCCGCGAATGTCGGTCGGCCAGATCATAGAGGAGGGTCTGATCGTCAACGGCATCGGTGAAAACCGAAAGGACAGGCTGAAGCGCGTCGAGGACGCGCTCGTCAGCGCCGGCATGCCGTCGAACATCCTTTCGCGCTTCCCGCACGAATTCTCAGGCGGCCAGCGCCAGCGCATCGCGATCGCCCGGGCCGTCGCGCTGGAACCGGAATTCATCCTGCTCGACGAGCCGACCTCGGCGCTCGACCTTTCGGTGCAGGCGCAGATCATCGAACTCCTGCGCCGGCTGCAGGACGAGCGCGGTCTGAGCTATCTCTTCATCTCCCACGACCTGAAGGTCGTGCGCGCGCTCTGCCACCGCGTGGTCGTCATGCAGGAAGGCAAGATCGTCGAAGAGGGGCCGGTGAGCGAAATCCTCAACAATCCCAAGACTGCCTACACGAAGCGGCTGGTTAAGGCCGCCTTCGAAGTGGCCGCGTGAATTCAAACAGAGGCTATCCCATGACGAGACGACCCAGGATTACTTTCATCGGCGCCGGTTCCACCGTTTTCATGAAGAACATCATCGGCGACATTTTGCAGCGGCCGGCGCTTTCGGCCGCAACCATCGCCTTGATGGACGTCAACCCCGAGCGGCTCGCCGAAAGCGAGATCGTCGCCGGCAAACTCGCGCGCACTCTTGGCGCCGATGCCAGGATCGAAACCCATTCGAACCAGCGCAAGGCTCTGGAAGGAGCGGACTTCGTCGTCGTCGCTTTCCAGATCGGCGGTTACGAGCCTTGCACCGTCACCGATTTCGAAGTGCCCAAGAAATACGGGCTGCGTCAGACGATCGCCGACACGCTGGGCGTCGGCGGCATCATGCGCGGGCTCCGCACCGTGCCGCATCTGTGGAAGATCTGCGAGGACATGCTCGAGGTCTGCCCCGAGGCGATCCTTCTGCAATATGTGAATCCGATGGCGATAAACACCTGGGCGATCGCCGAGAAATATCCGGCGATCAAACAGGTGGGCCTCTGCCATTCGGTGCAGGGCACGGCTTTCGAGCTTGCCCGGGACCTCGACATTCCAGTCGAAGAGATCCGCTACCGCGCCGCCGGCATCAATCACATGGCGTTTTATCTCAAGTTCGAGCACCGTCAGAAGGACGGCAGCTATCGCGATCTCTATCCGGACCTGATCCGCGGCTACCGCGAGGGCCGTTTCCCGAAGCCCAGCCACTGGAATCCGCGCTGCCCGAACAAGGTGCGCTACGAAATGCTGACGCGGCTCGGCTACTTCGTCACCGAGAGCTCGGAGCATTTCGCCGAGTACACGCCCTACTTCATCAAGGACGGGCGCCCCGATCTGATCGAGAAATTCGGCATTCCGCTCGATGAATATCCAAAGCGCTGCGTCGAGCAGATCGAGCGCTGGAAGGGACAGGCGGCCGCCTTCAAGGAAGCCGAGACGATCGAAGTCGCGGAGAGCCGTGAATATGCCTCCTCGATCATGAATTCGGTCTGGACCGGCGAACCTTCGGTCATCTACGGCAACCTCAGGAACAATGGCTGCATCACCTCGCTGCCGGAAAACTGTGCGGCGGAAGTGCCCTGCCTCGTCGATTCGTCCGGCATCCAGCCGACCTATATCGGCGCCTTGCCGCCGCAGCTCACGGCCCTGATCCGCACCAACATCAACGTCCAGGAGCTGACTGTCCAGGCGCTCGTCACCGAGAACCGCGAGCACCTCTATCACGCGGCGATGATGGATCCGCATACCGCCGCCGAGCTCGATCTCGACCAGATCTGGTCGCTCGTGGACGATCTGCTGGCGGCGCACCGCGACTGGATTCCGGAATGGGCGCGTGTGACGAAGAAGGTAGCGGCCGCCTGATTTCTTCTCCCGGTCAGGCGACCAGACGGCCCCGGAACCGATCGGTTCCGGGGCCGCATCGTTATGCGGACTGGCGCAACCGCCGCACTCGAGATTTCTGGGTTTTCATGGTGAAGGCCTAAGACCGGGCGCAAGCCCGTAGTCCAATAGACGTGGTCTGGGAGATGTGGGACAGCGGCTATACGGAGCGCACGCAGGCAAGATGTTTTGCGACAGGCAGCGCTTTCCGAACTGGTCTTGGCGGCTTCAAGCCTGCTTTCGACAATGCCTGACTCAAAGGCCATAACCCACAGTAAGGAAGCATTAATGATTGAACGATTCCGTAACGTCCTGATCCGCGCGACAGTTGGCGGCCTCGCTTTCAGCGCTATCGCAGTGTCCGGCGCGATGGCCGAGGAGGCCAAGGGGCAGGCTCAGGCCGAGTTCGTAAAACGCGGCACACTCTCCTGCGACATTGCGGCAGGTATCGGCCTGGTCGTGGGTTCGTCGAAAGCGCTGACGTGCGTTTTCGAAGCAGACGGACAAAAGTCGCCTTACAAATATAGCGGCACGATCGACAAGCTGGGCCTCGATATCGGCGTGACGGCGGAGAGCCGCGTCGTGTGGTCGGTCTACGCGAAGCCCAAAACCAAGCTCAAGGGCGCTCTTGCCGGCAACTATTCCGGCCTTTCCGCCGAATTCGCAGCCGGACTCGGGCTGGGCGCGAAATCCCTGGTCGGCTCGAAAAAGGAAATCGCGCTGCAGCCGGTGAAGATTGACGGCCAGACCGGACTGAATGTCGCTGTTGGAATTGCCAGCGTGAAGCTGACCCTGGTGAAATAACGGCATAAGGCCACCCGCCGCATTGGCCCTGCCGGTTGCGAACACCGCAACAGGCTCGGCACCGTTCACGCCAGCGCCGCGCATCTGATCAGACGCGCGGCGCTGGCTTTCTTTGATCTGCTGCATGTTTTTGTTCTTTAATCGGCTACGGTTTAAAAACACGCAGCGGGTGGGGCTCGGAAGGCGGTCGGATGCAGGCGAACGGCGAAAATTCGGCAGAGCAGGGCTCTAGGATCATCCGGGCAATTCTGGATGAAACGCCGCTCAGGGCCGCAAGCTTCATCGTCACCATCTATGGCGACGTGGTGGAGCCGCGCGGCGGCGCGATCTGGATCGGCAACCTGATCGAGATCTGCGCCGGAGTCGGCATCAGCGAGACGCTTGTGAGAACCGCCGTATCCCGTCTCGTCGCCGCCGGCCAGCTCGCCGGAGAGCGGGAGGGACGGCGCAGCTTCTATCGGCTGACGGATGCCGCACGCGCGGAATTCGCCGCGGCGGCGCAGGTGATCTTCGGACCTCCGGAGGAAGCGAGCTGGCACTTCGTCCAGCTGATGGGTTCGTCGGCCGAGGAGCGGATGCAGGTGCTCGAGCGCTCCGGTCACGCGCGCCTGGGCCCCCGGCTCGCGGTCGGCGTGCGGCCGTTTCCGAGCGCGATCATGCCCGCCGTCGTCTTCCGCGCGGAGCCTGCCCAGGGCGCGAGCGAGTTGAAGGCCTTTGCCTCGGACTGTTGGGACCTTGCACCTCACGCGCAGGCCTACCGGCGGTTCCTTGCCTGCTTCGGCAGGCTCGCCGATCTTCCGGATACCGCTACGGCGATTGCTCCCGCTGAGTGCCTCTCTGCACGCCTACTCATGGTACACCAGTTCCGCTTCGTGACGCTCCGCGAGCCGCGCCTGCCAGCCGAAATTCTGCCCGCCGATTGGCCGGGGGACGAAGCCCGCCGCCTGTTCGCCCGGCTGTACCGCAGCCTTTCTCCCCGGGCGGACCTGCATGTCGGGCGGAGCTGCGTCACGCTCACGGGTCCGCTGCCGAAGACGACCGGGGCGACGGAGCATCGGCTTCAAATGCTGAGCGGCGAAGCTGCGCCTGGGAAAGCCGGCGGCCCCGGTTGACCTGCCGCGCTCCTTCGTTCCTCATTCCTGCGACGCGTACGAAGACGGACGAAAATACCCGCCCCATCTCATTCATTAAATGTCACAGAAAAATGTGTAAACGACGTTGAAGTGTGACATGTCCTGCGCTAAATTCTAACCGATCGGTCAAAAGGAACTGCATCGACATCACTCCCGAACGCCCCTGGCGGAGGAGAGAGCAGCATGTATGCTCAGATGGTGAAGACGGATGCCCCGCGGGTCAAAAGCCGCGATGATATGGACCCGCAAGAGCGCGCTTTCCAGGAGCGGATCGACGCGGGTCAGAAGATCGAGCCGAAGGAAAGGATGCCCGAAGGCTATCGCAAGACGCTCATCCGCCAGATCAGCCAGCACGCCCATTCCGAGATCGTCGGCCAGCTTCCCGAAGGCAACTGGATCACCCGTGCGCCGACGCTGGAGCGCAAGGCGATCCTGCTCGCCAAGGTTCAGGACGAGGCGGGGCATGGTCTCTACCTCTACTGCGCCGCCGAGACGCTGGGGGTGAGCCGCGACGCGCTTTACGAGCAGCTCCATTCCGGCAAGGCCAAGTATTCGTCGATCTTCAATTATCCGACGCTCAGCTGGGCGGATATCGGTGCCATCGGTTGGCTCGTCGACGGCGCGGCGATCATGAATCAGGTGCCGCTGCAGCGCTGTTCCTACGGACCCTATTCGCGCGCGATGATCCGCATCTGCAAGGAAGAGAGCTTCCATCAGCGGCAGGGCTACGACATCCTGATCAAGATGATGAAGGGCACGCCTGCCCAGAAGGCCATGGTGCAGGACGCGCTGAACCGCTGGTGGTGGCCGTCGCTGATGATGTTCGGCCCGTCGGACGACGCCTCGGTCCACTCGGCCCAGTCGATGGCCTGGAAGATCAAGCAGAACTCCAACGACGAACTCAGACGGAAATTCGTCGACCAGACGGTACCACAGGCAGAATATCTCGGACTGACCATCCCCGATCCGAATCTGAAGTGGAACGAGGAAAAAGGCGGCTACGATTTCGGCGAGCCGGACTGGAACGAATTTTTCGAGGTGATCGCCGGCAATGGCCCCTGTAATGCCGAGCGTCTCGGCGCGCGCAGGACGGCCTGGGAGGAGGGCGCCTGGTTCCGGGACGGCCTGACGGCGCATGCCGAAAAGGCCGCACGTCGCGCGCAGCCGGTCGCCGCCGAATGAACATCGGGAGCGAAGCGTTATGTCCAGCGAATGGCCCCTCTGGGAAGTCTTCATCCGCGGCCAGCACGGCCTGAGCCATCGCCATGTCGGCAGCCTGCACGCGCCGGATGCCGAAATGGCGATCAACAACGCCCGTGACGTCTACACCCGCCGCAACGAGGGCGTCAGCATCTGGGTGGTGCGTTCGAGCGACATAGCGGCAAGCGCGCCCTCGGAAAAGGGCCCGTTGTTCGAACCTGCGAATGCGAAGGTCTACCGTCACCCGACTTTCTTCGACATTCCGGATGAGGCAGGGCATATGTGATGGTTCAGACAACCGCGATGCAGGCGGCCGTCGACCGGGCCGCGCTTTTCGATTTCCTGCTCGGCATGGGCGACAATACGCTGATCCTCGGCCATCGCCTTTCGGAATGGTGCGGCCACGCCCCGGCTCTCGAAGAGGACATCGCGCTCGCCAACACGGCACTCGACCTCATCGGCCAGGCGCAGCTCTGGCTCGGCCTTGCAGGCGAGGTCGAGGGAAGGGGCCGCAGCGCGGACGATCTTGCCTATCTCCGCGACGTGCGAGACTTCCGCAACCTGCTGCTTACCGAGCGGCCAAACGGCGGTTACGGCGAGACGCTGATGCGCCAGTTCCTGTTCGATGCATGGCACTATCTCGCACTGAAAGGCCTTCGCGGCTCCCGCGAGCCGCGCATTGCCGGGATAGCCGAGAAGGCGTCGAAGGAGGTGGCCTATCATCTCGAACGGAGCCGCGATCTCGTGATCCGCCTCGGCGACGGAACGGCGGAAAGCCACGCCCGGATGCAGGAGGCACTGGACGATCTCTGGGCCTATACCGGCGAGATGTTCGTGAGCGAGGCGCACGACCTCGCCCTTGCGGCTGCCGGCGTCGCGCCGGAACCGGAGAGCTTGAGGGCCGATTGGGAGGCGCTGGCCGCCGAGACACTTCGCGCGGCGACGCTCGAAAAACCGGAGGACCGCTATATGCACGGGGGCGGCAAGCGCGGCCTCCATACGGAGCATCTCGGTTATGTGCTCGCCGAGATGCAGTTCCTGCAGCGCGCCTATCCCGGCGCCAGCTGGTAGGAGGCTCACATGGCAACGGCGATACGCCCCTCGATCGCGGATGTGTGGCACTGGCTCTCGCAAGTGCCGGACCCGGAAATTCCGGTCATCTCCGTGACCGACCTCGGCATCGTCCGCAACGTCGGCTGGGATGGCGAAACGCTGGTGGTGACGGTGACGCCGACCTATTCGGGCTGTCCCGCCACGGCGGTCATCAATCTCGATATCGAGCGGCAGCTCAAGGAGAACGGCATCGTGAGTGTCAGGCTCGAACGCCAGCTCTCGCCCGCATGGACCACCGACTGGATCAGCGCCGAGGGCCGCGAAAAGCTTGAAAGCTACGGCATTGCGGCCCCCGTCGACGGCACCGGAGCCGAGGGCAGGCTGTTGAAACGGATCGAAGGCCTCTCGGGCGGCGCGGCGCAGACGGTCTCCTGTCCGCGTTGCGGCTCCGCCCGGACCGAAAAGGTCAGCCAGTTCGGATCGACGCCCTGCAAGGCGAGCTATCGCTGCCGGGACTGTCTGGAGCCCTTCGATTATTTCAAATGCATCTGAATGCGAGGCGGGAAGAACGCTCACATGGCACGCTTTTATCCTCTTCAGGTCATCGACGTCCGGCGCGATACGCGCGATGCCGTGGTCGTGACGCTCGAGTCGCGCGAGGAGGACCGCGCCGCCTTCGATTTCAAGCAGGGGCAATATCTGACGTTCCGCCGCCTCTTCGGCGGCGAGGAGCTGCGCCGTTCGTATTCGATCTGCGCCGGTCTCGACGAAGGCGCCCTGAAGGTGGGCATCAAGCGCGTCGATGACGGCTGCTTCTCCAGCTGGGCGAATGAGGAGCTCGCGCCCGGCGACACGCTGGAAGCCATGCCGCCGATGGGGGCCTTCTTCACGCCTATCGAGCCGGAGGCCGCCAGACACTATCTCGGCTTTGCGGGCGGCAGCGGCATCACGCCGGTGCTCTCGCTCATCAAGACGGTGCTCGCGCGGGAGCCGCGGTCCGCATTCACGCTTGTCTATGCCAACCGCCACTTCAGCTCCATCATGTTCCGCGAGGAACTGGACGACCTCAAGAACCTCTATCTGGGGCGGCTTTCCGTTCTGCACATCCTCGAGAACGAAGCCCAGGAGGTGGACCTGTTCAGCGGGCGCCTCGATCAGGAAAAATGCACTGCCCTCTTCCGGAGCTGGATCGATGTAAGGTCGGCCGATACCGCCTTCATCTGCGGGCCTGAGCCGATGATGCTCGCGGTTGCCGCAGCACTTCGCGCGCATGGCCTTGGCGACGATCGGATCAAGTTCGAGCTGTTCGCCTCCTCCCAGCCCGGCCGTGCCCGGCGCAAGGTCGAAAGCGCCGCCGGCGCCGATAGCCGGGCGCGCTGCGAGGCGACCGTGATACTCGACGGCGCCACGCGCAGCTTCACCTTTCCGAAAGAGGGGCTGAGCCTGCTCGAAGCGGCGCTCGAAAACAGCATGGACGCACCATTTGCCTGCAAGGCGGGGGTCTGCTCCTCATGCCGCGCCAAGGTGCTTGAAGGCGAGGTGGAGATGGAGAGCAACAACGCGCTCGAGGACTACGAGGTAGAGCAGGGCTATGTGCTGACCTGCCAATCCTATCCGCTCAGCGACCGGATCGTGGTCAGCTACGATCAGTGACCGCCGATGCCGAGCCGACGCTGAAGCTGAACTGACGGGAGGACCATCCGATGAACGCAGTGGCGGACCGGCCGCGCCGGCTCGAAAGCTATATCGCCGGCACCTGGATGCGCGGAGCGAAGGACGGCGTGACCCTTTGCGACGCCGCGACCGGCGCGCCGGTGGCGCTCGTCGATTCCGGCGGCATCGATTTCGCCGCCGCGCTTGCCTACGGACGCAAAAAGGGCGGGCCGGCGCTTCGCCGGATGTCGTTCCACGAGCGGGCGATGATGCTGAAGGCGCTTGCCCAGTCACTGATGGAGCGCAAGGAGGAATTCTATGCGCTCTCCACCGCCACCGGCGCCACGCGTGCGGACAGCTGGATCGACATCGAAGGCGGCATCGGGACACTTTTCTCCTATGCCTCGAAGGGCAGGCGGGAGCTACCGAACAGCCGCGTCCTCCTCGATGGCGGCGTCGAGGCGCTGTCACGCGACGATACGTTTTCCGCCCAACATATCCTGACACCGTTTCAGGGCATCGCGGTGCACATCAATGCCTTCAACTTTCCCTGCTGGGGCATGCTCGAAAAGCTCGCGCCGACGCTGCTGGCGGGGATGCCTGCGATCGTCAAGCCTGCGAGCCAGACCGCCTATCTCGCCGAGCTGGTGGTGCGGCGGATCGTCGACACCGGTTTGCTTCCGGAAGGCGCGCTCCAGCTCGTCTGCGGCTCCTCGGGCGATCTTCTGGATCATGTCGGCGACCAGGACGTGTTGACCTTCACCGGTTCGGCCACGACCGGGCGCAAGCTCAAGACCCATCCCGCGATCGTCGGCAATTCGGTGCGCTTCACCATGGAAGCCGATAGCCTCAATGCGGCTGTCCTTGGGCTCGATGCGGCCCCTGGAACGGAGGAATTCGATCTTTTCGTTCGCGAAGTCGCCCGCGAGATGACGTCCAAGGCCGGGCAGAAATGCACGGCCATTCGCCGGGTGATGGCGCCGCGGGGCCATTGCGACGCGCTGGTCGCCGCTCTCGGCGAGCGGCTTGCCAAGGTTCCGCTCGGCGATCCCGCCGACGAGAACGTGCGGATGGGGCCGCTCGCAAGCCTCGGCCAGCGTGAAGAGGTGAGGGCGCGCATCCGCGATCTCACAACGGATGCAGAGATCGTTGCGGGCGATCCGGCAAGGCCGCAGCTCGTCTCCGGTGATGCGGAGGCGGGGGCTTTCCTCAATCCCGTTCTTCTCTATTGCGATCGTCCCGGCGCAGCGCGGTCGGTTCACGACGTCGAGGCCTTCGGCCCCGTGAGCACGATCATGCCCTATGATACGGCGGAAGAGGCGGTTGAACTCGTCCGGCGCGGAAGGGGGAGTCTCGTCACCTCCGTCTTTACCAATGATCCCGATATTGCGCAGGAGCTGGTGATCGGCATGGCGCCCTTCCATGGCCGTGTGATGATCGGCAACCGCCTGAGCGCCAAATCTTCGACCGGGCACGGCTCGCCCTTGCCTGGTCTCGTCCATGGCGGCCCGGGCCGGGCGGGCGGCGGCGAGGAACTGGGCGGCATGCGGGGCGTCAGGCACTACATGCAGCGCACGGCCGTTCAGGGCGCGCCGGCTCTCGTCTCGGCGGTCACCGGCCGCTGGATGGAGGGTGCGCCGGCGCGAGCCGGGGGCGAGCACCCCTTCCGCAAGTCGCTGGCAGAGCTGCGGGTCGGCGACCAGATCGTCACGGCGACGCGCACCGTCAGGCTCGAAGACATCGAGCATTTCGCCGAGTTCACCGGCGATACGTTCTACGCGCATATGGACGAGGAGACCGCCCGCGCCAATCCGTTCTTCGACGGGCGCGTCGCGCATGGTTATCTCGTCGTTTCCCTGGCCGCCGGTCTCTTCGTCGATCCCGCCCCGGGGCCGGTGCTCGCAAATTACGGCGTCGACGGGCTGCGCTTCCTGACGCCCGTCTATCCCGGCGACACGCTTCAGGTCCGCCTCACCTGCAAGGAGATCAGCCCGCGAATGAATGCCGACTATGGGGAGGTGCGATGGGACTGCCGCGTCGCCAATCAGACTGGCGCAACCGTCGCCCAATATGATGTATTGACCATGGTGGCGAAGACCGGAAGCGGGGAAGAATGATGACGGAGCAGGAGACGCGGCATCTGGTGATGACCGTCCTGATGACGCCGGACATGGCGAATTTCAGCGGCAAGGTGCATGGCGGTGCGCTATTGAACCTGCTCGACCGAGTGGCCTTCTCCTGCGCGTCGCGCTTTTCCAAGCAATATGCGGTGACGCTCTCGGTCGACCAGGTGATCTTCAAGGAGCCGATCCATGTCGGCGAACTCGTCACCTTCCGCGCGGCGATCAACTATGCCGGCCGTACCTCGATGGAGGTCGGAATAAGGGTGGAGGCGGAAAACATCCGGGCGGGCACGCGGCGGCACACCAATTCCTGCTATTTCACCATGGTCGCCGTCGACGAAGCGGGCCGTCCCGTCACGGTCCCGGAGTACCATCCGGAGACGGCAACCGAAAAACGCCGCCACCAGGCGGCCGAGCTGCGCCGCACGCTTCGGCGGGAATTCGCCCATCGGCTGAAGACGGTCGCGGAAACGGGGCGGGATGTTGGGGAGTAGACGGACACCGACCGGATGGCGTCGATACCCTCTCCGCCCTGCCGATCCAATTCAGAGGGGGTGCCCGGCGTCAAGGTCCACCGCATCGGTCAGCGACCCCTGAATTTCGGGTTGCGCTTCTCCAGGAAGGCTGCCACGCCCTCTGCATAGTCGGCGCTGCGGCCGGCTTCGCGCTGCAGGTCGCGTTCGAGGGTGAGTTGTTCGTCGAAGGAATGGGTGGCGGCGGCGTGGATCGCGCGCTTGGTCAGACCGAGCCCCCTGGTCGGCCCGGCAGCGAGCCGCACGGCAAGTGCGGAGGCCTCGTCCATCAGCGCCGCGTCGTCGACGGCGCGCCAGATCAGGCCCCAGCTCGCCGCCGTGTCTGCGTCCAGCGGTTCGGCCGTCATCGCCAGCGCCTTGGCTCGCGCTTCGCCGACGAGCCGCGGCAGGCTCCAGGTTCCGCCGGAATCGGGCACCAGTCCGATTTTCGCGAAGGCCTGAATGAAGCGGGCGGAGCGGGCGGCAAGCGTGATGTCGCAGGCGAAGGCGATGTTGGCGCCGGCCCCGGCGGCAACCCCGTTGACGGCGCAGACGACCGGCTTTTCCAGGCTTCGGATCAGCTTCAGGAGCGGATTGTAGAAGGTCTCGATCGTGTGGCCGAGGTCCGGCGTGCCGCCCTTGCGGGGATCGCGGTCGCCGAGATCCTGGCCCGCGGAAAAGCCGCGTCCCGCTCCCGTCAGCATCACGGCACGCACATCGTCGTCCGATCCGGCGCGCTCGAAGCCGGCGCGCAGTGCCAGATGCATTTCCTCGTTGAAGGCATTGAGCTTGTCGGGCCGGTTGAGCGTCAGGCGCAGGACGCCGGCTTCAAGCGCCGACAGCACGGTGTCGGAATCGGACATGTTTCCTCCCTGCACCCTCTGGTCCCGCCCATAAAAGCCTTGCATGGACCGACCCGCCGGTCAATCATGACGCACGGAGGACGAGCATCGTGCCCCTCAGCATCGTGCATAGAGACGGGGTCGCCGTCGTCGCCACCGGCAACCCGCTGCGCCACGTTTATCATGCCGAGCGCGCCGCACGCCGTCCGCCGGCGCTAGCCGGCATCGAGCCGCGCCCCATCCGTTCGGCGGCGGTGATCGGCGGCGGCACCATGGGAACCGGCATCGCCGCGGTCCTGCTCAACGCCGGAGTTCCGCTCGTCCTGGTCGAACGCGACGAGGCGGCGGTGGAACGGGCGCTTGCCAGGCTGCGCGCAATCTTCAACGGCGCGGTGAAGCGCGGACGCATCTCCGTGAGGCTTGCGGCCGAGCGCCTGGCAGCCGTTACCGGCACGACGCATTATACAGCGCTCGCCGAGGCGGACCTGATCATCGAGGCGGTCTTCGAGGATCTCGACGTGAAGCGCGATGTCTTTCGAAGGCTCGCCGCCGTCTGTCGCGCTGACGCCATTCTCGCGACGAACACGTCCTATCTCGATCCCGAACGGATCGCCGCGGACATCGGGAGCCCGGAGCGGTTTCTCGGGCTGCATTTCTTCAGCCCCGCGCAGGTGATGAAGCTTCTCGAAATCGTGCCCACGCAAGCGACGGCGCCCGAGGTGCTGGCGACCGGTTTCGCGCTGGCGCGGATGCTGAACAAAATCCCCGTGCGCGCGGGTATCTCGGACGGTTTCATCGGCAACCGGATTCTCAAGGTGATGCGGGCCCAGGCCGAGCGGCTGCTGCTCGGCGGCGCGACACCCGCCGCCGTCGATGCCGCCATGCGCGCCTTCGGGCTGCCGATGGGGCCGTTCGAGGCGCAGGACCTCGGCGGGCTCGATATCGCCGCCTTCCAGCGCCGTGCCGCCCGCGCCCGCGGCGAGACGGCTTTTGCGCCGGTCGCCGACCGTCTTTCGGAGATCGGGCGCTTCGGCCAGAAGAGCGGCGGCGGCTGGTACGACTACGCGCCCGGCGACCGAACACCACGGCCCTCCGCGACGGTCGCCCGCATCATCGCGGACGAGGCTCGGGTCCGGCCCCGAAGCGTTTGGGACGAGGCCTCCATCGCCGACTGCATCTTTTGGCCGATGGTCAACGAGGCTACGCGGATTCTCGAAGACGGAACGGCTCTGAGGGCCTCCGATATCGATCTCGTGGAGATCCATGGCTACGGCTTTCCGCGCTGGCGGGGCGGGCTGATGCATCATGCCCAGGCGCACGGCCTTCACAAGGTCGCGGAGGCGCTGAGTGCGCTTGCGGAGGCGGGATTCGCCGATCCCCCTTGCGACCCGCTGCTCCAGGCTGCCGCGCGAGGCAGCTTCCTTTGACGGCGCGCCCCGCAAGGGCCACGGGGCGGGCATTTTGTCTCGGCCGGCCGAGCCGGGTTGCGCAAACGGCCACGTTTTCCTAGGAGGACCGTTTCGGATTTAAGAACAGACAGGTCCTGCCTTGATCGAGACCCCATACTACCTCATCGACAAAGCCAAGCTTACTCGCAACATGGAAAGGATCGCCCACGTGCGCGAGAAATCCGGCGCCAAGGCTTTGCTGGCGCTGAAGTGCTTCGCCACCTGGTCGGTTTTCGACCTCATGCGCGACCATATGGACGGCACCACGTCTTCCTCGCTTTTCGAGGTGAGGCTCGGCCGCGAGCGGTTCGGCAAGGAAACCCATGCCTATAGTGTCGCCTATGGCGACAACGAGATCGACGAAGTGGTCTCTCACGCCGACAAGATCATCTTCAACTCGATCTCGCAATTGGAGCGTTTTGCCGACAAGGCGGCGGGCATCGCGCGCGGACTGCGGCTCAACCCTCAGGTCAGTTCCTCGAGCTTCGACCTGGCCGATCCGGCGCGTCCCTTTAGCCGGCTCGGCGAGTGGGACGTGGCGAAGGTCGAGCGCGTCATGGACCGGATCAACGGCTTCATGATCCACAACAATTGCGAGAACAAGGATTTCGGTCTCTTCGACCGGATGCTCGCGCGGATCGAGGAAAGGTTCGGCTCGCTCATCGCCCGCGTCGATTGGGTAAGCCTCGGCGGCGGCATTCACTTCACCGGGGACGACTATCCCGTCGAGGCCTTTTCGGCGCGCCTCAGGGCATTTTCCGACCGCTACGGCGTCCAGGTCTATCTGGAGCCGGGCGAAGCGTCGATTACCAAGAGCACGACTCTCGAAGTGACGGTGCTCGACACGCTCTATAACGGCAAGAATCTCGCCATCGTCGACAGTTCGATCGAGGCGCACATGCTTGACCTGCTGATCTATCGCGAGGCGGCCAAGGTTTCGCCGAACGAGGGGCCGCATAGCTACATGATCTGCGGCAAGTCCTGCCTCGCCGGCGACGTCTTCGGCGAGTTCCGCTTCGCCGAAGAGCTGAAGGTGGGCGATCGCATCTCGTTTCAGGACGCCGCCGGCTACACCATGGTCAAGAAGAACTGGTTCAACGGCGTGAAGATGCCGGCGATCGCCATCAGGGAACTTGACGGAAGCGTCAGGACCGTCCGCGAATTCACCTACGCGGACTACGAGCAGAGCCTCTCCTGAGGCTTCGCGCAAGCAAAACGGGTAGAAGGAGATATCCCCCGAAATGAAAAAGAACGTTCTCATCATCGGCGCCGGTGGCGTGGCACAGGTCGTGGCGCACAAATGCGCCCAGAACAGCGATGTATTGGGAGATATTCATGTTGCCTCACGCACGGTCGACAAGTGCCGCAAGATCATCGACTCCGTACGCGAAAAGAACAGCCTGAAGACCGAGGTGAAGCTCGAGGCGCATGCGCTCGACGCGCTCGACGTCGAGGCGACGAAGGCGCTCATCGTGAGCACCGGCTCTCAGATCGTGATCAATGTCGGCTCCGCCTTCGTCAACATGTCGGTGCTGCGCGCATGCATGGACACGGGTGTGGCCTATATGGACACCGCGATCCACGAAGAGCCGAACAAGATCTGCGAAACGCCGCCGTGGTACGGGAACTATGAATGGAAGCGCGCCGCCGAATGCAGGGAAAAGGGCATCACCGCCATTCTCGGCGTCGGCTTCGACCCGGGCGTGGTCAATGCCTATGCGCGCCTCGCCAAGGACGAATATTTCGACAAGATCACGGATGTCGACATCGTCGATATCAATGCCGGCAACCACGGCAAATATTTCGCCACCAATTTCGATCCGGAGATCAACTTCCGGGAATTTACCGGCGTCGTCTATTCCTGGCAGAAGGGCGCCTGGCAGACGAACCGGATGTTCGAGGTCGGCAAGGAGTTCGACCTGCCCGTCGTCGGCAAGCGCAAGGCCTATATGACCGGCCATGATGAGGTTCACTCGCTGTCGAAGAACATGGACGGGGCCGACGTGCGTTTCTGGATGGGCTTCGGCGACCATTACATCAACGTCTTCACGGTTCTGAAGAACCTGGGCCTCCTGTCAGAGCAGCCGGTCAAGACGGCCGAGGGCCTCGAGGTGGTGCCGCTGAAGGTGGTCAAGGCAGTCCTGCCGGACCCGGCGTCGCTCGCGCCCGGCTACGAGGGCGAGACCTGCATCGGCGATTTCGTGAAGGGCCTCAAGGACGGCAGGGAACACGAGGTGTTCATCTACAACGTCGCCGACCACAGGCAAGCCTATGAGGAAGTGGGCTCGCAGGGCATCTCCTATACGGCCGGCGTTCCGCCGGTGGCCGCCGCGATGCTGATCGCCAGCGGCGAGTGGGATGTGAAGCAGATGGCAAATGTCGAAGAACTGCCGCCCCGGCCCTTCCTCGACCTCCTGAACCGTATCGGCCTGCCGACGCGCATCAGGGACGAGCAGGGCGACCGGGCACTCAGCTTTTCCTGAAAGACGCCGGGGCCAGAACGAGAGTCCGGTTGCAGCCCGACCGTCATATGACGGCCGGGCTGCAATCGCCGCGACGCCCCCTCATTCCCGGCCCAGGAAATGCAGGATGTGATCGGTAAATTGCTCCGGATCCTGAAGCAGCGAAAAATGGCTGACTTCCGGCTGGATCAATAAACCCGCTGCGGGAATGCTGTCCGCGATGAACAGCGTGTCTTCTCGCCTGACGACCTCCTCATGGTCACCATCCACGACCCAGACGGGAACGGCGATGCTGCCGAGAGCCTCTGCGGTGAGGTTCGGTTGCGATTCCCACATCCGGTCCATCTGCTCACGGAAGTCGCCGTAGGCGCCCGGTGTGGGAGACAGTTTCACATATTCTTCGCGCGCCCTGTCGAGATAGGCTTTGAACAACACGTTTTGGTCCAGTGGGTAGAGGCCTGACGGCTTGCTGTTCGCTGCGAAAGCGAACACCCTGCTTATGCGTTCCGCATGGTCTATCGCGAGCTTCAGGCCGATGATCGCACCGTCGCTCCAGCCGACGATGGTGGCTTTCTGCAGGCCGAGGAAATCCATCAGCGCCACCACATCGGTTGCCATGAGGTCATAGCTCAAGGGTCGTTCATCCCGGGTGCTGCGGCCATGGCCGCGGCTGTCCATGACGATGACCTGATAGGAGCCGGCGAGCGTGGAAATCTGGTTTCCCCAATAGCTCGAATTGCCGAGTCCGCCGTGGAGCATGATGACGGGCTCGCCGCTGCCGTAGACCGCATGCCAGATCTTGATGCCGTTCACCGGCGCCTCTCCCTCGCGCCCTGCTGCGGGAAGGTCCGGCGTTTCCGGCAGCATCTTCCATCTCGGCTCCGCCATCGCCGTGCCAAGCGAGGCAGCGCCCGCAATCAAAGAGTACATGATTTTCGTTCCCCAGCGCTTCCCACGACCCGACTGGGTCGGGCTCTCTATTGTCGCCATCGTTTCCCCCGCCAGCGATTGTCAGTTTTCCATTCGCAGCAGCCCGCTTATTCGAAGAAGCTCCATCTGGCTTCTAACGCCGAGCTTGCCGTAGAGGCTCTTCACCTGGGTCCTGACCGTCTCCCGCGAGATGCCGGCGGCATCGGCGATCCGCGCCGCATTCTGCCCCGAGATCAGACCCTGCATTGCCCGCAACTCCGTGGCCGTCAGACCATTCGCGCTTGCAAATCCCCTGAGATCCAGGGGCGGCTCCTTTGCTTGGGATTCGATCAGCACGATCACGGAAGGGCCTTCGAAATAGGCAGACTCGCAGTCCTTGCACGTGCGAATGAGCGTGAGCTTCGTCGAACCGAGGACGAAGGTCGTGGCCGTCTCTCCGTCGAAGCCGCGGCGGAGCATCCCATGGAGTGCCGCGTCAGCATCGCTGTCCCGGATATGCAGTTTTCCCCCGGGGGTCAGCCTCAGGACCCGTCCCGCTTCGACCATCGCCTGGCCCTGGGCGCCGAAATTGATCGCGCGAGCGCCTTCGTCGACGACGACGACGCCCAGCTCACTCTTCTGACATACGGAACGGCCAATTTCGGACGCGACGGCGCTCCGCCGGTTGGCGTACCGGAAGGCCCGCCGCAGATGCGGCGCCAACCGCGTCAGCAGATCGGCCACGTCCCGGTTCTTCTCGGGATCGGCTCTCGAGGTGGTAATCGACAGCAGCATTGACTGTCCGCGCTCTCTGGCGAGCGTCACGCCGACCGCGCTTTCCCCGACCATCGGTCGAAAGAAGTCGTTGTAGAAGGGTGTTTTCACGAATTGCTCGCGTGGCAGCATCTGCTCGGCGACGACACCGATCCCGATCTTCCGCCGAGAGGCTGCGGGCATCCACGGATTGAGCTTCGCATAGTGGCTGGCGTAGTCCGAGACGACGTCGGCCGGCAGACCCGATGTAAGCTCCCATGCCCCAGCCCCACTGTCGACGTCGTGATAGAACAAGGTCGATCGGCCGTCCGGAAGCGTAGCGGCCAAGCCGTCGAGAAAACTTTGCCACGTCGTCTCGTGAAGCAATGCGGAATAGATCCGGTCGGCAAGCCTGCTCTCGACTGCAGCTTCGATGCTCATGGCGGCCCCTCCTGCACAGTGGGCAGACCTGCTCCGGACTGCAGGTCCCCCGCCTGCAGTTCCTGAGCAGCCCAGGCTCTTACTATAGGCGATCAACCTCGACCTGGCATCACCCCGCGGGGTGAGCGTCTCGGCCGCTCGTCTGCGGAGCTCTCGGGGGAGCGTATCGTCCCGCGAAGGCCGGCTTCGCTCGCGCCGCGGACGGCTGAAGAAGATGGGCCGCAAGCGGCTGTTGCACATCACAGGCCCGCTGGAATTTACCTCCGCGGTCGAGCGTGCCGAGGCATTTCGGGCCGTCGCCGGCGGTGGCGCCGGTCCTGAGTGATGGCCTTGACAGAGTGCGAGTTTCTTGTGTTCTCGCAGGTCGTCCATGTTGATGTAGCGATTGGCCTCCATCCAGTTTTCGTGGGTTTCGGCGGCGAGCGCGCGGACGAGGCTTGCCCAAAGCCGGCTGCGGCGTCTTAGGAGCCCCGCAGCGATTCCGCGTCGATTTTAGGTTCGAGACTATCAACGTTACCGATCGGGCTTTATCTGACCGGAAGAGCCAAGGTCAATCACTGTCTTAAATACGACAGCACTTGCCATCGCACAGAGCTCTCACAATTGTGCATTTCGCAAAGCCTCGACGACCTCGATTCGCGCGACGCCGATCAATTGTTCCATTGCGTGGCGCGCGACGTCGGGCTGCCGCATCCTAATCGCTTCCAGTACATCCTGGTGCTTCGATATCGCCTGTTCGTGGGACTGGCTTGCGCGATTGGTCAGCCGGAAGCTGGCAAGCAGTGCCGCGCGGATCGCGGTGGCAAACTGTCGGTAGACCCAATTGCCGCTCGCGTTGATAATGGCGGTGTGGAAGTCGAGATCTGCGCGGCTCCATTCTTCGGTGTCACGCGCATTGGCCTCGACCATTTCCTCGAATGCTTTCGAAATCTGGAACAGCTGACGCGCCGTTGCGTTAGCGGCTGCCTGAGCTGCTGCGGCCGGTTCCAGCAACTGTCGCGCATCGATCAGCGATATGTAGAAATGTTCGTCAGCACCGAACTTGAGCGTCGCGTCCAGCACCAATGGGTCCAGATAATTCCAGTTCTCCCGTGGCAGTATTGTCGTTCCCGCCCGCGTGCGCGAGCGGACCATGCCAAGAGCAGAGAGGTATTGCATGACTTCTCGCAGTGTCGTGCGGCTGACACCGAACTTGTCAGTCAGATCGGCTTCGTTCGGCAGGATTGAGCCTTCGGCCATCTCACCGGAAATGATCATATCGACAAGTTGCTGGAGGAGTGCTTCACGAACACTTCGCTTGCCGCTGTCGGCGATGGGAAAGCCCTTGGAGGAAATCATTCCCGCCGACCGTGCCACTGTCATCTTACTCTCCCCCAGACGGCAGTCTGCCGCGTCAGGTTGCCGGCATGAAGCGCCGGGATATTGCATTCGGGGCCAATCTAAAAATAAATAGTATTTATATCAAGCCTTTTTATTCCCGCTACTGCTAAATATTTGAGCATGGTGAGCGTGTAACTAACTGACATAAATAGCAAAATTCGAGATGAACGTAAATCAGCCTACCTGCACCGATCTCGATGACGCAATCTCCAACGACTCATCGCCGTAAAATAAATCGTATTTATATTGACAATGATATGATCAACGGTATTTTAACCGCGTTCCGCCGGAGGAGCGGGATCGCGACCAATTCGACCACGCATCACAAGATAAGATTCCTTTGGAGGAGCACATGAAGCTCATGAAAACCGCCGCTTTGACGGCAATGACTGTATTGGCCTTTAGTGCGGCTGCCGCGTCCGTTTCAGCACAAGACAACGGTCTGAAAGTCGGCGCGATCTATATGGATGCGCAGGGCTTCTATGCCGGAGTGCGAAAGGGCATCCAGACCGGCGCGGCTGATGCCGGGCGCAAGCTCGAGATCATCGAGACCAACGCGCAGGGCGATGTCAGCAAGGAATCGTCCTTCATCGACGCGCTGATCTCTGCCGGCGTCCAGGCGATCATCGTTTCGCCGGTTTCGGCCGATGGGTCCTATCGCGCCATCCAGCGTGCCCATGACGCCGGTATCCCGGTCGTTTGCTACAACACCTGCCTCGGCGAAGAGGACATGAAGGAATTCGTCTCGGCCTACGCCGTCGGCGATCCCTATGACTTCGGCTTCAAGCTGGGCGATGCCGCCGCTGATTATTTCCTCGCCGAGAAAATGGACGCGCCGACCATCGGCGTTCTCAACTGCGAATTCGTCGAGGTTTGCGTCATCCGGCGCAAAGGCTTCGAGGAAGCATTGAAAGCCAAGCTGCCCGGCGCGCAGATCGTCGCCAACCAGGAGGGTGCGACGCTCGACAAGGCGGTCTCCGTCGCCAGCACCATGCTGTCGTCCCATCCGGACCTTGACGCCTTCTTCGGTGAAGCCGGTGGTGCGACGCTGGGTGCCGCCCTTGCCGTGAAAAGCCAGGGTCGTGCCGGCAAGACGGTGGTGTTCGGAGGCGACATGACGACGGAAATCGCACTGGAACTGGTCGATTTCACAGTCATCAAGGCGGTTGTTGATATCTCCGGACAGGGTCTGGGCAAGTTGGCCCTGACGCAGGCAATCAAGTCGATCGAAGGCCAGGCGCCTGCCGATATCAAGGTGCCTTACGAGATCGACCTCTACAACACAGCGGAATCCGGCAAGGCCTGGCTCGAAGCGCATTCCGACGGTATTCCTTGATTTCCCAGGCTGTGTTGCCGGAAGGCTGGCACAACTGACCTGACCGGCCGGATGGACATCTCAGTCTGTCCGGCCGGGACACGCCAAGATCGCGATGGCGAACAACTCCGATACAGGCCTTCTCATGACGAACACTGCTGCCAGCCAGAGCCATGAACGCACGATTATAGCGTCGATCGACGGTTGCACGAAACGCTACCCTGGAGTGTTGGCGCTCGACAATGCCAGTTTCGACGTGTCCGCGGGCGAAGTCCGCGCACTTCTTGGCAAAAACGGCGCCGGTAAATCCACGCTGATCCGCGATGCTGACGGGTGCGGAAATGCCGGACACCGGCACTGTGCGCATCACCGGCGAGGAATTGACCCAACACGGCTCCGCCCGCGCGCAGGAATCCTTCGCCAGGGGGGTGCGCGTCGTATATCAGGAACTGTCGCTGGTCCCCGGCATGACGCTGGCGGAAAATCTCTTTCTCGGCCGTTGGCCACGCAAAAGCGGCATCCTTAACTATTCGGATATGGAAGCGCAGGCCCAGGAGGCGATGACACGCCTTGGCCTCGACCTCCCGCCCTCCCGCCTCGTTGCCGGCCTTAGCCCCGCAGAGCGCCAGCTACTTGAGATCGCCCGTGTGCTGCTCGGCAAGCCGAAGCTCGTCATTCTCGACGAGCCGACCAGTTCGCTCGCAGCGGCGGAGGCCGAAAAGGTGATGACCGCCGTTAAGCGCATCGCCAGCGAAGGCATTGCCGTCATCTATGTCAGCCATCGGATGAACGAGATCCGCCGTATTTCGCAGTCGGCAACTGTGATGCGTGACGGCCGGATTATCGACACAGTCGATGTTGCCGGCGCCGATACGCGCGAGATCGTCCGGCTGATGCTAGGTTCGGAGGCGGCGCAGGCCGCAGTTCTCGAAACGAAGGCACGCGAGAAGCTCGTTCTTGAGGTCGCGGACCTGGCGCTGGAGCCGAAACTCTCGTCGATCTCCTTCAAGCTGCGCCAGGGCGAAGTTCTCGGCATTGCGGGCTTGCTCGGTTCAGGCCGCACCGAGCTGCTGCAATCGATCATGGGCGTCCGGCATTTCGATCGCGGGACTGTTTCGGTCGATGGAAAATCGGTCGGGCGACCGAAATACAAACGCATGCTCGACGCTGGCTTCGGCTATACGCCGGAAAGCCGCAAGGAGGAGGGCATCGTTCCCTTGCTCGGCGTCGACGAGAATACCATCGCCACCAATTTCGCAGCGGTCAGCAGCAGCGGCATTCTCTCGGCTAGCCGGATGGCGGAGGCAACGCGCAGGATTGTCCAGCGGCTCCACATCAAGGCCGCCGAAACCGATACACCGATCGGCACGCTTTCGGGCGGCAACCAGCAGAAGGTCGTCATTGGTCGCTGGGTCCATGCAGACAGCCGTGTCCTTCTGCTTGATGAGCCGACGCGCGGCGTCGACGTCGAGGCGAAGGCCCAGATCTATGGCATCATCCGCCAGCTTGCCGCCGAAGGCCGTAGCATCATCTTCGTCTCCAGCGAGATTGAGGAACTGCCGCTCGTCTGCGACCGCGTCGTGGTCCTGCGCGAAGGCACGCTGAAGGAAGAATTCACATCCCCCGATATTGATCAGGACGCCGTCATGGCCGCCTGCATCGCCGGTCACTGACGGAGAATACGGAATGTCCCTCGAACAGGCAGCACAATCACCTGCATCCCCAAAGCCCCGGCGCGGTGGATTTTCGCAGCACATGAACGAAGTCAGCCTCTTCGTCGCGATCGCCGTGCTCTACATCGTCTTTACCGCCACCGCCGGCGGCTTCATGACATTCAACAACCAGATCAACATCCTGCGCGACGCGGCAACCATCGGCATCGCCGCTTGGGCCGCCACGTTGATCATCATCTCCGGCGAGATCGATGTCAGCGTCGGTCCTATGGTCGCCTTCATCTCCGTGGCACTCGCCTATCTCCTGCAGTGGGGCATTCCGACCCCGATCGCCTTCGTGTTCGCCATCGCGATCGGGGCAGCACTTGCCTCGATCGCCGGCATCCTGCGCGCCTATTTCGACGTTCCGTCCTTCGTCGGCACACTCGGCCTGTGGAGCGCTCTGCGCGGCACGGCCCTGTTCGTCACCGACGCGCTGCCGGTTTCGATCGGGCGCAATGACATCGTCGATATGCTTGACCGGCCGGTGCTCGGCGTGCCGCCTGCGGCCATCATCATGCTGGTGCTGTTTGCCGTCTTTGCCTTCGTCAGCCGCAAGACCGCTTTCGGTCGTTCGGTCTTTGCAATCGGCGGCAATCCGCATGCTGCATTCCTGTCGGGCATCAATGTCGCTCGCATCCGCGTTGCGCTGTTTGCCATTGCCGGGGCGATGGCTGCCGTGTCCGGGATACTGCTCCTCTCGCGGCTCGGCTCGGGCAACGCGACGGCCGCCAACGGCCTGGAATTCGACGTGATTGCCGCTGTCGTTGTCGGCGGCACGGCTCTTTCCGGCGGGCGCGGTTCCATGCTCGGAACATTGCTGGGCGTCCTGGTCATCACCTTGATCGGCAACGGACTGGTGCTTCTCGGCATCAATCCCTTCTTCCAGCAGGTCGTGCGCGGCCTCATCATCGTCGTCGCGGTGCTCGCCAACATTCAGGCGATCAAGCGCGGCGCAGCGCGCAACAAGGGGTGATCCGGTGACCGTTGTCGATCTCAGCAGCGGTGAACTTTCAATCCGTATCTCCACGCGTGGCGGCATCGTGCTTGGATTTTGGTGGACGCGGGGTGGCGCGCGCGTGCCGTTGCTTCGCGAGGCTCCCGGCGACGACGTCGATGCGCTCGCATCCGGTTGCTATCCGCTCGTACCGTTTGGCAACCGGGTGAAGGACAACCAATTTCGCTTCAACGACAGGGATTACCGGCTGCGGCCGAATACTGATTGGGACAGGCACTATCTCCATGGTGAAGGATGGCAAGCTGATTGGAGCATACGCCAGCAGGACGCAACAATGGTGGAACTCGTCTTCGATCACGAAGCGGACGATGCGACGCCTTACAGCTATTCCGCAATCCAGCGGTTTTCCCTGCGGGACGGCTCCCTCGACTTGACGCTGTCCGTCACCAATCTGGGAGGGGACGCGCTTCCCTTCGGTCTCGGGTGGCATCCTTACTTCCCGATGACGCTGAAGACCACATTGCTGGCGCCAGCACGGAAATATTGGACCGAAGTGAAAGACTGGTTGCCCGGCGAAGCCATCGATATCCCCATCGACGTCGATTTCAGCGATCCCCGGGGTCTGCCCCATCGCTGGGTGAACAATGGTTTTGAAGACTGGTGTGGTAAGGCGCAAATCGTCTGGCCCGAACGAACTGCGCAACTGTCGCTGACGGCCGATCCGCTTTTCCGCCATGCCTTCGTTTTCGTGTCCGACACGCAGTTCGACCCGGCTTTCGCGCGCGATTATTTCTGTTTCGAGCCTATGACGCATCTGGCGAATGGCCACAATTTGCCCAGGCTCGGCGATCTCTCCGTGTTGCAGGCGGGTGAGACGCTCAGTGGCAGTATTCGAATGAAGCCGTCGATCTGGACGGATCAATAGCAGTTGTCGCCAATCGAAGCGGCTGGAGAATGAGACATGTCCCAAGGGACGGCATACGATTACATTATCATCGGCGGTGGCAGTTCCGCCTGCGTCGTCGCAGCGCGCCTGGTCAAGGACGGCAAGGCACGGGTGCTGATGCTGGAACGCGGGCCGCGCAAGGCCAATCCGATCATGCATTTCCCGGCTGGCTACATGAAGTTCCTCGCCAAGGACACTTACCTGTCGATGCACCAGACCAAGCCGCAGGAGCAGCTGAACGGTCGCGGCCCGATTGTGCCGCAGGGCAAGGTTCTGGGCGGCGGCAGCACGGTCAATGCCATGGTCTACATGCGTGGACAGGCAGCCGATTACGATCGCTGGAACGAAGCGGTGACCGCACCCGGCGCCAACAACGACGGTGCATGGTCCTATCGGGACATCCTGCCCTACTTCAAGGCACAGGAAGACAATGATCATCTCGGTGGCGAGTTCCACGGCGTCAGCGGACCACTGAAGATTTCGGACCTTGGCCACACCAGCCCGATGACGCGCGCCTACGTTAAGACTCTGCAGGGCATGGGCATTCCCTACAATCCCGACTTCAACGGCGCCGAACAGTTCGGCGTGGGCTTCATGCAGCATACGATCGACTGGCAGACACGTCGCCGCTGCAGCGCTGTCGATGCCTTTCTAGCGCCGGTCATGAACGATCCCCGGCTGACCATCGAAACCGAAGCAACGGTCACGCGCATCATCCTGGAAAACGGCAGGGCCATCGGTGTCGACTACGTGCGGAACGGCACGAAGAAGACCGCCAAGGTCGGCGTCGAAGTCATTCTTGCCGCCGGCGCCTATCAGACCCCCAAGCTGCTGATGCTCTCCGGCATCGGCCCGGACGACGAGCTGTCCCGCCACGGTATCAGGACCGAAATATCCCTGTCCGGCGTCGGCCAAAACCTGCAGGATCACTACGAATGCCCGGTTGTCGCGACGACAAAGGGCTCGTTCGGCTATTACGGGGCGGACCGGGGCTGGCCGATGATCAAGGCCGGGCTGCAATATTTGCTGCTCAAAACCGGTCCCGCGACCACGACGGGTGTCGAAACCTGCGCCTTCTACGACCCCGACGGCAACAATGCCGAACCGACAATCCAGATGTTCTGTGTGCCGACCGTCTATCTGGATCGCGATGTCATGGGCACCGATCCTGGTGACGGCGTGACGATCAATTCGCTGCTGCTGCGGCCGAAGGCACGCGGGAGCGTGACTCTTGCGTCCGCCGATCCGTTTATCAACCCCATTGTCGATACCCAGATTTTCAGCCATCCGGACGATCTGCGTCTGACGATTGCCAGCTTCCGCTTCGCCCGCACTGTGCTTGCGGCGTCTCCAATGCGCGAACTGATAGACAAGGAAATCTTTCCCGGCGCCGGCGTCACCAGCGACAAGGCGATCGCCGATCATTGCCGCCGCACGGTCAAGACCGGTTATCACCCCGTCGGCACTTGCCGCATGGGCCATGACCAGGATCCGGACGCGGTGTTGACGCCCGACCTCAAGGTGCGCGGCGTCGACGGGTTGCGTGTGATCGACGCGTCGATCATGCCCTCCATCGTCAGTGGAAACACCAATGCCGCGGTTCTCGGCGCCGCCGCAAAGGCCGCCGATCTCATTCTGGCCTAGTGCCATCGACAAACGGTAAACTAGTGAAATTATTAGAGTCGGTCAGCCTTAAACTGAATCGAACCGGGATTGAACCAACCCGCTGACGCAGGAGAAGTGGGGTGTTTGGAGGCTCGGTCTCCTGATGGGATGTTGGGGTTTTGAGAACCAACCCCTGACCAGGAGACCGACCGATGGCCGACGCCCCGGCAGCGGTGAACCCGCTGCGCCGCCGCATGATCGACGACATGACGATCCGCAACCTGTCGCTGGCCTCCACGCCACCTCACAAAAATCATGCTTTCGGCGGGAAAACCTTTTCCCATCTTGACTCCCGGTTTGAGAAAAGGTTTTCTCAGCTGCAGTTCTCTGGGAGGAGGCGAAACTGAATTCACAGCGCGGCAAGGGACATCGGGTCACGATTCACGATCTGGCAAGGGTTGCCGGCGTGAGCGTTTCGACCGTGTCCAAGGCTCTCAACGACAACGGCCGCATGGCCGCCGGAACGCGCGAGCGTATCAAGAATCTCGCGGCGGAAATCGGCTTTCGTCCGAACGCACTGGCGCGCGGCCTGCTCAGCAACCGCAGCTTTACAGTCGGCCTTCTGACCAACGATACCTATGGCCGCTTCACCCTTCCGGTTATGGCCGGCATTTCCGAGGCGCTGGTGGATCATGGGGTTTCGGTGTTCCTCTGCGCAATCGAGGACGACCCGGCGCTCGGGAAAATCCATGTCGACGCCATGCTGGACAAGCAGGTGGACGGCATCATCGCGACAGGCAAGCGGGTCGACAGGTCTCTCCCGGTCGATCTCGCCGGCCTGCCGGTGCCCGTCGTCTATGCTTTCACCAAGGGCGAGCCCGGCAGCGTGACGCTGACCTCCGATGACGGTCATGGCGCGAGGCTGGCGGCAGGACGGCTGCAGAAGATGGGCCGCAAGCGGCTGTTGCACATCACAGGCCCGCTGGAATTTACCTCCGCGGCCGAGCGCGCCGAGGCATTTCGGGCCGTCGCCGGCGATGGGGCGCCGGTCCTGCATGGGGTCTGGTCGGAGGCCTGGGGTCACGAGGCGATCGGCCGCATCTGGGATGCGGGCGGTGAGAGGCCCGACGGCGTCTTCTGCGGCAACGACCAGATCGCCCGCGGCGTGGTCGATGCGCTGCGCGAGCGCGGCGTCAGGGTGCCGGAGGATGTCTCCGTCATCGGCTTCGACAATTGGGAGATCATGGCGGCGCAGACGCGGCCGCCGCTGACGACCGTCGACATGAACCTCAAGGAGCTTGGGCGGGAGGCCGGGCTGATGGTGCTTGCACTTGCAGAGGGGCGGACGATCGAGCCCGGCCTGCGCAAGCTGCCCTGCCGGCTTGTCGTACGGGACTCCTGCGGAGGCGGGGGACGACAGAATTGATTGAGGAGATGGGGTCACCCGGAGTGGCCCCGCATTTGGGAGGAATGCGAAATGTTCACGAAACTGATGGCAGCGACGGCCCTCATATCGGCCAGCATGATCTCGGTCGCATCGGCCGAGACGATCAGCATGTGGGTCCGCTCGGGTATCGGCGACTCGTTCAAGGAAGTCGTCAAGGCCTACAATGCAGGTCACGAGCACAAGGTGGAGCTCACCGAGGTGCCCTTTGCCGAGCTCGTGCAGAAATATGCCACTGCGATCGCCGGCGGCCAGGCGCCGGACGCGCTTTCGCTCGACCTGATCTACACGCCGGCATTCGCCGCCGCCGGTCAGCTGGAAGACCTCACCGACTGGGCGAAGGCGCTGCCCTACTTCAATTCGCTCTCGCCCTCGCATGTGAAGCTTGGCACCTATGAGGACAAGATCTACGGCCTGCCGCTCACGGTCGAGACCTCGATCTTCGCCTGGAACAAGGACCTCTACAAAAAGGCCGGCCTCGACCCCGAAAAGGCACCGGAGACCTGGGAGGAGATCACCGCCAATGCCGAGAAAATCCGCGCGCTTGGTGGCGACACCTACGGCTTCTATTTCTCCGGGGGCGGCTGCGGCGGCTGCATGATCTTCACCTTCACGCCGCTGACCTGGGGCGCGGGCGCCGATATCCTTTCAGCCGACGGCAAGACCGCGACGCTCGACACGCCGCAAATGCGCAAGGCCGTCGATATCTACCGCAACATGGTCGAGAAGGATCTCGTTCCCGCGGGCGCCGCGAGCGACAACGGCGTGAATTTCCTCAGCTTCACCAATGGCAAGATCGGCCAGCAGAGCCTCGGCGCCTTCGCCATAGGCACGCTGGTGACGCAGCATCCGGAGATCGATTTCGGCGTGACGCTGATCCCGGGCGTCGACGGCAAGCCGTCCTCCTTTGCCGGCGGCGACAACTTCGTCGTCACCAAGGGCACGCCGAAGCTCGAAGAGGTGAAGGAATTCCTCGAATATACCTATTCGCCGGAAGGCCAGAAGATCATGGCGAAATTCGGCAGCCTGCCCACCCGCGGCGACATCGCCAATGAGGTGCTCGAAGGCCTCGACCCGCGCCTCAAGGTCGGGATGGAGGCGATCGCCGTCGCCCAGACGCCTTATACGCTGCAATTCAACGACCTGATCAACAGCGCCAACGGGCCGTGGGCGACCTTCACCAATGCTGCGATCTATGGCGATGACGTCGACGGGGCGTTCTCGAACGCACAAGACGAGATGCAGTCGATCATCGACGCCGGGCAGTAAGGCGGACACGAGGAAACTGCCGCTTCGCGGATGGCGGGTGGGGATAACCCCCTCCGCCACCAGTGCCCCGAAACTCTCGAAAGTGCATACATGACGACGTCAGCGCTCACATCCGCCAGGCACCGACGCCGCCCGAAGCGGCAACCCGGCTGGCGCGGGCTCATCTATATCGCGCCGGCGATGGCGCTCGTCACGCTCTTCTTCGTGCTGCCCGTGCTGTTCACCCTGTGGATGAGCCTGCACAAATGGCCGCTGCTCGGCGAGCCGGCCTGGATCGGCCTGCGCAACTATACGCGGATGTTCACCGATGCGCGGTTCTTCAACGCGCTCGGTTTCACCGCCCACTATACCCTGATCGTCACGATAGCGATTTTCGCCGTCGCCTTTCCGCTGGCGATTTTCGTGGAGAAACAAAGGCCGTTGGTCTCGCTCTACCGGACCATCGTCTTTCTGCCTGTCGTGGTGGGGCTCGCATCCGCCTCGCTGCTCTGGGTGTGGCTCGCCAATGTCGACAGCGGGCTTTTCGCGCCGCTCTTCGATATGCTGGGCCTCACCTCCGGACGGATCAACCTGCTCGCCAAGTTCGATACCGCGTTTCTGACCATCATCGTCATGGTGGTCTGGAAGATCGCCGGCTTCACCATGATCATCCTGCTGACGGGGCTGCAGGCCATCCCGGCCGAACTGACCGAGGCCGCGCGCATCGACGGCGCCGGCCGCTGGCAACGCTTCCGCCACCTGACGCTGCCCCTGATGCGCCGGACCATGGCGCTGGCGCTCATCCTTTCGGTCACCGGCTCGATCCTCGCCTTCGACCAGTTCTACATCATGACCAGCGGCGGCCCGCAGAACAAGATGATCTCCGTCGTCTACTATATCTTCAACCAGTCCTTCGTGTCCTTCAATCTCGGCTACGGCGCGGCACTGTCGATCGCGCTCCTCCTGATCCTGGTGACGCTCAGCGTCGTCCAGCTCTGGCTGCTCAAGGTGGGGGACGAACGCCCATGAGGACGCGCCGCGAAATCCGCGCCCGCAAGGCGCTCCGGGACAGGATCGTCTACCACGGCATCGGCATCGGCACGGCCTTCTTCTTCCTGGCGCCCTTTGCCGTTTCCTTTCTTGCCTCCTTCCGGCCGAACAGCGAGTCCGGCAGGCCGCCGCTGCCGCCATGGCCGATCTCGGGGCTGAGCTTCGACGCCTACCGGGCGCTCGACAGCTTCGGTGCCGGCATCTGGCAGCACATGTTCAATTCGCTCCTCGTGTCGATCGGAACGGTCGCCCTGACCGTCGCGGTCAGCGTGCTCGCCGGTTACGGCTTCTCCCGCTACCGCTTCCCGTTCAAGAACGCGCTTTTCGTGCTGATCATCGCGACGCTGATGATCCCGTTCCAGTCGATCCTGACGCCGCTCTTCATCATCCTGGCGCGGCTCGGGCTCAACAATTCGCTCGTCGGGCTGATGCTCGTCTATGTGACGCTGCAGCTCCCTTTCTCCGTCTTCATGATGCGCAACGCCTTCGATGCCGTGCCGAAGGAAATCGAGGAGGCGGCGCGCATCGACGGCGCCCGCGATCTGAAACTGCTCGTGCGGGTGTTGCTGCCGCTGGTCATGCCCGGGATTGCGACCGTGTCGATCTTCGCCTTCCTCAATGCCTGGAACGAATTCTTCGCCGCGCTCGTCCTTCTGTCCAGCAACGACAATTACACGCTTCCCGTTCTGATGACCGCCGTGCGCGCCGGCCGTCTCGGTGCGATCAACTGGGGCGCGGTGCAGGCCGGCGTCGCGGTGATGGTCGTTCCCTGCCTGTTCGTCTTCCTTCTTCTGCAACGCTATTACATGCGCGGGCTGATGGCCGGCGCGGTGAAATAATCCGAGAGAAAGAAACCTCATGACAAAGACCGTGAAAGACCGCCAGTTCCGCCCCGTTGCCGTTCCCGATGTCGAACTCGGCGGATTCTGGGGCAAATGGCAGGATGCCGTCTGCCAATCCACCGCCGAAACCCTGCTCGACCGCTGCGTCGAGGCTGGCATGATCAAGGCGATCGACGTCAGTGAGCCAAGCCCAGGTATCGTCATCCCCATCCAACCCTGGGGCGGTACCACCCAGATGTTCTGGGACTCCGACCTCGGCAAGTCGATCGAGACGATCGCCTATTCGCTCTACCGCCGCCCCAATCCGGAACTCGAGGCGCGTGCCGACCGGATCATCGACATGTACGAGAAGCTGCAGGACCAGGACGGATATCTCAATGCCTGGTTCCAGCGCGTTCAGCCCGACCGGCGCTGGACCAACCTGCGCGACCACCACGAGCTCTATTGCGCCGGCCATCTGATCGAGGCTGCCGTCGCCTATTACCAGGCGACCGGCAAGCGCAAGCTTCTCGACATCATGTGCCGCTTTGCGGACTATATGATTACGGTCTTCGGGCATGGCGAAGGGCAGATTCCGGGTTATTGCGGCCATGAGGAGATCGAGCTCGCTCTCGTCAAGCTTGCGCGCGTGACGGGCGAAAAGAAGTATCTCGACCTTTCGAAGTTCTTCATCGACGAGCGCGGCACCGAGCCGCATTTCTTCACCGAAGAGGCCAAAAGGGATGGCCGCGATCCGGAGAGTTTCATCCAGAAGACCTATGAATACGGTCAGGCGCATCAGCCGGTGCGCGAGCAGAAAAAGGTCGTCGGCCACGCCGTGCGCGCGATGTATCTCTATTCTGGCATGGCCGACATCGCGACCGAATACAGGGACGACAGCCTGACGGCGGCCTTGGAAACGTTGTGGGACGACCTCACCACGAAGCAGATGTACATTACCGGCGGCATCGGTCCGGCAGCCTCGAACGAGGGTTTCACCTGCTATTACGACCTGCCCAACGACACGGCCTATGCCGAGACCTGCGCCTCCGTCGGCCTTGTCTTCTGGGCGAGCCGCATGCTCGGCCGCGGCCCGAACCGCCGCTATGCCGACGTCATGGAGCAGGCGCTTTACAACGGCGCCTTGCCGGGCCTTTCGATCGACGGCAAGACCTTCTTCTACGACAACCCGCTGGAAAGCACTGGCGGGCACCACCGATGGAAGTGGCATCATTGCCCCTGCTGCCCGCCCAATATCGCGCGGCTCGTGACCTCGATCGGTTCCTATATGTATGCGGTCGCGGAGGATGAGATCGCAGTCCATCTCTACGGCGAAAGCACGGCGCGGCTGAAACTCGCGAACGGCGCCGAGGTCGAGCTCAGGCAGGAGACCAGCTACCCCTGGGAGGGGGCGATCGCCTTCACGACGAAACTCGCCAGGCCGGCGAAGTTCGCGCTGTCCTTGCGCATACCGGAATGGGCGGTCGGCGCGACGTTAAGCGTCAACGGTAGGATGCTCGATCTCTCGGCTCATTTGACCGGCGGCTATGCCCGCATCGAACGCGAATGGTCGGACGGCGACCGGGTGGCGCTTTATCTGCCGCTGGCGCTTCGGCCGCAATATGCCAATCCGAAGGTCCGGCAGGATGTCGGCCGCGTGGCGCTGATGCGCGGTCCGCTGGTCTATTGCGTCGAAGCCACGGACAATGGCGAGGATCTGAACGCAATTGTGCTTCCCCGCGAACTGCCGGCTGCCGAAACGGTCGTGCTCGATGATCTGAACGGTGCGATTGCCATCGACATTTCCGTCGAGCGCGAGGAAACGGAGGACTGGGGAAAGGCGCTTTACCGACAGACGAGGCCTGAGCGCCGCCCGCACAAAGCGCGCTTCGTGCCCTATCATCTCTGGGACAACCGGGCGCCGGGAGAGATGCTCGTCTGGGTCCAGTCGGAAAAGTAGGCGACCTCCAGGATGGCGAACGGCATCAGCAACAAGAGCGTCGTGCTCAGCGACATACGCAAGAGTTATGGCGGCCTGGAGGTTATCCATGGCATCGACCTGACGATCGAGGAAGGCGATTTCGTCGTCTTCGTCGGCCCGTCGGGCTGCGGGAAATCGACCCTGCTGCGAATGATCGCAGGGCTCGAAGAGGTGACCGAGGGGGAGATCGCAATCAAGGGCAGGGACGTGACAGACCTCGACCCCTCCGAGCGCGGCATCGCCATGGTCTTCCAGTCCTACGCGCTCTACCCGCATATGAGCGTCAGCGACAATCTCGGCTTCGGGCTCAAGATGGCGCGAACGGATTCGGCCGAAATCGAGCGCCGCGTAGCGCAGGTCTCGTCCATCCTCAAGATCGACCATCTGCTCGACCGAAGGCCCGGCCAGCTTTCCGGAGGCCAGCGCCAGCGCGTGGCGATCGGCCGGGCGATCGTGCGCAAGCCCGACGTCTTCCTGTTCGATGAGCCGCTTTCCAACCTCGATGCGGAACTGCGCGTCTCGATGCGCATCGAGATTGCCCGCCTGCACCGCGAGCTCGGCAACACGATGGTCTATGTCACACACGATCAGACGGAAGCGATGACGCTGGCCGATCAGATCGTCGTGCTTCGGGACGGCCGGATCGAGCAGGCCGGCAGCCCCCGCGACGTTTACGAGGACCCGGCCAACATGTTCGTGGCAGGCTTCATCGGTTCGCCACGGATGAATTTTCTCGATGCGCAATGGCAGGGGGACGGGACGATCCGGGTCGGCGAGACCACAGTCGAGGCAGCGATCGACGGCGGCAGCCTGAGGCACGGCGAGCGCCTGCTTTTCGGCATAAGGCCCGAACATATCGCCGTGGCGGAGCCGGGACCGGAACGGATCACTGCCCAGGTCGAGTTCTCGGAATATCTCGGTGGAACGCGCTACCTCTACTGCCAGCTCGAAGACGGCCAGAGCCTCGTCGTCGAACAGCGCGAGGGTCCGAACTGGCAGGCAGGGCAAAGACTTTCTTTCGCCGTACCCGAGGACCGAAGGCGGTTCTTCGCCGAAGACGGGCGGCGTTTGCGGTAGCGAGCCGCACCGCTCTCAACTGCCGCATGGCCGTGCTTGGTTATGCAGATGCAGGGGGCTACATTTAAAGAAGCGATCCACATGGAGGCCGGCGTGCCGATCAATGTCAGCAACCCCGAGTCGGATGCCCTGACGCGCAAATTTGCCCGCATGGCCGGCGTCAGCATCACCGACGCCATCGTCATCGCCATGAAGGAGGCGATAGAGCGCCGGCGAAACCTGGAAACGCCGCTGCAGACTGCAAGAAGGCTTCGGGAGAAGCACGGCATCGCGATCAGCGAGGCCGCGAGGAAACCGCTCCCGCGAGAGGCCTTCGACGCGATCTGGCACGAAAGCTGATGTTCGCCGGCGCATGTACCATCATCGCGTTGCTATCGGAGGAACCGGAGGCTGGCTGCGCTATCGTGTCGGGCGCCACCGCCTCAACCTCGGTGACTGTCTGCATTGCGCTTGCGCCAAATACCAAGGCGTACCGATCCTGGCCACCGACGACGAGTTTCGGCAGACCGAGACCGTGCCCTGATTGAGTGGCTAGAGCACTTCAATGTCTCATGGAAACACTGAAATGCTCTAACCCTTTGGTCCAACGCAATTCCGGACGGAAAACCGTTACACACTTTTCCCGGGTGCTCTAAGGCCTGCTGCGATTCGGGCCGCTTGCCGCCGCTTGCTTGATCGCCTCATCCCTGTGCTCGTCACAGGGATCCAGCCAGACCAAGTCCTTGGGCTGAAAGGACGCTTCCCGCGCCGCAGACGCGGCGCTGCTGGATTCCTGTGACAAGCACAGGAATGACGAAGGAGGAGAGATTGCAGTTCTCCGAAAAGCGCCGCGCGTCCTATCAGACGCGCAAAAGTCGCTGCAGCACTTTGATCTGCTGCATGTTTTTGCCCTTCAATCGCTTGCGATTAAAGGAACGTGCGGTAGGTCTACTTTGCCTCTCGCTCAGCCCTCGCCGATGGTAAATGTCGGTGCTTCTGGCGGTTCGGAGCCGCGATAGTGGCTTGGCGGCAGGCCGATCACACGCTTGAAGGCGCGGCTGAACGAGGCTTCCGAGTCATAGCCGAGGCGGCGCGCGACGACGGAGATGCGCATGCGGTCGCGGGTCAGCCATTGCCGTGCCTGATGCATGCGCACCTGCGTGAGGTAGCGGGCCGGCGTCTCGCCAACCACGGCGGCGAACTGCTGCGCGAAGCCGGAGCGCGAGGCGCCCATGAGCTTGGCGAGGGAATCCACGGTCCAGCTCTTTTCCGGATCGAGGTGCATGGCCGCGATTACGCGGCCGAGCCCGGGATGGCGGACCGCCGCCACCCAGCCATTGGTATTGCCGCATCCGTGCTCCACCCAGGAGCGGATGATGAGCGCCGCGAGCACGTCGGCCAGCCGCGCAAGCACACCGCCGGAGCCGACGCGGCTGGCGCCGACTTCCCGCGCCATGGCGTCGAGCATGTGCGGGATCGCCGGCTCGCTTGCCGTCAGGGCGTCGATGCGCATCACGTCCGGCATCATGCGCAACAACGGATGCATGGCATCCATGTTGAACCGCAGACTGCCGCAGAAAAGGATGGTGGTCTTGCCGCGCCCGCCCCCGCAGACGTCGTAGACGCAATGGCATACCTCCTGGACCGAATAGGCTTCGAGCGGCGACAGCTTCTCGCCGGGCGCACTCGCCAGCGCATGCGCGCCGCCACGCGGCAGAAGCACGGCATCGCCGCGCTTCAGTTCGATCCAGTCTCCGTCGGCCACCCGCAGCCAGCAGTCTCCGCAGATGAAGTGGAAGCGTGCCGCCTCCTGCGCCGGAAATGAAATTCCCCAGGGCGCGGTCAATTCGCAACGGACGTAATCGACGCCGTCGAGGCGCAGTCCGCGCAGAAGTTCGCTGAGAAAATCCTCCGAAGCGGAGGAGGATGTTTTGGACGAATGATCAAGCATTGCGGAATTTCTAGCATGGAATGTCCAGGGCGTCACGCCTTATCTAAGCCGGACCCTCTCAAGGAGACCGCTCTTATGACAGATACAGCGACCACTTTGGACGCCACGTTCATACCGGAAAGCGAGGAGCGAATCGATCCGGCATGGGCCGGGGTCGGCTCCCTCGCGCTCGGCGTGTTCGGCCTCGTCACCGCAGAATTCCTCCCCGTCAGCATTCTCACGCCGATGGCCGCCGATCTCGGTATAAGCACGGGCACGGCCGGCCAGGCGGTGACGGCGACCGCCGTCGTCGGCGCTGTTGCCGGGCTGACGATCGCCATCGCCACGCGCCGGTTCGACCGCCGGCTCGTGCTTTGGGGCTTCACCCTGGCGCTGATCGCCTCCAGCCTGCTTGCGGCTTTCGCCACCAATCTCGCCATGCTCCTTGCCGCACGCGTCGTCCTCGGCATCGGGCTCGGCGGCTTCTGGTCGATGATGGCGGCGATCGCCTTGCGCCTCGTGCCGATGTCGCTCGTGCCTCGTGCCATGTCGATCGTCTTCACCGGCGTCTCGGTGGCGACGGTCTGTGCGGCGCCTTTAGGCGCCTATATCGGCGATCTCTGGGGCTGGCGAGCCGCATTCCTGATGGCTGCGGCGGTCGGTGCCGTAACGCTGATCGTGCAGATGGCGACCATACCGCGGCTGCCGCCGCAGTCGGCGCCGAGCATGAAGCTTCTGTTCGACCTCATGCGCATGCCGAGCATCCGAATCGGGATCATCACCGTCCTGCTTTTCGTCTCCGGCCACTTCGCCGGCTTCACCTATGTGCGCCCGTTCCTCGAAAACGTCCCGGAGTTCGGCATCGAGGCGATCTCCCTGATCCTGCTGGCTTACGGCATCGGCGGCTTCTTCGGCAATCTGGCCGGCGGGCTCATCATCGAACGCAGCATCACGGCGGCCGTGAGCCTCGGAACGCTGCTCATCGCGGCGATGGCGTTCGCCCTCGTGACCTTCGGTTCGCTCGATGTCGTGTCGGCCGTGGCGGTGACCCTGTGGGGCTTCGCGTTCGGGGCGCTGCCCGTCGCCGTCCAGACCTGGATGGTGCGAGCCGCACCCGACCATGCGGAAAGCACAGGCGGTCTCATCGTTGCGACCTTCCAGGTCGGCATCGCCAGCGGCGCTGTTCTCGGCGGGCTCTTCGTGGACAGCTTCGGCCCGCTCGGTGCCATCACCTATTGCGCCGTCGCGACGCTCGCGAGCGGGCTCTATGTCATGGCCTCGCGGCGCAGCATAGAGGTCTGACTGCCGTCCGGTCGCGGCATCGGTTCAGCGCCGTTCCGGGAAGAGCGCTTTAAGCCCTTCCGGCGACGGCGCGGCGATGCCGCGCTCGGTGATGAGTCCGGTGATCAGGCGCGCGGGCGTCACATCGAAGGCGGGATTTGCCGCGGGACTGCCCTCCGGCGAGATGCGCACGCTGGCGATGGAGCCGTCGGACGCGCGTCCCTGCACGAAGCTCACCTCGTCGCCGGGCCGTTCCTCGATCGGAATTTCCTTGACCCCGTCATGGACCGTCCAGTCGATCGTGGGCGACGGCAGAGCGACATAGAAGGGCACGCCGTTATCCCGTGCGGCGAGGGCCTTGAGGTAGGTGCCGATCTTGTTGCAGACGTCGCCATTGGCCGTGGTGCGGTCGGTGCCGACGATCACCATGTCCACGTCGCCGTGCTGCATGAGATGGCCGCCGGCATTGTCGACGATCAGCGTGTGCGGCACGCCATGGCTGCTCATCTCCCAGGCGGTGAGATAGGCGCCCTGATTGCGCGGCCGCGTCTCGTCGACATAGACGTGCACCGGTATGCCTTCTTCAACCGCCATGTAGATTGGCGCCGTCGCGGTGCCGTAATCGACGGTTGCCAGCCAGCCGGCATTGCAATGGGTGAGGATGCGAACCGGCTCGCCCGGCCTCTTCTTTGCGGCGATTTCGCGGATGACGTTGAGGCCGTTCGCACCGATGGCGCGGTTGAGTTCGACGTCCTCTTCGGCGATTTCCGCGGCACGCTCGTAGGCGGCGTCCACGCGCCCTGCTTCCGGCAGCGGGCGCAGATGGTCCCGCATCGCGTCGAGGGCCCAACGCAGGTTGATGGCGGTCGGTCGCGTTTCGTGAAGCTCGTCCCAGACGGCATCAAGATGCACATCCGATGGGTCCTTCGCCATGGCAATGGCAACGCCGTAGGCGGCGGTGACGCCGATCAGCGGCGCGCCGCGCACCCACATGTCGCGAATGGCGACGGCCACGTCGGCGACAGTCTTCAGCGTCACGACACGCAAGTCGTGCGGCAGCCAGCGCTGGTCGATGATGTCGACGGAGCGGCCATCCTCGTTGAGCCAGATCGTGTGGTAATGACGTTCTCCGATTTTCACGCGAGTGTCTCCTTCTGAAGCCGCTCCGCCGTGGCGCGGATGTCCCTGAGGCTGTGGATGCGATGCCGGTTGACGGCGAGATGACGTCCAAGCTTCAACGCCTTGCTTTCGCAGGCGGCGCGGCGGTCGGGATCGGCAATCGTTTCGAAATCGGCATTGTGGGCGAGGCCGAGAATGCGGCGGTGGATCTCAATTCCGGCAAAGCCCAGCATCTCGCGCCAGATTTCCTCGATGACGATGTTGAGCGCCTGCTCGGCGCCGAGCGCGTCGTTCCTGTCCTCGAAAACGCGCGCCTGGTAAAGCATGCCCATGCGCTCGGTCCGCCAGAGTCGGGCAAATTCGGAGCGGAACGTTTCCCAGATCGTTTCGATCGTCTCGAGCAGATAGACGCGCATGCTGTCGCGCGCGCCGGTCGTGCTCTCCTGGCCGCTCTGCGAAAAGTAGCTCATCCAGAAATTGGCGAGAAGCATCCCCACGTCGAAGCTGATCGGTCCGTAGAAGGCGAATTCCGGGTCTATGACGCGGGTCTCGGCGTCCGTGACCATCACCGAACCGGTATGCAGGTCGCCGTGGCAGAGCGTTTCGGCCTTTGCGGAGAAGAGATGCTTCAGCCGCTGCGCCTCGACCTTGAGGTCACGGTCGGAACGGAGCTCCGTCACGATCGGGTCGAGCTGCGGCGCGGTGTGGCGGTTGAGTTCGGCTTCGAAATAGGGATCGGAAAAAACGAGATTTTCGGTGATGTCGCACAGTTCGACATTGTCCGCAAAGAGCGCCAGGTCCGCTTTCTTGTCGCGCGTCGCCATGGAAAGGTCCGAGCCGCGGAAAAGCGTGCGGGCGGCAAAGAGCCCGAGATCGCAGCCTATATTGGGCAATTCGCGTCCATCGATCAGCGCGCGGCGCAGGATGACGTGCGGCGTCAGATACTCCATGACGATCAGCGCCTGCGTCTCGTCGAAGAAGAAGATCGCCGGCACCGTACCGGGAGCACGCGCAGCCTGACGCACCAGCGCGTGGTATTCGAAGAAGGAGCGTTTCAGAGGCAGTGGCCAGCTCTCGCCGACAAGGCGCACATAAGGCAACGCCTGCTTCACGACCGCCGTGCCTTTGCTGCCGGTGACGATGAAGACGAGGTTGAGATTGCCGTCGCCGACCTCCTTGACGGTCCAATGCGAGACGTCCTCGCCGATCTTCTCCCTGAGAGCGGAATTGCCGCCGAGCCGATGCGGCAATGTTTCGGCGCTGAGCGCCTCGAAGACTTGCTTGTCCATATCGTCCTCCTCCTGCGCATGGCGCGGCCTCCACCACCCGCCGCCATGGCACAGCTAAGGCGCCATTCTGGCAAATGTCAATGACCTTGACATTTGATGAATGGCTATCCTAACGTGCAGCGTCGGGAGGAGACAATGAGCGGACAGGCAGTGTTTCGCATCGAGGGCGTGCGCAAATCCTTTGGACCCGTGCAGGTCCTCCAGGGGGTGGATCTCGATCTGAAGGCCGGCGCGGTAACGATTTTGATGGGCGCCAACGGCGCCGGAAAATCCACCCTCGTGCGCATTCTCTCCGGCGTCTATGCGCGCGACGCCGGCGCGATAACGCTTGCGGATGCAGCTTTCGAGCCGGTGACGCCCGCCGAGGCGATCCGCGCCGGCGTCGTCACCGTGCACCAGAACATCAACGACGGGGTCGTCGCCGACCTCGATGTCGCAACCAATCTGACGTTCGACCGGTTGAACGGGCGTGGCTCGCGGTTCTTCTTCAATCCGCGGCGCGTCCGGCGCGAGGCGGCCGCGGTCGCCGCCCATATGGGGCTCTCCATCGATCTTGCCGCCAACGTCAACGACCTGACGCTTGCCGACCGGCAGATGGTGGCGATTGCCCGGGCGATGTCGCATGAGCCGAAGGTGCTTATCCTCGACGAGCCGACGTCCTCCCTCTCGAGCGCCGAAGCGGACCGCCTCTTCGATCTGGTCGACCGGCTGAAGGCACGCGGCGTCGCCATTCTCTATATCTCGCACCGCATGTCGGATATCCGCCGTCTCGCCGACCGCATCGTCTCGCTTCGCGATGGCCGGATCACGGGCCGGTTCGACGGGCTCGACCTCGACTACGAGGGCGCCGTCGACGCGATGCTCGGCCGCAAGGTTTCGGCCGGCAAAATCGCGGTGCACAAGGCCGGCGGGCCGATCTTCAAGGTGCGCGGCCTGAAGCTCTCCGACCATGCGCGGCCTTTCGATTTCGATCTCCTCGACGGCGAGATCGTCGCAGTCACCGGCCTGGTGGGGGTCGGCAAGACGGCGCTTGCCGAAACGCTGTTTGGTGCGCGCACCCCGCTGGCCGGCGAAATGACCCTTGACGGCTTGCGCTATGCGCCGACGACAACCGGTCAGGCGATTGCGCGCGGCGTTTTTCTCGTTGCGAAGGATCGCGCCGAAAGCGGCATCGTGCCCGATTTCAACATCTACGAGAACATCAGCCTGCCGTTTCTGAGTAGGCTCTCCCGCTTCGGCATATCGAGCCGCAGGGCCGAAAGAGAGAAGGCGCGCGGGCAGATCACCTCGCTCGGCGTCATCTGCCGAAACGAACGCGACGAGATGCAGACACTTTCGGGCGGAAACCAGCAGAAGGTGATGGTCGGGCGCTGGCTCTGCGAGCCTTCGAGATTGCTCATCCTCGACGAGCCGTTCCAGGGCGTCGACATCGCCGCGCGCCGGGACATCGGCAACAAGCTGCGCATCTCGGCCGCGGGCCGTTCCACCATCCTCTTCCTGACCGAACTCGACGAAGCGTTCGAGGTCGCCGACCGCATCCTTGTCATGTCGGAGCAGACCATCGTCGGCGAACATCGGAACACTGAAGTCGATGTCGAGCGCCTGCTGTCGGAGATCGCCGGTCAATCCCATCAGCAGGTCATGCATCATGAGCAGTGAACAGAGCAAATCCGCCGCGGCCCCCGTACTTCCAGGCCCGTGGGGCATCAGGGAAACCGCGATCAAGTACGGCTTCCTCATGCTGCTCGCCGGCATGGTTCTTTATTTCTCGCTCGTAACCGGAGGCTTTGCCTCCCCTCAAAGCGCCGTCTTCATTTTGCAATCGGTGTCGATCACCGGCATTCTGGCCCTCGGCGTGACGGCGACGCTTGTCGTCGGTGGGTTCGACCTGTCCATAGGCTCGGTCGCCACCACGGCGATGATGGCTTCCTCCTATGTCATGGTGGTGATGGGGGGTGACGCGCTTACCGCGGCGCTCGTCTGCCTTGCCGTCGGCGCGCTCGTCGGCCTGGTCAACGGCTTCATCATCGTCTACATGCGCGTTCCGGACCTTCTGGCTACCCTCGGCATGATGTTCCTGCTGCTCGGCCTTCAGCGCATCCCGACCGAGGGCCGCTCGATTGCCGCGGGCATGACGCTGCCCGACGGTTCGGTCGCGACCGGCACTTTCAGTCCGGCTTTCCTGGCGCTCGGGCGCCACCGCTTCGATCTGGTCCTGCCGAACCTCGTGCCGGTGTCGGTCGTGGTGCTCGTGGTGCTCGCCGTGGCGATCTGGTTCTTCCTCGAATACACCCGCTTCGGCCGCATAATGTATGCGGTCGGATCCAACGAGCGCGCGGCCGCGCTCGCGGGGGCGCCGGTCAATGCCTACAAGATCTCGGCCTACGTCATTTCCGGCGTCTTCGCCTCTATCGGCGGCATTCTGCTCGCAGCACGCCTCGGCCGCGGCGATATCGCTTCCGGAAACAACCTGCTGCTCGACGCCGTCGCCGCCGCGCTGATCGGTTTTGCCGTGCTGGGTGCTGCCAAGCCGAACGCTTTCGGTACGGCCGTCGGCGCGCTTTTCGTCGGCATCCTCCTGCAGGGTCTGACGATGATGAATGCGCCGTACTACACGCAGGATTTCATCAAGGGCGCGGTGCTCGTCGTCGCCCTGATCTTTACCTTTGCGCTCTCGAAAAGAGGCAAACGCTGAGGAGACCTCGGCGGACCGTCAAAGTTCATCAGTGGAGGAGACTGACATGGACATAACTCGCAGAACCCTGGGCAGATGGACGCTCGCGCTTATGGGCGCGGCTGCCTTCGCAGTGCCGTCCCTTGCCGCCGACATGCCGAAGCCGTTCGACAAGCCCGGCGACGTGAAGATCGCGCTCGTCCGTTACCTTTCGACCGGCGATTTCTTTCAGTCCTATCTCGCGGGCGTCGAAGCGCAGGCCAAGGCGCTCGGGGTGCAGCTTCAGATCTTCGACAGCCGTCAGGACGCCGCGCTCCAGGCCGATATGGTCGATCAGGCGATAGCGCTCGGAGTGGATGGCATCATCATTCAGCACGGCCTGACCGAATCCATGAAGGAAGCTGCACAGCGCGCGGTCGATGCCGGCATCAAGGTCGTCGCCTTCGACGTGAATGTCGAGAACGAGAAGATCCCGCAGATCGAACAGTCCGACCGCGACCTCGCCCGTCTCGCCCTCGAACAGGCGATCAAGGATAACGGCGAGAGCTTCAAGGCCGGTTACGTCTACGTCGCCGGGATCGCCCCGCTCGACCGCCGCGACGAGACCTGGAAGGAATTCAAGACCAAATATTCCGGCATCGAGGAAGCTGCCCAGTTCGGCACGATGGACAACCCGATCGCAAATTCCGTCGCCAACCAGGCCCGTTCCGTGATTTCAGCCAACCCGGACATCACCGTGATGTTCGCCCCCTATGACGAATTCGCCAAGGGTGTGAAGATCGCGGTCGACGAGGCGGGCCTCTCCTCCAGCGTGAAGATCTATTCGGCCGACATCTCGACCTCGGACATCGCCGCCATGCGGGAGGCGGGCTCGGCCTGGGTGGCGACCGCCGCGACGAACCCCGCCGTCGTCGGCCAGGTCTCGGTGCGTTCGCTCGCCATGCTGCTTGCCGGCGAGGATCCCGGCCGTCAGGTGATCGTGCCGCCGACGCTGATCACCCAGAAGGACCTGAGCGATCAGGACATCAAGAACATGGAAGAACTCGGCGTGAAGCTGCCGCAATTCGCTCATGCCGACGTCGCCATGCCGGCCTGGATGCCGAAGCCCTGATTGCGTGCGCCGCGCGTCCGGATGGACGCTCGGCGCGCATTCAACGATCGCGGCTCCAGCGGTCCATGATCCGCCGCGCCATCGAGGCGGTGACGACGAGATGCGAAGCAAACCCGCCCTTCAGAGCCGCCACCAGCGGCTCGAATTTGCTGTCCTCCTGCACCACCAGCATGCGCTTCCGGATCGCGCGGATGGAGTCGAGGTCTGCCGAGATGCAGCGCCGATTATGCGCACAGTCCATCCACTGACCGTCGAGATCGATCAGTTGTCCGGCGATGACGCCGGCTGCCCCCCTTTTGCCCATGGCTTGCATGTCTTTCGCCGAAAGGGCACCGCATTTCACGAGGTGGCTGTCCTCCTCGATGCCCCCGACGGAGTAGAGCGCGAGCTTGCAGTCCGAAATCGTCGCAAGTTGCTCCCGGATGACGGGCTCGCGGCGCAACTCCTCGGCAAGCCGCTCGGATGAGAGGACGAGGGGCGCATAGAAATTGATGCCTTCCGCATTGAGACGACGGGCGATTTCCGTGGTGCACTGATCCGGGCGGTAGGAGTAGGGAGCGCCGAGATTGCCGCAGAGTTGCACGACCGACACGCCCCGAAGATCGGCAAACGGCATGACGTCCGCTATGTGATACACGGTGCGGCCCCAGGCGACCCCTATCCGGTCCCCCTTGTTGATGAGCTCCAGGAAAACCGAGGCCGCCACCACGGGCATCTCGACGGCCGGGTCCATGGCCTGCCGGTCCTCGGGGACGATCCAGACGCTCGTCAGTCCCGCGGCGTCCTCCAGCTCGCGGGCAAGGACGTCGTCGGAGAAGAGCTCCGTCGATGTGGTGATGGTGACGATGCCCATCTCGCGCGCCTTGCGCAGATACATGGCGATTGAAGCACGCGAAATTTCAAGACGTTGGGCGACTTCATCCTGGCGCAGGCCGTGCGTATAGTAGAGCCAGGCGGCCTTGTGGATGATCTGATCGTTGGCGCGGATCGGCATGAAGTTCTTTCGGACGGAGATGCTGACATAATTCATCACATGTGACAAATGTCAAGTGTCGCGGCTTCGACCCGAAATAGGATGCAGCCGTGGCAACGCACCGGTCGCCAACTGTCCAGCTCCGTTGGCGATGCCGGCGCTCTCTCTGGACACCCACCGGCACAAAGACATATGATCGCAATCCCGATTAAAGCGATACTCACATCATGAACATGGTCAAGCCGCCGTTGCCGCCAGAGAGCAGCCAGGGGGATAGAATCCAGTCCAATCCAGTGCGGCTAGGTGCGCGCTTGAGGCTCGCCCGCCAGACGCGCGGGCTCACGTTGAAGGGGCTGGCGCAGGCAGCCGACTGTTCGGAGAGCCTGCTTTCCAAGATCGAGAACGGCAAGGCTTCCCCCTCTCTCCCTATGCTGCACCGCCTAGTGAGGGCGCTCGATTCGAATATTGGCTGGATGTTCGAAGAGACAGACGGCGAGGAGGGGGTGGTGTTTCGCGCCGGCACCCGTCCGTTGATTGCACTCGACCCGCTACGGCGCGGCGAAGGCATCTCGCTCGAACGTGTCATCCCCTATTCGACCGGTCACTTGCTCCAGTGCAACATTCATCACATCGATGCTGGAGGGCAGAGCGCCGGCCCCATCCAGCACCTCGGCGAGGAAGTAGGCTATGTTCTGGTCGGGGAAATCGAGCTGATGCTCGGTGAGCAGACGTACCGGTTGTCGGCTGGCGACAGTTTCGTGTTTAATTCCGAGCTTTCTCACTGGTACCGGAACGTAGGGAAAGAACGCGCCTCGATCTTCTGGGTCAATACCCCGCCGACCTTCTGATATCTCCTGGAAACCTTTTCTCGCCCGCTTTCGCGAGGTTTATTCAAGCTACTTGACATGAATTCAAGTGGCTTGAATAATGCCTTCGCAAACGCCGTTCGAGGCTACAATCAAGGGGAACAAAAATGGGTCGAACCAGATACTTGCTCGGCTGCGCCGCAGCCGTCGTCATGACGCTCTCGGCGAGCGCTTCCAGCGCCTTCGCCGATACATTCGCCGTCGTCACCATCAACCAGCAGGCACTCTTCTTCAACCAGATAAACGAGGGTGCGAACGAGGCGGCTAAGGCGGCCGGAGTCGATCTCGTGGTCTTCAACGCCAACAATGTCCCCTCTGCCCAAAATGACGCCATCGAGACCTACATTACCCAGAAGGTGGATGGCATCATCTTGATCGCCATCGACGTCAACGGGGTGAAGCCGGCGATCACCGCGGCCAAGAACGCGGGCATTCCCGTTATAGCCATCGACGCGCAGATTCCGGAGGGCGACAACGTCTCCTTCGTAGGCGTAGACAACACCAAGGCGGGTGGCGAAATTGGCAAATTCTTCGCAGACTACGTCAAGAACGAGATGGGTGGTACAGCGAAGGTCGGCGTGATCGGCGCGCTGAACTCTTTTATCCAGAACCAGCGTCTCGACGGCTTCAAGGCTGCGGTGGAGGAAAGTGGACAGAAGATTGAATTCCTCAACACCGTCGATGGCCAGAATGTGCAGGACGTGGCGCTCTCGGCTGCCGAGAACCTGATGACCGCTAATCCGGATATGACCGCGCTTTATGCCACGGGCGAACCGGCGCTGCTGGGCGCAGTCTCCGCCGTTACCAGCCAGGGCCGTAGCGACTCCATCAAGGTGTTCGGCTGGGACCTGACCAAGTCCGCGATCGACGGTATCGATCAGGGCTTCGTTACGGCCGTGATCCAACAGGATCCGGCGGGGGAAGGCAAAGCAGCCGTCGAGGCGCTCGTCAAGCTGAAGAAAGGCGAGAAGATCGATCCGATCATCAACGTGCCGGTCACGATCGTCACCAAGGAGAACGTCGACGATTATCGCGACATGTTCAAATAAGCCGTCTGCCGCCGCTGCCCGGTCTTCAACCTGGACCGGGCGGCCGGGTTCACCGCAAGGGCCAGGGAACATGATCGAAACGCAAGTCAGCCGCGTCAGAATGACCGGCATATCGAAACGCTACGGCGCGCTGCAATCACTCGACAATGCGTCACTGAATCTTATGCCGGGAGAAGTACTCGGCCTGGTCGGCGATAACGGTGCCGGCAAATCCACCATGAGTAAGGTGCTTTCAGGCGCCGTCATTCCAGACACGGGCACGATCGAGATCGACGGCAATCCCGTATCCTTCACCTCTCCGGCGGATGCCCGCGCCGCGCGCATCGAGATGGTCTATCAGGACCTCGCGCTTTGCGACACCGTTGACGTCGCCGGCAATCTCTTTCTCGGCCGCGAGCCGAAGAGGCGGATGGCCGGCGTGCCGCTGCTCGACAAGAAGGTCATGCATGAGCGCGCGCGCGACATGCTCTCCAATTTGGGTATCGTCATCCCCGATACGCGCATGAAAGTGGAGAATCTCTCCGGCGGGCAGCGTCAGTCGATCGCAATCGGCCGCGCCGCGTCTTTCGACCCTTCCGTGCTGATCATGGACGAGCCGACGGCCGCTCTTGCGGTTGCCGAAGTCGAAGCCGTGTTGGAACTGATCCGCACGGTTTCGCAACGCGGCGTGTCCGTGATCCTGATTACGCACCGGCTGCAGGATCTCTTTCTCGTCTGCGACCGCATACAGGTGATGTACGAGGGCCGCAACGTCGCCGAACGGCGCATCGAAGAAACCGATATCGAGGAAGTCGTCAGCCTCATCGTCGGGCGAAAGTTCTCCGCCCGATCCGCTGGCCGCACCCAGGAGCGAGGCCTTCCCGAATGAGCTCGTCCGAAAGCAACACCTATGCCAGCCATCCGCCGCGCATGCGCGAGGCGACGATCCTCGACAAGCTTGTGGCGAATGGCGGCGTCATGTCGATTGCGCTGTTCTTCGTCGCCTGCTGCGTCTTCTTCTCGGCGACGACCGACGCTTTTCTGACTGCACCGAATCTTCTCAACGTGGTCCGTCAGTCCGCGCCGCTGCTCGTCGTCGCTGCGGCGATGACCTTTGTCATCACCACGGGCGGCATCGACCTGTCGGTGGGTTCGGTTCTCGCGCTTACCGCCACGCTCTCGGCAGCTGCACTCCAGGCCGGGCTTCCCTGGCCGCTGGCCATTCTGCTCATGCTCATGCTTGGCGGTATAGTGGGCGTGATCCAGGGCTATTTCATCGCCTATGAGCGTATCCCTGCGTTCATCGTCACGCTCGCCGGCCTTTCGGTCATCCGTGGCTTCGCGCTGCTGATCACCGGCGGCTATTCGATCCCAATCGACCCAGCAAGCCCGTTCGTGGCGATCGGTCGAGCCTGGGTATTCGGAATTCCCGCGCCTGCACTGATCGCGGTCGCCGTACTCGCCGCCGCCTATGTCGCCTTTAACGAAACCCATTTCGGGCGCTACGTGACCGGGGTGGGGGCCAATGCCGAAGCGACGCGGCGGGCCGGCGTCAACACGCGCCGGGTCATCCTGTGGGTCTATACGCTTTCCGGCACGTCAGCGGCGGCGGCAGGCGTGATCCTTTCCGCCCGCCTCGGCTCCGGCTCCTCGAATGCGGGGCAGGGATTCGAACTCGACGTCATCGCCGCGGTCGTGCTCGGCGGCACCAGCCTTTTCGGCGGGCGCGGCTCTCTGGTCGGTACGATCCTCGGCGCGCTTACGGTCGCGGTCCTGGCGAATGGCCTCATCCTGTCGCATCTCTCGCCCTTTTTCACACCGATTGTGACCGGCTTAATCATTCTCGTGGCGATCTGGCTCAATTTCCGGCTGTTCAGGGGCGAGGCGAAGGGACGCTGACATGCTGGAAGAACTCTTTGCCGACCAGCCGAAGAAGAGCCATCCGATCGGCGTCTTTTCCGGTACCGCCATGACTGTGACCGGCCCCGTTGCGGTCGAGGATCTCGGCGTGACGCTGATGCATGAGCACATCTTTCTCGACGGAACGCGGAGCTGGATCTGCCCGTGCCATCCGGACGAGAAGGCGATTGCCGAGCAGAAGGTCGACATCGGGATCATCGGTGAACTCCGGATGAATCCCTATATGAACCGGGACAACGTCTCGCTGGACGACGGGGATTTGGCGCTATCCGAACTCAAGCGGTTTCAGACGCTCGGCGGCTGCACCGTGGTGGAAACCACGAATTTCGGCATCGGCCGCGATGCGGCGGGGCTTGCACGCATCGCCCGCATGTCCGGTCTGCGGATCATCATGGGCACCGGATTCTATCTGGAGCATACCCATCCCGAATGGCTGAGGGAGATGGATGTCGAGGAGGTCACCCAGTTCATTGTCGAGGATGTCGGTGGCGGCGAGAGTCAGCCCGAGATCATGGCCGGGATCATCGGCGAGATCGGAGTCAGCCGCCATTTCACGGCCGAGGAGGAGAAGTCGTTGCGCGCTTCGGCGCGGGCAGCCAGGATTACCGGCCTGCCGCTGTCGATACATCTCCCCGGTTGGGAGCGCTTGGCGCACCGCGTTCTCGACGTGGTGGAGGAAGAAGGGGCCGATCCAGCCCACACCGTATTGTGCCATATGAATCCGAGTCATGGCGATCTCGACTACCAGACCTCGCTCGCCCGGCGCGGTGCCTTTTTGGAATACGACATGATCGGCATGGATTACTACTACGCCGATCAGGACGCCCAGTCGCCTTCGGACGAGGAAAATGCCCGCGCCATAGCCACGCTGATCGACAAGGGCCATGTCGGCAGACTCCTGCTGTCGCAGGACGTCTTTCTCAAGATCATGCTCACCCGCTATGGCGGTTTCGGTTACGGCTACATCCTGAAACACTTCCTGCCGCGGCTGACGCGGCACGGCGTCGATCAAGCGGCTTTCGACCGCATGCTCATAGACAATCCGAAATCCGTTTTTTCCGCCGTGCGCTGAGCCCGTCGGCCAATCGTCCAAGGAGTTCCCATGACCAAGAAGAAAGTCCTGCTCGCCGGCGAATCCTGGGTCTCGACCGCGACCCATATCAAGGGCTTCGACCAGTTCCCGACCGTGACCTATCACACGGGCGCCGACGAATTGCTGAAAGCGTTGAAGGGCAGCGACTTCGATGTCTCCTTCATGCCGGCGCACGAGGCGCAGCGGGACTTTCCGAGCACGCTCGACGGCCTTCAAGCCTACGACGCCGTTGTGCTCTCCGATATCGGCGCCAACACGCTCCTGCTTCATCCCGATACCTGGATCCATTCCCGGCGGACGCCGAACCGGCTGAAGCTCCTGCGCGACTATGTCGACAAGGGAGGCGCACTGCTGATGTTTGGCGGCTATTATTCGTTCCAGGGGATCAACGGCGGCGCGCGGTTCCGCAATACCGCCGTCGAGGAGGTTTTGCCTGTAACGTGTTTGCCGATCGATGACCGTGTGGAAGTGCCGGAAGGCTTCACGCCCGTGGTATCTGGCGACGCGTCGCACCCAATCCTTGCCGGCCTGTCCGGCGAGTTTCCCTATCTGCTCGGTTTTAACGAGGTAACGCTGAAGGAAGGCGCCAATCAGTTGATGACCGTTTCCTCCGAATACGGATCGTTGCCTCTGCTCGTCACAGGTACCTACGGAAAGGGCAAGACAGTGGTCTGGACCTCCGACGTAGGGCCGCACTGGCTGCCGCCGGAATTCATCGCGTGGCCCGGCTATAAGACGCTGTTTGAGCAGATGCTCGCCTGGGCAACGGCCTGACGAATCCTGCGGGAACGCGCTCATGACCATCCATGTCGTCGGCAATGTCTGCGTCGATACGAGCTTTCGTCTGGAGCGGCTTCCGCGGCCGGGCGAAACGCTGAATGCGACGGTTGCAGGGGAGGGCGTGGGCGGCAAGGGCGCAAATCAGGCTGTCGCTGCCGCCCGAACCGGCGCATCCGTGATGCTGTGGGCAGCGGCCGGACGCGATGCGGCGAGCGAGTGGGTCGAGAGGCGGATCGCGGCCGAGGTCCCGGCGCTCCGGTTATGCCGCCTCGATTTTCCCTGCGACCGCTCTGTAATTCTGGTCGACAGGTCCGGTGAGAATGTCATCGTCACCGCTGCCGCCTGCGCCGCCGCCTTCGATCCGCTTGCCATGACCACGCTAGGAGAGACCTGGACCGACAGTGACATGCTGCTGATGCAGGGAAACCTTCGGCCGGAGGCAACGATGGCTTGTCTCAGTGCCGCAAGGGCTGCAGGGATTTATTCCGTTTTCAATCCCAGCCCGCTGCCAACGCAATCCCTTGACCTCTCCGCGGTGTCGCTCATTGTCGTCAACCGGCCCGAGGCCGAGGCTCTCACCGGCGAAGCCGATGACGAGCGGGCAGCGCGTCGGATGCTGGCCTCTGGGGCCGGCAGTGCGATCGTGACGCTCGGTGACGCGGGCGCCCTGCTTCTCGAAACTGCGCACGCCCCGGCGATCCGTCTTCCAGCCGCGAAGATCGATGCCATTGACGCCAGCGGTGCCGGTGATTGTTTCGCGGGAACGCTGGCCGGGCTTCTGGCGCAAGGCGCATCGCTCACCTCCGCTGCAGAAGTTGCGACGGCTGCCGCGGGGTTTGCGGTGGCCCGCGCCGGCACGTTGGCTTCCTTCCCGTCGCGCGCTGAAATCGCCTCCCTGAAAAAGACAACCAAGCTGGAAGATGTGTGACCGATATGAACAACCCAATTGGACGGCAGGACAAGAATACGCTGAAGACGCTTTTTGGACGGGACAATCCGGTGATCGGCGTAGTGCATCTGCTCCCGCTACCCGGCGCTCCGCGCTATGCCGACGAGGGCGCGGAAGCGATCTATGCACGCGGCCTTTCGGACGCCCGCGCCTATCTTGCTGGCGGTTGCGACGCGTTGATAATCGAGAATCACGGTGACGTGCCATTCTCGAAGCCAGACCAGATTGGCCACGAGACTTCCGCTCACATGGCAGTGGTCGCCGATCGCATCCGCCGGGAACTCGGCCGGCCGATCGGTATCAACGTGCTCGCCAACGCGGCAATTCCCGCACTCGCCATCGCCTCCGCCGCCTCCGCCTCCTTCATCCGCGTCAACCAGTGGGCCAACGCCTATATAGCCAATGAAGGCTTCGTGGAGGGCGAGGCTGCTCGCGCGATGCGCTATCGGGCACAGCTTCGCGCACAGGGTATCCGCATTTTCGCGGATGCGCATGTCAAGCACGGCGCGCATGCGATCGTTGCGGATCGGCCGGTGGAGGAACAAGTCAAGGACCTGGTTTTTTTCGACGCCGACGTGGTCATCGCTACGGGCCAGCGAACAGGGCATGCCGCCGGACTCGATTATATCGGCATGATCAAGGAGGCGGCCAAGCTGCCGACACTGGTCGGCAGCGGCGTGACACATGAAAATGTCAAGGACATCCTCTCCGTCGCCGACGGGGTGATCATCGCAAGCGATCTCAAATACGACGGGGTTTGGTGGAATGCCGTCGATCCCCAGCGGGTCAAGCGCTTGTTCGCGAGCCTCGGACGATGAGCCAGGAACGGCTTGAGGTCATCGCCGGGCGCTTGCTGCAATCCATTTCCGATTTCGCGGCCATCGGCGCCACGCCGGCCGGCGGCGTGAACCGTCAGGCATTGAGCATCGAGGACCGCACCGCCCGCCGATTGCTCGCGGAGCGTGCCTTGGCGCGCGGTTTTACCGTGTTTCAGGACGATGCCGCGAATCTCTTCATCAGACGCGAAGGCAGGGATGCAACGCTTGCGCCACTGCTCATCGGCAGCCATCTTGACAGCCAGCCGACGGGTGGCCGCTTTGATGGCGCTCTCGGCACGCTCTGCGCTTTCGAGGTTCTGGAAGCGTTCTCCGATGCCGGCGTGGAGACGGTTCGGCCGATCGAAATCGTTGCATTCACCAACGAGGAGGGAAGCCGCTTTTCGCCAGGTTGCATGGGCTCGATGGCGTTTTGCGGCGCCGGACGCGTCGAGGACTGGCAAGCGGACGATCCCGTCTTTGCTGATGAGCTGAAAGCCACCCTGCAGGCACTGCCGGAGGCCGAGATACGCCCAACCGGTCACGCCATCTCCGCCTTTATCGAGCTGCACATCGAGCAAGGCCCGATCCTAGAACGTGAGAACGTCCCGATCGGCATCGTTACCGGCATCCAGGGTACCAAGTGGCTCGAAGTGACCTTTTCCGGCGAGGCTGCCCATGCCGGGACTACGCCGCTCGCATTCCGCAAGGACCCGATGGCGGCCGCCGCCGTTGCCATCGCGCGCATGCAGGAGGAAATCATGCCGGCCGACGAAGAGGCGCGGCTGACGATCGGTCGTATTTCCACCGAACCCGGTTCCATCAACGTCATCCCTGGCCGGGTCTCGTTCACCATCGATATTCGCCATCCGGACGCCGCCGCCCTTGCTGCCATCGAGCGACGCGTGAAGGAGCAATGTCATGCAGCCGGTAGGCGATGGGGATGCGATGCGGCAATCCGGTTGCGCGTGGACATGCCGCCCGCGCGCTTTGCGCCGTCGGTGACGGCAGTGATAGCGGATACCTGCAGATCACTTGACATCCGCAGTCGCACGATGGTTTCCGGCGCCTTCCACGACGCCCTGTTCGTCGGACGTGTCGCGCCTTCGGCGATGCTCTTCGTGCCTTGCAGGAACGGCATCAGCCACAACGAGGCGGAATTCGTATCCGACGAGCATATCGTGACCGGTGCCCGTGTTCTCCTGGGCGTTGCCCAGCGGCTGTCACAAGACCAATGTCCCAGGTCAGGATGATCGGGCGACTTCATCTCCACGCCTCCGTCTTCCGTATCCACTCCCTTGTCCTTCCCTCCGGATCGGCATTCAGCGTGATGTCCGTCACCACGGCGGCGCTGTCGGCGCCGTGCGCGAAGACGCCCTCGATCCGCTCCGTATTGAGGCCGCCGATGGCGACGAGCGGGAGCGGGTGAACGCGCTCGCGCCACCATGAAAGCCGCTCCAGCCCCTGGGGCGCCCACTTCATCTTCTTGAGGTTCGTCGGATAGATGGGTCCGAGCGCGACGTAGTCCGGTTCGGCTGCGAGCGCGTTTGCCAGTTCCGCCTCGTCATGGGTGCTGACGCCGAGCTTGAGCCCTGCGGCACGGATGGCGGCAAGATCGGCCTCCGCCAGATCCTCCTGTCCCAGATGGATGAAATCGCAGCCTTCCGCTATCGCCAACTGCCAGTAGTCGTTGACGATCAGCTGGCATTCATGGGCGGCGCAGACTGCCCTGGCGACCCGTAACTGACGGCGGATGTCTTCCTCGTCCCGGTCCTTGATGCGGAGCTGGACGAGCCTGACGCCGAGCGGCACCAGCCGCTCGATCCATTGGGCGCTGTCGACGATGAGATAGAAGGGGTCGAGCTTCACGAGAAGACTGCCTTTCCGATGACGGGGGTGGACGGGACGGCCATGTCGCGCGGCTCGAGCATGCCGGCGCCGTGAGCCGCGTGCCCGGCATCGATCGCCTTGGCGAAGGCTTCGGCCATGGCGGCGGGGTCGGCAGCGCCGGCAACGGCGGTGTTTAGCAGGACCGCGTCGTAGCCGAGCTCCATGACCGTCGTCGCATGGGACGGGCGGCCGATGCCGGCGTCGACGATCAGCGGCACGTCGGAAAATTCCGCGCGCATGGCGCGCAAGCCCTGAACGTTCTGCGGTCCCATGGCGCTGCCGATCGGCGCGCACCAGGGCATCAGCACCCGGCAGCCCGCCTCCAGCAGCCTTTCGGCGACGACGAGGTCGTCCGTCGTATAGGGAAAGACCTGGAAACCTTCCCCGGTGAGGATGCGGGCCCCCTCGACGAGGCCGAAGACGTCCGGCTGCAATGTGTCCTGGTGACCGATCACTTCGAGCTTGATCCAACTCGTGCCGAAAACCTCGCGTGCCATCTTCGCGGTCAGCACCGCCTCCGAGACCGAATGGCAGCCGGCCGTGTTCGGCAGCACGCGCACGCCGAGTTCGCGGATCAGCTCGAAGAAGGCGCCGCCCTGCCGCCCGCCGGCCGTCTCGCGGCGGAGCGAGACCGTGACGATATCGGTGCCCGACCGCCGCACCGCCTCGGCGAGCACGGTCGGCGAGGGATAGCGGGCGGTTCCGAGCAGCAGTCTCGACCGGATTTCTGTTCCATAGAATAGCGGCATCGTCAGCCTCCCTGCATCGGCGACAGAATCTCGATCCGGTCGCTGTCCTGCAGCCGGTAGCTGGATCGGTCTGCCTTCTGGACCAGTTCGCCGTTGACGGCGGTCGCCAGCCAGTCGCCCTCGAATTCGAGGCGCTGCAAGACCTCGGCGAGTGTAACGGCCAGAAGGTCGTGTTCCTCGCCATTGACGGTCAGCTTCATCGGAAATCTCCTTTGCGTGTCTCGTCGCCCAGGGCCAGCGCCGCCACTTCCCGGGCCGTGGCCGGGGAGAGCAGGAAGCCATGACGATAGAGGCCGTTGACGGTAATCCTGTTTTCGCGCCGCGAGACCCGCGGCAGGTTGTCGGCAAAGGCGGGGCGTACGCCCGTGCCGGTCTCGATCAGGCGCGCTTCGGCGAAAGCCGGATGGAGCGCATAGGCGGCGTTCAGCAGTTCCATCAGCGAGCGGGTGGTGATCGGGCCGGCGTCGTCGCTCTCGATCATCGTCGCGCCACACATGAAGAGCCCGCCGCCGCGTGGGACGATATAGAGCGGGATGCGGGGATGCAGCACGCGCACGGGGCGCGAGAGCGTCACCTCGTCCGTCTGCAGATAGGCCATCTCGCCGCGCACCCCGCGTAGCCCGTCGATCTCGCCGATCCTTGACGCGCCGGTGCAATCGACGGTGAGCGCGAAATCGCGATCGTCCATGTCCTCGCCGGCGAATACCGCGCCGCGTGCCGTCAGCCCTTGCCGGAGCGCCGAGAGTGCCCGGCGCGGGTCGAGATGCGCCTCCTGCGGAAAGAACAGCGCCTGCCGGAAACGGCCGGCGAGAGCCGGCTCCAGCGCTGTGATCTCCTCTGCATCGAGCGAGCGGAAGCCGGAGGTGCGGGAGGCGAAGCGTTTGAGTTCGGCTCCGTCACGGGGTTGCGCAACGACGAGCGTGCCGTTGCGATGCACGGAACCGGCAGGGAGCGCGGCTTCCCACCAGTCGGCGGCGCCGATCCCCAGCCTCAGGACGGTTTCCTCGGCACTTTCGCGCTCGCACCAGGGAGCGAGCATGCCGCCCGCATACCAGGAAGCGGCCCCGGTAAAGCCGGCGGCATTTTCCATGATCGTCACTGCGGCGCCGCGCCCGAGAAGTTCATGGGCGGCGGTGAGGCCGGCGACGCCGGCCCCTCTGATCAGCACGCGCATCTCATTCTCCAGCGGGCGCGGCCTTGCTTTCATCGACCGGCATATAGAGGTCGCCGCCGTCGCGATATCTGGCGGCCATTGCCTCGAGGCCCTCCTTCTGCGCCTCGGCGCGGATATCGTGGGAAATCCGCATCGAACAGAATTTAGGTCCGCACATGGAGCAGAAATGCGCGACCTTGTGCGCCTCCTTCGGCAGCGTCTCGTCGTGGAAATTGCGCGCGGTCTCGGGGTCGAGCGAGAGGTTGAACTGATCCTCCCAGCGGAACTCGAAGCGGGCTCGCGACAGCGCGTCGTCGCGGGTTCGGGCGGCCGGGTGTCCTTTGGCGAGATCGGCGGCATGAGCGGCGATCTTGTAGGTGATCACGCCGGTCTTGACGTCGTTGCGGTCGGGCAGGCCCAGATGTTCCTTCGGCGTCACGTAGCAAAGCATGGCGGTGCCGAACCAGCCGATCATAGCCGCGCCAATGCCTGACGTAATGTGGTCGTAGCCGGGCGCGATATCGGTGGTGAGCGGCCCGAGCGTATAGAAGGGCGCTTCTCCGCAGACGGCGAGCTGCTTGTCCATGTTCTCCTTGATCTTGTGCATGGGCACATGGCCCGGCCCTTCGATCATCACCTGGCAATCCTTGGCCCAGGCGATCTTCGTCAGTTCGCCGAGCGTTTCGAGCTCGGCGAACTGGGCCCGGTCGTTGGCGTCGGCGATGGAGCCGGGACGCAGGCCGTCGCCGAGCGAGAAGGAAACGTCATAGGCGCGGCAGATGTCGCAGATCTCCTCGAAATGCTCGTAGAGGAAGCTCTCGCGGTGGTGATGCAGGCACCACTTCGCCATGATCGAGCCGCCGCGCGAAACGATGCCCGTGACGCGATCCACGGTGAGCGGGATATAGTGAAGCCTGACCCCGGCATGGATGGTGAAATAGTCGACGCCCTGTTCCGCCTGCTCGATCAGCGTGTCGCGGAAGACCTCCCAGGAAAGATCCTCGGCGATGCCGTTTACCTTTTCCAGCGCCTGGTAGAGCGGCACGGTGCCGATCGGTACCGGCGAATTGCGGATGATCCATTCGCGGATGTTGTGAATGTTGCGGCCGGTGGAAAGGTCCATGACCGTGTCGGCGCCCCAGCGCGTCGCCCAGACCATCTTCTCGACCTCCTCGGCCATCGATGAGGTGACGGCGGAATTGCCGATATTCGCGTTGATCTTCACCAGGAAGTTGCGGCCGATGATCATCGGCTCGGCTTCCGGGTGGTTAATATTGGCCGGAATGATGGCGCGGCCGCTCGCCACTTCCTGGCGCACGAATTCCGGCGTCACGAAATCGGGGACCGAGGCACCGAAGCTTTCGCCGTCTCGGGCGAGCGCCTCCTTCGCGGCCTTCCGGCCGAGATTTTCGCGGATGGCGATGAACTCCATTTCCGGCGTGACGATGCCGGCGCGGGCATAGGCGAGCTGGGTTACCGCTTTTCCCGGCTTAGCCTTGAGCGGTTGGTGACGAATCGGGAATTCCGGCGTCAGCCTTTCACCGGTCGCAAAGCCATTGTCTTCGGCCTTCACCGCACGGCCGTCGTAGCTCTCGACATCGCCGCGCTTGAGAACCCAGTCGCTGCGAAGGCGCGGCAGGCCCGCGTCGATGCGGATATCCACGTTTTCGACCGTGTAGGGGCCGGAGGAATCGTAAACAGTCACCGGCGGCTCGCCGGAGGTCGGATGCAGCGCGATCTCGCGCATCGGCACGCGGATGTCCGTGTGGATCTCGCCCGGCTTGTAAACCTTGCGGGATGCCGGGAGCGGTCCTTGCGTGACCGAGGGCGCAGCGGCGAGAGGCTTGATTAGATTCATCTTGAGGCTCCAATGTTTTCGCGTTGGAGACCCAGTTCTGAAGCCGGAAGGATGAAAAGACGTATCGCCGATGAATTGCCGGTAAACGGAATCCTGGCTGCTGCACGTCTGCACCGTCCCTACGCCAGTATGAACTGGATCAGGTTCAACGGGTCACTGCGCGCGCTAGCAGTATCTCAGCCCCTTGCCGGGACCCCCCTGGTGAATGGCGCAATTAGGGACGGTTATCGCCGCGGCGTCAAGATGGTTTTTGCACCGGCTAAATCCCGTGCGCAGGGCTCGCGCCATGCTTGCAAATGCAAAGTTCTAAATCTACTTACCGTCCGAGTCTGAAGCGCCATGATGCGCATAGCGAAAAGGGGTGAAGGTCTTGGGGCAGGCGGAGACGGGGACCATGAAAAGGGGACGCAAGGCGCTTTGGGCGGCTGTTGCGGTCATCGCAATCGCGGCCGCAGGCGCGACCGGTTACAAGATCGCTGTCGAAAAGAGCGTGAGCAGGCTGATCGCCGAACGGGGCGGCAGAGTGGGCACGGTCGAAGCGGACTTCTTCGGGCGCATTCACCTGCGCGACCTGACGCTGCCGCTGAAGGAAGGATCCGAACTTCGCGTCGCCGCGATCGACGGGCGGCCCAGGATCCTGTTCCTGGACGGCATGCTCGAGGTCAGCGGCGTGGACCTCGATATGCGCCCGGGCAAGATCGCCGTGCCGAAGGTGATCGTCGAGCAGGCGGAGTTCGGTCGCGACACGCTGGCGCAAATGTTCGGCGCGGGAAGCGATCTTTCGCTGCCGAAACAGTTGGCGCTTTTTACGGCAAAGAGCGTCGCCGCCCCTGAGGTGATCATCACGCAGACGGTTGCCGGTAGCGAGCAGAAGCTGGTCTACAAGAACGTGGTCTCGGAAGGTATCGTGGATGGCCGCATCGCGCGCTATTCGGCGAGTGGTGCGAGCTTCGAAGCCGGCATAGGCGCCTCCGATGGAGAGGGCGGCGAGAAGAGGCGGCTGACGGGCTCCCTCGGAGCCATGACGGGGCAGGACGTCGATGCCGCCTATCTGGCCCGCATCTATACTGAAAAAGCCGGGCCGGGCGACGAGCAGGCAAGGCCTGTCTATGGGCCATTCTCGATCAAGGATATAGCCTTCTCGGATGGCGAGGCGAGCTTCGGCTATGACGAGGTTCGCAGCAGCGGCGTAAGCATGCGGATGCTGGACGAGCCGCTTCGCGAGACTCTAGAGAAGCTCAACTCGGTCTCGTCGCCCGAGGATCTGCCCGTGGCGGAGCGTCAAGACTATTTCGCCCGGATTCTGTCGGTCGCCGATTTGACGAGGAAGGCCGACATGGAAATGCTGGGTCTGAAGATCGACGCGCCGGACAAGGATGGTGAAGAGGGCGAGAGGATCAGGCTTGCGGTGGATCGCCTCGCGCTCGAGCTGGATGGCCGGAAGCTTGACGCGTCGGTGAATGGCTTCTCGATGGCGGAGGGCGCGGACTACGTCAAAGTCTCCGAAGCAAGCATTTCGGGCTTTTCCTGGGATCCCAGCGTGGAAGCGCTGAAGAAGTTCGTCGCTCTGCAGGATGGGCAGCATGAGAACTTCCCTTTCACGACGCTGCTGCCGGAGTTCGGAACGTTCCGCGTGGCGGGAATCGATGCCGATCTGCCTGACTCGAGCACCGGCGTGGAAGACTGGGACGAATACAACGACACTCCGGATGCTGGAGAGGGCGATCGGCCGCAACGCATCCGCTTCACGATGAAGGGATACGAGCTGGCGCTCGCGAAACCGCGAAACGGCATTCCGACTGACGTCCGCGCCGGATACCAGGACTTCGCCCTTCAAATCCCGGAGCATACGCAGGACGAGACTCTCGCCAAGCTTCGCAAGCTGGGCTTCAACGAATTGGTCCTCTCCTCCAACCTCGAAGCCGCCTGGGACGAAGCGAACGAGACTCTGGTCATCAAGGATATTTCCACGAGCGGAAAGGATATCGGCCGCTTTTCCCTCTCCGGCCTTCTGGGAGGCGTGAGCGGCGACTTCTTTTCGGGCGACGCGGCCAAGGCGCAGGCGGCGTTGTTCGGCCTCACCGCGCGGGAAGCAAGCCTGAAGATCGAGGACAAGGGCTTCACCGCCAAAGGGATACAGGTCTATGCCGAACAAAACGGCATGACGGAGGATCAGGCACGCGGTATGCTGGAAATGACGGCGTCGGTGATGCTGCAGCAATTTGCCGCGCAGGAGCCTCGGCTGCGGAACGTGATGGATGCAGTTTCGCGGTTCATCGCGAAACCGGGGACATTCACGCTGACGGCCAAGGCCAAATCCGCCAGCGGCATAGGTGCGCTCGAATTCGCGGTTGCTTCGCAAAATCCGCTTCTGCTTCTCGACAGGGTCGACTTCGAGGCGACGGCGGAATAGCGGCCTTCTCACCGCAAGCGGGGCGAAGAGGGCTCCAAGCGCCGCCTAAGTCTACTCCCTGGTTCAACGCAGGTTGAACGGGGAAGGGTTAGAGCGTGGGCAAAACTGTCCACCTACGCGTCGCCACTCTTCGCGCCTGCACGGTCGATAAAATCCGCCCGATTGATCCCATGGCGCTGCAGCTTGTCGTAAAAAGTCTTGCGGGGGATTCCGAGGGCTTGGAGGGTCTCCTTGACGTCGCCGCGGTGCGCCGTGAGAGCCTGCTTGAGGATATCGGCCTCGTAGCGTTCCAATCTTTCCGGCAGGGTTGCTCTGCTTGAGGCGGGCGTTGCGGCCGGGGCTCCCAGGTTTCCCTCCACCCCCAGCGCGACCCGTTCGGCGAAGTGCGAAAGCTCGCGCACATTGCCCGGCCAGGAATGCGTGGCCAGGTAGGCGCGCATGGCAGCCGAGATCGCGGGCACGTCGCGGCCGAAGCGTTCCGAGGCGCGGGCCAGGAAATGGGAGAAGAGGAGTGGGATGTCGTCGCGCCGTTCGCGCAAGGGCGGGATCGAGAGCGTCACGACATTCAGCCGGTAATAGAGATCTTCGCGGAAATCGCCGCGCGCGGCCGGATCGCCGAGGTCGACCTTGGCTGCGGCGACGACGCGGATGTCGACGGGACGGGTCAGGTTGGTGCCGAGCGGGGTGATCTCGCGTCCTTGCAGCACGCGCAGCATCTTCACCTGGGTTGCCGGCGGCATCGCCTCGATCTCGTCGAGGAAGAGGGTGCCGCCGTTCGCATGCTCGATCCTGCCGACCCGCTTCTTGACGGCGCCGGTAAAGGCGCCGGGCTCGTGGCCGAAGAGCTCGCTTTCGATGACCGTTTCCGGCAGAGCGCCGCAATTCAGTGCGACGAAGTTGCCGGTCCTGCGTCGGCTCCATTGGTGCAGCAGCGTGGCGACCACCTCCTTGCCGCTGCCCGTCTCGCCGGCGACCAGCACATCGACATCGGTGTCGGCGATGTGTTTCAAGGTCTGGCGAAGCCGCTCCATGGCCGGCGTCTGGCCGATCAGCGGCAGTCCTTCGGAGGCGGCTTCGGCCGCGCGGCGCAGCGCCCGGTTCTCCATGACGAGCCGCCGTTTCTCCTCTGCGCGCCGGGCGCTCTGGACAAGACGGTCGGCGGCAAACGGCTTGGCGATGAAGTCATAGGCGCCGTCCTGGATCGCCTGCACCGCCATCGGTATGTCGCCGTGTCCTGTGACAAGGATCATCGGCAGGTCCGGATCGAGCGCCAGAACCTTGCGGAAAAGGGCGAGCCCGTCCATGCCCGGCATGCGGATATCGCTGATGACGACGCCCGCGAAGTCGGCGGAAAGTTCGGAGAGCGCCTCCGTCGCGCTGGCAAAGGACGAGACGGTGAAGCCCGCAAGCTCGAGCGTCTGCTGCATCGCCTTGCGCAGATCGCGGTCGTCATCGATCAGGAACACGGATGGGGCGGCGCTCATCGCTCAGGCCTTCTTGAGATTGACGGTAAATATCGTTCCGGAGGGACCGCTCTCGACCTCGATCGTGCCGCCATAGTCGGAGACGATCTCCTTGGAGATCGCGAGACCGAGGCCCAACCCGTCTTCCTTCGAAGTGTTGAACGGCGTGAACAGCTCTTCGCGGACATCGGCCGCAATCCCCGGGCCATTGTCGGCGACGGTCAGCGCGATACCGCCGGCCACGTCCTCGCAGCGCACTCGGATCGCGCCGTTCTCGCTGTCGCCGATCGCTTCCAGCGCATTCTGCAGAAGGTTGATCAAGACCTGCTCCAGCCGGATGCGGTTGCCGAGTGCCTGGAGGTCATCGGGCGGCAGATCGATGCGTATTGCGTCCATCCGTCCGGCAAAACGGCTTCGGAGCAGCATGAGCGCACCCTCGACGACCTCCTTCATCGCGGTCGGCCCGGCGGCGAAATGGCCCTTGCGGGCGAAGCGGCGCAGTTCGTCGGTGATGGCGCCGACCCGATCGGTAAGTTCGGCAATGCTTTCCATGTTCTCGGCGGCGGTGGAGCTCTGGCCACGGTCGAGAAAGGTGCGGGCATTATCGGCATAGGCGCGGATGGTGGCGACCGGCTGGTTGATCTCATGGGCAACCCCGGCCGCGACCTGGCCGAGGATCGCCAGTCGGTTCGCCTGGACGAGGTCCTGCTGCACGGCCTGGAGCTTCTCGGTGGTCTGCCGGTGGTCGGCGATCTCGGATTCGAGACGGTCGCGCGCCATGCGCAGGTCGCGCGTCCGCTCCTCGACGCTCGCCTCAAGCGCATTGCGGGCCAGCCGCTCCTCGGCGCTGCGCATGGCGACGACCTGGCGACGGCGCAGGAGCAATGCGGCAAGTGCGAGAAGCGGTACGAGCGTGGCAAGGGTGAGGAGCTGCGCTTCCCGCGCACCCGCCGCAAGCGGCGCCTTCAGCGGCGACAACTGCTCGAGCCGCCAGTTCGTCGACGGCACCATGGTTTCCACGCGCAGGAAGGTTGCGTTGGAGTCGCCCGGCAGCAGGGCGTCCAGCGTGGAGGAGCCATCGGGCCGCGCTTCGATCTTCCGGAAAGGCAGCGGCAGCAGCGGTGCATCGCCGAACTGCAGGCTTTCGCGGATGGGTGCGAGCCGGTCTTCGGGGATCGGCTTCGTCGTCATGAAGCGCCAGGAGGGCAGGCTGGTGATGAGGACGATGCCGCGCCGGTCGGTGACATAGGCCGGCTTGCCGGAGACCTGCCAATCCGCCTCGACCCCGTCGAATTCGAGCTTGGCGACGATCACCCCCAGCGGACCGCGGGGCCCGTCGACGCGCCGGGAAATATAAAGCCCGGGCCGCTTGCTGACCGTGCCCAAGGCGAAGTGTTCGGCCATGCCGTCGCGCACGGCGAGCCGAAAATAATCGCGGAAGGCATAGTCGTTACCGACGAAGCTCGTCGGCTCCTGCCAATTGCTGGCCGCGACGGCCACGCCGCTCCGGTCGATCAGATAGATGACCGCGGCTTCGGCACTTGTCGCCAAGGCCTCGAGCTTGCGGTTGATACGGTCGAGCGACTGCCTGTCCGGCGAAATCAATGCGCCACGAATGGCTGCGTCGTCGGCGAGGACAAGCGGCAGGGCGCGCTGCCGTTCCACGACTGCCCGAAGAAGCGAGGCTTTCAGGCTGGCGTCGATCCGGCTCTGGCCGGCAAGGCCGGCGAGCGCCTGCGACCGGCCGTAGTCTCGCGCAAGAAGAAGGCCGGCCGCCAGAAGGACGAGCGCGACTGCCGCGAAAACCAGCCAGGACCGTCGGGCCCGGCTGCGAAGCGCACGCGGATCGCTCGCATCTGCAGGAAGTTTGGCCATGCGAGCATTGTGCATGATTTCGCTCAGCGCGCCAGCGTGTCTGTGCGGAAATCCGCACATATCCACGAACAGCAAGCGTGCGACGCTCCCAAAAATCTCATGAATTCAATCGCATCGGCCTCCGCGGCAAACTGGCACGCATGTTGCTCACCAGCTCCACAAGGCAGCCATTGCTGTCGATCTTCGGAAAGCGGCCCGGGAGGCCCGGCATGTTGCCGGACTGGGCCTGCCACGTGGAGGACATCATGATCATCGAACATTCCGCGGAGGTCCGCGGCAAGACACCTCTTTACCGCCATCTCTATGTCCAGGTGCTGGCGGCGATCGCCGCAGGCATCCTGCTCGGGCATTTCTATCCGGACATCGGCACGGAGCTCAAACCGCTCGGCGACGCCTTCATCAGGCTCGTGAAGATGATCATCGCGCCGGTGATCTTCCTGACGGTCGCGACAGGCATTGCCGGCATGACCGATCTCGCCAAGGTCGGCCGCGTGGCCGGCAAGGCGATGATCTACTTTCTCGCCTTCTCCACCCTTGCCCTTCTCGTCGGCCTCGTCGTCGCAAACGTGGTTCAGCCAGGCGCGGGAATGCATATCGATCCGGCCTCGCTGGACGCCAAGGCGGTCGCGACCTATGCCGAGAAGGCACACGAGCAGTCGATCACCGGCTTCCTGATGAACATCATCCCGACGACGCTCGTCGGCGCCTTCGCCGAGGGCGACATCCTGCAGGTCCTGTTCATCTCGGTGCTCTTCGGTATTTCGCTGGCGATCGTCGGCAAGAAAGCCGAGCCCGTCGTCGATTTCCTGCAGGCGCTGACGCTTCCGATCTTCCGGCTCGTTTCGATCCTCATGAAGGCCGCCCCGATCGGCGCCTTCGGCGCCATGGCCTTCACCATCGGCAAGTACGGCATCGCCTCGATCGCCAATCTCGCCATGCTGATCGGCACCTTCTATCTGACGTCGTTTCTCTTCGTCTTCATCGTGCTCGGCGCGGTCGCACGCTATAACGGCTTCTCGATCCTCTCGCTCATCCGCTACATCAAGGAGGAGCTGCTGCTGGTGCTCGGGACGTCTTCCTCGGAGGCGGCGCTTCCGGGCCTCATGAACAAGATGGAGAAGGCCGGCTGCAAGCGCTCTGTCGTGGGTCTGGTCATTCCGACCGGCTATTCCTTCAACCTGGACGGCACCAACATCTACATGACGCTTGCGGCCCTGTTCATCGCCCAGGCGACCGATACGCCGCTCTCATACGGCGACCAGATCCTGCTGCTCCTCGTCGCGATGCTGAGCTCGAAGGGTGCGGCCGGCATTACGGGCGCCGGCTTCATCACGCTTGCCGCAACGCTCTCGGTCGTTCCCTCCGTGCCGGTCGCCGGCATGGCGCTGATCCTCGGCATCGACCGATTCATGTCGGAATGCCGCGCCCTGACCAATTTCGTCGGCAACGCGGTTGCGACGATCGTGGTGGCGAAGTGGGAAGGCGAGCTCGACCAGGCGCAGCTTTCCGCAGCTCTCGGCGGCGAGGCGTCTGCCGAGGCCATCCCGGCGCTCGTCCAGCCCGCCGAATAAGCTAGCCTCTCAAGGCGAGACCGCACGCCGGTGCGGTCGGCGCGGTCCGGTTCTCCGGGCCGCGCTCTTTTTGCGATGGCGTGCGGCTCCGCAATCCTCTCGGGACTTTTCGGGACGGTCCCCCGCCGCACGGGCCGATCAGATCCCGTGCAGCACCTGCGTCGCCTTCACTGCCGCCGAGGCCCGGTTTTCGACGCCGAGCTTCACATAGATCTGTTCGAGATGCTTGGTGACGGTGCGCGCGCTCAAGCCCAGGATTTCGCCGATGTCGCGGTTGGATTTCCCTTTGGCGATCCACAGCAGCACCTCGGACTCCCGCTGGGTGAGCCGGAAGTGCTGGCGCAGCGTTTCGTCGTCGCTCAAGCCGTTCTCGGCCGTCAGCCGGAAGAGGTATTCATTGGCGCCGACCGCGCCGAGATAGGAGATCTGCAGGCCAGTCTGGCTGCCGCGCTGCAGGGTGAAGGTCCCTTGCCTTTCGCCGGGACTGGTTTCCCGCTCCCGCATCCACTCGGCAATGCGCCCGGCGACGAAGGCAAGACCGTCGTCGCTGCCGGTGGCCGCGTTGACGAGACGGGTCGCCTGCGGCGTCGACCAGCGGACCGTTCCATCGCCCCGCACCGCCAGCAGATGCCGCCCCGCCGCGTCCAGTGCGACGCGGGCGCTCTGGGCGGAGCGCGCATTGGAGAGATGGACGCGGATGCGGGCGCGCAGCTCGTCGATATTGATCGGCTTGGTCAGGTAATCGACGCCGCCGGCTTCGAGCGCCCGCACCACATGCTCCGTCTCGGTGAGGCCGGTCATGAAGACCACGGGCACCTGGGCGACGGAAGCATTCGACTTCAGCCGGGTGCAGGTGTCGAAACCGTCCATGCCGGGCATGACCGCATCGAGCAGGATGATGTCCGGCGTGATGCGGTCGGCGATGTTGAGCGCCGCGTTGCCGGAGGTCGCGATCAATACGGAAAAGCCGGACTGTTCCAGCGCTTCGGTCAAAAAGCCAAGCGCCTCCGGTGAATCGTCGACGAGAAGTACGATATCTCGCACGTTCGCTGCCTCAGGCACGGGCATTCGCCTCCCCGGCGAGCAGGCGTTTGAGGAAGGCGTCATAGCCCGCGAGGTCGAATGCCCCGACATAGGCGCGCGCCGTCTCGGCGAAGGCTCGGTTGTCCGGGTTCAGGGCGATCTCCGTCAATTTTGCTTCGATGCCCCTCACGTACCCGATTTCGCCGAGCTCGATCAATTCCTTCAAATGATGATGGCCGGGGCTCGCCACCGCAGGGGTCATGCCGGTGCCGGACGTTTCCTGCGGGCCGTCGTCGTAGATCCATTCGAGTTTCAGGTGGATCGCGAGCTTGTCGGTGAGCTGGCGCAGGCCGAAGGGCTTGGCAAGCGCATCGTTGTGGCCGATGGCGCCGGCGGCCGAGCCGTCGCCGATATTGGCCGAAAGCATGATCGCCGGCGCGCTCTGGCCGCCTTCCCTCAGACGCATCACCAGATCCCAGCCGCTCATGCCGGGCATGGAGATGTCGATCAGGAACAGGTCCGGTTTCGTATGTTCGACGAGCGCCAGGCAGGCCGCCCCGCTCGCCGCCGCAAGAACGGTGAAACCGAGTGGCGCGAGCAGCTCGCCCATCAGGTCGCGGTGGTCCGCATTGTCGTCGACGACGACGATCGTCCGACGTGGTCCTCGATAGGACTTGATCCTGCGGACCGGGTCCTTGAGCGCGGCGGGCCGGTCGACGGCAGAGAGCATCAGCCGGACCTTGAAGGCCGTGCCCTTGTCCTTCTCGCTGGTGACGGAGATTTCGCCGCCGAGCGTCTGGGTGAGCAGGCGCGTGATGGTCAGGCCGAGGCCGAGGCCCGGCATGCGATATTCCGCCTCGCCGCGCTGAAAGGGCTCGAAGATCCTGGGCAGGTCCTTCTCGCCGATGCCGCGGCCGCTATCCTCGATGGTGAAACTTGCAACCTGGCTGCGATAGGCGACGTCGAAGCGGATATGCCCCCGTTCCGTGAACTTCAGGGCATTGGAGAGCAGGTTGACGAGGATTTGCCGCAGGCGCTTGTCGTCGGTCCGCACATATTGCGGCAGCGAGGCTGCGCGGTTGTGCTCGAAGGCGATGCCCTTGGCCTGCGCCTGCGGGCGGAACATGTCGACGATCTGGTCCAAAAAGTCCTGAATGTTGATCTCGTTGGAATAGACCTGCAGCTTGCCGGCTTCGATCTTGGAAATGTCGAGGAGGCCGTCGATCAGTCCGGAGAGATGGTCGGCGCTGCGCCTGATCGCCTTGATCGCGCCCTGCCGCGGCGGCGGTATCGTCTCGTCGCGCTCGAGGATCTGGGCGTAGCCGAGCACCGCATTGAGCGGCGTGCGCAGTTCGTGGCTCAGGCCCACGACATAGCGGCTCTTCGCGCGATTGGCCGACTCCGCCCTTTCCTTCGCGTCCTGCAGCGCCGCGTCCGTCTTCTTGTGGGCGGCGATCTCCTTCAGAAGAGCCGTGTTCTGCCGGGAGGATTCCTCTTCCGCAACGACCCGGCTGTCATGGGCAAGCACGTAGAACCAGGACACGACGCCGGCAAGGATGGCGAAGACGAAAAAGACGATGGCGATGGTCCGCTGGACGACGTCGGCGATCTCGGGAGAGGCGGCCGTGGTCTGGTGAGCGATCATCGCCAGGATCACGCCGATGCCGGTAATAGAGATCACCGCCGAAATCGCGTAACGGCCGAGCCTTGTCGCGAGCTTTGCGACGACCGTTTCGGGCAGGACCGCCTTGGCCACGGTGGCGACCTGCGCCTTCAGACGCGCCTTCGGCTTGCACATGTCGTGGCAGCGGCTGTCGAGCGAACAGCAGAGCGAGCAGATCGGCGCCGCATAGGCCGGGCACCAGGCCATGTCCTCCGGTTCGAACGGGTGCTCGCAGATCGAGCAAGTGATCTCGTTTTCGCGGAGCCAGCTCTTGCGCGGCTTGCGGGCGAGATAGAATTTCCCCTCCGTCCACCAGGCGATCAGCGGCGAGACGACGAAAGCCGTGACGAGCGCGATATAGGGTGCGAGCGAGGCGGCGATTTCGCCCGCCGCGCCGAAATGCGCGACGAGGGCGAAGAGCGTCGACACGCCCATGGTGCCGAGACCGACGGGATTGATGTCGTAGAGATGGGCGCGTTTGAACTCGATTCCGGGCGGGGCGAGACCGAGCGGCTTGTTGACGAAGAGATCGGCCGAGATCGTCGAGAGCCAGGCCATGGCGACGATCGAAAAGATACCGAGCGTTTCCTCCAGCAGACGATAGATGCCGAGCTCCATCAGGAGGAGCGCGATCGCCACGTTGAAGACCAGCCAGATGACGCGGCCCGGATGGCTGTGGGTGAGCCGCGAGAAGAAGTTCGACCAGGCGAGCGAGCCCGCATAGGCGTTCATCACGTTGATCTTGAGCTGCGAGACGACGACGAAGGCTGCCATCAGCAGGAGCGCGGCCGTGTCCGATGGGAAGATGTAGCCGAAGGCCGTGTAATACATCTGCGCCGGGTCGGCGGCCCTGGTCGAGGGAACGCCGGTGCTGAGCGCCAGGACGACGAGAAAGGAGCCGGCCAGCAGCTTCGGCGCGCCGACGATCACCCAGCCGGAGCCGGCAAGAAAGACGGCGATGCGGTGGCGGAGCTTGCGCTCGCCGTCAGGCGGCAGGAAGCGCAGGAAGTCCACCTGCTCGCCGATCTGCGCCGTCAGAGCGAAGATGACCGCCGAGGCAGCGCCGAATTCGACGAGATGGAACGGCGCGAGCGTGCCGGGGGGACCCGATGTGTGATGGATGCCCGCATAGGCGAGCCACAGGCCGACCTTCTCCCAGTCCGCAAACGCGATGAAGACGAAGGGAAGAATGTTCAGGACGATCCAGAAGGGCTGCGTGACGAGCTGGAACCGGCTGATCAGCTTCACGCCATGGGTAACCAGCGGGATCACCATGACGGCGCTGACGATGTAGCCGATCCAGAGCGGTATGCCGAGCGCAAGCTCCAGCGCCCCGGACATGATCGAGGCTTCGATCGCGAAGAGGATGAAGGTGAAGCTCGCATAGATCAGCGAGGTGATCGTCGAGCCGATATAGCCGAAGCTCGCGCCGCGCGTGAGAAGGTCGATGTCGACGCCGTGACGAATGGCATAGCGGCTGATCGGCAAGCCGACGAGAAGGATCATCAGGCTCGCGACGAGGATCGCGACGATGGCGTTGGTCGTGCCGTAGGACATGGTAATGGCACCGCCGATGGCTTCCAGCGCCAGGAAGGAGATGGCGCCGATCGCCGTCTGCGAAATGCGCGCCGAGGAGAAGCGCCGCGCGCTCTTGGCGGTGAAGCGCAGCGCATAGTCTTCGAGCGTCTGGTTGGCGACCCAGCGGTTATATTCTCGCCGAACGGGAATGATGCGCTGGCGTGCCGCCATGGTCCCTCGTCATCTCGCAATGCCGGCCGAATGCGCCAGCCGCCCATGTCGTAACACGGACGAGCGCCCCGGGAAATTGCTGCATTGCGGAAAACGTCGGCGCTCTATCGGGGGCGCTTGATCAGTTTTGATCGTTTCGTATCGAATGCTCTCTTTCTTTAAACGGATTTGCTCTGCGTTCCCTTGAGGCGGACCAAGCGAATGGGCAATCCTGCCAGCCAGAGGAGATCAAATGATCAAAGAACAGCGACATGCGAGGATTCTTTCGATACTCCGCCGACAGGGCGTTGTGAGTGTGGAAGAGTTGCGCCGCTGCATGCCGGGCGTCGCGGCCGTGACGCTCCGGCGGGACCTCGCTCAACTGGATGAACTTGGGGCCGTCCGGCGTCGCCACGGGGGAGCAGTGCTCTCCGACGAGGCGATCGTGCGCTCGAAGGGCTCGCTGCCCGGGGCGGAGGCAAGCCCGCTCGCATCCGATCTCGACTCGCTTGATGCCGTCATTCTGCCACCGATTTCCGGTCGGGGAAGCGACGCGCTCCGGCGGGAAATCATTCGCCGCGGAATACCTTTCATCGCCGAGAGTGCGGCCCAGCCGGACGGGGTCTACCTGGGTCCCGACAACTTCACTGCCGGCGTGGAACTGGGACGACTGGCGTCGTCGGAGGTGGGCGGCAGTCCCGTCACGATGCTTGTGATCGGTGTCGCCGAGTTGCCCAATACCCGCGAGCGCGTGGCGGGCTTCGAGGCAGGTCTTGCCGAAGCGGGCGTCAAACCGGCGACCGTCTATCGGGTCAATGGCCAGGGCAGCTACAGGGTCGGCCTTCGTGTCGCCCATGACGCCTTCGTCGCGAACGACGCGATCAACCTCGTCTTCGCCGTCAATGATCATGCGGCCATTGCGGGAATCGAGGCGGCGGAGCGCCTGGACAGACGGGTCGCGGTCTATTCCATGGGCGGCGAGAGCGCCGGCTTCATGGCGCGCCTTGCCGAGAACGGCCCCCTTCGCGCCGTGGGCGCTCTGTTTCCGGAGGTGGTCGGGCGCCTGGGCATCGATATGGCCGTACTGGGGGTGTTAGGGCAATCCTTGTCCGACACCATCACGCCGCACGCCATCATCACGCCCGAAACGCTCGACGACTATTTCGAGAACGGTCCGCAAGGCTGGCACCTCAAGGAGGAGGTGCTCGAACGGCTTAGCAGCGGTCGGCTCGGCTTCAAGGCGAACCTTCTGCGGTCGCGGCGGATCGGGTTCCTGCCGCACTATCCCGCGCATGACTGGTACAGGAGCATGGCGAGCGCCATGCAGACCCGTTGCCTCGTTTACGGGGCTACGCTCGTCATTTCGCCGCCGCATCATGGCATCTCGGCCGAGATCGCCAGGCTGCGGCGAGAGATTGCCCAAAGCGCGGTTCAGCTTTTCCGGCCCGGATTGGTGGCTGCGCTCAACGAGGGGCAGGCAAACGTCCTTCTGGCCGAAGAACTTCGAAGCCTCGCGGCAAACAAGCCGGAACGTCTGCAGGGCGTTACAGTGCTGACCAATTCCTTCGACGTGCTGCATGTGCTGGAGGACACCTCCGGGATCAAGGTGATCCTGACGGCCGGGGAATACCAGAAGGCCGACCGCTGCCTGGTAGGGCCGAGTCTCGGGGCGATATTCGAGCGGGTCCGCCCGCATCTCGCCTTCGTCGCTGTGGACGGGGCTACATCCGGCTTCGGCCTTTCCTCGCTTGACGAGCGGCGCGCCCTTGCGGCTCAGCGGTTCATCGATGCGGCGCAGACCACCATCGTCCTCGTCGACAGCGTCGCGCTCGGTTCCGACGCCAATCATCGCATCGCCGGAATTTCCCAGATCCGCTCGGTGCTCACCGACGATGGTGCTCTGCCCGAGGACCGTCAGCGTTTCCGCTCGGCGGGCGTCGACGTGCTGATCGCCGGGGAAGCGCTTCCCGAGCCGAGCTTCGAGACGGGCGCAAACTACCGAAGTCATTCCTGAAACAGACATATCGCGAGGGAGGAAACCATGAAGCGATCACTTTTGACGACTGTATTCCTGGGAGCGGCGTTGCTTTCCACGGGGCCGGCGCTTGCCGCCGAGGTGACGCTGCAGTTCTGGGACAACCAGCAGACCGAAAGCGGCCTTTCGGATGTGCAGAAGGCCGCCGTCGAGCGGTTCATGAAGGAAAATCCCGACATCAAGATCGAGGTCACGACCGTACCCTATCCGGAATATCAGCAACGGCTGCTGACGGCGGTGCAGGGCGGCAATGCGCCGGATATCGCCACGCTCGACCAGATCTGGGTCGGCGCCTTCGCCAAGGCCGGCGCGATCGCCGACCTGACGGATGGGGCCGCTTCCGCCGGTCTCACCCGTGACGGCTTCTTCGGCGGGGCTTGGGATTCGGCAGTGCTGGACGGCAAGCTCTACGGCATTCCGTTCAATGTGGACGTGTGGCAGTTCAGCTACTACAATAAAGACTTGCTCGCCGCTGCCAAGATCGACCCGGCGAGCCTCGGCACCTTCGACGGATTGAAAGCCGCCGCCGAAAAGCTGACTGCCGACGGCAAGTTCGGCGTCGGACTGTTCGGCCACAAGGGCGAGGATACGGTCGTCGTCGGCGACTCTTTCATATTCTCCAATGGCGGCAAGATCCTGAACGACGACGGCAGTTGCGCCCTGACGGAGGCGCCTGCGGTCGAGGCCCTCACCTACCTTCAGGCGCTATCCAAGTTCGCCCCCGCCGGCATTCTCAATGCCTCGTCCGGCGACATGCGCGAATTGTTCCTGAACGGCTCGCTCGCCATCGAGTTCTGGCCGGCCCTCGAACAGCCGACCTTGCAGAAGAGCAGCCTCAGCTGGGGTTTCGTGAATGGAACCGCGCCGCAGGGCAAGATGCCGGTCGGAACCTTCGGCGGCTGGAACCTGGCCGTTTTCGAATCATCCGAGAACAAGGAGGCGGCTTGGAAATTCATCCAGTTCATGGTGCGTGAAGACGTGAACGGCGATGTCGTCGACCTCATTCCCGCCAACAAGAAGGCCGCCGAGGCCTTCCTCGAAGAGAACCGTCAGGATCCGCAGACGATCATGACGCATCTCGACAATGCGAAGGCTCGTCCGCTGTCGCCGCGTTATCTCGAGCTTGCTGATGCGCAGGTCGCCATGTTCCAGGACATCTATGCGGGCGGCGATCCGGCTGCGGCAGCGGCCAAGGCCTGCGACGTCATCAACACCCTGAAGTAATTCCATCTCCAGCCGCATCCCGGAGACGGGGTGCGGCCCAGGATAAGGTTTTTCCGATGCGCCAAGATCGCCGGCTCCACTGGCTGCTTCTTGCACCCGCTCTCATTCTGATGGCGGTCATGCTGTACTATCCGATGTTCGCTACGGTCTATGAAAGCTTCCACGAAACGAGCTTCCTGAACCCCGATCCCAAGTTTGCGGGGCTCGCGCTGTACCGGCGTGTCCTGGCAGGCGGCACCTTCACGCAAGTGCTGGTGAATTCGGTCGTCTGGACGCTCGGCGTCGTGCTGTTGCAGAATATGCTTGGCTTCCTCACCGCGCTTCTGCTCAATCAAAATCTGCCGATGCAGGGCGCGCTTCGCGCCGTCGTCCTCCTGCCCTTCATTCTGCCCGGAGTCGTCGCCGCCATCCTCTGGCGCTTCATGTACGATCCGCAACTGGGTCTCGTGAACTCACTGCTGCTTCAGGCGGGGCTGATCGAAAACAGTGTCGCCTGGCTTGCGGACAGCCGCATGGCCATGGCCTCCGTGATCGTCGCTGCGGTCTGGAAAGGCTTTCCCTTTTCCATGCTGATCTACCTCGCGGCCCTGCAAAACGTCGACCGAAGCCAGATCGAGGCAGCGACGCTGGACGGTGCGGGGCCTGTGCGCCGGCTCATCGATGTCACACTGCCCGCGATCCGTGACGTGATCGTCGTCAATATCGTGCTGACTCTGATCCTGACCTTCAACTACTTCGACATCATCTGGGTCCTGACCAAGGGTGGTCCGCAATCGGCAACCCACATATTCCCGACCAAAATCTTCGAGACCGGCTTCGGCCAGTTCCGCTTCGGCGAGGCTGCGACCTACGGCGTGTTTTCGATCCTCGTGCTCGCTGTCCTCGTGGCGCTCTATGCGATCGTTCAGGGCAGGGCCAATCGCCGGAGGGTCGCCGCATGAAGCAGACCCGATCGACCCGCCTCGCATTGATGCTGCTCCAGCTTCTCCTGGCCGTGCTTGTCCTGCTGCCTTTCTTCTGGATGCTTTCCGTCAGCCTGAAGCCGCCGGCCGAACCCTTTGCGATCCCGGCCCGGCTCTGGCCGGACCATCCGACGATCGACAATTACGTCACGGCGTTCCGGCCGGAATTCCGCACCTATTTCCTCAACTCGCTGGTGGTATCGCTTTCCACCGTCGTCATCAGCGTGAGCCTTGGCCTGCTTGCCGCCTACAGTTTCACGCGGGCGCAGCTTGCCGTGATGTCCGCGCTGGTCGGGATGGTGGTTCTGGCGCAGATGTTCCCGCACTCGGCGATCATCATCCCGATCTATAAGATGATGCGCGGCGCAAATCTGCTCAACACCTACTGGTCGCTTATCCTCGCCTATGTATCGGTGACGCTGCCGGTGGCGATCTGGATGCTCAGGGGTTTCCTGCTGAAGCTTCCGGCCGCACTCGAGGAATCGGCCGCGATCGACGGTGCGACGCCGCTTCGCGTGTTCTGGGACATCGTCGTGCCGCTGTCGCGCCCCGGCCTGATCGCCACATCGGTCTATGTGCTCATCGTCACCTGGCAGGAGTTCCTCTTCGCGCTTTCCTTTACCTCGACAAAGGAGATGCGGACGCTGCCGGTCGGCCTCAACGATTTCATCGGCCAGTACGGAATCCGTTACGGCGAACTCATGGCCTCCTCGGTGATGGTTTCGCTGCCGGTCATGGCCGTCTTCTTCTTCCTGCAACGCTACTTCGTCGCCGGCATCACCGCCGGTGCCGTGAAAGGCTAAGCCATGGCACTGATCGAAGCGTCGGACCTCCTTCCGGGTATCCGCCAGATTCTCTTCAACCGGCCGGAAAAGCTGAATGCGCTCTCCACGCCCCTGATGCGCGAATTCGAAGCTGCGCTCGACGAGGCGGCTGCGGATACGGACGTGCGCGTCGTCGTGCTGCGCGGCGCCGGCGGCAAGGCTTTCGTCGCGGGCGCGGACATCGCCGAATACCAGGGAAACAAGCGGGCGGAATTCTTTGCCTACCAGTTCAATTCCCGCCGGGTTTTCGACCGGCTCGAACGTGTCGCCAAGCCCGTGATCTGCGCCATCGACGGCTTTGCCCTCGGCGGCGGTTTCGAGATCGCGCTCTGCTGCGACATCCTGATCCTGTCCGAAACCGCGCAGCTCGGTCTGCCGGAGGGGCGGCTCGGCCTGTGCCCGGGAGGCGGGGGCACGCAGAGGCTCTTGAGAGCGATCGGGAAGTATGCGGCATCCGATCTTCTGCTCGCCGGGTGGCGGATGTCGGCGGAGCGGGCTCTCGCACTCGGGATCGCCGCGGACGTCGTTCCGCCGCAGGAGATGGAAGAGGCGATCCTGCGCCGGGCGCGCGCCTGCCTGAAGATCGCGCCGCTCGCGGCGGCCGAGATCAAACGGCTGCTCAGGGAGGGCGCTGACGCCTGCACCGAGACGGCGAAGAGCCTGGAGCAGGAGGTTCTGTTCCGCCTCTATTCGACCGCCGACGGCCAGGAGGGCATCGATGCCTTCCTTGAGAAACGCGATCCCCAGTTCAGGATGGAATAGATCATGGAATTCAAGGACAAAGTCATCGTCGTGACCGGCGGTGCCAAGGGCATCGGCCGCTCCTGCGTCGAGCTGTTCGCGGCGCGCGGGGGGCAGGTCGTCTTCTCGGACATCGACGTCGCAAGCGGAGAGGCGCTGGCTGCAGGGCTCGGGGATTGCGTCGCGTTTCTGCGCGGCGATGTTCGCCGGCTTGCCGACATGCAGGCCATGGCTTCCCTCGCCGAGACCCGTTTCGGGGGCCTCGACGTGATCGTCAACAATGCAGCCGTCGCGCTCGACGGCGTGATCGACGAGATCGACGAAGAACGCTGGACGACGGTGATCGACACCAACCTGACCGGTTTCTGGCGAACGATGAAGGCCTGCGTGCCGCTCCTGCGCAGGCGCGGTGGCGGCGCGGTGGTCAATCTCTCCTCCGTCCAGGGTCTGATCGGCTTTCAGGGCTGGCCGGCCTACGCTGCCGCGAAGGGCGCGATCATCTCGCTAACGCGGCAATGCGCCATCGATCTGGCCAAGGCGGGTATCCGCGTCAACGCCGTCGCGCCAGGCACCATCATGACGCCGATGAACGAGAAGATCTTCGACGAGACCGAAGACGCACAGGCCCTGATCGACACCTGGAACCGGGCGCATCCGATCGGTCGTTTTGGCCAGCCGATGGAGGTCGCCGAGCTCGTCGCCTTCCTGGCATCAGACAGGGCGAGCTTCATCACCGGCGAGATTGTGCGTTGCGACGGCGGGCTCGCCATCCGGGGCGAGTGATGCAGGACCTGTTTTCCATAGGTACGCCCTGCGGCGCGTTACAGTTCGATCCGGCCGTCGGCAACATTCCCCTGCTGCGCTTCCACTGGGCGGGGCGCTCGATCGAGCCCCTCTATGCAGCTCCGTGGCGCGACGAACCGGAGGCGCAGGCCAATCCGGACCTTTCGCCCGCCGAGCGCCGGCTGGCGGGAGACTTCTTCTGCGCCCCCTTTGCCGAGGCGGCGGATCCGGATGTACCTGCTCACGGCTGGACCGCCAACAGCGCGTGGCAGTTGCGGGAGCATGGGGCCAACCGGCTGTGCCTTGCGCTCGCTCGCGACGTCTCCGGCGCGCAGATTGCGAAGATCCTCGAAATTTCCGCGGACGCGCCTCTGCTCTACCAGGAGCACCGGATCGACGGAGGGGAGGGCATTCTGCCCGTCGCCCATCACCCGATGCTGCATCTTGAGGGACGCGGACGCTTCTTCACCTCGAAAAAGCGAGCAGTCCTCACGCCGGGCCAGATCTTCGAACCGGGGCGCTCCTGCCTCGCCTATCCGACGCGCACCGCCGAGCCGGAGCAAGTGGAAGGCGCGAACGGCGGAACGGTGGACCTGACGCGCTGGCCGATCGGCAGCCGCAACGAGGATTTCGTGATCCTGGTCGAAGCATCCGGTTCGCCACTCGGCTGGTCCGCGGTGATCCGGGAGAAGGAAGACGATATCGTCTTCTTCCTCAAGGACCCCTCCGTCCTGCCCGTCACCATGCTGTGGTTCTCGAACGGCGGGCGCGACCATGCCCCGTGGAACGGGCGGTTCGTGGGGGTAACGGGCATCGAGGACGGATGCTGCGCCGGGCCGGGCGGCGAGGCGCAAGCCCGTTCGGGGAACGCGGTTGCGGCCGAAGGCGTCGCGACCGGGCTGCCGCTGGCCGAAGGGCGCAGCCATATCGTTCGCCATGTGATTGGCGCGGTGCCGCGCCCGGCAGGATGGACCCGCATCTCGGATATCTCCATCGCAGGGAACCTGCTCACGATCTTGGACGGTGCCGGACGGCAATTGGATCTGCCGTGGCGACGCGACTTCCTGAAAGGACACGAATGATATGGCTGCAATCGAGCTGCGCAAACTGACCAAGAGCTTCGGCACCTATACCGCGCTCGGCGGACTGGATCTCTCCATCGGTGACGGCGAGTTCCTGGTCCTGCTCGGTCCATCGGGCTGCGGCAAGTCGACCACCATGCGGATCGTGGCAGGCCTCGAGGAACCGACGTCAGGCGAGATCCTGATCGACGGGCGCCGGGTCAACGACGTCCCCGCTCGGGACCGGGACCTCGCCATGGTGTTCCAGAACTATGCGCTCTATCCCCACATGACCGTGGGCGAGAACATCGCCTATCCGCTGAAGATACGGAAAGTCGTCAGGCCCGAACGCGAGGAACTGGTGCGCGCTGCGGCCCAAAGGGTGGACATGGAGCATCTCCTGACCCGCCGTCCGGCCGAGCTTTCCGGTGGCCAGCGGCAGCGCGTGGCGCTCGCCCGCGCCATCGTGCGGCGCCCGCAGGTGTTTCTGATGGACGAGCCGCTTTCCAATCTCGATGCAAAGCTGCGCACGGTGATGCGCGGCGAGTTGAAAAACCTGCAACGCGACCTCGGTGTCACGACCATCTACGTGACCCATGATCAGGTCGAGGCCATGACGCTGGCCGACCGCATCGTGGTGCTGAACAAGGCGGTCATTCAGCAGATCGGGACACCTGCGGAGATCTACGCCCGTCCCGCGAACACCTTCGTCGCGAGCTTCATAGGCTCACCCCCAATGAATCTGCTCCCCGGCCATCTGCGGGACGGTTTTTTTGCAAGCCAAGGCGGGCGCTTTCCGCTGGACCATGCGCCAGGTGAGATAGTGCTGGGCATCCGGCCGGAACACGTGCGGGTCGCGCCGGAGGGGAGCGGCCATTTCAAGGGTACGGTGTTCTCCTCCGAACTGCTCGGCGACTGCACCATCCTGACCGTCAAGGCCGGTGATGTGTCGATCGCCGCCAAACTGCCGCCGGAGGCGGGGCTCGAGCGAGGCACGCCGGTCAGCCTGAGCTTCGCAGCAGGACGAATGCATTTGTTCGATGCCGCGACGGGCGGGCGACGGGGAGAGGCGTGATGTCTGCCCCCGTTCTCTCAGAAAACCGCGTGCGGGTCTTTTTCGACGGTATATGGAGCGAGCCGCGCCTGAGCCACCCGGAGGGTGTCGCCATCGGGCCCGACGGCTGGGTCTGGTGCGGCAACCAGGACGGCGACATATGTCGCATCGCCCCTGACGGCAGCCGCATCGAGCGCGTAGCAGCAACCGGGGGCTTCATTCTCGGCCTCGCCTTCGACGGGGATCGGGGGCTCTACGCCTGCGACCTGAAATACGCGTCCGTATTCCGGCTGGATATTGCGGCCGGCACGCTGGAACGACTCGACGCACCGGGTATGCGCATACCGAACTATCCGGTCATCGACCGTCGCCGCCGTCGCCTTCTCGTCTCGGACAGTCATGCTTCCGACCGGCCGGGTCCGGGCATCTGGGCCTTCGATCTTGCCGGCCGAACGGGGCATCTCTGGTGCAATTCCGACTTCACCTTCGCCAACGGGCTCGCAATGCGGCCCGGCGAAGACGCGCTCTATGTCTGCGAAACCTTCGCCAAGCGCGTATCGCGCATCGGCATCGAGCCCGATGGCAGTGCAGGGGAGATTGCTTCATTCTCAGCCGGACTACCCGGCTATCCCGACGGTCTTGCCTTCGACGAGGCCGGCAACCTCCTGATCTCTCTTTACGAACCATCGCGCATACTGAGGGTGGATGCCGGGGGCGGCGTATGTGTGCTTGCCGAGGATCCGACAGCGCATGTGCTTTGCCATCCGACCAACATCGCCTTCGACGGTAAGACGCTCTACGCAGCCAATCTCGGCCGTTGGCACATTGCAGCGATCGATTGCGACGTCGGTGCGCCTCCGCTCTGGAGGGCCACGGCATGACCTTTGAGGGCCTCACCTGGGATCATCCGCGCGGCTATGACGCGCTTGCGGAGACGGCGCGGCGCGTGAACGCCCGCCGTGCGCAGCCGTTGATCCGCTGGAACAAGCAACCGCTGGAAGGTTTCGAAAGTGCCCCCATCGGCTCGCTTGCGGAGAGCAACGACCTCCTGGTCATGGATCATCCGCATATCGGCGAGGCAATCGCGGAAGGGTGTTTCCTGCCGCTCGAAGACCTCTATTCCGCAGAACAGCTGCAGGCCTGGCGCCGCGACAGCGTCGGCCCTTCTGCCGAGAGCTACCACTGGGATGGCAGAACCTGGGCGCTGCCGCTGGATGTGGCGACGCAGGTCATGGCTCGTCGGGCGGACCGGCTCGCTGCGGCGCCCAAAGGCTGGGATGACGTGCTTGCAATCGGTCAACGCCTGCCCGTGGCGCAGTCGCTCGCCGGACCCCACGCGGTCCTGACCCTCATGTCCATGGCAGCCGGGGCCGGCGGCTGTGTCGGCGGGGCGGAATTCCTGTCGGACACCGAGGGCGCCCCAGCGCTCGAAACCATGCAGCGTCTCTACGCGCGGCGGCCCCGGGGAAGCGAAGCGCTCAATCCGATAGCGCTTCTGGAAGCTATGGCCCGGGGCGAAGATGTCGCGCTGGTGCCGCTGGTCTTCGGTTACGTCACCTATGCCGTGGCGGGTCATGCGCCCCATGCCGTTCGTTTTTCGGATACGATCCGGGTCGCCGGCGGCAGGGGCGGGGTCATCGGCGGCACGGGAATCGCATTCTCCCGCCGGTGCAAGCCGACGCCGGAGCTGCTTGCGCATATTGCGTCGCTCTTGTCCTCCGAGACGCAGATAGAGACGTTCCCGGCCTTTGGCGGGCAACCCTCCGCGCGTGCCGCCTGGCAGGACGCTGAGGTCAACCACGGCTGGAGCGATTTCTATCGCAACACGCTCGCCACGGCAGAGGCGGCACTGCTGCGCCCCCGTTTCGACGGTTACATCGCCTTTCAGGCGGCTGCCGCGGAACGAATCCGCTCGGCGCTGGAGCGGCGGGAAGAACCCGAAACCACTCTCGCTGCCCTTCGCACTCTCTGGCTGCGCGCGCGCCAGGGGGCGAGGGGACATCTCGACGACAAAAGAGGCTGATTATGACCGACACCCAGAACTCCACCCCTGCCGCCCCGGCGGGCATCCGCATCCTCGATTTTTCGCATCTGCTGCAAGGCCCTTTCGCGACGCAGCTTCTTGCCGATATGGGGGCGGACGTCATCAAGATCGAACGCCCCGGCACGGGTGACCTGTTCCGCTCGCTGACCTTTCGAAATAAATGGGTCGGTGGCAGCGAAAGCCCCAATTTCCTTGCCTGGAACCGCAACAAACGCTCGGTCGCACTCAATCTCAAATCGCCGGAGGTCAAGGCCATTCTCATGGAGATGGCGCGGAGCGCCGATATCGTCGTCCAGAACTTCCGCCCCGGAGTGATGAAGGCGATGGGCTATGGTTACGAGGATTTCCGCGCCGTCAATCCGCGGATCATCTATTGCTCCGGTTCCGGTTACGGCGAAGACGGCCCCTATGTCGAACGGCCCGGCCAGGACATGCTGGTCCAGGGGCTCACCGGCATCATGGCCGCGACGGGACAGGCGGACTCTCCGCCTACGCCGGTCGGCGCGGGCTTCTCGGACCAGATCGGCGCGATGAACATGGTCTACGGCATCCTTTCCGCGCTCTACTGGCGCGAGAAGTCGGGGCTCGGACAGGAGGTCAAGGTGAACCTTCTTGCCGGCATGCTTGCGCACCAGAACCAGGAGATGGTCATGGCGCTGAACTTCAATGAGGATTTCCAGCGTCCGCGAACGGGCATCGGGCATCCCGGCATGGATGCGCCGTTTGGCACCTATCCGACGAAGGACGGTTGGGTCACGATCGCGATGAGCCCATACCGCACACTGGTGAGAGTGCTCGGCAACGACGATCTCCTCGCCTACGACGATCCCGAAAAGCTCTTCGATCAGCGGGACGAGATCTGGCGCAAGCTGGCGGCGGAGACCGGGAAATGGACGACGGCCGCGCTGCTGGATGCATTGCTGGAAGCCGACATCTGGTGCGGCGAGGTGAAAACCCATCTTCAGGCGGCCGAGGATCCGCAGGTGCGCCACATGGAACTGGTGACGAGCTACGAACATCCGCGCGCCGGCACGGTGAAGGTTGTCGCACCCGCGGTGCGCCATTCCGAAACGCCTGCGGCGATACGCCGGCCGGCGCCGCTGGTCGGCCAGCACACCCGCGAAGTCCTGGGGCAGTTCGGCTATTCGGAAGATCAGATCAGCGCCTGGCTCGCTTCGGGCATTGCCTATGCAGACGAGGGAACAGGAAAGTGAACGGCGGGCTGTAGCGCGGGTCAAGTCGGCACCCGCCCATTGCAGATCGCAGCTCTTGACAGAACGCCACGCTGCTGCAATAAACCATCAAGTTAATTAACCTGATGGTTTATCAATCATGGACCAACTCAGCAGCACCCTCTCGGCATTGGCCGACCCGACCCGCCGGGCCATCGTTGCGCGCCTCGCCGCCGGCGAGGCGACGGTGAACGAACTTGCTGCTCCGTTCGATATGAGCCTGCCGGCGGTTTCCAAACATCTGAAGGTCTTGGAACGTGCGGGGCTGATATCCCGGGGCCGCAACGCCCAATGGCGGCCCTGCCGGCTGGAGGCGGCGCCGTTGAAGGAAATCGCCGATTGGGTCGAGCGCTACCGCCACTTCTGGGAGGGCAGTTTCGACCGGCTCGACAGCTATCTTCACGAGTTGCAGCGCAACGAAAAATCGGATCACGACTGAACCGGGTTCGCCCGACCGCAAGGGAGAAGATCATGAATGCCCCGTCTCCGAAGGAAGAGATCGCGCTCACCATCACGCGCGTCTTCGACGCGCCCGCCAACCTCGTCTTCAAGGTCTGGACCACACCCGAACACCTGGTGCGCTGGTGGGGTCCGAAGGACTTCACGGTGCCCGCGATCACTGCGGATTTCCGTGAAGGCGGCGCCTGGCGCGGCTGTATCCGCTCGCCTGAGGGCCAGGACTACTGGGCGCACGGCATCTATCTCGAGATCGTGGAGCCGAGCCGTATCGTCCTCAGCTTCGCCTGGGAAGAGGAGGGCGCCATCGACACGCTGATCACGGTAACCCTTGAGGACGTGGCGGGCGGCACGCGTCTCACCTTCCGCCAGGCGCCGTTCACGAGCGCCGAGAGCCGCGATTCTCATGCGGAAGGATGGGGCGAGTGCATGGACCGGCTGGTTTCCTATGTCGCTGCCCGGAAGGAGGAAATGCAATGAAGAAGACCTATCACGGGAGCTGCCACTGCGGCGCGGTGCGCTTTTCCGCAAATCTCGACCTCGCTCCGGAGGGAAAACGCTCCCCAGCGCCGCGGCCCGGCGTGTGGTGGACGACAACCTTCCGCTGCAACTGTTCCTCCTGCCTCAAGACGCGATTCTGGAAGGTGTTCGTCACGCCCGAGGATTTCTCCTTGCTTTCAGGCGAAGAGGCCTTGGCGGAGTACCGCTTCGGCGAGCGCATGATCCGCCACGTGTTCTGCCGGCACTGCGGCGTCCACCCCTTAGGCAGCGCCGACTTCGAGATCATGGGCGGGCCGTTCCATGCGGTGATTATCGCCTGTCTCGACGACGCGACCGACGAGGAGCTGGCGAATGCCCCGATCGTCTATGAGGACGGGCGCCATGATGCATGGGACCGGCCACCCGCGGTGACGGCCTATTTGTGAGGAGCGTGCCGCTCCTTCGCGTCTGCCGCGGTAGCGACCTGGATCCGCGGCAGAAACCCCGGGCAGTAAGCCCGAACTTCCTTCTTCCCCCCGCCACCTACGTAGAATGACGTATGTGCAGTGCAGCGCGGCTGCCCGATGATCCCCGAGCAACGGCCATGGAGAACGGCCACTTGCCTTGCGGCGATCAGAACAAGGGGGTTCAATCAGATGACTATCAGGGCACGCGTCACCGGCGCATTTCTCGCTGCCGTCCTTTCGACGACGGCGTTCAACGGCGCCTTTGCGGCCGACGACACGATCAAGGTCGGCATCCTGCATTCGCTTTCCGGCACCATGGCGATCTCCGAAACGACGCTCAAGGACGCCATGCTGATGCTGATCGAGGAGCAGAACAAGAAGGGCGGCCTGCTCGGCAAGAAGCTGGAAGCGGTCGTCGTCGACCCGGCCTCGGACTGGCCGCTCTTTGCCGAAAAGGCGCGCGAGCTCGTCTCCGTCGACAAGGTGTCCGCCGTCTTCGGCTGCTGGACGTCGGTGTCGCGCAAATCCGTGCTGCCGGTCTTCGAAGAGCTGAATTCCATCCTCTTCTATCCGGTCCAGTACGAGGGCGAGGAAAGCCAGCGCAACGTCTTCTATACGGGCGCCGCTCCCAATCAGCAGGCTATTCCCGCCGTCGACTATCTGATGGAGAACGAGGAAGTCGAGCGCTGGGTGCTCGCCGGCACCGATTACGTCTATCCGCGCACGACCAACAAGATCCTCGAGGCCTACCTGATCTCCAAGGGCGTCGCGCCTGAGGACATCATGATCAACTACACGCCTTTCGGCCATTCCGACTGGCAGACCATCGTTTCCGACATCAAGAAGTTCGGCTCGGCCGGCAAGAAGACCGCGGTCGTGTCGACAATCAACGGCGACGCCAACGTGCCGTTCTACAAGGAGCTTGCCAACCAGGGCATCAAGGCCGAGGACATCCCGGTCGTCGCCTTCTCTGTCGGCGAGGAGGAACTTGCCGGCCTGGATACCGGGCCGCTCGTCGGACACCTCGCTGCCTGGAACTATTTCCAGTCGGTCGACAACCCGGCCAATGCCGAGTTCATCGAGACCTGGCAGGCCTACACCAAGAACGACAAGCGGGTCACCAACGACCCGATGGAAGCCCATTATATCGGCTTCAACATGTGGCTGAAGGCAGTCGAGAAGGCCGGCACCACGGATACCGATGCCGTGCTCGACGCCATGATCGGGGTCTCGGTACCGAACCTTTCGGGCGGCTATTCGACGATGATGCCGAACCACCACATCACCAAGCCCGTGCTGATCGGCGAGATCCAGTCCGACGGCCAGTTCGAAACTGTCTGGGAAACGCCCGGCCTCGTCGTCGGCGACGAATGGTCGGACTACCTGCCGGACTCGAAGGACCTGATCTCCGATTGGCGCGCGCCCATGTCCTGCGGCAACTTCAATGTGGCCACCGGCAAGTGCGGCGGCAAGGGTTCCTGATTTCATGACGAAAGACTTGCTAAGGGAACGGCACGGGTCGGATCGCTCCCTCAAACGCCTCTTTTCATGACGAACCGCTAGCTCGAAATCCCCTCCGTCCGAATGCGTTTTTTCGGACGGAGGACTGCAAGGCGAGAGACGAATGTACCGCATCATCCAAACCGTGCTGGCTGCCCTGTTCCTCTTCGTTGCGATGGCTCCGGGGCTTCGCGCGGAAGAGGGACTGCGCGATCTGGTGAACGCGCTCGGCGAGGCGAAGCTGCCCGAGATGGACCAGCATATCGCGGCACTGGCAAGAACCGGAAAGCCCGAAGCCGTCGCCATCCTCGAGGCGCTCGGTGAAGGCGGGCTCTATGCCCGCAAGGCGGACGGCCAGGTCTTCCTGACGAAGGAGAGCGGTTCGAACCTGACCCTCACGGATCCGATCTCCGGCGACAGCGCCGGCGAAGCGCCGAAGGCGGCACTTTCGAAGATCAGGGTGAACAACAGCGTGCGGCGCGCCGTGCGCACCGCCCTCGGCAGCCTGACGCTCCTTAGTCCCGATCGAAATCAGCGCCTCAGGGCTGCGCAGTCGGTGCTGCAATCGGCCGATCCCGACGCGCTTGGCACCATCGAGAATGCGCTCGCTGCCGAGAAGGACGGAGCCGTTCGTGCGGTCCTCGAACAGGCGCGCGCCACGATGCTCCTCTTCTCCGACCGGCCGGTCGAGGAGAAGAAGGAGGCGGTGAGGCTGCTGGAGGAAAGCGGCGGCCGCGAGGCGCTGCCGATCCTTTCTGCCGCGCTCGGCTCCGCCGACGAAGGCCTCAAGCCGGACATCGAGGCGGCGCTTGCCAGCATCGAACAGGCGCAAGCCTTCTGGAATGCGGGCCAGAACATATGGTACGGCCTGTCGCTGGGCTCGGTGCTGCTGCTTGCGGCGATCGGCCTCGCCATCACCTTCGGAGTCATGGGCATCATCAACATGGCGCATGGCGAGATGGTGATGCTCGGCGCCTATACGACATTCCTCGTTCAAGATGTCGTGCGCACCTCCTTTCCTCATCTTTTCGATTGGTCCCTGGCGATCGCGCTGCCGCTTGCCTTTCTTGTCACAGGCGCCGTGGGCCTCGCACTGGAACGCGGCGTCATCCGCTTCCTCTACGGTCGCCCGCTCGAAACGCTGCTTGCCACCTGGGGCATATCGCTCATCCTGCAGCAGACGGTGCGGACGATCTTCGGCCCCACCAACCGCGAAGTCGGCAATCCGTCCTGGATGTCCGGCGCCTTCGAGATCGGCGGACTGGCGATCACCTGGAACCGCCTCTGGATCATCGTCTTTGCGCTTGCCGTGTTTGCAGCACTTCTCTTTCTTCTCAAGAAGACGCCGATGGGCCTGCAGATGCGCGCCGTAACGCAAAACCGGCGCATGGCCTCCTCCATGGGCATCCGCACGCCCTGGGTCGATGCGCTGACCTTCGCGCTCGGCTCCGGCATTGCAGGCATTGCCGGTGTGGCGCTGTCGCAGATCGACAACGTCTCGCCGAACCTCGGGCAGGGTTACATCATCGACAGCTTCATGGTCGTGGTCTTCGGCGGCGTCGGCAATCTCTGGGGAACGCTGGTCGGCGCCTTCTCGCTCGGCATCCTCAACAAGTTCCTCGAGCCCTATGCCGGCGCCGTGCTCGGTAAGATCCTCGTGCTCGTGCTGATCATCCTCTTCATCCAGAAGCGGCCGCGGGGGCTCTTCGCACTCAAGGGCCGGGCGGTGGAAGCATGATCACCTCGTTTCTCGTCAAATCGCTGGATCGGACCATCGTCGCGGCCGTCGCGATCCTGCTGGCACTGGCCGTCACCGTTCCCGCGCTCAACCTCCTGACCGCCCCGGACCACCCGCTGCATGTGCCGACCTATCTGGTTTCACTCTTCGGCAAGTACCTGACCTATGCGCTCCTGGCTCTGGCGCTCGATCTCGTCTGGGGTTTCTGCGGCATTCTCTCGCTCGGGCACGCTGCCTTCTTCGCGCTCGGGGGCTATGCCATGGGCATGTATCTGATGCGCCAGATCGGCTCACGCGGCTCCTACGGCAATCCGCTGCTGCCGGACTTCATGGTCTTTCTCAACTGGAAGGAGCTGCCCTGGTTCTGGCACGGCTTCGACATGTTCTGGTTCGCAGCGCTGATGGTGGTGCTGGTGCCGGGCCTCCTTGCCTTCGTCTTCGGCTGGTTCGCCTTCCGATCGCGCGTCAACGGGGTCTATCTCTCGATCATAACCCAGGCGATGACCTATGCGCTGCTGCTCGCCTTCTTCCGCAACGACATGGGTTTCGGCGGCAACAACGGGCTCACGGATTTCAAGGACATCCTGGGTTTCAACATCCAGGCAGACGGAACGCGTGCGGCGCTTTTCGCCGCCTCCGCGCTGGCGCTCGCCGTTTCGCTCGTCGTTACCTCTGGCATCGTCCGCTCGAAATTCGGAAAGGTGCTGGTGGCGCTGCGCGACGCGGAAAGCCGCACCCGCTTCCTCGGCTATCGCGTCGAGCACATGAAGCTCTTCGCCTTCACGATCTCGGCCATGATGGCAGGCGTCGCCGGTGCGCTCTACGTACCGCAGGTCGGCATCATCAATCCGGGCGAGTTCGCTCCCGCCAATTCGATCGAGGTGGTCATATGGACGGCGGTCGGCGGGCGCGGCACGCTGATCGGACCGATCGTCGGCGCGATCCTCGTCAACGGCGGAAAAAGCATCTTCACCGCCGCCTTCCCCGAATTCTGGCTCTTTGCGCTCGGCGGCCTCTTCGTCCTCGTCACGCTTTTCCTGCCGAAGGGCGTGGTCGGCACGGGGCAGAACTATCTGGCAAGCCGGCGCGCGTCCCACGCGACGGCCCGGAAGGAAAGCGAGAGCGAAAAATCGGCGACCCTTGCGGACGCCGAAACGATGGCCGCGGAGTGATCGCCATGACCGGAAAGAAGCCCAGGAACCTGCTCTATCTCGACGGCGTCTCCGTCTCCTTCGACGGCTTCAAGGCGCTGAACTCGCTCTCCTTCGTCGTGGAGCCGGGGGAATTGCGCGCCATCATCGGCCCCAATGGCGCCGGCAAGACGACGATGATGGACATCATCACCGGCAAGACGCGGCCGGATGAGGGCGAGGTCTTCTTCAAGGGCGACATCGACCTCACCAAGAGGGACGAAGCGGCAATCGCCGAGCTCGGCATCGGCCGCAAGTTCCAGAAGCCCACCGTCTTCGAGAACCATACCGTCTGGGACAATCTGGAGCTGGCGCTGAACCGCAGCCGCGGCGTCTTCGCGACGCTGTTCTATCGGCTGACGAGAGAGGACGAGAGCCGCATCGAGGAGATCCTTTCGACTGTGCGGCTTACGGCGCGCCGGGACGAACTCGCCGCCAATCTCTCGCATGGTCAGAAGCAATGGCTGGAGATCGGCATGCTGCTCGCCCAGGAACCGGAACTCCTGCTCGTGGACGAGCCGGTGGCCGGGATGACCGATGCGGAGACGGCGGAGACCGCGATCCTCCTCAAGGAAATCGCCAGGACGCGCTCGGTGATCGTCGTCGAGCACGACATGGGCTTCATCCGCGATCTCGGCGTCAAGGTCACCTGCCTTGCGGAAGGCTCGGTGCTGGCGGAAGGCTCGATCGATTTCGTCAGCAACGATCCGAAGGTGATCGAAAACTATCTCGGCCGATGAGCGGAAGGAATTGAACCGATGCTGAACGTCGAAAACGTCAGCCTGCATTACGGCGCCGCCCAGGCGCTTCGCGACGTCTCGTTCAAGGCGGAGATGGGCAAGATCACCTGCGTGCTCGGCCGCAACGGCGTCGGCAAGTCGAGCCTGCTCAGGGCCGTCACCGGCCAGCATGCGGTGACGAGCGGCACGATCTCTTTCAACGGCACGCCACTCGACGGCATGGCGCCCTTCCGACGCGCCAAGCAGGGCGTCGGCTACGTGCCGCAGGGCCGCGAGATATTTCCCCTGCTGACGGTGAAGGAGAATCTCGAAACCGGCTTCGCTCCGCTGAGGCGGGCTCAACGCTCGATCCCCGACGACATCTTCAGCCTGTTTCCGGTACTTCAGACGATGCTCGGCCGGCGGGGCGGCGACCTTTCGGGCGGCCAGCAGCAGCAGCTTGCGATCGCCCGCGCGCTCGTGACACGCCCGAAAATCCTGGTGCTGGACGAGCCAACCGAGGGTATCCAGCCGTCGATCATCAAGGACATCGGCCGCGCAATCAAATATTTGCGGGATTCGACCGGCATGGCGATCCTGCTCGTGGAGCAATATCTCGATTTCTGTCGTGAGCTTGCCGACCACGTCTATATCATGGACCGCGGGGCTTTCGTGCATGAGGGGCCGCCGGAGACGCTCGACACGCCGCAAGCGCGCCGGCATCTAACCGTTTGAAGCCGGATGGCGAGCCTGCGCGCGGTTTTCCACAGACGCGAAAATAGTTATTAAAGTCAACATTTTGCGCCGGGCGTCTGATCTCAGGTGCGCCTGCGGGCGACAGAAAAATCCACTTCTTTTGTGGATTGCGTTTGCCCGCTCAAGCGCTTTGACCCATACTGCACATGCATGTTCGATGATTGCTCCTGCGTGGTTCTTCGACCGGAACCGGTTGAGGGTTAGCCAATGCAGCAGTTCAAAGTGTCACGGCGCGTTCCATGTCTCCGGACGAAGCATGGTGCCGTGGCGAGTTTCGCAATCACATCCCGCTGACAGAATTGGCCATTTCGCGTTTCCGGCCTATCCAATCGGAGGAGACCCTAATGACGAATTTCCTGCCCGCCCTTCACGAAGGGCACGCCCCCATTACGCTCCAGACGCTCTTCAAGGACGCCCTCGAAGCCTATGACGATTGGGAGGAGGGCATGCCCGAACCCATCGTTTCCTTCGAGGACAAGGTGCTTCCGGTCAGTGCCGTTTTCGAATGGATGAGACCCTGCACGGACCTCATGCCGGCCAATATGATCGGTATAGTCACCGATCGGCTGACGAAGCCCTGGAGCGGCGCCGGACCGCTGGACGCAATGACCTTCTCGACCGCCGCCCGGGTCATGTCCATTCTGGTGCGGCGGCGCTTGAGACGCTTCGGGCGCGGCTCCATCGAGGCCTTTGCCGACCGCTTCAGCCATCCGATGCATTCCGTTCCGTCGCCATCGCCGGTTTCGGCGGGATCTCGATCGGCACGCTTATAAAGCCACCGCTCACGACCGTGGCGATGCCCGAGCTGGTCATCGTTGCGGTCGAGCTGCGTCGCTCTAGGGCCTGTCGATATCCGGATACCCGCCGCGGCTTGTCGATCGCCTCGTCCCCATGCGCGCCATCATGGCGGGCTAAGTCTTCTGGTTCTCGACGAAGGAGGCATGCCACTTGGCGAGCATCGCCACGGCTTCCTGGACGACGGCCGGATGGGTGCCCGGGAGGAACTCGATCCTCGGCGCTTTCCCGTCGCGCTTCAGCCGAGCGAAGACCCGCCCTGCCGCGTCCTTCAGTTCCTCCGGCTTTTCCGGTTCAGGCTTGTCGCTTTGCGACAGACGATTGAAGACAAGCTGAAAGCGCTGGTCTGAATCGACGGCGCGGAAGCGTGGCGAAGCGATCTCGTCCTGGGCTCTGGCGCGCGCCTCTTGCCTTTCAAGCAGCGTCCCGATCGCCATCCAGCGCTCGCGCCCGGCCTTTGGCGCCGGGCCGATCGCGCGGGCGACTTCGTGCGGCACGCCGTCGGCCACCTGCAGGAGGCGCGAAAGCTCGCTTTTCTGCACCGCAAGCGCATCGCCGATCACCTTGCGGTCGAAGCCGCGCGCTACGAGCGCAGCGGCGAAAAGCGCCCGTTCGATGAAGGAAAGGTTGCGCCGTTCGGCATTTTCCTTGCCTTGGGCAAGCACGAGCTCGTCATCGGTCAGCGTCCGGACGATCGCCTTGACCTGGAGCTCGAGCCGGCGCACCGCCTTCAGGCGCCGGTGGCCGTAGGCGGTCTGGTAATGGCCCCGCTTTTCCGGGTGCGGCCGCACGAGGATCGGCGATTGCTGGCCATTCTCGCGAATGCTCTCGACGAGCGCGAGGAAATCCGCATCGTCCACCTCGCCATCGGTCAGCCGATCCTCGACGAAGGAGCTTTCGACCAGAGCCGGATCGAGCGAAATGACGCGTTCTCCCTGGGTCAACGCCTCCCTGAGCACCCGTGCTTCCTCGGCCTCGCGGGTGATGCTGCCGAGAGAAAGCCCCATGGCCTTCACTGCGCCGGAAGCCGCACGGGGCGCATCGAGCGCTGCGGCGGGCCTGGCGTTGACAGGTGTCAACTCGGCCGGCGCCGCTTCGGCGGGGGCTTGCTGATCGCCGGCAGGCGCGCTTCCCGAAAACAGCGCCCGCAATTCGTTTTTCCGGTTGTTGCCAGCCATGACTCAGCGCCCCCATGCCGTGTGAATGAGAGCCTCGATCTCGCCGTTGACCGCGTTCAGCGATTCGATCGCGCGGTCATAGGTCGCGCGGGTGAAATTCTCCCGGCCCACCTCGTAGAGCGTCTGCTTGGTGAGACCTGCATCCGAGATCGCGGTCGATTTTACCATGGCGGAGGTCAGCACCCGGTCGCCGAAGAGCGAGCGCATGAAGCCGACGATCTGGGCCTGCGGCCCGTCATTCGGCTCGAAGCGGGTGACGAGATAGCGCAGGAAATCGAAATTGAGCTCGCCGCCGGCCTCGCGCACGACGCTGAGCAGGTCCGAAGTCATGTAGAGGAACTGGTTCATAGATGCGACGTCGAGCATCTGCGGATGCACGGTGACGATGACCGATGTCGAAGCGCAGAGCGCCGAGAGCGTCAGGTAGCCGAGCTGCGGCGGGCAGTCGATGACGACGACGTCGTAGTCGTCGGCGACGCTTGCCAGCGCCGCCTGCACCCGTGCGAAGAAGAGCGGCCCCGCATCGGCACCGCTTTGCCGCGCACTGAGCGCCTGCGGCGTCGTGTGTTCGAACTCCTGCAGTTCGAGGTTGCCCGGCACCAGGTCGAGCCCGTCGAAATAGGTCTTGCGGATGATGTCCTTCAGTGGCCGCGCCTCGGCGTCGTAACGGATTGCGCCGTAGAGCGTGTCGTTGCCGGTCAGGTCCAGTTCCGGCTGGTAGCCGAACAGCGCCGAAAGCGACGCCTGTGGGTCGAGGTCGACCGCGAGCACCCGGTGCCCGGTCAGAGCGAGATATTGCGCGAGATGGACCGATGAGGTCGTCTTGCCGGAGCCGCCCTTGAAGTTGGTGACCGAGATCACTTGCAGATGCTCGCTTCTCGCGGCATCGCGCCATTTGAGATAACCGCGCGCCTTGGCGTCATTGCCTTTGGCAATCGCCTGTTCGGCCAGATGTCGACGCAACGCGTTGATATCGCAGAGCGAATAGGAGCGTCGTCCGCCGGCGCCGGTGTCGGGCTGCGGTCCCTCGCCAGCCAGCGACAGCTGGCGCAAGTATCCGTCGGAAACCCCGATGAGCTTGGCGGCCTCGCCGGAGGTGAAGCTCCGGAGCGTCTTCCTCGCTGTCGGCGCAAAGAGCCGGTCTCGCATCGCCTTCAGCTGTTCGGAAAGCGCCCGCGCGTCGGCGGCGATCGCCTCGTCTGCCGGTTTGCGCAATGCCCCGCCGCTCGCGCCTGCCGTCGCCGCTGCCGTCATCATATCCATGGTCAAAACTCCTCGTGCCCGCATGGCGCCTCGCCGCCGTGCAGATGCGCCTGCCGCATTCTCTGACAGAGCAATCGCTTAGCTACGCCGAAATGCGAAATATGCGGTCTATTCCGTTAGAGGAATGATTCATCCTCTGATTCGCGTCAACCCATTTCTCGGTTGGCGCGACCGACCCGGCCGTCCAGGCTGAAGGCACCCGCGCCGAAGGCGGCGATCTGAAGGAAGCCGCCGGTGATCGCCAGGTTCTTCATGAAGTGGATCATCTGGTTCTGGTCGGCGAAGTCGGTGTGAAAGCCGATCGCCGAGGCCAGGGTGAAGGCTGCAAGGATCAGCGCCATCCACCGGGCCCGATAGCCGAGGACGAGGAGGATGCCTGCGCCGATCTCCACGACAAGAGCAATCGCATAGGCGACCGGAGGCAGGGGCAGCCCCGCCGAGGCGATGTAGCCGATCGTGCCGGATGGATCGCCCAGTTTCCCGAAGCCGGAAAGAATAAACATGGCGGCGAGAAGCAGGCGGCCGATGAGGGCCAAGGAGCCTTGAAGTGCGGGATTGTCGCTCATGTGACGTGCCTTTCTTCACTATGGCCTGATCGCGGACGCATACCCGCTCCGGGCCTTCGGAACGGCGGCAGGCGTTCGCTGCTCCATGATTGTAAATGCAGAGCCCGCGGATCGGAAATTTTCCACAGCTGAAACAGAAATTGAACGGAACGGAATTGCATTGTCGAAGCGCGGGAAAGCCTTGCACCGCGAGCACGGAACAGCACTCGGGAGGGTTTTCAAGGCGGCCCGGCGCCCTTCCGGCGAGGCTCCCGGAAGGAAGTTGTTAACCTTCATTTCCTATTCCGTAGGGCAGCCCCTTCGATGATGAATTTCGAGTTTACAGGCCATGCGCATTCCCCGGACAAATTTCTCGCCTGCAGCTTTGTATGACGCAAATCACGCGGTTGATTTCGAGGACCCGCATCCGGTTGCGCAAGGTTCCGCGGACGCTTCGGCGCCTGAGGCGGCCGCTCACGACCATCTGTTCGAAGCACCGGAAGCGCCGCGGCGCGCGCCTGGCCATCGGGACCAGGAGACAGGCTATGCGGGACGCGCCGCGCGCCTCTACGGTCATGGCTCCGCCTATGCTCCGGCCGAGGTTACCGTCTCTACGCGCGATCCGCTTCCGACGCTTGCCGAGATCACCGGCCTATCCGGCGAGCCGAGCTGGGAGAGCCATTTCTTCCTGTCGCCGAACGTGCGCTTCACGCGCACGCCCGAGCGCGAACTCATGAAGCGTCACCCGCCGGCGCCCGAAGAAACCCGGGCTGAGGCCGACGAAGCTGCGGCGGAAGCGTCCGATGCCGAAACGGTGATGGCCGTGGTACCGGCCGACTCCGCTCCGTCGGCGGTCGAAACGGAACTGCCGTCCTACAGTCCGTCCGAGCTCCTGCGGGTGCTGACGCAGCAGCTGCCCTCCTGGAGCGCTGCACGCTCGCCGGCGCCGGAAGCGAGCACCACCGAACCGGCAACCACCGAAAGCGCGGCCGTGACGGAGGAAGAGCCCGCCACTCCTGAAACACCATCGGCCCTGCCGGTAGCGGACGAGGTGCCTGTGGTTCCGCATGCACTGCCCGTTGCGAACCTTGCGCCCCGGAGTGCCGGAATGCAGGAGGATGTGCCCCGGCAGGCAGAAGCGCATCTGGCCTATCTGTCCGATTTTGCGTTTTTCGAGTTCATGCCGCTCGAAGCGGCGGCTGTTCCGCCGACTGCCGCGGAACCTGTGAAGGAAGCCGCGCACCTTCGCGCGCCGGTCGCAGCCGCGCCGAAGGTCTCGCCACCAAAGATCGCCGCCGCAACGCCTGTCGAGATCCGGCCGCAGCCGCCCACGGCGATAAGCTCGCTGTTCCGTGTGGTGGAATGCCGGCGGCCCGAGCCCGCCGCTGCCGAACCGGCTCCGGCAGCGCCGCAGGCTCTTGCCGCTGACCCGGCCGTCGTCGAGACAGCCGCCCCGGTTATAGCCGAAGCCCCCGCTCCGGCACCGGCCGACCCCGTCGCGCCCGCCATCGTGCCCGCCATCGTGCCCGCAAGCGAACCGGCTCCCGAAGCGCCGGTGACCAGGGCGGCGATCACCATGCCGGCCGTGATACAGCGTTCTTCGCCGTCTCTGCCGCCGATCGGCGCCATCGAGCCGCTGCAGGGCGGCGACGCCTACGAGTTTCCTTCGAAGGAACTTCTGCAGGAGCCGCCGCAAGGCCAGGGTTTCTTCATGACGCAGGAGCAGCTCGAGCAGAATGCCGGACTGCTCGAAAGCGTGCTCGAGGATTTCGGCGTCAAGGGCGAGATCATCCATGTCCGCCCCGGCCCTGTCGTCACCCTTTACGAATTCGAGCCCGCGCCGGGCGTCAAGTCCTCGCGCGTCATCGGTTTGGCCGACGATATCGCCCGCTCGATGTCGGCGCTCTCTGCCCGCGTCGCGGTGGTGCCCGGCCGCAACGTCATCGGCATCGAGCTGCCGAATGCCACGCGCGAAACCGTCTATTTCCGCGAGCTGATCGAATCCGGCGATTTCCAGAAGACCGGCTGCAAGCTGGCGCTCTGCCTCGGCAAGACGATCGGCGGCGAACCGGTGATCGCCGAACTCGCAAAGATGCCGCATCTGCTCGTCGCCGGCACCACCGGCTCGGGCAAGTCGGTAGCGATCAACACCATGATCCTGTCGCTGCTCTACCGGTTGAAGCCGGAAGAATGCCGGCTCATCATGGTCGATCCGAAGATGCTCGAACTCTCCGTCTATGACGGCATTCCGCATCTGCTGACGCCCGTCGTCACGGATCCGAAGAAGGCGGTGATGGCGCTGAAGTGGGCGGTGCGCGAGATGGAGGACCGCTATCGCAAGATGTCGCGGCTCGGTGTGCGCAACATCGACGGCTACAACCAGCGCGCGGCGGCCGCGCGGGAAAAAGGCGAGCCGATCCTCGCGACGGTGCAGACCGGTTTCGAGAAGGGCACCGGCGAGCCGCTCTTCGAGCAGCAGGAAATGGACCTTTCGCCGATGCCCTATATCGTCGTCATCGTCGACGAGATGGCCGACCTGATGATGGTCGCCGGCAAGGAGATCGAAGGGGCGATCCAGCGGCTTGCGCAGATGGCGCGTGCTGCCGGCATCCACCTGATCATGGCGACCCAGCGTCCCTCCGTCGACGTCATCACCGGCACGATCAAGGCGAACTTCCCCACCCGCATCTCCTTCCAGGTGACCTCCAAGATCGACAGCCGCACCATCCTCGGCGAGCAGGGGGCCGAACAGCTCCTCGGCCAGGGCGACATGCTGCACATGGCCGGCGGCGGCCGCATTGCCCGCGTCCACGGTCCGTTCGTTTCCGATCAGGAAGTCGAGCATGTGGTCGCGCATCTGAAGACGCAGGGGCGTCCGGAATATCTCGAGACGGTGACGGCGGACGAAGAGGAGGAAGAGGTCGAGGAGGATCAGGGCGCCGTATTCGACAAGAGCGCGATCGCCGCCGAAGACGGCAACGAGCTCTACGATCAGGCGGTGAAAGTGGTGCTGCGGGACAAGAAGTGCTCGACCTCCTATATCCAGCGCCGCCTCGGCATCGGCTATAACCGCGCCGCCTCGCTGGTCGAACGGATGGAGAAGGACGGTCTCGTCGGCCCGGCGAACCATGTCGGCAAGCGCGAGATCATCTACGGCAACCGCGACAATGCGCCGAAACCGGAAAGCGACGATCTGGACTGAGTTGTCGGTTGCTTCTGCTCCCTCCGGCCGCGGGCGGGAGGGAGCTGCGGGTCACGGCCGCACGGTGATGTGGCCCTTCATGTTGGGATGGTAGCGGCAGATGTAATCGAAGCTGCCCGCCTCCTGAAGCACCAGCCGGCCGGATTTCTTCGCCGGCAGAAGCACGTCCGCGCCGCCTTTGACGGTCGCCGTGTGGACGAGCGCATCCTTGTTGATCCACTCGACCTCGTCGCCCACCTTCGCCTCGATCTCTACGGGCAGGTAGACGAGGCGATCGATCGTCACACGGATGGTTTCGGCCTGAGAAGGAGTGGCCACGACGGCCGCTCCCATCGAAAATAAGACAGTTGCCGCTCGCGTCATGAACATTGCGGTCTCACTTCAATTCGGCCGCGACGTGTTCGGCATGCTGCTGATGTCCCTGGAACAGCTTAAGCCCGGTCTCGAGCAGCGATTTGAGTTCTGCATTCTGAGCCGACGGTATCAGCAGCGTTTCCAGCGCGCCGTTGACCTGCTTGTGGTAGGCGACCTCATGCGCGATATAGGCCTTGTCGAATTCCTCGCCCTTGAGCTTCGCAAGCTCCTGCCGCTTCGCCTCGGCCGCTTGCGAGAGGGTCTTGCTCGTCTCGTTGTCCTCAGGCGTGACGTTGAGCTTCTTGACGAGATCGAGGGCTTGCTTGTTAACCGACTCGTGGTCGCGCAGCATGCTCTGGGCGAATTCGACGACGGTCTCGTTCTTCGACGTCGCGATCGCCTGTTTGGCGGCTTCGATATCGAGCACGCCGGCAGTGTAGGCGATATGGGCGATCTGCGGGTCGGTCGGCTTGTCGTTGCCGAGTGCCCCGCCGGTGCCGAAAAGGAGGGCGATCACGGCCGTTGCGGTCGTCAGTCTGATGATGGTCATGGGATGTTCCTTTCCTCGAAGATCAAAGCGTGTTTGAAAGCCACGCTTTGGATGCTTCGCGGCTCGAAGCGTTCCCGCTATTTTCCGTCTGTTTCCGGCGACCGAGGCGAAATGCGGGCAAGAACGGACTCGGTCAGACGCTCGCAGCGCTTTCCCGCGAAAGGAAAGGCATCCAGCAGAACCGGGCCGATCTGCCGCTCCAACTGCTCTTTCAGGATGCGGCGCGCCCGGTGCAGCCTTGTGCGTGCCGTTTCAGGCTTGAGACCAAGCAGGGCGGCCGCCTCGTCGTTGTCGAGCCCTTCGATGACGCGCAGTACGAATACGGTGCGGTAGGTGTCCGGGAGATCGTCCGTCAGCCTTTCGACGAGGTCGAGGATTTGTCGCTGTGCCATCGTCTTTTCCGGATCGCCGATGCCTGAGTTGAGGGGAAAGGCGATGATCTCCGCCTCTTGCGACTGCCGCATATCTTTGGCAAGTTTCATCAGCCGCCGTTTTTTCCGCAGGCGGCCGAGCGCCTCGTTGATGACGATCCGGGCGAGCCAGGTCGTGATCGCCGCATCGCCGCGAAAACCCTCGAAGCGCGTGAAGGCACGGACATAGGCCTCCTGCAGCACGTCTTCCGCATCGCTGTCGTTGCGCAGGATGCTCCGGGCGATCCGGTAGAGCTTGCGGTTATGCGCCTGCATGATCGCGCGGAAACGGGAGAGGTCCTGCGCAGGTGGCGGCGCATTCAGGCAAAGCTCGGTTTCAGCGATAGGCATGGTCGGGCTCCTTCTCGGATATTGGATGCCCCATCTCCGGAAATGTTCCCAGCTATGTGCCGGCCATGTTTCGGATCTTACCGCGGTCTAGTCTTGCAGGGATAACGGAATTCGGGATCGCGCTGGCTCGACGCCTCGGCTGAAAGAGAAAGCCCGGCGCGGGAGGAGGTGCGCCGGGCTTTCGATCCTGACCGGCAACTGGGAGGAGGAGGGTTGCCGATACCGCGATGGAACTGGGAGGAGGAGTGTTCCATCGACAGTTACATAATAATGCTGCAGTGCAGCATCTTCAAGACCGAAAGTGAAATTTTTTCCGTCTGATAAAAGAAAGGCCGAGGTGCCGCACCGGAGGCGTAAGGAAGACGCTTGCCTTAGCCGCCATATGCGCCAGATTCGAAGCGGAAAGGAGGCCAACGCCATGACGAAGGACCGCAGGGCCGCTTTGGTCAGAATTACCGGACGGGTACAGGGCGTGTGCTTTCGCGACTGGACACGCGAGGAGGCCGAAAGGCTCGGCCTTGATGGCTGGGTTCGCAACGAGAGCGACGGCTCGGTGACCGCCCTCATCGCCGGGCCGGACGGCGCCGTGAGCAGAATGCTGGATCATTTCTGGAAAGGGCCGCCCGGCGCTTCCGTCGCCGACGTCGCAAGCGAGGAGACTTCTTCCGTCGAAGCGCCGGCGGGATTTCGCATTACACGATAACTACACCCGCTCCAGCGCCACCGCGATGCCCTGGCCGACGCCGATGCACATGGTGGCAAGCGCGGTGCGGCCACTCGTTTCGGCGAGCTCCAGCGCTGCCGTTCCGGTGATGCGCGCACCCGACATGCCGAGCGGATGGCCGAGTGCGATGGCGCCGCCGTTGCGGTTGACGCGGGGATCGTCGTCGGCGATTCCCAGCGCGCGCAGGACCGCAAGTGCCTGGCTGGCAAAAGCCTCGTTGAGTTCGATGACGTCGAACCGATCCTGCGTCACGCCGAGCCGTGTCATGAGCCTCTGCGAGGCGGGCACCGGTCCCATGCCCATGATGCGCGGCGGCACGCCGGCCGAAGCGCCGCCGAGGATGCGGGCCATGGGCCGCAGCCCATATTTTCTGGCAGCATCCTCCGAGGCGATGATGAGTGCCGCAGCGCCGTCATTGACGCCCGAAGCATTGCCGGCAGTGACGGTGCCGCCCTCCCGGAAGGGAGCCTTGAGCCTGGCGAGCGCTTCGATGGTCGTGGCGCGCGGATGCTCGTCGCGGTCGACGACGACGGGTTCGCCTTTCCTTTGGGGGATGGTGACGGCGACGATCTCGCTCGCAAGGCGGCCGTTCGTCTGGGCGGCCGCGGCCTTTGCCTGGCTGCGCAGGGCGAAAGCGTCCTGGTCCTCGCGCGAGACCTTATAGTCTTCGGCGACGTTCTCGCCGGTCTCCGGCATCGAGTCGACCCCATATTGTGCCTTCATCAGCGGATTGACGAAGCGCCAGCCGATCGTCGTGTCGTGAATTTCGGCATTGCGCGAAAAGGCGCTCTCGGCCTTCGGCAGCACGAAAGGCGCCCGCGACATGGATTCGACCCCGCCGGCGATCATCAGTTCGGCCTCGCCGCATTTGATCGCCCGCGCGGCCGCAATCACCGCATCCATGCCGGATCCGCAGAGCCGGTTGATCGTCGTGCCGGGAAGGGCGACGGTCAGCCCCGCAAGTAGCAGCGACATGCGCGCGACGTTGCGGTTGTCCTCGCCCGCCTGGTTGGCGCAGCCGAAGATCACGTCATCGACCGCTTCCCAGTCGACCGACCTGTTGCGGTCCATCAGCGCCTTCAGCGCAATGGCGCCGAGGTCGTCGGCGCGGACCGACGCGAGCGAGCCGCCGAAGCGGCCGATCGGAGTGCGGATATAGTCGCAGATATAGGCCTCGCGCATCAGGTGGCCTCCCTTCCCGCGGCCTCGTGGGCTTTTTTGGTGCGGGCGTTGATGTCGCGCAGAACGACAAGCTCGGTCTCGGTCGGTGCCGGTGTTTCGATGACGTTCTCCGCGAACTTGATCGGCCAGCCGCAATTTCCGGCGATCTGATCCCGGGTGACGCCGGGGTGCATGGAAACGACGGTCAATTCCTTCGTCTCCGGATCCGGTTCCAGAATGCAGAGATCGGTGACGACGCGGGTCGGGCCGCTGGTCGTCAATCCAAGCCGCTCCCGATGATTGCCGCCTTCGCCGTGTCCCATGGAGGTTACGAAGGGCAGCCTCTCCACGAAGCTGCGCTTCGTCAGCGCCATGGTGATGAAGATGCGGCCGCAATTGGAGGCGATTTCCGGCGCGCCGCCGCCTCCCGGCAGGCGCACCTTGGGATGGTCATAGGGGCCGACGACGGTCGTGTTGAGATTGGCGAAACGATCGATCTGCGCGCCGCCGAGAAAGCCCGTGGTTATCCGGCCGCCCTGGAGCCAGTAGCGGAACATTTCCGGCACCGAGACGGTGAAAAGCGCGGTATCGCAGAGCTCTCCGTCGCCGATCGAGAGCGGCAGTACGTCGGGCCTGGTGCCGACGGTGCCGCTCTCATAGATTAGCGTGATATCCGGCGCATGCGTCAGCCGCGCCACATTGCAGGCGGCTGACGGCGCGCCGATGCCGACGAAGCAGACGTCGTCGTTTGAAAGCGCGCGCGCCGCGGCGACCGTCATCATCTCTATGGGGGTGAAATCAGTCATTCTTCGCTTTCCCCTCAAGCAACCTTGGCCGCGGTCTTCGCGGCGTGGCGGGCGAAGTCCTCGGGTTTGGCGGCAAGGACGTTCTCCCTGATCCATGCGTTGAAGGTCTCCCGTTCGCGCGCAATCTCGTCCCAACGGATGTAGAAGGCGTTGGAGCGGGGATAGTAACCATGCGCATAGGACGGGAAGGCGCCCCCCGGCACATGCGCGACGGCGGTCACCGCCCACTCCGGCAGCACCACCGAATTGGGGGAGGGCGGGTCGAGTTCGTCGACGATCTCCTCGACCGTTACGATCGAGCGCCTGGCGGCGAGCACCGCTTCCTTCTGCACGCCGACGATCCCCTCGATCAGGACGTTGCCCTTGCGGTCGGCGCGTTGGGCATGGATGATCGTGACGTCCGGGCGGATTGCAGGCACCGCGGCGAGCACCTCGCCGGTGAAGGGGCAGGTCACGCTTCTGATATTGAGGTTCACCTTGGGCAGGTCGGCGCCGATATAGCCGCGGAAGGACGCAAAAGGCAGGTTCGCGGCACCCGCCTCATAAGCATTGGCCATGGCCGCATGCGAATGTTCCTCGATCTCGATCGGCCGCGGCCATTGGTTCTCGACCGCATCCCGGAAGCGGTGCAGCGAACCGACGCCCGGATTGCCGCCCCAGGAAAACTTCATGCCCCGCGCCGCACCGACGCCGATCAACTGGTCGTAGAGGATGTCGGGCGTCATGCGCACGAGGAACAGGTCCTTCCGGCCCTGGCGAATCACCTCGTGTCCCGCGGCATAGGGGATCAGGTGCGTGAAGCCTTCCATCGCCACCGTATCGCCATCCCTGACATTCTCCGCCACCGCCTCGGCGAGAGAGACTATCCGCGCCATCGTTTTCCTCCAGTGATGTTCGACCCGAATAAGCGCCTGTTCCTCCCAGGCGTCAATTTCTTTTGTGCGAAATTTGACATTTGTTCGTATGTCGCACAAAATCGCAGGCCAGAAACCGGCGGGAGACACGATGCGGGAAACGGATTTCGTCAGCGGCTTTGCGCGCGGTCTGAGGGTGATCGAAGCCTTCGGCGAGGCGCAGCCGCGGCTTTCGATCGCCGACGCCGCGAAGATCACCGGGCTCGACCGGGCGACCGTCAGGCGATCCCTGCTGACGCTGTCGCAGCTTGGTTATGCCAATTACGACGGCAAGTTCTTCACGCTCACACCGAAGATCCTGAGGCTCGGCCATGCCTATCTTTCGGCGACGCCGCTGCCGGCCATTGTCCAGCCTTACCTGGACCAGCTCGCGGAAAAAGCCGGGCAGAGCGCTTCCGCCTCGGTGCTCGACGGGACCGAGATCGTCTATGTGGCACGCGCGTCGCAGCGCCGGGTGATGTCGATCAACCTGACGCCCGGCTCGCGTCTTCCCGCCTATTGCGCCTCGATGGGGCGGGTGTTGCTGGCCGCACTACCCGAGACCGAGGCACGCGAAATACTCGGACGTTCCGACTTGAAGGCGAACACACCGCTGACGAGAACCGACCCGGAAGAGCTGGTGGCGGAATTGCGGCGGGTTCGCGACGAGGGCTATGCGATTATCGACCAGGAACTGGAGCTCGGCCTCTGCTCGATCGCGGTACCGGTCGCCAATGATCGCGGGCAGGTGCTCGCGGCCGTGAACATCGGTGCATCCGCCGCCCATGTGCCGGCCCGCGAGATGGCCGAGCGCTTTCTGCCTCTGCTCAGGGAAACACAAGCCGCATTGCGGCTTGTGTTGCGCTAAGGCCTGTTGAGATCGGATACCCGCGGCGGGTTGTTTGATTTCCTCATTCCTGTGACGAGCACAGGGGCGAGGGTGGAGAGGGTGCGGTTCCTCAGCGCGCTTCATAAACCGTGAAGATAGCGAGGCGGCGCGGGTCCCGCCCGTATACAGCGTCCCGCTTCGCTTCGATGCGAGAATGTAGACACTTTCATTGCGTGACGTATCCCCGGTCCCTCATTCCTGTGCTTGTCACAGGAATCCAGCCAGCCCAAGTCCTTGGGCTGGAAAGGCTCTTCCGCGCCGCAGACGCGGCGCTGCTGGATCTCTGTGACAAGCACAGAGATGAGGATGAGGAGAGATTGCAGCCCTCCGAAAAGTTTCCTGCAGCGCCGCGCGTCTTATGAGACGAGCAAAGGTCACTGTAGCCCTTTGAGCTGCTGCATGTTTTGTCCATTGACCGGCTACGAGCGGGATGGGGGCGGAAAACCGCACGCATTTTCCTCATCCCGCTTTAGCCGTCGCCCTCAATATCCTCGCGCCGCACCTGCGCCGATGCGGCTGTCGACGGCGCCGTTGTAGCGGGCGCCGCCGCCCGCCTCGATCTCGGCAACGTTCTCGCCGCCGACGAGGATGCCCGCTGCCTGACCCCAGATCATCCAGTTCTCGTCGACCTGAACGTCATGGCCCATGGCGGAAAGCAGTTTGCGCGTATCGGGCGAGAGAGCATAGGGCTCCATGAAGACCTTGTCCGGAAGCCACTGGTGGTGGACGCGCGGCGCGTCGACGGCCTCCTGGATGTTCATGCCGTGGTCGATCACGTTGATGATCGCTTCCAGCGTGATGGTGATGATGCGGGCGCCGCCGGGGCTGCCGATCACCATGAAGGGCTTGCCGTCTTTCGAGATGATCGTAGGGCTCATCGACGAAAGCGGCGTCTTGCCGGCTTCGATCGCATTCGCCTCGCCTTGCACGAGGCCATAGAGATTGGGGGTGCCCGGCTTGGCGGTGAAATCGTCCATCTCGTTGTTGAGGAGGATACCCGTGCCGGGCGCGACGACGCCCGCGCCGAAGGAGCCGTTCAGCGTGTAGGTCACCGCAACCGCATTCCCCTCGTCGTCGATGATGGAATAATGGGTCGTCTCCTTGCTTTCGGTAAAGCCCGCCGGCATCAGCTCCTGGGAAACGCCGGCCTTGAAGGGGTCGATCTTGGCGCGGATTTCTTTCGCGTAGCTCTTGTCGACGAGCTTTGCGACCGGGTTTTCGACAAAGGCCGGATCGCCGAGCGCGGTGTTGCGATCGACATAGGCATGGCGCATCGCCTCGATCATCGCATGCACGGTCTCGGCCGAGCCGTAACCGAGATAGGAGAGCGGGTAGCCCTCGAGGATGTTGAGAATCTCGCAGATGATCAATCCGCCTGACGATGGCGGCGGCGAGGAGACGATGTCATAGCCGCGGTAGTTGCACTTGACCGGCTCGAGCTCGCGAACCTGATAGCGCTCGAAATCCTCCTTGGCGAGAATGCCGCCCTTATCCGTGCTCGCCTTGACGATCGCGTCGGCGATCGCGCCCTTATAGAAGGCGTCCGTGCCTTTTTCGGCGATGCTCGAAAGCGAAGCGGCAAGATCGGTCTGGACCAGCCGGTCACCGGCTGCAAAAGGCTTGCCGTCGGGCTTCAGGAAGATGGCGGCGGCCGCCGGATCCCTGGCGAGCCGCTCGGTCTCGCCGTCGAAAGACTCGATGTCACCCTGTTCGAGCACGAAGCCCTCGCGCGCGAGCTTGATCGCCGGATCGATCAGCTCCTTCAGCGGCCTTGTGCCGTAACGGCTGCGGGCGAACTCGAACCCCATGACCGGTCCGGGCACGCCGACTGCGAGATAGCCTTCGGTGCTCAATCCCTCGACGAGATCGCCCTTGTCGTCGAGATACATGGTCTTGGTGGCGGCGAGAGGCGCGCGCTCGCGAAAATCGAGGAATGTCGTCTTGCCGTCCTTGAAGCGGATGGTCATGAAGCCGCCGCCGCCGATGTTGCCGGCCGTCGGGTAGACGACGGCGAGGGCATAGCCGACCGCAACCGCCGCATCGATCGCATTGCCGCCCTTCTTCAGGACCTCGACGCCGATGTCGGATGCAAGATGCTGGGCGGTCACGACCATGCCGTGCTCGGCCTTGACCGGCTCTGGCGAGGCCGCCGGGGCCGGCCGCGGTGAGAACGTACTCAGTGCGACGATCAGGGTAATGGACAGGGATTTCAGGCAGGGACTGCGCATGCTTTCCTCCCGGACAGGAATGTTGGCTTCAAGGTCGGCGCGGGGATGCGTTACCGCCCCCTCAACCGGGGACTGTAGCATCAAAAATCACGAGTTGCAGTCGAAGACGAGAGCGTCAGAGCATTTCCGTTTTTCTCCGAATCGCGGACACTCTCTAATGCTTTTCCGCAATCCCGGACGGAAAACCACACTCATCCCGCGCTGGCGTCAATCGCCGGAATAGCGCTCCTCGAGCCAGGGATCGCCCCGCATGTGGTAGCCGTTCCGCTCCCAGAAACCTGCCGAATCGGCTGCGCGGAAATCGATGCGCTGCAGCCATTTGGCGCTTTTCCAGAAATAGAGATGCGGGACCACCAGGCGCACCGGCCCGCCATGGGCCCGCGTAATCGGCGCGCCCTCCCAGGCGGTCGCGAGGATCGCATCCTCGGCGGCAAAGTCGGCGAGCGGCAGGTTGGTGGTGTAACCGTCAAAGCTCGTCAGCATGACAAAGGCGGCCTCCGGGTTCGGCATGACGCGATCAAGAAGATCGCGCGTGGATACGCCACGCCAATTGTTGTCATAGCGCGACCAGGTCGTCACGCAATGGATGTCGGAGAGGCTGTCGCTCTGAGGCAACGCCTGGAAGGCGTTCCAGTCGAGCGAGAGCGGGTTCTCGACGAGGCCGGTGACGTCGAGCCGCCACGTCTCGTGGGTCAGGTGCGGCTGCTGCCCGAGATCGAGAACCGGCCAGTCCCTGACCAGATGCTGACCGGGCGGCAGGCGATCCGTCTCCGGACGGGCAATGCGGCCGGTGAGAAACTTGCCGTCGGCCGCCCAGCGGCGCTTCGTGGAAGTCAACTTGGTTTCCGGCGCCTGTGTTTCGTCGGCCACGACTGCTCTCCCCTCATGTTTCCTTCGATCGTATCGCGATTGACGGAAAAAAGCATGCAGCAGATCAAAGCGCTACAGCCGAGCCGCCGGCGATGTACGATAGCGGAAAGAATTCGCGTGCCGATACCGGCGAGCCAGCTGCAATTTCCCGGCGGAAGTGGGAGGACAATCATGCGCACTCAGGTCGTCATTATCGGCTCCGGGCCTTCGGGGCTCCTGCTCGGGCAATTGCTGACGGGAGCGGGGATTGCCAATGTGATCCTCGATCGCGCGACCAAGGATCACATTCTCGGCCGTGTGCGCGCCGGCGTTCTGGAGGAAGGCACGGTGCGGCTGATGGAGGAGGCGGGCTGCGGCGCCCGCATGCATGCCGAGGGCCTCCCGCATGACGGCTTCTCGCTCGCCTTCGACGGGCGCGACCATCGCATCGACCTCTTCGGCCTGACCGGCGGAAGGAGGGTGATGATCTACGGGCAGACGGAACTCACCCGCGACCTGATGGACCATCGGGAACGGGTCGGGGCGCTCTCGATTTACGAAGCGGCGAACGTGATGCCGCGGGATTTCGACGGGCGGACACCGCATGTCGCCTACGAGAAGGACGGGATTGCGCAGCGCATCGACTGCGACTTCATTGCCGGCTGCGACGGCTTTCACGGGGTCAGCCGACGTTGCCTGCCGGAAAGGGCCATCCGCAATTTCGAGAAAATCTATCCCTTCGGCTGGCTTGGCATCCTTGCCGACGTGCCGCCGGTCGACCACGAACTGGTCTATGCCAACCACCCGCGCGGCTTCGCGCTCTGTTCGATGCGCTCGCACACGCGCAGCCGCTATTACATCCAGTGCCCGCTCGAGGAGAAGCTCGAGGACTGGGACGATCAGCGCTTCTGGGACGAATTGCGCCGCCGCCTGCCCGCCCATCACGCCGAGCGCGTGGTGACGGGGCCCTCCTTCGAGAAGTCCATCGCGCCGCTCCGCTCCTTCGTCGCCGAGCCGATGCGGTTCAACCGGCTGTTTTTGGCGGGTGACGCCGCCCATATCGTTCCGCCGACCGGCGCCAAGGGCCTGAACCTTGCGGCGAGCGACGTGCACTATCTGTTCGAGGGATTGCTCGAATACTATCGGGACCGCTCGAATGCCGGCATCGACGCCTATTCGGCCCGCGCACTCGCCCGCGTCTGGAAGGCGGTGCGCTTCTCCTGGTGGATGACGACGATGCTGCACCGCTTTCCGGAGACCAGCGACTTCGACCAGCGAATCCAGGAGGCGGAACTCGATTATCTCACCCACTCGCGCGCGGCGGCGACCGCGCTCGCGGAGAACTATGTGGGGCTGCCGTTTTGAGGCCGCACGCAAACTCCCTGGACGCTACTTGCGCGCGGATACCGGCTCTGCTCGACTGCCGCCGGTGAGGCAGCCGCCAGGGAGGGTGCGATGGGGCTTACGCTACGCCAGATCGAAGTGATCCGGGCGGTGATGATCGCCGGCACGATCGCCGGCGCGGCGCGTCTGATGAATGTCGCCCAGCCGGGGGTCAGCCGGACGATGAAGCATATCGAAAGCGCGCTGGGGATAAAGCTCTTCGTCAAGAAGGCCGGGCGTTACGTGCCGACCGACGAAGCGCGCGACATCTTCGCGCAGCTCCAGGAGGTCCATCGCAAGGTCGACGACCTGCAATTTTCCATCCGTCAGCTGGAGCGAGGACGAGGTGTGGAACTCGCGCTCGGCTCGGTGCCGAGCATTGCGAATGCGATGATGCCGCAGGCCATCGCCGGGCTTATGCGGCTCTACCCGGACATCCGCATCAACTTCGATATTCTGAGGATAGAGGAGGCGATCGATTACCTGTTGCTCGGCAAGGGAGAGCTGGTCGCGATGAGCTATCATCTCACCCATCCCTCGATCACGTTCGAGCCCCTGTCCAAAGGGCACCTCGTCTGCATCGCCGCCAGGGAGCATCCGATTGCCGGCCGGACCGAAATTTCCGCCCGCGAGATCGCCGAGCATCCGCTCATCGGTATCGACCCGCGCGATCCCTACGGGGCGATCATGGCGGGCATATTCGAGAGGGAGAAGCTCGAATATCGCACCCCGATCAGGGCGCGTTTCGGCACGACGGTTTGTGCGCTGGTCAAGCGGAATCTCGGCATTGCGGTCATCGACGCCTTCACCGTGGGCGGTATCGCCGACCAGGAAATGGCCGTCATTCCGATCAGCGAGGATACGGAATTCCAGACCTATGTCGCCTATCGCGCCGACGCCGCGCTCTCCAGCTATGCCGAGCGGCTGGTCACGACGCTGCGCCGCGTCATGGATGAATCGACCCGCCGTTCGCGCGGCGGCCGAGATACATAACAACAGGGTATGGAAGACGAAAGAAACGGTATTTGCGGTATAGATAGGAAGTGACCATCATCCTTCGACGCTTCGCCTTTTTCCAAGCATGCCGGCCCTGCCACGCGGACCGGCAAAGGACGAGGCCGGCGAGAGGAGATCGGCATGAAGACCTCGATCGCGACCGTTTCGATCAGCGGCACTCTTTCGGAGAAGCTCGCTGCCGTCGCTGCGTCAGGCTTCGATGGCGTGGAGATATTCGAGAACGATTTCCTGACCTTCGACGGCTCGCCGGCGGAGGTCGGCCGCTTGGTCGGCGATCACGGGCTGGAGGTGACGCTTTTTCAGCCGTTCCGCGATTTCGAAGGTCTGCCGGAACCGCACCGGTCGCGTGCTTTCGACCGGGCGGAGCGCAAGTTCGACTTGATGCAGGAGCTTGGAACGGAACTGATGCTCGTCTGTTCCAGCGTTTCCCCGCTCGCATTGGGCGGCATCGACCGCGCTGCCGACGACCTTCGGGAACTGGGCGAGAGGGCGGCCAAGCGCGGCTTGCGCGTCGGCTACGAGGCGCTTGCCTGGGGCCGCCATGTCAACGATCATCGGGATGCTTGGGAAATCGTGCGGCGGGCGGACCACCCGAATATCGGGTTGATCCTCGACAGTTTCCACACCCTGTCGCGCAATATCGACCTGCGGTCGATCCGATCCATTCCGGGGGACCGCATCTTCATCGTTCAGCTCGCGGACGCGCCGCGAATCGACATGGATCTGCTTTATCTCAGCCGCCATTTCCGCAACATGCCCGGCGAAGGCGATCTTCCGGTCGTCGATTTCATGCAGGCTGTCGCCGCGACCGGCTATGACGGCGCCCTATCGCTGGAAATCTTCAACGACCAGTTCCGGGGCGGATCACCCAGGGCGATCGCCGAGGATGGACATCGTTCCCTGGTCTATCTGATGGATCGGGTGAAGCGGCGCGAACCGGTCGCGAAGAGCGCGGAGGCAATGCCCGACCGCGTCGAGGTGCTTGGCGTCGAATTCGTGGAGTTCACCGCCGATCGGGCAGAGGCGGAGGCGCTCGGGTCGCTTCTGGGAACGATGGGTTTTCACGCGGTTGCCTCACATCGCGAGAAATCGGTGGCGCTCTGGCGCCAGGGTCGCGATCGTGGAGGCGTAAACATCGTCATCAACACCGAGCAGCATGGCTTCGCTCATTCGAGCTACCTGGTGCACGGGGCATCGGCCTATGCGATCGGCCTGAAAGTGCCCGATGCCGCGGCCGCCGTCGAACGCTCGGGCGCGCTCGGGGCCGAAATATTCCGGCCCGAGGCAAACGAAGAAGAGGGGGCGATGGCCGCAATCCGCGGCATCGGCGGCGGCTTGATCTATTTCCTGAACGAGGCCGACGACGTTTGGTCGCGCGAGTTCGTCCGGTCGGGAAAGGCGCCTCAGGGATCATCGCCCCTTGTCGCCATCGACCATGTGGCGCAATCCATGCAGGCGGAGGAGCTCCCGAGCTGGCTGCTTTTCTACACGTCTATCCTCGATGCCGACAAATCGGCAGAGGTCGATATCGTCGATCCTGCCGGTCTGATCCGCAGCCAGGTCGTGGAGAATGCGAGCGGGACGCTCCGGCTGACATTGAACGGAGCGGACAACCACCGCACGCTGGCAGGCCACTTCATAGCAGAGAGCTTTGGCTCGGGTGTCCAGCATGTGGCCTTCCGCACCGACGATATCTTTGCAGCCGCCGACCATATGCGCCGCAGCGGCTTTCGCCCATTGGCAATCTCGCGCAACTACTATGACGACATCGAGGTGCGGTTCGGGCTCGAACCTGACTTCGTCGATCGACTGAGGGAAGAGAGCATCCTCTATGATCGCGATGAGGAAGGCGAGTATTTCCAGATCTACGGCCCGACCTATGGAGAAGGCTTCTTCTTCGAAATTGTCGAGCGGCGCGCCGGCTATCGCGGCTACGGCGCAGCCAACGCGCCCTTCCGCATCGCCGCTCAGAAGCGCTCGCTTCGACCCGCCGGAATGCCGGCTCTTTAGGGTTGGCGAGGGGTTCAATACCCCCCGGGTGCTACGCCGTCCTCTTTGCTTCCGCAGCCATCGCCGTCCCGGCCGCCTCGCGCAGCGTCTGCATCAGGATCGAGAGCGGCAGCGACGGGATAGCGTCGGTCCGCATGGTAAGCCCGACGGGTCCCCTCGTCTCGCTCGTGTCGACCGGCAGCGCCGCCAACACACCATCCGCGATATCCGTGGCGACGACGCCCGCCGATATGATCCAGATGGCGTCGCTGGAGCGCACGAACGCCCGGCCGAAGGAGTCGGAAACGGTCTCGATCTGGTTCGGAAGGCCGGCGATGCCGTTGGCGATCAGGAAATGCTCGACGAAGGGGCGGATGATCGAGGCGCGGGTAGGCATCAGCACCGGATAGTCGCTCAGATGCGCGAACACAGATTGTTTGCCGGAGATGAGCGGATGTCCGGCGCGCACCGCGAAGACCACCTGTTCCGAGTAGAGATGCTCGAACGAGAAGCCGATCATCTTGTCCGGAGCGGCGAGCCTGCCGACGACGAGGTCGAGATCGCCCACGCGCAATTGTTCGAGAAGCACTGCGTTTTCACCGGTGACGATCTTGATGCGTGCGCCGGTCTTCTCTTTCAGGAAGAGCGCGATGGCGCGGGGCATGATGCGGGTCGAAACGGTCGGAAGCGCTCCGACGCGGATCGGCGGACCTTCGCCTGACCGCTCCTGCGAGACGGAATCGAGGCCTTGGCGCAGCGCCGTCAGCGCGGCGCCTGCATGGCGCAGAAAGACCTCGCCGTAGCGCGTGATCTTGATGCCGCGCCCCTCGCGCTCGAAAACCGCGACCCCCAGAACCTCTTCGAGTTCCCGGATCGTCTTGGTGACCGCCGGCTGCGTGACATGCAGGAGTTCGGCCGCCTTCACCACGCTCTTCTGACGCGCGACCTCGACAAATGTCTGCAGATGGCGAAACTTAACGCGAGCGTCGATCACGGATCGCATAACCCTCTGGTTAAGGGAAAGCCACGAAATATCATTTTACCTAACCAGATGAAACATCCAATTTGACGACGGAGGAGAGCTGCCGTGCAATTCACCCGCATCAACGACGTCACGATTCACTATCGCGTGGTTGGCGCGGTCACGGAAAGGCCCGCGCTCGTCTTCATCAACTCGCTCGGCACGGATTTCCGCATCTGGCGCGATGTCGTCCTCCGACTGGCGGGCGATTTTGCCATCGTGCTCTACGACAAGCGTGGCCACGGGCTGTCCGATATCGGCCAGGTCCCCTATTCCATCGAGGACCATGCGACCGATCTCGCCGGACTCCTCGATCGCCTCGCCGTGAAAAAGGCGATTGTTTGCGGACTTTCGGTCGGCGGTCTCATCGCGCAATCGCTCTACGGCCGCCGCACCGACCTCGTGCGGGCGCTCGTGCTTTCCGACACCGCCCACAAGATCGGTACTGCCGAGTTCTGGGACGCCCGCATCGCGGCGATCGAGGCGCATGGCATAGAGGCGGTCGCCGACGGCGTGCTCGAACGCTGGTTCACCCCGGCCTTCCGGCGACCCGAAAACCTTGCCTTCACCGGCTACCGCAACATGCTGGTCCGCCAGCCGGTGCCGGGCTATGTCGGCACCTGCGCCGCCATCCGCGACGCCGATTTCACGGAAGCCGCGGGCAGGATCGCGGTTCCGGTGCTCTGCGTCGTCGGCGACCAGGACGGTTCGACCCCGCCCGACCTGGTCCGCTCGACGGCCGATCTCATTGCGGGCGCGCGCTTCGAAGTGATCCGCGGAGCGGGACATATCCCCTGCGTCGAGCAGCCGGAAGCCTTGACGTCGGTGCTGAGACGCTTCTTCCGATCCGTGTTGTCTGGAGGCAAACCATGAGCGATGCCCTTGCGCCTTCCGGGCGCTACCGACAGGGAATGGCGACGCGACGCGCCGTTCTAGGCGACGATCACGTCGACCGGGCAGAGTCGGCATCGACCGATTTCGACCGTCCTTTCCAGGAGCTGATCACCGAGGCGGCATGGGGGCATGTCTGGTCGCGTCCCGGCTGGACGAAGCGGGAGCGGTCGATCGTCACCATCGCCCTGCTCGCCGCGCTTGGACAGGACGAGGAGGTGGCCATGCATGTCCGCGCCACGGCCAATACCGGGGCGACGCGCGAGGATATTTGCGAGGCGCTGCTGCATGTTGCCATCTATGCAGGCGTTCCGGCGGCCAATCACGCGATCAAGATCGTCAAGCAGGTTTTCGCGGAAATGGATGCCGGCACGGCTGCTCGATAGGGGCGAGGGAGAAGGACGATGTCCGACAATCAAAATGGCAGACGGAAGGCCCAGCCCGAAACGGGCGCCTTTTTCGCCCGCGACCGCGCCTGGCACCCGCCGGCCTTCGCGCCCGGTTACAAGACCTCCGTGCTGCGTTCGCCTCAGAAGGCGCTGCTGTCGCTCGACGGGACCATATCCGAGATCACCGGCCCGGCCTTCGGCCATTCGATGCTTGGCGAGCTCGACAACGACCTGATCCATAACTTCGCCAGTCCCGGTGAAAGCGCGATCGGCGAACGCATCATCGTCCATGGCCGCGTCCTCGACGAACGCGGCCATCCGGTTCGGGGTGTGCTCGTCGAGTTCTGGCAGGCGAATGCCGGCGGACGCTACCGTCACAAGAAGGAAAGCTATCTCGCGCCGCTGGATCCGAATTTCGGCGGCTGCGGCAGAACGATCACCGACGAGGAAGGCCGTTACTGGTTCCGCACGGTCAGGCCCGGAGCCTATCCCTGGCCGAACGGCGTCAACGACTGGCGGCCCGCCCATATCCATTTCTCGGTCTTCGGCCACGGTTTCGCCCAGCGCCTGATCACGCAGATGTATTTCGAGGGCGATCCGATGATCTGGAAATGTCCGATCGTCGGCACGATCCCCGACCGCCGGGCGATCGAGCAACTGATCGCGGCTCTCGACTGGGGCAACACCGTGCCCATGGATGCGCGCGCCTACAGGTTCGACATCGTGCTGCGTGGCCGCCGCTCGACCTACTTCGAAAACAGGCCGGAAGGGAATTGAGGAGGCACCGATGGTTCAGGATCCAGGCACCCTCAAGGAAACGGCGTCGCAGACGGCTGGCCCCTATGTCCATATCGGCCTGACGCCGAATTTCTGCGGCATCGGCGGCGTATATGATGGCGACCTCGGCGCTTCGATGGTCAACGACAAGACGCTCGGGCAGCGCATCACCGTGACCGGTCGCGTCATCGACGGCGCCGGAATGCCGCTCAGGGACGCACTTCTCGAAATCTGGCAGGCGGACGCAGCCGGGCTCTACAATTCCCCGTCGGATCTGCGCGGTACGGCAGACCCGAACTTTACCGGCTGGGGACGCTCACCGACGAGCGACGAGGACGGTGTCTTCACTTTCGAGACGGTGAAGCCGGGCCGCGTTCCATTCCACGACGGCCGGCTGATGGCCCCGCATGTCAGCTTCTGGATCGTCGCGCGCGGCATCAACATCGGCCTTCACACGCGCATGTATTTCCCAGACGAGGCGGCGGCGAATGCCGAAGATCCGTTGCTTGCCCGCATCGAGCACCGCCACCGGGCCAAGACGCTTGTCGCGGCGGGTCAGGCGCCTAATTATGTCTTCGACATTCATCTCCAGGGCGAGAAGGAAACGGTCTTCCTGGATATATGATCGTTCGGCAGCCCGCCCCCGCGTTGCCGCATGCGTGTGAGGCTCCCTTCGAATCGAAGGGAGCGAGAGCTGGAGATGCGGCATGACCTATTCGGCCTTCGATCACCCCTATCTTTCCGGCCTTCTGGGAGACGAGGCGGTGGCGGCGGAATTCTCCGTCGTCGCCGATGTTCGCGCCATGCTGGCCTTCGAGGCGGCGCTTGCGCGTGCCGAGGCGCGCCACGGCGTCATCCCCGAGGCGGCCGCCAATCGCATTGCCGAGGCATGCCGTGGCTTCTCTCCGGACGTCGGCGCCATGCGCCGGGCAACTGCCATCGACGGTGTCGTCGTTCCCGAACTCGTGCGGCAATTGCGTCGGGCGGTCGGCGAAGAGGCGGCGGAACATGTCCATTTCGGAGCCAGCAGCCAGGACGTGGTCGATACCAGCCTCATGCTGAGGCTGAAGGCGATCGCGGAACTTTTCTCCGGCCGGGTCGGCGACGTCGTGAGGGCGCTCGAAGCTTGCGGGCGGCACTGGGGCGAGCGTACGCTGACCGCCCATACGCGGATGCAGCCGGCGATCCCGATTACAGTGGCCGACCGGCTGCGGAGCTGGATCGAGCCGCTGTTCGACCATCAGGACAGGCTGGATGCCACGGGAACGGACATTTTTACGGTGCAGTTCGGAGGGGCCGCCGGCACGCTCGAAAAGCTCAAGGGCAAGGCCGACATCGTCCGCGCGACGCTGGCGGAGGAGCTCGCGCTGGTCGACTGCCCGCAATGGCACAGCCAGCGCCTGCCGATCGCTGATTTCGCCCACCTCCTGTCGCTCGTCACCGGCAGCCTCGGCAAGTTCGGTCAGGACGTGGCGCTGATGGCGCAGGCGGGAGACGAGATCGTGCTTGCGGGCGGCGGCGGCTCCTCGGCCATGCCGCACAAGCAGAACCCGGTCGCCGCGGAGGTGCTGGTGACGCTCGCCCGCTTCAACGCGACGCAGATTTCCGCCATCCACCAGTCGCTGGTGCACGAGCAGGAGCGGTCGGGCTCCGCCTGGACGCTCGAATGGCTGATCCTGCCGCAGATGGTCGGCGCAACGGCCGCCGCATTGAGGCTCGCCGCCGAGCTCGCCGGCAATGTCCGGCGGCTGGGGCGGGTGTGAGGTAGATTCCTCACGCCTCGACCAGCAAGGCGACAGGGAAGTCCCGCAGGATGTCCGCCAAGGCGAGAAGAGGCCGAGGCTCGGTGACGCCGCCCGTCAGGAGATTGCACATGGGCTTGAACTGGCAGCCCTCGGGCAAGGCGAGAAAGGCGTTTCGCCACAGTTCCGGACGGATGGATACGCGGCCGTCGACCGTCTGGCCGAAGACAAGCCGTGGGACGACTGTGAGCGCAAAGCCATTCCGGCTGCGACGCATGAAAGCGGCGGCGTGACGGGCGCCCCGACCTTCGACGCGCACCGCGCGATATTCGCCTCTTCCAAGACAATCCGCGCCGCGCCCCCGGCGATAGTTCAGGCCTATCGAGATCAGCGTCTGCTTGCAGTCCTCGAAATCGCCGATCGGCGGCGCTTGCGGCAGCCGGGAAGGCGAGGGGCGCGGTGAAAAGCCGCGGCGGTTGTCGGGATCGACGAGGGAAAGGTCGACGCGTTCGCTGCCCTGATAGATATCGGGAATGCCGGGCGCGGTGAGCTTCACCAGCGTTTGCGAGAGGCTGTTGATCAGGCCGGCATGGATGAACGGTGCGGCCGTTTTCTCGAAATCGCCGAGGAAGGACCGGTTCCGGCGATCCAGGAGATCGCCGAGAAAGGCCTTGATCGCTGCTTCATAGCGCTCGTTCGGATCGTCCCAGCTTGTCCTGAGCTTTGCCTCCCGCAGCGCCTTAACGGCGAAATCGAGCATCCGCTCGTGCAGAAAGATCAGGTCGTCTTCGTCACCGAGCGGCGCTATGGGCCAGGCACCGAGCAGGCTCTGATAGAGGAATTGCTCGACCGAAGCGTCCGGTTCCTCGCCGGCCGGGAGTCGGCCCATGCTTTCCGCATTCATCCCGTGCCAGCGGTCCACCGCTGCGGCCCAGACGTCCGGTGCCTCGCTGATGACGTGGAGCCGGGCGCGCGCATCTTCACCCCGCTTGGTGTCGTGCGTGGAAGTCGCCGACAGGCCGTGCGGCATCCGGCTTGCGCGATCCTGCATCGTCGCATGAAAGCGGCCGACGCCGCCGGGCGTCCATAAGGGGGAGGCACCCACCTCGTTCGCCGCGAGGTAATCGCCTCTCCGATAGAAGAAGGTATCCTCGACCGCCTTGGCCATGACCGCGCCGCTCAACTGCTGAAAGCGCGTACGGAATTCAGAGCGCAGCTTGCCGTCGGCCGAGTCGATCGGCAGCCTGAGTGCGGGAACGATCGCTGCGATCTCGGCGCCGACGGCGGGCGCGCGTGCCGCTGCCTTCGCTGCGGCTGCGTCGAGGATGCGGCTGTCGCGCGCTCCGGCCCCCCGGTCGCCGACATAGGTCCGATAGACGGGCAGTGCAGCCGTCAGCTGGGAAATGGCCTCACCGGTCCGCTCGTTCTGGTCCGGATCCTCATCGCCTGTGAAGCGAGCGGCCAGTCCGGTCAGCCGCCGGACTTCCGTATTGAAATTGCGGCTCAGGACCTGGAGCTTGCATCCCGTGACCGCCTCTTCGGCCGCCGATCGCCTTTCCTCGCTCGAAAGCCACGAAGAGGGAGTGTCGTCGGAAAGGAGATCCGCGAGGGCCGATATGAACTCGTAGCCCGTGGTTCCGTCGACCGGCCAGTCGGACGGCAGCGTTTCGTTCTCGCCAAGTATTTTCTCGACGATGATATAGGTGCCGTCGCCGGCCTCCCGGCGGAGCCGGTCGAGATAGCCCTTGGGATCGGCCAGGCCGTCGATGTGATCGATCCTGAGCCCATCGATCAGGCCTTCCCGGACCAGGGCGAGCGCAAGCCGGTGGGTATCCGTGAAGACCGCGTCATCTTCTACGCGCATGCCGATGAGGCCGGCGACCTCGAAAAACCGCCGGTAGCTGAGCTTGTCCCGGGCCGTCTGCCAGCTCATCAGCCGCCAGGATTGTCTCCGATGCAGCCGGTCGAGTGTGTCTGCGGAGAACCGGGCGAGACATTGGTCGAGTTCGGCAGCGAGCGATGGCGTCGCGACGACAGAGGCGATTTCCGCGTGGAACTGTGCGGCGGTTTTCCGTTCGACCGTGCCGGCGGCAGCCGCGAGCCTTTCGAGCACGGCATTGCCGTTGCGCGGGATCGCCGCATAGCTGGCGGGATTGAGCGGATAGAGAGCCTCGTAATAGCGGAGCGCCAGGCAGCGGTGCTCGTGGTCGTAAGCAAGGCGCAGATTGCCGGCTGCGACCTCTTCCTCAAACGACCGGCCGAGGAAGGGGAGCGTAAGCGGCTCCCGCCAGTCGATGTCGAAATAGTCGACAAATTCGCTAAGGCGGCCCCATTCGATCGCGCTGTGCCACCAGTCATTCTCGAGATGCGCGGCCATGTGGTTCGGGACGATGTCCAGAATGAGACCGAGTCCTTCGGCTTTCAGCGCATGGGCGAGCCGCACAAATCCGTCGTAGCCACCCAGGTCCGGGTCGATCTCGTTGTAGTCGACGATGTCGTAGCCATGGGTTGACCCTCGGACCGCGGTGAAAACGGGCGAGGCGTAGAGGTGAGATATGCCGAGCCCGACGAGGTGCGGGATCAACTCCACGGCTTTTGCGAAGTCCATCCCGTTGCGGAATTGGAGACGGTAGGTTGCGTCGGGCAGATGCATGGCGGTCTTGCGCTTGTCTGGCGGTAACCCCGCGGCCGGTGCTTTGTTCCCCCAGGGAAGCCTCGAAGCAAAGTCTTCTTGTTCGCGCATCGGGAATAGAACGGCGTTCCTTTAGTCTACTAAGATTATAGATTTTGATGAGTATCACGAAAGCACGGATCTCACGAGGAGCTAAAGCGATGCCGCAGACACGAGTGGTGGGTATTTCAGGCAATATCACGCGTCCGTCCAGGACACGCGCATTCGTCGACCATATCGTCCACCGGCTGGCGGTCGATGCCGGCGCGTCGGCGCAGACCTTCGATATCGAGGACTTCGGGGCGTCGCTGCTCCCCGCGAGAAGGCTCGACGAACTCGCACCGGAAGCGCGATATGTCGTTGGTCAGATGCTTGCAGCCGACATTCTGGTGGTGGGGTCGCCGACCTTCAAGGGAAGCTATACCGGCCTCTTCAAGCACGTCTTCGACCTGCTCGATCCCTCCTCGCTTCGCGGCAAGCCCGTCATCCTCGCCGCTACCGGGGGCGGGGAGCGCCACTCGCTGATGGTGGAGCATCAGTTGAGGCCACTGTTCGGCTTCTTCGAGGCATTGGCGATCCCGACCGCGATCTACGCCTCCGACAAGGACTTTGCCGACGGCTCTCTCGCCTCCGAGGCGATCCATGACCGCGTCGGCAGGGCGGTCGGCGAGGCAACGCAGGCGCTCGCGCGCGCCGCCAGGGCAAGCCTGGCGGCTTAACCGCAATTTCAACCCAACCCGGTTTGCGTCGGCAATCGAGGCGAAGTGACGCCAGCCGGCGAAGCAAATCCAACGGAGGCAGCAATGACAAGACAGATCAAGCTTGGAGCCTTTCTTCCCGGCGGCGGCCAGCATATTGCCGCCTGGAGGCATCCGGGCGCTCCGGCAGATGGTGCAACCAATTTCGAATTCCACAGAAGGCTCGCCGAGACCGCGGAGCGCGGCCTGTTCGACGCCTATTTTCTCGCCGACAACCTCTCCGTCGGGCTTGGCGGCCGCGAAGGCGGCAATGCGAAGATCGCCGGTTTCGAGCCTGTCACCCTCTTTGCAGCACTCGCACCGCTGACGACCCATCTGGGCTTCATTGCCACGGCATCGACGACCTATGAGGAGCCCTACACGCTCGCCCGCAAGTTCGCCTCGCTGGACCTTCTGTCCAACGGGCGGGCAGGCTGGAACGTGGTCACCTCCGCCGGCGACGAGACGGCGCGCAACTTCAACAGAGAGACGCAGCCGAGCCACGCCGAACGATACGAGCGCGCGCACGAGCACGTCGAGACCGTCAAGGCTCTATGGGACAGCTGGGAAGATGATGCCTTCATCCGCGACAAGGCGACCGGCCGCTTCTTCGATGCCGGCCGGGTTCACGACATCGACCACAAGGGCAAGCATTTCAGCGTCAAAGGACCGCTGAACGCGCCGCGTCCCGTCCAAGGACATCCGGTCGTGGTGCAGGCGGGGCAATCCGAGGACGGACGCAGGCTTGCGGCGGCAAGTGCCGAGGTGATTTTCACCGCCCATCAGAACCTCGCTTCGGCGCAGGAATTCTACCGCGACATCAAGGCACGCGTGAAGCACGCCGGGCGCAACCCCGACCATGTGCTGATCATGCCGGGGGTGGCTCCTTTTGTCGGCCGGACCGAAGAGGAGGCGCGCTCCAAATATGAAGAGCTGAATGCGTTGATCGTGCCGGAGGACGGCGTGGCGCTGTTGAATGGCCTGACCGGCGGCACGCTCGACCTGACGGGATATCCGCTCGATGGGCCCTTGCCCGTCAGCAATCAGACAGAAGGAATGAAAAGCCGGCAGGCGCTGATCCGAAAGATCGCGGACGAGCATGGCTTCACCATCCGCCAGCTCTATCAGTGGATCGCGACCGCACGCGGTCACTGCACCGTCGTCGGCAGCGCCGAGCAGGTCGCCGATCAGCTCGAGGAGTGGTTCCTGAGCGAAGCGGCCGACGGTTTCAACATCCTGCCGCCATGGCTTCCGGGCGCGCTCGACGATTTCGTCGATCTGGTCGTCCCCATACTGCAGAGACGCGGCCTGTTCCGCACCGCCTACGAGGGGCGGACGCTGCGGGAAAATCTCGGACTTCCCCGTCCGGCGAACCCGTGGACTTTGGCGCGCGCGACCGTTCAGGCGGCCGAGTAAGAGGGGAGACACGAAAATGAGCTTGCAGGAACTCGACAGGTCGATCCTCCACGAAGGCGGCAGCGTCAGCGCAAGAGCGGACGAGTATCTCCGCCGGTCAGGCGCCGCCGCCGGCAGCTGGCTGTCGCGCTACGGACTGCTCATCGCCTTTCTTGCGCTCTGGCAGGCGGCCAGCACCGCCGGCTGGATCAATCCGGCCGTGTTTCCGTCCGTCGGTGCCATCCTTTCCGCCCTGTGGACGGGAATTTCCGGCGGAGCCTTGCTCGACGACATCGCGATCAGCATTCAGCGCTCCGGAACCGCCTTCGTCGGGGCGGTGGTCCTGGCCATACCGCTCGGTCTCTTGATGGGGCAGGTGCGTCCGATCGAGAACGCGCTCGATCCCGTCCTCCAGCTTTTCCGCCAGACGTCCGCGCTCGCTCTCTATCCGGTTTTCATTCTGCTTCTCGGACTCGGCGAGGCGTCGAAAGTCTTCGTCATCTTTTGGGCGACGCTCTTCCCGTTGCTTCTGAATACCATCAACGGGGTCAAGGAAGTGGATTCGAAGCTGATCGAGATGGCGCGCGTCTATGGCGCGTCGCGTCTCACTGTGTTCCGTCGCGTGGTTCTTCCGGGCGCCGTTCCTTCGATCTTCGTCGGCCTGCGCCTGAGTGCGACGACTGCCCTGCTGCTGCTCATCGCATCCGAGATGATCGGGGCCAATAAGGGCATCGGGTTCCAGGTCATGAACGCCCAGTACAATTTCCAGATTCCCCTGATGTTCGCGGCGATCTTCATTCTCGCCGGGCTGGGGCTCGTCTCCAATTACGCGCTGGTCTTTGCGCAGCGCCGCCTCTGCCGCTGGAGCGACGCCTCGAACTAGAGCAATTCCAGAAAAAGTGCGCAGCGGCCTTCCGCCCGGAACTGCAGCAAAACGGCCTCGACATTCGAAACTTCCAGATCATGGAAAAGGTGACATATGACGATTTCCATTCGTGCCCTCGCATTCGGCAGCCTGTTGTCGATCGGGCTTTCCAGCCTTGCAGCAGCAGAAGCTCCGGAACCGGTGACGCTGCGGTTCCTCGCGAGCCAGGGCAGCCTGTCGCCGCACGAACTCGCCTATGAGCTCGGCTATTTCGACAGCCTCGGCATCAGGCTCGAGAATGTCGGTTATGCGGGAGGCGGGCCCGCATCCCTGTTCGCGCTTGCCTCCGGCAGCGTCGACATCGGCTCGGCGGCGACCGCAGCCGTCATCAACTCGATCGCCGGCGGAAACGATTTCGTCGCGGCCTTTCCGACCAACGGCATCAACGAGCAGGTCAAGAGCATATTCTACGTGCTCGAAGACAGCCCGATCAGGTCCATCGGGGATATCGCAGGTAAGACGATTGCGGTGAATACGCTCGGGGCGCATCTCGACTATGCGGTACGCGAGGCGCTGCACACCAAGGGCTTGCCCGAAAACGCAGCAAACCTCGTCGTCGTACCCGGGCCGCAGCTCGAGCAGACGCTCCGGTCGAACCAGGTCGACATCGCCGCCGTGGGATACTGGCAGGCGACCTTCAACGGCCAGATATTGGATCACGGCGGGGTGCGTGCGGTCTTCGACGACACGGATGTGCTCGGCGAAATTGCCGGCGGTTTTGCGGTTCTCAGGCGGGATTTCGTCGAAAAGAATCCGGAGGCCGCCAAAAACTTCGTTGAACAATCCGCGCGCGCCGCCGACTGGTCACGCGAGCATCCGGAAGAAGCGCGCGCCGTGCTCGCCCGTATTCTGACCGAGCGCGGCGAAAACGGCGATCTCGCGAGGCATTGGACGGGATTCGGTCTGCGAAAGGGCGCGCAGGCGACCGAGCGCGATCTGGATTTCTGGATCGGCGTTCTCGAGCGCGAGGGCAGCCTGCCGCAGGGCAAATACAAGGCTTCCGATCTTCTGTTCCGGCCGGACGCGACGTCCGCCGCGGCGAATTGAGGTGGTGAAAATGGCTGAAGTCAGAAGCCTGCGCAAAGGAGAGGTGGCGTTGCGCGATCTCTCGAAATCCTTCCGCATCAACGGGCGGCGGCTCAGCGTCCTCAGGAACCTCAATCTGGACATCCGGTCCGGGGAATGCCTTGCGATCGTCGGGGCGAGCGGATCGGGCAAGACGACATTGCTGCGGGTTCTTGCGGGTCTCGAGACGGCCGATGCGGGCCGGGTATTGATCGACGGCCGGCCGGTTGCTGGTGTCGGCAAGGAGCGCGCCGTCATTTTCCAGGAGCCGCGGCTGCTTCCCTGGCTGACGGTTCTCGGCAATGTGGCCTTCGGCCTGAAGGTACGAGGCGAGGATTCCGGGCGCGCCGAGGAGCTTGCACGTCACTACATTTCGCTTGTCGGCCTTGCCGATTTCCAGGATGCCTATCCGAAGCAGCTTTCCGGCGGAATGGCGCAGCGGGTCGGGCTTGCGCGAGCGCTGACGGTAAAGCCCGAAATCCTGCTGCTGGACGAGCCGCTGGGCGCCCTCGATGCGATGACTAAGCTGATGATGCAACAGGAGCTCGAGCGCATCTGGCGGGAGGAGAACGTGACGATGGTTCTGGTCACGCATGATCTCGAGGAGGCCATCTATCTGGCGGATCGTGTCCTGATACTGCCGAAGCAACAGGACGGAGCGCGGAGAGCGATCGACATCGACCTGCCCCGGCCGCGCGATCGCAGCGGCGCACGCTTCGTGCGCTACAGGCAGGAACTGCTTCGGGAATTCGGGCTGCACTGACGCACGCGCGCGCTTCCTCCATAACCCCCCCGGACAAAACAATAACCGGGGGATTATGGATTTCCGCCCATATTTCATTTTTGCATCACCGTTTGACATGGCAGACTGCCCGCTGTCGATTGCGATTGATGTAAAAGGAAGCGATGCCGGCCGGGAGTAGCGGCGTCGCGGGGGAGGAAATATGACAAGGCTCATTCTGGCCGCACTCGCGGCTCTGGCAACGAGCGTCGCGGCGCAGGCGGATACGATCAAGGTCGGCGTCGTCGGACCGTTTTCCGGTCCCTTTGCGCTGCAGGGCAAGAACTTCAAGGCAGGCATCGACGCCTATATGGCGGTGAACGGCGCCAAGGTCGGCGACGACGATATCGAAATCCTATACCGCGACGTGCCGCAGGCGGACCCGGCCCAGTCCAAGGCGCTGGCGCAGGAGCTGGTCGTAAAGGAAGGTGTGCAATATCTCGCCGGCTTCTATTTCACGCCCGACGCGATGGCCGTCACGCCGCTGCTCGAGCAGGCGAACGTGCCGCTGGTGATCATGAATGCCGCCACGTCGGCGATCGTCACCAAGAGCCCGCTCGTGGTGCGCACCTCCTTCACGCTCTGGCAGACATCCACGCCGATCGCCAAGGTGGCGAAGGATGCCGGCGTCTCGAAGATCATCTCCGTGGTCAGCGATTACGGCCCGGGTGTCGATGCGGAGAACGCATTCAAGGCCGGCTTCGAGGCGGTGGGCGGCGAGATCGTGGAGGCGATCCGCATGCCGCTGTCGACCAACGATTTCTCGCCGATCATGCAGCGCATCAAGGATTCCGGTGCCGAAGGCGTCTTCGCCTTCCTGCCGTCCGGCCCGACGACGCTCGGCTTCGTCAAGGCGTTCAACGAAAACGGCCTCAAGGATGGCGGCATCAAGTTCTTCGCGCCGGGCGACCTCACCCAGGAGTCCGACCTGCCGGCGCTGGGCGACGCCGCGCTCGGCCTGCAGACGACCTTTCACTATGCCGTTTCGCATGACTCGCCGGAAAACAAGGCCTTCGTCGAGGCGGCCGCCAAGGCGATCGGCAATCCGGCCGAGCTCTCCTTCCCCGCGGTCGGGGCCTATGACGGCTTGCATGTCATCTACAAGATGATCGAGGCGACGGGGGGCGAGCAGGATGCCCAGAAGGCGGTCGATGCCGTGAAGGGGCTCTCCTGGACAAGCCCGCGCGGGCCGGTGTCGATCGATCCCGAATCGCGCCATATCACTCAGAACATCTATCTGCGCGAGGTCGCCAAGGCCGATGATGGAACCTATTACAACAAGGAAATCCAGACCTTCGAGAAACAGGGCGATCCGGGTCTTGCCGCGGTGAAATGATCGGCGGCCATCATCTCGACCGGTTGATCGAAGCCGCCATATGCGACGGCTGCATTGCTGGTTTGGCGGAAGCCTTCCGGAATGAGGATCGAGGGTGAAGCCTTGCCACACCGTTAGGATGCGCTCATGCAAACCATCTCCAGCATAGCCGTCGATGCGCTCGCCTATGGCATGGTGCTGTTCGTGATCTCGATCGGCCTTTCGGTCACGCTCGGCCTCATGCGCGTCGTCAATCTTGCCCACGGCGCCTTTGCGATGATCGGCGGCTATATCGCATCCTATGCGGCGCGTGATCTCGGGCTCGGCTACGGAGTCGCGGTGCTGATCGCGGTCTTCGGCACGATCGTCATCGCCATCCCGATCGAGCGCCTGCTCTACCGCCGCATCTACGGCCAGCCGGAGCTGACTCAGGTGCTGATGACGATCGGTATCACCTTCTGCATCATCGGCATTGCCAACTACGTCTTCGGCCCGACTCTCAAGACGATCCCGCTGCCGCCGAGCCTCGAGGGCTCCGCCGATCTCGGCTTCCGCTCGATCGCCGTGCACCGGATCTTCGCGATCGTCTGCGGCCTCACCGTTGCCGGAGCCCTCTGGTTTGCCATCGAGAAAACCGCCTTCGGGGTCAAGCTCCGCGCCGCCGTCGACGATGCGGCGATGGCGGCGGCACTCGGAGTGCGCACGGAGGTCGTCTATGCCGTGAGTTTCGCCGTGGCCGTGGGGCTTGCCGCGTTCGGCGGCGTCGTCGGCGCGGAACTGCTGCCGGTCGAGCCCTATTATGCGCTCAGATACATGGTCACCTTCCTGGTGGTCGTTTCCGTCGGCGGTGCGGGGTCGATCCCGGGTGCACTTGCCGCCTGCCTCCTGCTTGGCGGCATCGATACGACGGGGCGCTATCTGATGCCGGAATTCGGAGAGTTCTTCTTCTATCTCGCCGTCATCGCCGTCGTCTGCGTGTTTCCGCGCGGCCTTGCCGGGAGGATGAAGTAGGTGACCATGGCAACGATGAACGAAGCAGCCACGGCACTTTCTGCGGGCAGGCGGGGGTTCGGCCACGATCTTGCCGGCCTCGCCCTGATCCTCGTGCTGGCCGCCATCGGCTACCTGCTCTTTCCGAACAATCTCGCGCTGCTCACCCGCATCATAGCGATCGCGCTGCTGGTCCTCTCGCTCGATCTCGTCACCGGCTATTGCGGCGTCGCGACCCTCGGCCATGCCGCGCTGTTCGGCAGCGGCGCCTATGCCGCCGGGATCGCGGCCGTGCATTTCGGCACTACCGATCCGCTCCTCATGGTCGCCGCCGGTATTCTCGGCGGTGCGGTGGCGGGGCTCGCCTGCGGGGTAGTGATCCTTCGGGCGCACGGTCTGCCGCAGCTCGTGCTCTCGATAGCGCTCATCCATCTGTTCCATGAATTCGCCAACAAGGCCTCGTCCTGGACGGGGGGAAGCGACGGACTGGCCGGCATCGCGCCCGATCCGCTCATCGGCCTTTTTGCCTTCGACCTCTGGGGCCGCACGGCCTATGTCTTCGGCGTCGTGCTGCTCGCAATCGTCTTCGTGCTCCTGCGCCTCGTCGTGCGCTCGCCTTTCGGCATGCTCTGCCGCGGCATCAAGGAGGATCCGATCCGCATTCAGGCGATGGGCGCGTCGCCGACGATCGCCCTCCTCAAGATGTATGTGATTTCCGGCGCGGTCGCCGGCGTCGGCGGGGCGCTCAACGCCGTCTCGACGCAAGTCGTCGGTCTCGACAGCCTCTCCTTCACGCTCTCGGCCGAAAGTCTGGTCATGCTCGTGCTCGGCGGTACCGGCTCGCTCTTCGGGGCGCTTACCGGCACGATCGTCTTCATGTTCTTCGAAGATCTCGTCTCGGCGGCCAACCCGTTCCATTGGCTGACCATGGTCGGGGCCCTGTTGATCGCGGTCGTGCTCTTTGCGCCGAAAGGGCTTTACGGCACGGTCGCAGAAATCCTCGCGCGGCGATGGGGGGCGGGCCGATGAGCGCCATATTCGAAGCCAGAAATCTCAAGCGCTCCTTCGGCGGTCTCGCCGTCACCAACGATGTCAGCCTTTCCATGGCACCGGGCGACCGCGTCGCCCTGATCGGCCCGAACGGTGCCGGCAAGACGACCTTCGTCAATCTCGTCACCGGTAATCTGAAGCCGGATGCCGGAGAGGTGCGGATCGGCGGCGAAACCGTCACCCATATCGACGCGATCGGCCGCGTGCGCCGCGGCCTCGTGCGTTCGTTCCAGGTGACGCGCCTTTTCCAGGACATGACGCCCGCCGAGCACGTGGCGCTCGCGATCCTGCAGCGCGACGGCCGGGCGGGCCGCATGTTCGGCAATTTCCTGGCGATGCCCGGGGTGATGGCAGAGGCCGGTAGCCTGCTTGGCAAGCTTGGCCTGCGCGATCTGGCGCACCGGCCGGTGCGCCAGGTCGCCTACGGCCAGCAGCGGCTGCTGGAGATCGCGGTCGCGCTGGCGCTCAAACCTAAGGTGCTGCTGCTCGACGAGCCGGCAGCCGGCGTGCCGCAGAGCGACACGGGCCGCATCGAGCAGGCGCTCGCCGAACTTCCCGATGACCTTGCCGTCCTGATGATCGAGCACGACATGGATCTCGTCTTCCGCTTCGCCAAGCGCGTGATCGTGCTTGCTGCCGGCATGGTCATCTTCGACGGCTCTCCAGCCGACGTCACCAAAGATCCGCGTGTGCGCGAAGCCTATCTCGGGAGCTATGCCGATGCCGGCAGCACCGCTTGAAGTCGACAATCTCTCCGCCGGCTATGGGCCGACGCGGGTGCTGGAGGGGATTTCCTTTTCGGTGCCTGCCGGCGCGCGGCTTGCGGTTCTCGGCCGCAACGGCATGGGCAAGACGACGCTGCTCGCTACGCTCGCCGGGCAGACGCGCCGTTACGGCGGACGCATCCGTATCGGCGAGGCCGACGTCACCACGCTGCCGAGCGCATCACGCGCGCTGAAAGGCCTCGGCTTCGTGCCGCAGGCGCGCTGCGTCTTCCCGTCGCTGACGGTTGAGGAAAATCTCTTCGTCGGCCTCAAGGGCCGGCCAAAGACGGCGCTGAGCGAGGCCTATGAGATGTTCCCGCGCCTCTACGAGCGGCGCCGAAACCTCGGCTTGCAGCTTTCCGGCGGCGAGCAGCAGATGTTGTCAACCGCCCGCTCGATCCTCGGCCGCCCCTCGGTCCTGCTGCTCGACGAGCCGCTCGAAGGACTGGCGCCGGTCATCTGCGAGGAACTGATGAAGGCTTTCGCCGAGCTCGCGAAAACCGGCGACATGACCATCCTGCTGGTGGAGCAGCGCATCCAGAGCGCCCTCGATTTCGCCGACCGGGTGATCATCCTGGAGCGCGGCAGGCTCGCCTGGAGCGGAACGCCGAAGGCGCTGGCGAAGGAGCAGGCCACGGTCGAGCGGCTGCTGGGGGTCGGCGGCTTGCATTGAGCGCCAAGCCCGTGATTTGCCCTCATCCGCTATTTCAGCAGCCGTTCCCGCTCGCGCTCGTAATAGCGCGCGAGCGACGGCAGCGCCGCCTTGAGTTCATCGAACAAACCGTCATCGGCAGCGATCTCGCCGCTGTATTTCCCGGCGAGGTAGGCGCGGTGGCGCGCGAGCGCCTGTTCCGAAGCCCCGTCGACCAGGGTGAAGATCGGGGAGACCGCGCTGCGTCCCTTGACGGTGATGCGGTCGAGCTCGGCAACCGCAAATTTCCGGGCGGCGAGTGTTGCAGTACGTTCGCCGAGGAGCAGCGGCACACCGTAGTCCTTGGAGGCACCTTCGAGGCGCGAGGCGAGATTGACCGCATCGCCCAGCGCCGAATAATCGAAGCGGCGGGCCGAGCCCATATTGCCGACGACGCATTCGCCCGTGTTGATGCCGATGCCGATCCTCAGCGCCTTCGGCGGACGCCCCGCCGCTTTCGCCTCGGCTTCCAGCTCTGCGTTGAGACCGCCGAGGGCGGCAAGCATGTCGCGCGCCGCCTGAACGGCATGGACGGCATGGTCCGGATCGTCGAGCGGAGCGTTCCAGAAGGCCATCAGGCAGTCGCCGATATATTTGTCGATCGTGCCGCGTCGGTTGAGCACCGCCTCCGAAAGAGGGGTCAGGAGCCGGTTGACGAGCGTCGTCAGTCCTTCCGGATCGTCCTTCATGTCCTCCGATATGGTGGTGAAGCCGCGAACGTCGCAGAAGAGTACCGTGAGCGTCCGTCTTTCGCCGCCGAGCTTCAGCTGGGATGGGTCGCTTGCCAGCCGCTCGACGAGGGCCGGCGAGAGATACTGCGCGAAGGCACGGGTGATTTCCCGCCGCCGCCGCCGTTCGTCCGCGTAGTCGAGGCCCGCCTGCCCCACCGCCACGGCGAGAAAGGCGAGTGCCGGGGCGAGGGGCGAGACGAACGCATGGCCGAGGCGCATCAGGCCGTAGCTTGCAAGAAAGATCAGAGTAAGGGCGAGGGCGCCGTAACCAAGCGTCTTCCAGCTCGTCGACCTGAGAACGGCAAGGGCTGCGGCCAGGCTGGCGAGGATGATCGCCGCGATGGCAAAGCCCGCGCCTGCCTGCCTGACGAACAGCCGGTGCACGAGATTGTCGTAAATGGTCGCCTGGATTTCAGCACCGGCGACGCGGCCGCGTGAGAAGACCGTGTCGGAGGTGGGGAAGGCATCGACGCCACCGCCCGCGATGGTGGGCGCGTTCTGCAGGCTCAGGCCCACGATGACGACCCTGTCGCGGAAGGTGCCCTCCGGCAGGAAATTCTCGGGGTCGAGCGCCTGATAATAGGAAACGGTCGGATAGGTCCGGGCCGGGCCGAAGGTCTGCATCAGCGCCTTTCTCGGCGGCACCGCCGGCTCGGCGCCGGCGACGGTCGCGAGCGTTGCGGCGAAACCGTCCGGATAGGCGGGGATCTGCCGGAGCGCTCCGTCGCCGCTGAGGCCGACCGAGGCGATGCCGACCTTCGCGCCCCGTGCCAGAAAGGCGGGTAGCGGCTCGATGCGCACGAATTGCTCGGCCTGCGGCGTGCGGATCAGCGTCTCGTCGCCGGCAAGCACCACATCCGGCCCGAGAACTTCGGCAAGCGCCTGATCGTTCTCCGGCGCGGCGGCCGGTTCGGCGAAGATCACGTCGAGGCCGATCGCCCGGGCGCCGGCGGCCCTCAGGGCTTCGATCAGGCGGGCGTGCAGCGCGCGCGGCCAGGGCCATTGACTGCCGATCTCCGCCATCGAGGGTTCGTCGATGGCCACGATGACCGGGCCGTCTTCCGGTAGCGATGGCCGGCCGAAGATCGAGAGATAGTCATAGGCGCGCAGGTCCACCAGCGACCACGTACCGGTCAGCGAGACAGCCGAGACGAGGGCGGCCACGACGGTCGTCAGGGCGGCAAGCTTTACCCGCCGGGAGGAAAGGCGAAGCTCGCGAAAGTCGTTCATCAGAACCGCACTTTGACGGTGCCCTTGACCGTGGGACCCCAGCCGGGCAGCCCGTCGCGCACCTCGAACTCCTCGCCCAGAAGATTGAAGCCGGCGAGCTCGACTTCGAACCGCTTGTCGAAGGGCTCCCATTGGAGAGCGGCGTCGAGCGTCCAGAAATCGTCGTGGGTTATCGGACCTTCGGCCCGCTCGCCTATATAGTTGGCGGCGACGGTCGTTTTGACATTGGCTGTGCTGACAAAGGTGAGTGCCACCTGGCCTGAATATTCAGGCAGAAAGGGCAGATCGCCGCCGGCGCCGGTCGAGAGGTCCTCGCTTTCGGTGTGGGCCATCGTCGCCGACAGGCCGAATCCGTGACCGAGCGCGAGGTTTGCGGTCAATGCAACGCGGTCGATGCGGCCCTTGTCGAAAGGGAAATCCGTCAGTGCGAAGAAGGGGCTGGTGACCGGGATGGCAATCGAACCGTCGCTAATTTCCTGGTGCTGGTAGTCGACGGCTGTAAAGAGCCAGTCGTTCCACTCGGCATCCCAGCGAAAGGCCAGCGTGTCGGCATAGCCGCCCGTGCCGATAAGGAACTGGTTGGGCTGCAGTCCGACGATGCCGACCGGCGCAAGCGTGGCAGAGCCGAAATTATAGCCTTCGCGCTGAACGGCGGCGCGCAGCCAATGGCCCTCGACCGGTGCCCAGGCGATCCCGAGTCTCGGCTCAAGCCGGATATTGTTGTCGTTGACGTCCTCTATGTAACGGGCGAACAGGGCGCCTTCGACTTTGAGGTCCGGGGTCATTTCATAGAGGACATCAACATAGGCTTTCGCGACCGCTTGCGTGGACGAGTCGAAGACGGCCGGTGAGCTGTCCGACCGGACCTTCCCGCCCTCAACGCCATAGCGCCACGTCAGGTCCCCATCTCCATATAAGTGGTTCACTGCAGCGATATAGGTCCGCTCCTTCGTTTCAAGATCGATGGTCCCTCCAGCGCCGCTGGCATCCAGAATGGATAGGCTATCACCGGTGCGGAGTTCCCTGAAAAACAACGCGGCGTTTCCGACGTTGCGGTATCCGAATGTATGGCTCCATGCGAGCCCGGAAATGAGGCCGGAAGACTCGTTCCCTATCTCAAGGTCAGGCGGAACAGGCAGAAATTGCTGTGTCTCCTCGATATCGGAATAGTTCGCGAAGGCTACAATGCGGTCATCGGGCGTCGGACTGGCCGTAACGTAGCCGTTGCCTCCGATTATCCGCAGCTCTCGTTCCACTCGGGCGCCTCCGAGATCGAACACATCCTTCGGCTCCTCCCACTGGAACGTACCGTAGACGCTGATCGGGAACGGCGAGACCGTAAATCCCCGAACCGCAGCTTCCCCGACCCATCCGGTATGGTCCTCATTGGCGATGAACCCGCCGCCGAGCTCCGTCTCGAAAAAGGGCGAACGCAGCAGGTTGACCGTTCTCTCGCGGCTGGCCAGCATATGCGGCTCGATCAGAAGCCCCTGGATGAGAGCGGAAAAGCTTGTGGTATTGACCGTGTTCGCGACGGCGTTGGCGGTGAAATCGTAAGCGTTGAAGAAGGGGTTGACGCTGCCGCGCACCGCCTGGTCGACATAGCTGGCGCCGGTGAAGGGATCGAAGACGGCGTCGCCGTAATATTGACCCCAGGCATCCAACCCCTGCAGCCGGAAGGCGTCGTTGAGCGTCGAACCTTGCTCCTGGTTGGCGCCGAGTGCCGCCGTGTCGCCGCCTTTGGCGCGGGTGCGGCGAAGGGCTTCCTGAGCATTGCGAATGGCCGCGTCCGCATCATAGGCATCGATCGCGATCGCGGTTCTGACCGTCGCCACGACGGGATCGTTCGGGTCGAGCCGGTCGGCATTGTCGAGCGCCTGAGCTGCCGGAACGTGGTCGCCCTTCTCGTAATGCGCGGCTGCGAGCAGCAGCTGTGCGTTCGAATAGGCCGGGTTGGCCGTCGAGCCGGCGAGCAGGTCTTCCACCGCCTTGTCGGCCTCGCCGTTCTGCATGTGGTAGCGGCCGCGCGCCACGAGCGCCACGTCGAAGGAGGGATCGACGGAAAGCGCGGCGTCGATCTCGCGCTTCGCTTCGGCCATCCGCATCTCGTCCATGTATTGTATCGCAAGGTTTGCGTGCGAGACGGGATCGAGCGGATCAAGCGCGATCGCCTGCTTGAAGGCGGCCTCGGCGGCACGATTGTCGCCGCGCGCGCCCTGGACCAGCCCGAGGGCGTTCCAGATCGACGAGGAGCCTGGGGCAGTCTCGAGCGCCCTGTTCAGGTCGGCAAGGGCGGCATCGAGATCGTTCTCGATGTAAGAGCGGTAATGTGCGCGCGCCTCGAGCGCCGTCGGGTCTTCAGGGTCGATCGCAAGCGCCCGCTCGACGCCGTTGCGAAGCTCGTCGCGATCGTCCAGCAGCAGGGCGAGCTGCGCGCGTGCCGCAGGCAGGGTCGGGTCGTCGGGATATTGCTGCTCGGCCCTCTTGATCACTGCGATCGCCGCCGGAATGTCTTCGCGGAAGCCGGCGGTCCAGGCCCTGACCATGCCCGCATAGCGGCCGCTGGCATTGCGCGGCGGCTCCTCGACGCGTTCGGGGTTCGCGAGCCCGCGCGAGAAATAGCCGCCATAGGCCGCGATCGTGCGGCGGCTCGGGTCGAGGCCGCGTTCGGCCCTGTCGAACAAGCGCGCCGCCTCTTCATACCGGTTGGACGAGCCGGCGATCAATGCGCGCACGAGATCGGCACGCGCTGCCTGGGACCGGCTCAGGCCCCGTCCCGCCGCTTCCGCGAGCGCGGCCTGAGCCTTGTGGCGGCCATCGAGCGAAAGATAAATTTCCGCAAGCGTCAGCCACTCCTCGGTCGTGCGCAAGCCTGCGGGTTTCGCTTCGACGCGCGCGCGCTCCCGACGCATTTCGGGAACGCTGAAGGGCGTGGCCGGCATCCAGACGAAGGCATTGCGGAGCGACAGATGAAAGAGCATCTGCTCGCGGTCCTTCGGCGTGACGATCACGATCTTCGTCGGTGCGCTGCCGATCGCCGCAACGGCGCCTTCGCCCTGCTTCACAGTCACGCTGCCATAGGCATTGCTGAGTTCGACGACGCCTTCGAGGACGACGAGCGAGGTCTTGCCGTCGGGGCCGACCGTCAGCGTCCAATCGGTACCGCGAATGGCGGCGGCCGCGGCCGGCGTGTCGATGACCAGGCCCTCGCCGCCGCGCTCGGCTCGAGCCCAGATCGTCCCCGATTCCAACCCGAATTTCGTGTCGCCCGCGCCGATTTCCTTGACGCGAAGCGCGGTATTGCGCCCCAGTCTTATCTGCGTGTGATCTCTGAAGAGGACCGCGAGCGCGCCGGTGGCATTGGTGCGCAGCACATCGCCGGGAATGAGATCCTGGGCGAGGTCGACGACCCGCCAGTTGGAAACGTCGACGAAACGCACCTCCTCGCCGGACTTGCGGGCGATAACGGAGCCGGCGGCCGGCGAGGGGCGCGGAACCGGCTCGGCTTGCGCAGACAAGGGCGCAAAAAACGTCGCCGCGGCAAGCAATGCTCCCGTTCTTCTTCCCCGCATTCTCTGTCACCCCTCGTTATACTGAATCCAGTGAATTTAGAGGGGAGAAATGTCAAGAGCCCAGTTTTGGGCGGATGTTTTTACTCGTCGAGTGTAATAAAGAGGAGACGAATAAAGGGGAGTGGCGAATGGAAGCCGGGGGTAATCTGTACAAACTCGATCTGCCAAGTGAAGGAGCCGGGTCGGAAGTGGCACTCGGCGCCTATTATGATCACATCAGGAAGGTCAACGACGTCTTCGCCGATCAGATAAAGACGTCGGACCAGAAGGCGGCCTATATCTTCACCTTCATGTTCGCCTTTCTCGTCACTTCGCAAGAAGGGCGGAGCGTCTTTTCCTGGCAGCGTTACGCCGAGGGCGGCGGCGTGGCGCTGGCCCTGTCGGCAATGCTTGCGCTTGCTTCGGTCTTCTCCATCGTGTCGGCTATACTCGTGGTTCTGCCGCGGAAGAGCACCACCTCCACGACGCTGTTCTGGGGCGCCTGGTCCCGTCATCGCGACAGCTTCATCCGAGCGGCGGAGACCGGCGATCAGGCCTATCTCTTCCGCCAATATGCCGAGAATGCGGATGCGCTTGCGGCGATCGCCTGCGGCAAATACCGCTGTGTCAGCTTCGCTTTCCGTGGCCTGCTGGTAACGGTGCTTGCCTATATCTGCCTGCTGGCGGTGAAGTGATCGGCGCCGAGCGGTGATGCCCCCTGGCCGGCAGGCCAGAGGGCGTATTTCGCTTTTGCGTCGACGCTCTAGACCGCGTCGCGTACCCGTTCCCAGGCCTTCGTCAGATGGAGCCCCAGCACTTTCGATAGCCTGGCCTTGTCGCGCGCTTCGAGCGCGGCGATCATTTCCTGATGTTCGGCGACCGCGGCGGCCCATTTCTCCGGGCCTTCATGGCCGATGAAGCGGATGCGCTTCAGCCGCGTCTGCAGCATGGCATGCATGTCGGCGAGGGCCGCATTGCCCGAAAGCCGGGCGATGGCGGTGTGGATGTCCTGGTTGAGCTTGTAATATTGCATCCGGTCGCCCGCCTCGTAGCGGCGCACCATTTCGTCGTGGAGCGCCCGCACTTCGGCGATCTCCGCATCCGTCGCGGCCTCGCAGGCAAGCCTGCCAGCGAGCTCCTCCAGGGTCTGCAGCACTGTGAGCATGTCCTGAACATCCTTGGCGCTGAAGCGCTTGACGACGGCGCCGCGGCTCGGGACGAGCTCCACCAGGCCTTCGCTCGCAAGATACTTGATCGCCTCGCGCAGCGGCGTGCGCGATACGCCGAGCTGCTCGCCCAGTTGCCCCTCGTGCAGACGGGTTCCGGGCGGAAGGTCGCCCTCGATGATCATGTCGCGCAAATGGCTGACCAGCGTGTCGTGCAGTGCGGTGCGCCGGATGGGTCCCGGGCCGCCTATGGGCCGCTGATCCAGTGATTTGAGTTCGTTCATTTTTCTCGTCTGAACTTCGGGCCGCCGCGCGGCCCTTCTTGAGTGTGCGCGATTGAATCGGCGCCGTTCATTCAAGCATGGAGACTGCCCCGGATGTCGTCAACAGAAAATGCTGCATACAGAATACAAAAGACTTGATGCAGAATTTTGAATGACGTATGAGACATCGAAGCTGAAGCGGAGGACATCTCGAATGACGACATCAGGAGCGGACGGAACGAAGGAGCGGCGCCCTGTGATTGCGCTGGCTATGGGCGACCCCGCGGGAATCAGCCCGGAACTGACGGCGCAGCTTCTGGCCCTTTCCGACATTCGCGACGCGGCGCACATCATCGCCATCGGCGATCGCCGCATCCTCGACGAGGGCGCCCGGGTGGCCGGCGTCACGCTGGATCTGGAAGCCGCTTCGCTCGATGCGCTCGACGACGCCGGCACCATCCGCCACGTCTTCGTGGATCTCGCCCATCTCGATCCGGCCGATGTGGTTCGCGGCGAGGCGACGCTTGCCGGCGGCACCTTCGCCACGCGCAATTTCCGCACCGCCCTCGAACTCGCCCATGCGGGCAAGGCCGATGCCGTCTGCTTCACGCCCTTCAACAAGAAGGCGATGCGCTTTGCCTATCCCGGCTATGACGACGAGATCCGCTTCGTTGCCGATGTGCTTTCCTTCACCGGAAAAGTTCGTGAATTCAATGTTCTCGAGAAGGTGTGGAACGCGCGGGTGACGTCGCATATCCCGCTCAAGGACGTGGCCTCCCATCTGTCGGTGGAGGCGATCCTTGCCGAACTCAAACTGACGCAGGCCTGCCTCAAGGATGCCGGCTACGATGAGGCGAAGATCGCGGTTGCGGGACTCAATCCGCATGCCGGCGACGGCGGCAGCTTCGGCATGGAAGAGATCGACATCATCGAGCCGGCGGTCGCAAAGGCCAAGGCGCTCGGCTTCAACGTCGAGGGGCCGTTCCCGGCCGATACGATCTTCCTCCGGGCGCTGAAGGAAGGCTTCAACGCGGTGATGACCATGTATCACGACCAGGGTCAGATCGCCATGAAGATCATCGGCTTCGACAAGGGTGTGACGATGATGGGCGGACTGCCGTTCCCGCTCTGTACGCCCGCCCACGGCACCGCATACGACATCGCCGGCAAGGGGATCGCCGATATAGGCGCAACACGCGAGGCGATCCTGCTTGCGGCCCGCATGGCGAAGAAAAAGAGGGCGCTTTCGGCTGCTGCCTGAATTCGCACGCTTTCGATGAATACCGGCGTGAGGGGAGGTCTCGCGCCGCAATCCAGCTCAAAGGGAGGACCACGCATGAAAAAATCCGTCTCCATCGCAGTAATCGCGGCCGCCGCATTCGGCCTTGCCGCGCCGGCATCGGCCTTCGAGCCGAACCGTCCGGTCGAATTCGTCGTCACCGCCGGCCCCGGCGGCGGCACCGATATCTTCGCGCGCACCATCCAGGCGATCATCGGCAAGTACGAGCTGATGAAGGCACCGGTCGTCGTCACCAACAAGGGCAGCGCCGGCGGCGCGGAAGGCTTCGTCTACACGGCTGGCTACAAGGGTGATCCCTACAAGCTCGCCTTCGGTACCAACAATGCCTATCTGCTGCCGGTCCGCGCCAAGGTGCCCTATACGTCCGAGGACCTGACGCCGGTGGCCTCGCTCGCGTCCGACGAGTTCGTGCTTTGGGTCAATGGCAAGGCGGACTACGCGACGGCTGCCGATTTCGTGGCCAAGGCGAAGGAAGGCGGCCTGAAGATCGGCGGCAGCCAGTCCAAGGATGCCGACCAGATCCTGACTTCGATGATCAACGACGCAACCGGCGCCAAGATCAACTACATCCCCTTCAAGAGCGGCGGCGAGGCGGCCGTTCAGCTTGCCGGCGAGCACCTCGACGCCAATGTCAACAATCCGAGCGAGAACCTCGGTCAATGGCAGGCCGGCATGATCAAGCCACTCTGCGTCTTCAAGAGCGCGAAGTTCACGAGCGACGCCAAGGTCGCCGGCGACAAGGCCTGGAGCGATATCCCGACCTGCAAGGAAGCCGGCATTCCGATCGAGAACTACTCGATGCCGCGCACCGTCTGGCTGCCGGCCGGAGTCGAGCCTGAGGTCGTCCAGTTCTATGCGGATGTCCTGCGCAAGGTCTCCGAGACGCCGGAATGGGCGAAGTATCTCGCCGACAGCTCGCAGTCTCCCGGCTATATGACCGGCGACGAACTCAAAGCCGTCATCGAAAAGGATGGCGCGACGATCGGCGAAGTGCTGAAGCGCGAAGGCTGGCTCGCCAACTAAGGACCGGTCGATGGGCGCCTGGGCCGGGGGGAGAGGATGCGGGCAGAACCGCATCCATCCTCGGCCTCTCAGGACGCCCATTCTCCGCTTGGAAAGGTCACGATCATGAGTGAGAACAGTGCGAATGGGATCAGCCGCTTTGCGGTGGAACTCGGCGTCGCCGCGCTGACGGGTGCCTTCGGCATCGCTGTCTGCTACGGCTCTCTCGACATCGGTGCGGGCTGGACCGACATGGGTCCGGATGCGGGCTATTTCCCCTTCTATATCGGTCTGCTCATCGTTCTCGGCAGCCTCGCCAATATCGCGCATGCATTCTTCAAGCATCGCGGTACAGGCGAGATCTTCCTCGACGGCGCCCGCGCCAGGGTGGTCGCCTCTTTCCTGCTGCCGATTGCGGCCTTCGCTGCCGTTTCCGCCTGGCTGGGACTCTATGTCGGAACGGCGCTCTACATCGCCGCGACCATGCTCTTCCAGGGGCGTTACAAATGGTGGATCGCGATCCCCGCAGGACTCGGCGTCTCGATCTTCTTTTTCATCGTTTTCGAAATCGGCTTCCAGGTTCCGTTGCTGAAGGGACCGGTCGAAGCCTGGTTCGGAATTTACTGACCCGCAAGGGTGCAGTGCTTGCGGGAGGAATGACATGGAAAATATCGGTCTTCTGATCGATGGCTTCGGCCACATCCTCAGCTGGAACCACATCCTGCTGATGATCGTCGGCGTGACGCTCGGCATCCTCGTCGGCGTGCTGCCGGGCCTCGGTGCGCCGAACGGCGTGTCGCTGCTTCTGCCGCTTACCTTCTCCATGGACCCGATCTCGGCGATCATCCTCTTGTCCTGCATGTATTGGGGCGCGCTTTTCGGCGGCTCGACGACGTCGATCCTCTTCAACATTCCGGGCGAGCCCTCCTCGGTCGCCACGACATTCGACGGCTATCCCATGGCGAAAGCCGGTCATGCGAGCCGGGCGCTCACGCTTGCCTTCGTTTCGGCCGGCCTCGGCGCCCTTGCCGGCGTCGTCATGATCACGCTGCTTTCGGGCTGGGTGGCGAACTTTGCGCTCAAATTCTCCTCGCCCGAATATTTCGCCGTCTATTTCCTCGCCTTTGCGAGCTTCATCTCCATGGGCGCGCAGTCACCCTTCAAGACGCTCGTCTCGATGATGCTCGGCTTCGCGCTCGCCTCGATCGGCATGGATACGATCTCGGGCAATCTGAGGCTCACCTTCGACATCCCCGAACTGATCAAGGGCGTGAGCTTCCTGATTGCCGTCATGGGACTCTTCGGCATCGGCGAACTGCTGCTGACGACGGAAGAGGGGCTGCGCTTCGAAGGCATCAAGGCGCGGGTGCGTCTCTCCGAGATCGGCAGGACGCTGATCGAGATCCCGCGTTACTGGCTGACGATCGCCCGCTCGACGATCATCGGCATCTGGATGGGGATCACGCCGGCCGGCCCGACCGCCGCCTCCTTCATGAGCTATGGCGTTGCCCGGCGCTCGGCGCGCGACAAATCGATGTTCGGCAAGGGTGATCCGCGTGGCATCGTCGCGCCCGAGACGGCCGACCATTCCGCCGGCACATCGGCTCTGCTGCCGATGCTGGCGCTCGGCGTCCCGGGGTCCGCCACCGCCGCGGTGATGATGGGCGGGTTGATGATCTGGGGCCTGACGCCCGGCCCTATGCTCTTCACCGATCGTCCCGACTTCGTCTGGGGTCTGATCGCCTCCATGTATCTCGGCAATGTCGTCGCCGTCTTCCTCGTGATCGCGACGGTGCCGCTTTACGCCTCGATCCTGCGCGTGCCGTTCTCGATCATCGGACCGATCATCGTCGCGGTCATCTTCTCGGGGGCCTACCAGGTCGCGAACTCCGTCTCGGACATCTTCATGGTGATCGGCTTCGGTCTCCTGGGGTATATCTTCAAGAAGCTGGACTATCCGCTGGCGCCGCTGGTTCTCGCCATGGTGCTCGGCGACAAGGCGGAAGACGCCTTCCGTCAGTCCATGCTGATGTCGGGCGGCAGCCTCAACATCTTCTGGTCGAACGGCCTTGTCTCTGCCCTGATGGCCGTTGCCCTTGCGCTGCTTCTCTCCCCGCTCTTCTTCTGGTTGATCGGCACGTTGCGCAGGCGCAAGAACGAGGTTGCCGCTTCGAGCGGCGACGGCAACGCGGCGGCCTGACCGGCCGCCTCGTCCCGTACCCCCAGATCCAATTTCTTCAAATCCCGAGGAGTCCGCCATGGCGCCGCGCAAATGGAACCGTGACAACTGGCCGATTGCGGCCGCGATGATCCAGTATCCCAACCTTTTGCCGGACGGCCGTTCGGTGCAGGACCAGCCGGTCGAGGAGTGGGGGGCGACGCTCGCCGACGTGGTGGATGCCGGCTTCACCGAACTGGATCCGACCGACAGCTGGATACGGCTGGCGGACCTTTCGGCGGAGCGTCTTGATCAGTTCGTGGGCCTGACACGGTCTCTCGGCCTCACGATACCGGCGATCTCCACCTCGCGGCGCAGCCTCATAGACCCGGAACATGGCGAGGAATACCTCGCTTACGGACACCGGGTCGTCGAGGCGGCTGCCGCCGTAGGCGCCGGCTCGGTGTCCTTCGGCTTCTTCGGCCCGCTGACGGAGGCGCAGAAGAAAGTGCTCTGGTTCTGGACGGTCGACGGCGTGAAGAACCCCGACGATGCGGGAACCTGGCAGTTGGCGGTTTCGCGCGTTCGCGAACTCGGCCGCCATGCCGAAGAACTCGGCATCGAAGTCTCGCTGGAGATGTACGAGGATACCTATCTGGGCACGGCCGACAGTTCCGTGCGCTTCGTTCAGGAGGTAGGCCTCGCCAATGTCGGCATCAATGCCGATCTCGGCAATCTCATCCGCCTGCACCGGCCCGTGGAACATTGGCAGGAAATGATGGCGAAGGTTGCGCCTTTTGCCAAATACTGGCACGTCAAGAACTACAACCGCACGGAAGATCCGGCATCCGGCGTCATCGTCACCCATCCGGCCCCGCTCGAATTCGGCCTTATCAACTATCGGGCGGCAATTCGCATGGCGCTGGCGCATGGCTTCGACAGTCCCTTCCTCTGCGAGCATTACGGCGGTGACGGCCTTTCCGTCAGCGCCGCCAATCGGGACTATCTGAGGCGCATCCTGCCTCGACAAGAAGGACATTGAAGGGGACATTGAAGCGATGACCACGATCTTTGACGCTCCGGAAGATTTCGCCACGACCGCACTCGCAGGATTCGCGGCGATCTATCAGCGCAACGTCCGCCTGGTGAAGGGCGGCGTCGTGCGCTCGACCAAGGTGCCGAAGGGCAAGGTCGCCGTCGTGGTCGGCGGCGGCTCGGGACATTACCCGGCCTTTGCGGGCTATGTCGGGCCGGGGCTCGCCGACGCGGCGGTCGCCGGCGATGTCTTTGCCTCGCCCTCGACGGCCGCGGTAGCCCGCGTCTGCCGCCATGCCGACCAGGGCGGCGGTGTATTGCTCGGCTTCGGCAACTATGCGGGCGACGTTCTGAATTTCGGGGTTGCGGCCGAACGGCTTCGCTCCGAAGGCATCGACGTGCGCATCCTGCCGGTGACCGATGACGTGGCGAGTGCGCCCGCGGAGACGTCGGCCAAGCGCCGCGGGATTGCCGGCGACCTCGTCGTCTTCAAGATCGCCGGCGCGGCAGCGGAAGCTGGCAAGTCGCTCGACGAGGTCGAGCGGCTCGCGCGTCACGCCAATGAGCGGACGGTATCCTTCGGCGTCGCTTTCGGCGGCTGCACGCTTCCGGGCGCCACCGGTCCGCTTTTCACCGTGCCGAAGGGCCAGATGGCGCTCGGACTCGGCATTCACGGGGAACCGGGCGTCAGCGAAGAGACGATCGCGACGGCGAGCGATCTCGCGAAGCTTCTAACCGGCAAGCTTCTTGCTGAGCGCCCCGCAGGCTCCAGGAAGGTGGCGGCCGTGCTGAACGGTCTCGGCTCGACCAAGTATGAAGAACTTTTCGTGCTTTGGACGGCGATCGCCAGACAGCTCAGCGATGCGGGCCTCGAAATCGTCGACCCCGAATGCGGCGAATTCGTCACCAGCCTCGACATGCAGGGCTGCTCGCTCACCCTTCTCTGGCTGGACGAAGAGTTGGAGGCGCTCTGGCGCGCGCCCACGGATGCGCCGGTGCTGCGAAAGGGTGTGATCATTGCCGCCGAACCCGCGACCGACGAAATCGTAGACGCCGACGGCCCGCAGTCTTTCGGCCCCGCAGCGGAAGCCTCGAAGGAAAGCGGCAAATGCATAGCCCGGCTGATCGGTAACATTGCCGAGGCGCTGAAGGACGCGGAGGAGGAACTTGGCCGCATCGACGCCTTTGCCGGCGACGGCGATCACGGCCAGGGGATGCGCCGCGGTTCGGCCGCCGCATTCGACGCAGCAAAGGCGGCGGCCGCGGCTGGGGCAGGGGCCGCAAGCGTGCTTGCTGCCGCGGGCGACGCCTGGGCGGACCGCGCCGGCGGCACCTCGGGCGCGATCTGGGGCCTGGCCCTGCGCTCCTGGAGCAATGCCTTCAGTGATGAGGATAAGGTGAGCGACGCGGCGATCGCGAAGGGCTCCCGCCTCGCACTCGACGGGGTCACGCGTCTCGGCCGCGCGCGCGTGGGCGACAAGACGCTGGTCGACGCGCTGGTGCCTTTCGTGGAGACGCTGGAAAGGGAATCCGCCGCCGGCAGGCCGCTTGTGGAAGCCTGGAACGCGGCGGCCAAGGCCGCTCAAGAGGCCGCTGATGCGACCTCCGCGCTGACCCCGAAACTCGGCCGCGCCCGGCCGCTGGCCGAAAAGAGCATCGGCCACCCGGATGCGGGTGCCGTTTCGCTGGCGCTGGTGGCTCGGGTCGCGGGTGCGTTTTTGAGGGAAGCTGCGGCCGCCTGATACGCTTGCGGCGGCGGATTTGCCCCTCTTCCGGGTTGTGCCTTCTCCCCGTCGAAACGGGGAGAAGGTCGCGGCAGCGGGAGAGGGCATCATACGCGCGGCGCCTAGCTATACCGCACAAGGAACTCCTCCGCCGTCAGTTCCCGGAAATCGTCCAGCGCATGGCGTAGCTTGGTGTGGTCCCAATCCCACCAGGCGAGCTGATCCATGGCTTCGCCGACCCCGGCCGTGAAGCGATCTCGGATGAGTCTCGCAGGTACCCCGCCGACGATCGTGTACGGTGCGACGTCCTTGGAGACGACGGCGCCGGCGCCGATCACGGCTCCATTGCCGACACTCACGCCGGGCAGGATCGTCGCGCCATGGCCGATCCAGACGTCATGGCCGATCGTCACCCGGTTCTGCCGGCGCCAGGCGAAGAGATCGTGGTCGGGCTCCGCATCGTCCCAATACATCGGTGCGCGATAGGTGAAGTGATGCAGCGTCGCCCGCCAGGTGGGATGGTTGGTGGCGTTGATGCGCACGGCTGCGGCGATGTTGACGAATTTGCCGACCGTCGCGCACCAGATCGAGCCGTCCTGCATGATGTAGGAATAATCACCGAACTCCACCTCGTCGAGGCGCGAGCGTTCCCGGATTTCGGTGTAACGGCCGAGCGTCGAATTCACGACGCTCGCTGTCGGATGGATGGCGGGTTCGAGGCCGAGTTTCTGGCTCATGCTGCGTATTTCCTCGGAGAGAATTCCGATACGTCGATGATGCGGTCGGCGACCGCCTCGCGTACCTCCTCGTCATGAAAGATACCGATCAGCGCCGTGCCGGCGGCCTTCTTCCCTGCGATCATTTCCACCACCACTGCGCGGTTCTTCGCATCGAGCGAGGCCGTCGGTTCGTCGAGGAGCAGGATCTGATGGTCGGTGATGAAGCCGCGGGCGATATTGACCCGCTGCTGTTCGCCGCCGGAGAAGGTGGCCGGCGGCAGGGCCCAGAGTTCCCTCGGCAGGTTGAGCCTCGAAAGCAGTTCGGCCGCACGCTCCCGCGCTTCGGCCGCCGTCACCCCGCGCGCCTGCAGGGGCTCGGCGACGATGTCGAGGGCGGAGACGCGCGGCACGACACGCAGAAACTGGCTAACATAGCCGAGCGTCGTGCGGCGTACCTCGAGCACGGTGCGCGGCTCGGCCGTCGCGAGGTTCACCAGGCGGCCGTCATGTTCCACCAGGATCTGGCCTTCGTCGACGCCGTAATTTCCGTAGAGCATCTTGAGGATCGAGCTCTTGCCGACGCCGGAGGGGCCGCCGAGCACGACGCATTCGCCGGCCTTCACCGAGAAGGAGACATTCGCGACCACCGGCAGGCGCACGCCGTCGCGAAGGTGCATGGTGAAGCTTTTCGCGACTTCCGAGACAACGAGGGGAGTTGGCATGGTCTTTACTTTCCGTTGCGCATTGTCAATGCGTCACACCTGAAGAATCGAGGAAACGAGGAGCTGCGTGTAGGGCTCGCGCGGATCGTCGAGCACCCGGTCGGTCAGACCCTGTTCGATGACGGCGCCGTCCTTCATCACCATCATCCGGTGCGAAAGGAGGCGCGCCACGGCGAGGTCGTGGGTCACGATCACCGCCGCAAGGCCGAGGTCGTGGACGAGGCCGCGAACCAGATCGAGCAGGCGTGCCTGCACCGAGACGTCGAGGCCGCCGGTCGGCTCGTCCATAAAGACGAGGCGGGGCGAGGTGACCAGATTGCGGGCGATCTGCAGGCGCTGGCGCATGCCGCCGGAGAAGGCGCGCGGCTGATCGTCGATCCGGTCCTCTTCGATTTCCACGCGCCTCAGCCAGTCGCCTGCCGCCGCGCGGATATTTCCGTAGTGCCGGTCGCCGACCGCCATCAAGCGCTCGCCGACATTGGCACCGGCCGACACCGTCATCCTCAGCCCGTCCGCCGGGTTCTGATGCACGAAGCCCCAGTCGGTGCGCATCAGAAAGCGACGCTCGGCCTCGCTCATGCGCGCAAGATCCCGGTACTGGCCGTCGCGCATGTGATATTCGACGACGCCGGATGTCGGCATCAGCCGGGTCGAGAGGCAGGAGAGCAGCGTGGTCTTCCCCGAGCCGGATTCGCCGACGATGGCGAGCACCTCGCCCGGATAGAGCTCGAAGGAGACGTTGCGGCAGCCGATGCGACTTCCATAAAATTTCGAAACGTCACTGACTTTCAGAAGCGGCACGGCGCTCATACTGCAGCCTCCTGGCTTTCTTTCGCGGCGGGGGCGAGCATGGCACCGGCATGGCCGTGCGCCCGGCGATCCTCGCAATGGTCGGTGTCGGAGCAGACGAACATGCGCCCGCCCTTGTCGTCGAGAACGACCTCGTCGAGATAGACGTTCTCGGCGCCGCAAAGGGCGCAGGGCTTGTCGAATTTCTGAACCTCGAAGGGGTGATCCTCGAAATCGAGGCTGACGACTTCGGTATAGGGTGGCACCGCATAGATGCGCTTTTCCCGGCCGGCGCCGAAGAGTTGGAGGGCCTCCGACATATGCATCTTCGGATTGTCGAATTTCGGCGTCGGCGAGGGGTCCATCACATAACGGCCCTCGACCTTCACAGGGTAGGCGTAGGTCGTGGCGATATGGCCGTTGCGGGCGATGTCCTCGTAGAGCTTCACATGCATGAGCCCGTATTCCTCGAGCGCATGCATCTTGCGCGTCTCGGTTTCGCGCGGTTCGAGGAAGCGCAGCGGTTCCGGAATGGGCACCTGGTAGACGAGCGTCTGCCCCTCTCTCAGTTGCTCCTCGGGAATGCGGTGCCGTGTCTGGATGATCGTCGCCTCCGTCGTCCTCGTGGTGACGGCGACATCGGCGACCTTCTGGAAGAAGGCGCGGATCGAAACGGCGTTCGTCGTGTCGTCGGCGCCCTGATCGATCACCTTAAGCACGTCGTCGGGTCCGAGGATGGAGGCGGTCACCTGCACGCCGCCGGTGCCCCAGCCATAGGGCATCGGCATTTCGCGGGAGGCGAAGGGCACCTGATAGCCCGGGATGGCGATCGCCTTCAGGATCGCGCGGCGGATCATCCGCTTCGTCTGCTCGTCCAGATAGGCGAAGTTGTAAGTTGCGAGGTCGTTCATTCGGCGGCCTCCTTCATGCCGTCCCTGCCGCCGGCCTGGGCGGCGTCGTGTTCCCGGCGCATGCGCCTGACCAGGTCGAGCTCGGCCTGGAAGTCGACGTAATGCGGCAGCTTCAGATGTTCGACGAAGCCGGTCGCCTGGACGTTGTCGGCATGCGAGATGACGAATTCCTGATCCTGGGCGGGGGCGACGATGTCCTCGTCGAATTCGTCGGTCCGGAGGGCCCGATCGACCAGCGACATCGACATCGCCTTGCGCTCGCTCTGGCCGAAGACGAGTCCGTAGCCGCGGGTGAATTGCGGCGGCTGCTTGGCCGAGCCCTTGAACTGGTTGACCATCTGGCATTCGGTAACGCGGATGACCCCAAGTGAAACGGCAAAGCCCAGCTCCGGCAGTTCCAGTTCGACCTCGACCTCGCCGATCCTGACCTCGCCGACGAAGGGATGCGTGCGGCCATAGCCGCGCTGCGTGGAGTAGGCGAGCGCCAGCAGGAATCCTTCGTCGCCACGGGCAAGCGCCTGCAGGCGGAGATCGCGTGCCATCGGAAATTCCATCGGCTCGCGCGTGAGGTCGCCCGCCACGTGACCTTCCGGCATCCGGCCGTCGCCCTCGATCAGACCTTCGCCGTCGAGAATGTCGGAGACGCGCATGACAGGTTCGCCCGGCTCCTTGAGCGCCGGCTCATCGACCGGCTCTTCGCCGATGAGCGACGGGTCGAGAAGCCGGTGCGTATAGTCGAAGGTGGGGCCGAGCAGCTGGCCGCCGGGGAGATCCTTGTAGGTTGCCGAGACGCGCCGCTCGACCTTCATTTTCGCGGTGTCGACCGGTTCGGAACAGCCGAAGCGCGGAAGGGTCGTGCGGTAGGCGCGCAGGATGAAAATCGCCTCGATCATGTCGCCGCGCGCCTGGCGCACGGCAAGGGCCGCAAGCGCACGGTCGTAAAGCGAGGCCTCGGCCATTACGCGGTCGACCGCGAGCCCGAGCTGCTCGACGACCTGTTCTATGGTGATCGCGGGCAGCGCCCGGTCGCCGCGCCGGCGATCGGCCAGCAGCCGGTGAGCATTGGCAATGGCGGCTTCTCCGCCCTTGACGGCTACATACATGCGCTTACTCCCGCTCGAGTTTGGTGGTGCGCGGCAGGCAAAGCACTGCCTCGCGCGCCGTCAGGACGAGATCGATGCCGCGCGGAAAGATCGCCCGGTTGGCGGCCCAGAGGTCGAGGAACACGTCGGGCAGGCCCTTCGGTGCGATGACGATCCCGCTCTTGATTCCCGGTCCCCGGCCGATCAGCGGCCGCCCGCCCTCGAGCGCTTCCACCTCGACGACGAGCGTGGTGGAACGGTCGGGATATTCCTGCGTGCCGAGGGCGAACTGGTCGAAGCCCGGCACAGCCGCGCCCTTCTCGAAGAAGGCAAAGCGGGCCTCGTCCTTCGCCTCGGTGACGCCCGCGCCGGTGTGAAACGCGATCCACTTCGGCGCCGAGGATTTGGAGAGCGCCGGCGATAGCCAGACCGGCGTGTCGTGGTCGCAGAGCGTGAGCGCGACAGCTCCGCTTGCCTCTCCGAGTGGCGCCGGAGGGGCTGCAGCAGTGGAAAGCCGGCCGACGGTACCCGGGCGGGCGAAGCGGTCCATCAGGCTGCGGAACACGGACTGCGCCTCGAAGACAGGATCGGCGAAGGCGCCGCTATAGATTTGCGATTTGGCCGTCATCAATCCTCTCCGCGGACCATGGTGAAGAAGTCGACGCGGGTCGCAGCCGTTTCCTCGGCCTTGCGACGGTCTGCCGCATCAAGGCGAGCGGCCACCTGCTCGTGCAGCGCCTCGACGCTTGCGCGATGCGCAGCGCTCTGAAAAAGCGCGTCGAAGATCGCGGCAAAGCGGGCGCGTGCCTTGTCGGTGCCGAGCAGTTGCCCATGGCCGATCTCTCCGGTCGCAAGCCGCACGGTGGCGCGTGAAACGGTGGCCTCGCCGAGGTTGAAAGGATCGCCGCCGCCGCCGATCTTGCCGCGCACCATGACGAGCCCGGTTTCCGGACCGCGCACCGGCGCGACCTCCGGCTTGTCCTCGATCGCATCCCAGGCCATGGAAAGTTCGCCGAGCGTGGCGCGCGCCAGAAGCCGCATGCCTTCCCGGCGCTGAGCGATGCCTTCATCACTTGTCTTAGCTGCGTCCATCATCTCACTCCAAAATGTCTATTGATCTAGACAACTATACATCTTATACCTTTCCATAGCCTTAGCAAATGACAGGCTTGTGACATTTGCCAAGAAACCGGCGGCAAAGAAGTGGGGCGAAGAAGATGGTGGCGAAGGTCGTCGAACGGCAGATGGGCGTGGCGCTGTGGCGGCAGATTGCCGACAGAATACGGCTCGCGATCAGCAACGGCGACTATGACGCGACCGGCATGGTGCCGCCGGAGACGGCCCTTGCGGCGGAATTCGGCGTCAATCGCCACACCGTCCGCAGCGCGCTGGCAGCACTCGCGGAAGAAGGTCTGGTGCGCGCGGTGCAGGGGCGCGGCACGATGATCGAGCGCAAGGATCGTGTGAGCTATCCGATCTCGCGGCGCACTCGCTTCTCCCAAGGTCTCGGCCGCCAGGTGAAGGAAATCGGAACCGAGCTCCGGGGGCATCGCCGAGTGACGGCAAGCGGCGAAATCGCCGCTGCGCTCGGCGTTCCCCCGGGCACCCCTCTCATCGAGCTCAGCACCGTCAGCAGCGGCGACGGGCGGCCGCTTTCGACGGCGGTCAGCTACTACCCCGCCGAGCGCTTTGCGAGGATGGCGGAGGAATATGCGCGGCTCGGATCGGTCACCAAGGCCTTTGCCGTGCATGGGCTCGACGACTACGTCCGGGTCTCGACGGAGATCGTCGCGCGGCACGCGGACGCAGAGGAACTCTCGCTCCTGAAACTCTCGCCGGGGGCGATCGTCATGGAGACGCAATCGGTCAATGCGGATCTCGGAGGCCGCCCGGTCGAATATTCGCGAACGCGCTTTGCCGCCGACCGGATGAAGCTCCGGATCGAGACCTGAACTCGGCCGGACGCCGGGGACTACACGTTTCGCCGCCTGCCTTCGATCAGATCCAGCACGGCGCGCGCGGCGTCGAGCACCTGGGTGCCGGGTCCGAAGACGGCGGCGACGCCGTTCTCCATCAGATAATCATAGTCCTGCCGGGGAATGACACCGCCGCAGACGACGATTATGTCCTCGCCGCCGCGCTTCTTCAGTGCCTCTGCGAGCTGCGGCATCAGCGTCCTGTGGCCGGCGGCAAGCGATGAAACGCCGATAACGGTGACCTCTTCGGCGAGCGCCAGATCGGCGGCTTCTTCCGGCGTCTGGAACAAGGGGCCTGCGACGACGTCGAAGCCGATATCGCCGAAGGCGGATGCGATCACCTTGGCGCCGCGGTCGTGCCCGTCCTGGCCGAGCTTGGCTACCATGATCTTCGGCTTGTGGCCGAGCCGCTTCGTCGCTTCCCCGAGCCGTCCGGCGAGAACGCCGAGTTCCGGATCTCCTTCATAAGCCTTGCCGTAGATGTCGGTGACGACTTCCGGAATGGCGGTGTAATCGCCGAAAGCCTCCCGCATGGCATCGGTGATTTCGCCGACGGTGGCGCGGGCCCGGGCGGCCTCGACGGCGGCGGCGAGCAGATTGCCCTTGCCGCTGCGCGCCACGTCGGCCAGCGCGTCCAGCGCTTCCTTCATCTTCCGTGAGTCCCGCCGGCGCCTCGTCTCCTCGATCCGCTTGATCTGAGCCGCCCGAACCGCGGCATTGTCGATCTGGAGAATGTCGATCGGCTGCTCGTTCTCGAGCCGGTACCGGTTGACGCCGACGATTACCTCTTCGCCGCGGTCTACGGCGGCTTGCCGTCGGGTCGCGGCCTCTTCGATCAGCCGCTTCGGCAGGCCGGCGTTGACGGCCTTCGTCATGCCGCCCAGCGCCTCCACTTCCTCGATCAGGGCCCAGGCCTTTTCGGCAAGCTCGTTCGTCAGGCTCTCGACGTAATAGGAGCCGGCAAGCGGGTCGACGACCTTCGTCACGCCGGTCTCGTGCTGCAGGATCAATTGCGTGTTGCGGGCGATGCGGGCTGAAAAATCCGTCGGAAGCGCCATCGCCTCGTCGAAGGAATTGGTGTGAAGCGATTGCGTGCCGCCGAGCACGGCGGACATCGCCTCGAAGGCGGTGCGGACGATGTTGTTATAGGGGTCCTGTTCCTGAAGCGACACGCCCGACGTCTGGCAATGAGTGCGCAGCATCAGGGAGGACGTCTTCTCGGGCTTGAACTCCTTCATGATCCGCGTCCAGAGGAGCCGTGCCGCGCGCAGCTTCGCTGCCTCCATGAAGAAGTTCATGCCGATTGCGAAGAAGAAGGAGAGCCGGCCGGCGAAGTCGTCGACGTTGAGCCCCTTGGCGAGTGCCGCGCGCACGTATTCGCGCCCGTCGGCAAGGGTGAAGGCGAGTTCCTGCACGAGCGTCGCGCCGGCCTCCTGCATGTGATAGCCGGAGATCGAGATCGAATTGAACTTCGGCATCTCCTTCGCCGTATATTCGATGATGTCGGCGACGATCCGCATCGAGGGTTCCGGCGGATAGATGTAGGTGTTGCGGACCATGAACTCCTTGAGGATGTCGTTCTGAATGGTCCCGGAGAGCTTGTCGCGGCTGACGCCCTGTTCCTCGCCGGCAACGATGAAGGAGGCGAGGATCGGGATCACCGCACCGTTCATGGTCATGGACACCGAAATCCTGTCGAGCGGGATGCCGTCGAACAGGATCTTCATGTCCTCCACCGAGTCGATCGCGACCCCGGCCTTGCCGACATCCCCTTCGACGCGCGGGTGGTCGCTGTCATAGCCGCGGTGCGTGGCGAGATCGAAGGCGACCGAGACGCCCTGCTGGCCGGCGGCGAGGTTTCTGCGATAGAAGGCGTTGGACGCCTCGGCCGTCGAGAAGCCGGCATATTGCCGGATCGTCCAGGGCCGGCCGGCATACATGGTGGCCCGCGGGCCGCGCACGAAGGGTTCGAAGCCGGGGAGCGCGTTCAGGTGACCGATGCCGGAGATGTCGTCGCTCGTATAGAGCGGCTTGACGTCGATGCCCTCCGGCGTGTGCCAGACGAGGCTTTCGGGGGAGGCCTTGAGTTCCTTTTCGGCAAGGGCTTCCCAGTCCTTGATGGTCTTGTCGGTCATTGTTTCACTCCGAATAGCTTTGGCCGGGGCTTGGCCCTCATCGGTACCGATGAAACCGCAAGCCCCTCATCCGCCTGCCGGCACCTTCTCCCCGCAAGCGGGGCGAAGGAGACTCGCGGCGCAGTCTTAAGTCCCTCTCCCCGCGTGCGGGGAGAGGGCTAGGGTGAGGGGCAAAGCTGCCGCTCCTTATGGCGGCATCTCAGCGCCTCCTCAACGCTGCACCATCACTCGAACTCCATGATCAACTCGTCCACCGCGAGGCTCGCGCCGGCTTCGATCGCCACGCGCTTCACGATCGCACGCTTTTCCGCCCGCAGAATATTCTCCATCTTCATCGCCTCGACGACGGCAATCGCCTGTCCGGCCTCGACCGTGTCGCCGGGCTTGACGCTGATCGAGGTCACCACCCCGGGCATCGGGCAGAGCAGCATCTTGGACGTGTCGGGCGGAAGCTTCTTCGGCATCAGGCGGGCGAGCTCGGCGACGCGAGGGCTTCTGACCCTTGCGACGACGTCGATCCCTCGCCAACGCAACCTTATGCCCGGGCCGGCGAGCTCGACCTTCACGCTCATGGGCTGATTGTCGATATTGAAAGCGGCGCGGGTGCGGCCGGGCGCCCAGTCGGTTGCGACGGAAACGGAGGTCCCGTCGGCAAAGCGGACATAGGTGCCGTCGGCGGAAGCCTCGCATGTGATCTGAATGTCGTGCCCGTCGAGGCTCGCCACCCATTCATGGCCGACGATCCGGCGGTGGTTGCCGATTGTGCCGGAAATCCGGCTGGCGCGCTCCTGGAGCGTCTGGTTGACCGTAGCCGCGATGGCGGCAAGCTTGCGTGCCGAAGTCTCGTCCGGCGCCACCCCTTGAAACCCGTCCTTGAATTCCTCGGCGATATAGGCGGTGGTCAGCCGTCCCTCACGGAAACGGTCCTGCTGCATGACGGCCGAGAGGAAGGGCAGGTTATGGCCGATCCCTTCGACTTCGAACGCCTCGAGTGCATCCGCCATCGCGCGCACGGCCGTCGGTCGGTCCGGTCCCCAGGTGCAGAGCTTGGCGATCATCGGATCGTAATACATCGAGATCTCGCCGCCCTCGCAGACGCCGGTGTCGTTGCGGATGACGGTACCGTCGGCCTGCACGCCTTCCTCCGGCGGACGATAGCGCGTCAGCCGGCCGATCGAGGGGAGGAAGTTGCGATAGGGGTCTTCCGCATAGAGCCGGCTTTCAATTGCCCAGCCGTCGAGCTTCACGTCTTTCTGGGTGAAAGCCAACTTCTCGCCGGCCGCGACGCGGATCATCTGCTCGACCAGATCGAGGCCGGTAACGAGTTCCGTCACGGGATGCTCGACCTGCAGCCGGGTGTTCATCTCGAGAAAGTAGAAGTTGCGGCCGGCGTCCACGATGAACTCTACCGTGCCGGCCGAGTGATAGCCGACGGCCTTTGCCAGCGCGACCGCCTGCTCGCCCATGGCGCTGCGCGTCTTCTCGTCGAGGAAGGGCGAGGGCGCCTCCTCGATGACCTTCTGGTTCCGCCGCTGGATCGAGCATTCGCGCTCGCCGAGATAGACGATATTGCCGTGTTTGTCGCCGAGCACCTGGATCTCGATGTGGCGGGGCTCGGTCACGAATTTCTCGATGAAGATGCGGTCGTCGCCGAAGGAGCTTTTCGCCTCGTTCTTCGACGACTGGAAACCCTCCCGTGCCTCGCGCTCGTTCCAGGCGATCCGCATGCCCTTGCCGCCGCCGCCGGCGGAAGCCTTGATCATCACCGGAAAGCCGATCTCAGCGGCGATGCGCGCGGCCTCGTCCGCATCCTCGATCAGCCCCATATGGCCGGGAACGGTGGAGACGCCCGCTTCCGCGGCGAGCTTCTTCGAGGTGATCTTGTCGCCCATCGCCTCGATCGCCCCAGCCGGCGGACCGATGAAGGTCACGCCTTCCTTCTCCAGAGCCTCGGCGAAGGCGGCGTTTTCGGAGAGGAAGCCGTAGCCGGGGTGAACGGCATCGGCCCCGGTCCTGCGGATCGCCGCGAGGATATTCTCGATGACGATGTAGGACTGGCTGGAGGGGGAGGGGCCGATATGGACGGCCTCATCCGCCATGCGTACATGCATTGCGTCGCGGTCGGCATCCGAATAGACGGCAGCTGTCGCTATGCCGAGCTTCTTCGCGGTGCGGATGACGCGGCAGGCGATTTCACCACGATTGGCGATGAGGATCTTCTTGAACATGTTTCCCATCGGGTTCTCCCGTCAAAGCGGGATGGTGTCGTGCTTGCGCCAGCGGGTCTCGACCTGCTTGTTGCGCAAGGAGGCGAAGGCGCGGGCGATGCGGCGGCGGGAGGAGTGCGGCATGATCACCTCGTCGATGAAGCCTCTCTCGGCGGCGACGAAGGGGTTGGCGAAGCGCTCTTCGTACTCCTTCGTCCGGGCTGCGATCTTCTCGGGATCGCCGAGTTCGGAACGGTAGAGGATCTCGGTCGCGCCCTTGGCGCCCATCACGGCGATCTCGGCCGTCGGCCAGGCGTAGTTCACGTCGGCGCCGATGTGTTTGGATGCCATGACGTCATAGGCGCCGCCATAGGCCTTGCGCGTGATCAGCGTCACCATCGGCACGGTGGCCTGGCTATAGGCGAAGAGCAGCTTGGCGCCGTGCTTGATGACGCCGCCATATTCCTGGGCGGTGCCGGGCAGGAAGCCGGGCACGTCGACGAGCGTCAGAATCGGGATCGAGAAGGCGTCGCAGAAGCGGACGAAACGCGCCGCCTTGCGCGAGGAGTCGATGTCGAGGCAGCCGGCGAGAACCATCGGCTGGTTGGCGACGACGCCGACGGTCTGGCCTTCGATGCGGATGAACCCGGTGATGATGTTGCGGGCGAAGCTTGCCTGGAGTTCAAAGAAATCGCCCTCGTCGGCAATGGCGAGGATCAATTCCTTCATGTCGTATGGCTTGGCGGCACTGTCCGGGATCAGGCTGTCGAGCCGCATTTCGATGCGCGAGGGGTCGTCATGGAACGGCCGCACCGGCGGCTTCTCGCGGTTGTTCAGCGGCAGGAAATCGAAGAGCAGGCGGACGTGCTCGAGCGCCTCGACATCGTTTTCATAGGCGCCGTCGGCGACGGAGGATTTCGTCGTGTGCGTGCGGGCGCCGCCGAGCTCTTCCGCGGTGACGATCTCATTGGTGACCGTCTTCACGACGTCGGGACCGGTCACGAACATGTAGGAACTGTCGCGCACCATGAAGATGAAGTCGGTCATCGCCGGCGAGTAGACCGCACCACCGGCGCAGGGGCCCATGATCACCGAGATCTGCGGAATGACGCCCGACACCTCCGCATTGCGGCGGAAGACCTCGGCATAGCCGGCGAGCGACGCCACGCCCTCCTGGATGCGCGCGCCGCCGGAATCGTTGAGGCCGATCACCGGCGCACCGTTGCGCGCGGCCATGTCCATGATCTTGCAGATCTTTTGGGCATGGGTCTCGGAGAGGGAGCCGCCGAGAACCGTGAAGTCCTGGCTGAAGACATAGACCTGGCGGCCGTTGATGGTGCCCCAGCCGGTGACGACGCCGTCGCCGGGGATCTTCTGGCCAGCCATGCCGAAATCGACGCTGCGATGCGTCACATACATGTCGTATTCTTCGAAGGAGCCCTCGTCGAGAAGCACGTCGATGCGCTCGCGTGCCGTCAGCTTGCCCTTGCCGTGCTGCGCGGCCACGCGGCGTTCACCGCCGCCCGCCCTCGCTTCGGCCCGGCGGGCTTCCACCTGTTCAAGTACGGCGCGCATCGCTCTCCTCCATTTTTGCTGATTGTGCAGAGGCTTGCCTGCCTTCGCAATAGCGCCGAAGGCCTGATGGAAAAACCGCCGATGATGTGCAAATGTGGAACATATAAAATTGCGAAGCGCAAACTGCAAAGTTGCGAATACGAGTGCAAGGATGGCGATCGGGAAGCTCTATATCGGCCGCAAGGTCAGGGATCTCAGGGATGGCAAGCGACTGACGCAGGGGCAGTTCGCCGAGCGCATTGGAATTTCGACGAGCTATCTCAATCAGATCGAGAACAATCAGCGTCCCGTGTCCGCGGCGGTGCTGCTCGCACTGGCAGAGAAGTTCCAGATCGACATCGCCGAACTTTCCTCGGGCGAGAGCGACCGATTGCTCTCGGCACTGTCGGAAGCTTTGAGCGATCCGCTCTTCGAAACCTATTCGCCGAGCCTGCAGGAGCTGAAGCTCGTCGCCCAGAATGCGCCGGGGCTCGCCCATGCGCTGATCTCCTGTCATCAGGCCTATCGGCGCAACAGCGAGCAGCTCGCCAGCATCGACGACACGATCGGTCGTGGTGCGTCCCTGGTGGAGACGACGCCCTATGAAGAGGTGCGCGACTTCTTCCATTTCGTCGACAACTATATTCATGAAATCGATACGCTCGCCGAGACGCTTGCGGGCGAGCTCGGCCTCGGCGATGGCGACAACCATGCGGCCCTCGCCGCCTATCTGGAGGCGCGCCACGGGATACGTGTCGTGCGCGGGGCAGCGGGCGACGAGGCGATCCGCCGTTTCGATCCCCGCGCCCGCCTACTCACGCTCAATCCTTACGCGCCGGCGGCGACACGCGACTTCCAGCTCGCATTGCAGATCGCACAGATGCACGCTCGCGAGGAGATCGACCGGGTGGCGGGAAGCGCCGGCTTCCGAACGGAGGAAGCCTATGAGATCTGCCGCATCGGTCTGCAGAACTATTTTGCGGGCGCCTTGATCCTCCCCTACCAGCCGTTCTCGAAAGCCGCACGCGACCTGCGCCACGATGTCGAGCTTCTTGCTGCCCGTTTCGGTGCCTCGCTGGAGCAGGTCTGCCACCGGCTTTCGACGCTGCAGCGGCCGGGGCAGAAGGGTATTCCGATCTTCTTCGCGCGGATCGACCGGGCCGGCAACATCACCAAGCGGCACAGTGCCGCCAAGCTGCAATTCGCCCGCTTCGGCGCGGCCTGCCCGCTCTGGAACGTGCATCAGGCCTTCGAGACACCGGGCCGCATCATCCGCCAGCTTGCGGAGACGCCGGACGGCGTGCGCTACCTCTGTCTCGCGACCCAGATCACCAAGGGCGGCGGCGGCTACCGGGCCGCGCATCCCCGCTATGCCTTGGCGCTGGGCTGCGAAATCTCCTACGCCGATGCCTTCGTTTATGCTGACGACATGGATCTCGGGAACCGCGCCGCCTACGATCCGATCGGCATTTCCTGCCGCATCTGCGAGCGCACCAGATGTGCGAGCCGTGCCGTGCCGCCGCTGAAGCGCAAGCTCATCGTCGATCATGACATGCGCGGCGCTCTGCCGTATCGTCTTAGCGAGACGTAGAGCCGCGCCTAGCGTCCTGTTCGTTTCTGAACAGATACTGTGTGCATTTGCGTCTGTGCCTGTGCGGGTTTTGCTGTAACTAAGCATTGCAGCAGCGATATGCGGGTCAGGGAGGACATGCATATGGATTTTCGCCTTTCCGAGGAACAGCAGGCCATCCGCACGATGGCGCTCGATTTTGCCCGGGACGAGATCGCGGCCCACGCAATCGACTGGGACCAGCAGAAGCATTTTCCGGTGGAGACTTTGCGCGCGGCGGCCGCGCTCGGAATGGCCGGCATCTATGTCCGCGACGACGTCGGCGGAACGGGACTTACCCGTCTCGACGCGGCAATGATCATCGAGGCGCTCGCGACCGGCTGCCCCGCGATCGCCTCCTTCGTTTCGATCCACAATATGTGCGCCGGCATGATCGATCGCTACGGCACGGACGCGCAGCGCCGGCGCCTGCTTCCGCCGCTTCTCACGATGGACGTCCTGGCGAGCTATTGTCTGACGGAGCCCGGCTCCGGCTCGGACGCGGCCGCGCTCAAGACAAAGGCGGTGCCCGAGGGTGACGCCTATCTGCTTACCGGCCAGAAACAGTTCATTTCCGGTGCCGGCGAGTCCGGCCTTTATATCGTCATGGCACGCACGGGCGAGGAAGGGCCGAAGGGGATCTCCGCCTTTGTCGTCGAGAAGGACGCTCCTGGGCTCACCTTCGGCGCCAATGAGAAGAAGATGGGCTGGCATGCCCAGCCCACGCGGGCGGTGATGCTCGACAATGTTCGCGTTCCCGTCGAGAACCGCTTGGGTGCCGAGGGCGAGGGCTTCAGGATCGCCATGGCCGGTCTCGACGGCGGGAGGCTCAACATCGCCGCCGCCTCGCTCGGGGGCGCGCAATCCGCTTTCGACAAGGCGCTTGCCTATGTCCAGGAGCGCCGTGCCTTCGGGAAGGCGATCGGCGAATTCCAGGCGCTGCAGTTCCGCCTCGCCGATATGGCGACGGATCTGGAAATCGCTCGGACCTTCCTCTGGCGGGCGGCCTGCGCCCTCGATACGGCGGACCCGGAGGCGCCGAAGCTCTGCGCGATGGCCAAACGTTTTGTCACAGATCGCTGCTTTGCTGTCGCCAATGACGCACTGCAATTGCATGGCGGCTACGGCTATCTCGCCGACTACGGCGTCGAGAAGATTGTCCGCGACCTGAGGGTGCACCAGATACTCGAAGGTACGAACGAGATCATGCGGCTGATCGTGTCGCGTGCGATCATGGGACGGAACTAGGAAGGATTTTCGATGGAGATGCAGACCACGCTTCCGGAGGTCATTGTCGAGCGCCAGGGCGCGATCGGCAGGCTGCGGCTCAACCGTCCCCGCGCACTGAACAGCCTCAATCGCACGATGATCCGCGCGATCGCTGCGGCGCTGACCGAGTTCGAGCGCGACCCGGAGATTGCCGCGGTGCTTGTCACGGGCGAGGGCGAACGGGGCCTCTGCGCCGGCGGCGACATCCGGATGATCTACGAAAGCGGCCGCGAACGGCCTGAGGAGGGCGCGCAGTTCTGGCGCGAGGAGTTCATCGTCAACAGCCGAATTTCAGCCTATTCCAAGCCCTATATCGCGATCATGGACGGGATCGTGATGGGCGGCGGAGTCGGCGTTTCCTCCCATGGCAGCCATCGGATCGTGACCGAGAGGACGCGCTTCGCCATGCCGGAAACGGGGATCGGCTATTTCACCGATGTCGGCGCGACCTGGCTCCTGCCGCGCGCGCCCGGCGAGTTCGGTACCTATCTCGGGCTGACGGGCCGCGATATCGGTGCGGCGGCGGTCATCCATGCGCGCCTCGCCGACAGTTTCGTTCCCTCCGAGAGGATCGGCGAGCTCATCGCCTCGCTCTCTGCCTCGGCCACGGCCGATGACGTTTCGGCGGCGATCCGCGCCGTTTCGAGCGAGCCCCCGGCATCGGCCCTGCTCGACCATCTGTCCGTCATCGACCGCTGCTTCGCCTTCGATGCCGTGGAGGAGATCCTCGCGGCACTGGAGAAGGACGAGTCGGATTTCGCGCGCGAGACGCTCGAACTCCTGAAGACCCGATCGGCGATCAGCCTCAAACTGACGCTGTCGCTCCTAAGGGCAGGGCGCGCCAGCGCAACGCTCAACGAATGCCTCGAGCGGGAATATGCCGCCACCCTCGCCATGCTTTCCAACCCGGATTTCTACGAGGGCGTCAGGGCCGCGGTGATCGACAAGGACAGGAATCCGAAATGGTCGGTCGGGCTTTCGGAAGCTACCCCCCAGATGCTCGCCCGCTTCGGGAGGAATGACGGCGCGCCGCTCTTCGCCGGAAAGGCATAAGGCGCGGGCAGTTCGCGACAGTTTCAGTTGAGGAGGAGAGGCAAGATGACGAAGATCGCCTTTATCGGGCTTGGCAACATGGGCGGACCTATGGCCGCCAATCTGGTGAAGGCGGGCCACGCGGTCGCCGGTTTCGACCTTTCGGAAGCCTCGCGCAATGCCGCCGCCAAGACGGGCGTCTCGGTCGCCGGCTCGATCGCGCAGGCCGTGCGTGAGATGGAATGCGTCATCACCATGTTGCCGGCGAGCGCGCATGTCCTTTATGTGTGGGACGAACTGCTCGGCTTCGTCGATCCCGGCACGCTTCTAATCGACAGCTCGACAATCGACGTCGAAAGCGCGCGCAAGGTTCACGGCCTTGCCGAAAGGGCTGGCTGCCCTTCGCTCGACGCGCCGGTCTCCGGCGGCACGGCGGGGGCGGCGGCCGCTACGCTGACCTTCATGGTCGGAGGGAGCGACGGCGCCTTCTCGCGCGGCAAGCACCTGCTCGAAGCCATGGGCAAGAAGATCGTCCATTGCGGCGACGCCGGCGCCGGCCAGGCGGCGAAGATCTGCAACAATATGATCCTCGGCGTTTCCATGGCGGCGGTCTGCGAGGCCTTCGTGCTCGCCGAACGGCTCGGCCTCTCGCATCAGGCGCTCTTCGACGTGGCCTCTACCTCGTCGGGCCAGTGCTGGTCGCTGACGACCTATTGCCCGGTGCCCGGTCCGGTTCCGACCTCGCCTGCCAATGGTGGCTACAAGCCCGGTTTCGCCGCGAGCCTCATGCTCAAGGATCTGAAACTCTCGCAGCAGGCGGCCAGCGCCAGCGGTGCGTCGACGCCGATGGGGGCACAGGCGACACAGCTTTACAGCCTCTTCGAGAAGCTCGGCCACGGGGCAGAGGATTTCTCGGCGCTGATCCATCTGCTCAGGGGGAACGAGGAGGCGAAGGAGGGATAGCTTGCCCCCTCTGGCCTGCCGGCATCCACCAATCCTCACATCTGCACGGTCATTCCGCCGTCGACGGTGAGCGTGATTCCGTTGACGAAGCTCGCGGCCGGCGAGGCGAGGAAGACGGCGGCGGGGGCGATCTCTTCCGGCCGCCCCCAGCGCTTCAGCGGAATGCGGACGTCGACGAAGGCTTTGAGCGCCGGATCGGCTGCGAGATGCGCATTGGTCTCGGTTGCAAACCAGCCGGGCGCGATCGCGTTGACGGTGAGATTGTCGGCGCCGAGTTCGACCGCGAGCGAGCGCGTCAGTGCGGCGAGCCCGCCCTTCGCCGCCGTATAGGCGGGATCGCCGGCCCGCGCCGCGAAGGCGGCGATCGAGGTCACGAAGATCAGCCGACCGGCCGCGGAGCGCCTGAGATAGGGAAGGGCGGTCTTTGCCATGGCGTAGGCCGCGGTCAGGTCGGTGTTCAACAGAGCCGCAAATTCGTGCGGTTCCATCGCTTCCGTCCCGCGGCGGTCGCGTTCGCCCACGGCGTGGATGAGAATGTCGAGTCCGCCAGTCTTTTCGACCGTGGCGGCGATGATCGCCGGCGCATCGCGGGTTATGTCGCCGGCCGCAATCCCGATCTCGATACCGTCGCCTTGGAGCCGCTTACGCGCCTCTTCAAGGCCTTGGCCGTTGCGGCCGTTGATCACCGTCCAGGCGCCGGCCCTGGCAAGCGCCTTCGCCATCTCCAGCCCGAGGCCGCGTCCGCCGCCGGTAACCAGAGCCGTCCTGCCGCTGAGATCGAACATGGCCTTCCTTCGCCCGTCCTTAGATCACGATGTTTTAAGTCGGGTCGACCAAACAGGACCGTGATCGGTTCCAAGAAGTTGAGACGCGGGACGCGGGTGGAAACCGGATACACTTTTTTGCCTCGTCCCGCTCTAAGCCCCGTAGCTTCGAAGCGTTGCCGCCGACCCGTTCCGGAGGAGTCCATCCAGCGCCTTGATCAGCGCGGCGCGAAACGGAGCGCTCGCCGGAAGGTCCGTGCCGAAGACGTCCGTCATCGTCAGAAAGGCATCGACGATGCGGTCCGGCTCGTCAATGCCCTGCGCAAGCCCGGCAATCCGGGCAGCATGCGGATCGCGCACGTCGATGGGACGCCCCGCCTCGTCCAGGCCGCGCGCATACCGCATCCAGGCGGCGACCCCGAGCGCGAGCCGGTCATAGCCGGCCTCGGCGTGCAGCCGGTCCCTGATCGAGCCGAGGAGGCGCTGGGGCAGCTTCTGCGAGCCATCCATGGCGATCTGCCAGGTGCGGTGGCGAAGCGCCGGATTGCGAAAGCGCTGAAGGAGTTCGGCCCGATAGGCCGGAAGGTCGAAGCCGGGCAGTTCCGGAAGGGTGGGGCTCACCTCGTGGCGCATCAACCCTTCGACCAAAGCTTCCATGCCCGGAAGGGACATGGCATCCGCCACCGTCTCGGCACCGGCGAGATAGCCGAGATAGGCAAGTGTGGAATGGCTTCCGTTCAGAAGCCGGAGCTTCATGAACTCGAAGGCGGAGACGTCTTGGACGAAGAGCGCTCCCGCCTTTTCCCATGCCGGGCGGCCGAGCGGGAAATCCTCTTCGATCACCCATTGCCGGAAGGGTTCGGTCATGATCGGCCAGGCATCTTCGAACCCCATTGCCGCGGCGACCGCACTCCGGTCGCCGTCGGTGGTGGCCGGAACGATGCGGTCCACCATGGTCGAAGGCGACGCGACGTTGCGGATGACGGCGGCGAGGGCCGGATCGCGCAGTTCCGCGAACTGTGTGACGATACGCTTCAGGACATGCCCGTTCCCCGGAAGATTGTCGCAGGAAAGCAGCGTGAAAGGGGCGATACCGGCGCTGACGCGACGCGAAATCGCCTCGACGATGAAGCCGATTGCCGATCGCGGCCGCGCGGGGTTTGCGAGATCGTGAACGATGTCCGGGTGGCCTTCGTCGAGCGTGCCGGTTGCCGGATTGTGGCAATAGCCCTTCTCGGTGATCGTCAGCGACACGATGCGCGTGGCGGGGTCTGCCATGCGGCGAAGAACGGCTTCCGGGTCCTCCGGCGCGCAAAGGAGCTCGACGACACTGCCGATCACGCCGAGATCGGAGCCTTCGCCGTCCTGGACGGCGAGGGTGTAGAGCCCGTCCTGCGGTTGAAGCGCGTCGCGCGTTTCCGGGCTGCGCAGCGAGACGCCGCAGATGCCCCAGGACGGATTCTCGGAGAGCAGCGCATCGGTGTACGCCGCCTGGTGCGCGCGATGAAAGGCGCCGATGCCGAGGTGTACGATGCCGACGGTAACTGGACCGAGGTCGTAATCGGGCCTTTTGACGGTGGGCGGCAGGCGGTCGATCGTCTTTCTCGAAAGCCGCATCAGAAGGCCCATCCGTTTCCGGTGCCTGCTTGTCCGGTGCCTGCGACCGGCATCGCGTTCGCGGGCTGCAATGTTGCGCCTCGCGCCGTCAATCGCGTGGCGATCACCTTCATGGTGTTGGGGTGTCTGGCATCCACGCGGCTTCCTCCCTGCGTCGTTCTGGCTGCAAAACTGGTATATCAGCCGCCGGAGGCGCGTCAACCGAGGTCACTTTGCTGCCTATCGGGGCATACTCGATCATCGGCACGGTAAGGCTGCAGACCGGCGTGCCGCCGCTGCAGCGGTCACTCAAATGCCACAAAACTCAGGAGGCTCACGCAGGATCGAGCACGATCTTCGCCGCCCGCCCGGCGCAACCGCGCCGTTGTCTTCACCGCAGCCCGGGAGGCTGTGCTTTCGGGACGGGCATCACCCTCAAGGACCTGCATGAGAAGGTTCGCCGCGACCAAAGCCGAAAAGCGAGGTTCACTGCGATGCATTCCATCCGAGACCATCTTCCTGTCTCCATCATCATAGCGAATTACAATTATGCGCGGTTCCTGAGCCGCGCGATCGACAGCGCCCTCGACCAGGACCACGCGCAGGTCGAGGTCATCGTCGTAGACGATGCGTCGACCGACGGGTCGCCGGAGGTGATCGCGTCCTACGGCGGACGGATCAAGGCCTGCCTGCGGGAGGAAAATGGCGGTCACGCAGCCGCTTTCAACACCGGCTTTGCGGCAAGTCGCGGGGCGATCGTTCTCTTCCTCGACGCCGACGACTATCTCTACCCGGCTGCCGTTTCCGAATTGCTTGCCCAATGGAGCGACGACACGGCCCAGATGCAATTCCGGCTGCATCTGGTGGACGAGGATCTGCGCGTCAAGGACATCTTCCCGCCCCCGGAGGTCCCGTTCGACTCCGGTGACGTAACGCCGCAACTGGCGAGCCGCGCACGATACCAGACGACGGTCACCAGCGGACTGGCTTTTGCACGCTCGGCTCTCGATGTCATCATGCCGGTTCCGGAAGCCGAGTTCCGGCAGGGTGCAGACGGCTACCTTGTCACGCTCGCCCCGCTCTACGGGAAGGTGACGTCGCTCGAAGCCTGCCTCGGCGCCTACCGAATGCACGGCAGCAATCATTCTGTCTTTGCCGAAAAACTCGGGCAGAGGGCGCGCTGGCGGGTGGAGCATGATTTTCACCGACTGAATGCCCTCAACGAACAGGCGGCCGATGTAGGTCTATCGGTTTCGCCGAAAGCGAACCTGCGCGACCCGGTGCATCTGGAGGAGCGTCTTGCATCGCTCTGCGTGGACGGCGCACGCCATCCGGTGGCTGCGGATTCGAGGCTCGGCCTCGCCGCTCACGGCGCCGTCGCCAGCATGCAGATGAACGTCTCGCTGCGCCGTCGTGCCGTGCTGGCAGCCTGGTTCGTCTCCGTCGGGCTGCTGCCGCGGCGCATGGCGCAGGCGGTCCTTTCATGGAAGCTCGTCGCTTCCTCACGGCCAGCCTTCCTGACCCGGATTTCGAGAACCATTCGCCATGCAATGGGGTAGTTGCAACTGCACGCAGACGCGATCAAGGTTCACAAAGGAAAAGTAGACAGGCTGTCTGTTCGGCTGCGAAACCTGACCCATATTTCCGCAGGTGACGGCGCCATGGCCCGTGCGTCCGATCGGACGCGCGTTACCGGGAGAAAGAGCATGCGCATCGAACCCGTCTTCCTGTTCGATCTGGACGGCACACTCGTCGACAGCGTCTACCAGCACGTGCTTGCCTGGAAGGAAGCCCTCGACGCGGAAGGGATCGACCTTTCGGTCTGGCGCATCCATCGCAAGATAGGCATGAGCGGCGGGCTCTTCACCGACCAGCTCCTGCGCGAGACGAATATGGAAATCAGCGGTGACAGGGTTGCGCGATTGCGTCAGCGCCACGCCGACGCCTACAGGCGGCAGGCAGACAGCATAAGACCGTTGCCCGGCGCGCGCGAGCTTCTAACGTGGCTCACCGATGCGAAGATCTCTTATGCGATCGCCACGAGCGGGCGGATGGAGACGGCCGCCGTCAATCTCGCCGCTCTCGGCGTCGATCCGGCGGTCGTGCCGGTCGTGACGCGAGACCTCGTCAAATATGCCAAGCCCGATCCGGATCTCTTTCTCGCCGCCGCCGAACAGCTCGGCGCCCCGATCGAGACGGCAGTGGTGGTCGGCGACAGTATCTGGGATATGCTGGCGGCGGTGCGCTGCCGTGCCTTGGCCATCGGCTTGCTGAGCGGAGGCTACGGACATGAGGAACTGCGGCAAGCCGGCGCTTACCGCATCTTCGACGACCCGGCCGATATGCTGCACCATATCGACGAGGTCGGCGGGCGGCGGTGAGCGGGAAGACCGCTCCGCTTCAGTGCTTCGTATCGTCGCTCAGGGCTTCCTCGTGATACCAGCAGCCATCGACGGCGGCGCACACGTCCGACGGTGCGAGGTCCAGTTTGCGCTGGGCTTCGGAACGCCGTTCCTCGGCCTTCCGCGACACAGCGGCCGGAAACTTCAGGATCGTCGCAGACTTGCCGTAAAGACTCGTGGCCATGCTCTGGTCTCCCGTGAGTTCTGGGGAGAAACATAGTGCAACCAGGCAGGATTTGCACATGATTTACGCGAATTGCCGAAATTTCGTTCAATTCCGTGCCGGAATTGCGAGCATTGTCCGGAGCATTCGCGGATGCAACGGGCGCAAGTGCGATTTTTTAGGCAGCGGCGCCTGCCAAATAATTTTTGGGCAGAAATGTTCGGGCCGCGGACGCCGATAAGGATGAGCAGGAGAAGCGGCTCCAGGCACCTTTCCGCAAGTGAGGAGACCGCGGTATCGATTTGAATTGCTGCTTGTTTTTCTGCCCAGGACGGCCCCGAACCGCGTAAAAATGCCGGGCTTTGCGGGTCCCGCCGACGATCTTTTCCGGCTGCGTCCGCGGGGCGCGTCCGCGCCGATTCGCCCCGCCGCGGTGCCGCCGGCGGAAAAAAGTCTCTCTCCAGCCGCCCAACTGGCACGCTTGATGCTTCATGGTATCCGATCCCTGGCGGTTGGGCGTTGTGTAGCGCTGAAGCTGTCAGGATTTGCTCAAACCATGCAGCACCACGTTAGAGAGATTCGCTAATGACCAAGTATAAGCTCGAGTACATCTGGCTCGATGGCTACACGCCCGTCCCAAATCTCCGCGGGAAGACGCAGATCAAGGAATTCGACGCGTTTCCGACGCTCGAACAGCTTCCGCTCTGGGGCTTCGACGGCAGCTCGACGCAGCAGGCCGAAGGGCGCAGCTCCGATTGCGTGCTGAAGCCGGTTGCGGTCTATCCCGACCCGGTCCGCACGAATGGCGCATTGGTCATGTGCGAGGTCATGATGCCGGACGGCAAGACGCCGCATCCGTCGAATACCCGTGCAACGGTCCTCGACGATGAAAGCGCCTGGTTCGGCTTCGAGCAGGAATATTTCTTCTACAAGAACGGCCGCCCGCTGGGCTTCCCGGAGCAGGGCTATCCGGCGCCGCAGGGCCCGTACTACACCGGCGTCGGCTACAAGAATGTCGGCGACATCGCGCGCCAGATCGTCGAAGAGCATCTCGACATCTGCCTGGCCGCGGGCATCAACCACGAAGGCATCAACGCCGAAGTGGCCAAGGGCCAATGGGAATTCCAGGTTTTCGGCAAGGGCTCCAAGAAGGCTGCCGATGAAGTCTGGCTGGCGCGCTACCTTCTGCTGCGCCTGACGGAGAAATACGGCATCGACGTCGAGTTCCACTGCAAGCCGCTCGGCGACACCGACTGGAACGGCTCCGGCATGCACGCCAACTTCTCGACTGCCTATCTGCGCGAAGTCGGCGGCAAGGACTATTTCGAAGCGCTGATGGCCGCCTTCGAGAAGAACCTGCACGACCACATCAACGTCTACGGCCCGGACAACCACTTGCGCCTGACCGGCAAGCACGAGACGGCGCCGTGGGACAAGTTCAGCTACGGCGTGGCCGACCGCGGCGCCTCCATTCGCGTTCCGCACAGCTTCGTCAACAACGGCTACCGCGGCTATCTCGAAGATCGCCGCCCGAACTCCCAGGGCGACCCCTACCAGATCGCTTCGGTCATCCTGAAGACGATCGCGAGCGTGCCGACGGCGGTTGCCAAGGTCGCTTGATCTCTTGCGGAATGCCCACGTGACCTCAAAGCGCGCGGGACTGTAAAATCTTAATGGCGCCGGCCAGTTTGCCGGCGCCATTTTTATTTGAAGATCTTCCCATTCCGGCGCCTTTTCACATTCCCTGCCTGTTCGAGACGGACAGCGGAACCGACCTGTTCGTGACGGAACCGTTGAACAGGCCGAAGGACGGCATCGGATATCATCGGGAGGGATTGGTCGCCCTGCACACTCACCATGAACCGGCAGTTCACCCGGGCAGGGCATGAGGTCGGGTTCGAAGCGGCGAGCGGATCCGTCGCGTCTCTCCCGTTTCGTGCGGGGGCTCGGCGTCATGGGCCGGAGGATCATCGCGTCCGGTTGAGGTTGAAGCCGTTCGGACGACGGTCGCAATGGGAGGGCAGTTCCCTGAAACAGGATCGCGTCGCCTGATGGCGACGCGATCCTGTTTCAAGCTGAGGCCTGGACGTCGGGCAGGTCAGCCCTGGCGATTGCCCGGGAAGGCTGCGGGATCGATGCCGAGGGTGCGGAGATCCTGTGCTTTGGGGCGGCGATGGCCTTCGACGGCGGCGGCAGCAGCGGTTGCGGCGCCGAGTACGGCGAAGGCGCGGCCGATGAAGCCCATGCGGTTCTTGCTGGTCATCTCTTGCTCGCTTTCGTTTTCTATTCGATGAGCAAAAGATGGGTCCGGCGGGGTTGTTTTGCAATGCACAAAACCTCAGCCCAGCCATGCAGCGAAAGCAGGCCCGCACGCGTCCAGCAATAGGGGCGGTAGCCGATCGGCCTGCCAGATCGTCGGAAGCCGCTCAGTCTTCGCTGGCGGCGAGTTGTGCGAGCACTTCGCCGCGGCCGCGGGCCCTGAGGATCAGCGGCACGACAAGGGCGAGCGCGGCGATCACCAGGAGCACGGCCGCGATCGGCGACGTGAAGAGCACTGTTATGTCGCCCTGGCTGATCGAGAGCGCTCTGCGGAGCTGCTGTTCGGCGAGCGGCCCGAGGATCAGGCCGACGACCACCGGCGCGATCGGATAGCCGAAGACGCGCATGACGTAGCCCAGCAGGCCGAAGGCCAGCAGCATGCCGAGTTCGAAGACCGAGGGATTGGCGCCGATGGTGCCGAGCGTTGCGAAGAGCAGGATGCCCGCATAGAGCCACGGTTTCGGGATCGTCAACAGCCTCACCCAGAGGCCGATCAGCGGCAGGTTGAGGACAAGCAGCATGAAATTGGCGATGAGGAGGCTGGCGATGAGACCCCAGACGAGCTGCGGATTGGTGGCGAAGAGCAGCGGCCCCGGCTGCAGCCCGTATTGCTGGAAGCCGGCGAGCATGATCGCGGCCGTCGCCGTGGTCGGCAGGCCGAGCGTGAGGAGCGGCACCAGCGTGCCTGCAGCGGATGCGTTGTTGGCGGCTTCCGGGCCCGCCACGCCCTCGATGGCGCCGTTGCCGAATTCCTCCGGATGTTTGGTCAGGCGCTTCTCCGCCGCATAGGAGAGGAAAGTGCCGATCTCGGCGCCCCCGGCCGGCATGGCGCCGATGGGAAAGCCGATGAAGGTGCCGCGCAGCCACGGCTTCCAGGAGCGCGCCCAATCCGTGGCGCTCATCCAGACCGAGCCCTTGACCGCTTCCACCTTGTCCGGGCCGCGGTCGCCTTGCGCGGCGATGAACAGCGTCTCGCCGATCGCGAACATGGCGACGGCGAGAGTCGTCACCTCGATGCCGTCGAGGAGGTCGGGCACGCCGAAAGAAAGGCGCGCCTGGCCGGTCAGCTGGTCGATGCCGATGCACGCAAGGGTCAGGCCGACGAAGAGCGAGGTGAGCCCCCGCAGCGTCGAGTCGCCGAAGGCGGAGGAGACGGTGACGAAGGCGAGCACCATCAGCGCGAAATATTCGCGCGGGCCGAAGACGAGCGCCAGCTTGACGATATAGGGCGCAATGAAGGCCAGTCCGAGCGTGGCGATGAGGCCGGCGACGAAGGAGCCGATGGCTGCCGTGGCAAGCGCCGGACCGCCGCGGCCGGCACGCGCCATCTTGTTGCCCTCGAGGGCGGTGACGATCGAGGCGCTCTCGCCGGGCGTGTTCAGCAGGATCGACGTCGTCGAACCCCCATACATGCCGCCATAATATATGCCGGCGAACATGATGAGCGACCCGGCCGGATCGAGCTGATAGGTGACCGGCAGGAGCAGTGCGACGGTCAATGCAGGGCCGATGCCGGGCAGCACCCCGACGGCGGTGCCGAGCGTTACGCCGATGAGTGCGTAGAGAAGGTTCATCGGCTGGGCAGCAACCAGCAGCCCCTGCAACAGGAAATCGAAAGTACCCATGGTCGTCGGCCTTCTTTAGATCACGGTGATTCCAGGATCGAACCTGAAATCATGAACGTGATCGATCTGATAGGTTAAGAGCGGGATGCGGGCGGAAGACCGCGCACACTTTTCCTGATCCCGCTCTAGAAGAACAGGCGTTCCAGCGGCCCTGCGGGCAGCGACAATTGCAGGAGCTTGGCGAAGATAGCCCAGACGATGAAACTGAACACGACGCCGATCGGCACGGTCAGCCACAATTTGCGTTTGCCGAAGCCGCGGGCCGTGAGGGCGAAGAGAATGCCGGTCGCGATCGAGAAGCCCAACGTGTTCAAGAGCAGCATCTGCGCCGCAAGCCCGGCGACGATCCAGACAACCGGACCCGCCTGCTGGTGCTCGCGTTCGGGAAAGTCGCCCCGCCAGGCTTCGACCGCCGTCCAGACCGCAAGCGCGATGAGACAGCAGGCGATCGCATAGGGCACGGTCATCGGCCCGACTTGCGAGTAGCCGGCAAGGCCGCTCAGGCGCGACACGTCCCAGAAGATCACACCGGCGATTGCTGCCAGAACGGCGGCGATGACCAGCGCCGCCCGGTCGGGGCGGCGCGTTTCGACCGAAGGGTTGGTCCCCTTGTTCATTTGACCAGCCCGATGTCCTTCAGGACGGTTTCCGTGGCGGAAATGTCCTTGGCGAGCTGCTCGTCGAAGGCGGCGCCGGCGAGATAGGTGTCCTGCCAGCCTTTGGTCTTCAGCACTTCCTGCCAGCCTGCGGATTTTGCAAGCTTCTCGATGTCGGCGGAGACTGCGGCCTTCTGTTCTTCCGTGAGGCCCGGGGCAGCGGCGACCATGCGCCAGTTTTCGACCACGACGTCGACGCCGGATTCCTTCAGCGTCGGCGCGTCGATACCCTCGAGGCGCTCGGCGCTGGAAACGGCGAGCAGGCGGAGCGTTCCGGCCTTCACCTGGGACTCGAATTCACCGTAACCGGAAATGCCGGCGGTTACCTGGCTGCCGAGGATCGCGGCAAGCGCCTCGCCGCCGCCGGAATAGGCGATGTAGTTGATCTTGGTCGGATCGACACCAGCGGCCTTGGCAATCAGGCCTACCGCGATATGGTCGGTACCGCCGGCCGAGCCGCCTGCCCAGGAAACCGCGCCCGGATCCTTCTTCAGCGCCTCGACGAGATCTTTCATCGTCTGGATCTCGGAGGCGGCGGGAACGACGATCGCTTCGTATTCGCCCGTAAGCCGCGCGATCGGCGTCACGTCCTTGAGGGTGACCGGCGAGTTGTTGGTGAGGATGGCGCCAACCATGACGTAACCGCCGACGAGGAGCGCGTTCGGGTTGCCCTTCTGCTGGCTTGCGAACTGGGCAAGGCCGATCGTGCCGCCGGCGCCCGGAACGTTCTGGACCTGCACGTTGCCGGAAATGCCCTCCTGCTGCAGGACGGCCTGCATCGAACGGGCGGTCTGGTCCCAGCCGCCGCCGGGATTGGCCGGCGCGATGATCGTGTAGTCGGCGGCATAGGCCGGCAGAGCAATTGCGCCGGCGAGAATGGATGCGAGGAAGAAGTGTTTCAAGGTCGGTCCTCCGTGAGGCGCGCTTCGTCACGCGCACATTGATTATCGTTCGCGAAGGGGAGAAGCGGCTGGTCGACATCGACGGCGACCTTAGACCGGACTTGTGGATCCTCCCGATACGCTGCCGGCGGTCCGCCTCCACGGTTCGCCGGCGACCTTAAGCAACATAGAAAGCTGACATTAACCTGACATCAAGTCCGTTTCGCGTAAATGACTTGTTTGCCTGCTTATTATTCACTGCAGGCGCAGCATCTCGTTCCAGCGGGCAATCAGCCGCGCCCGCTTGACCTGGTCGAGATAGACCATCAGCCCGGGGCTGACCGGTACGGGTTTCAACTGACCTCCGAGCATTTCCCGCATGGTGTTCGCGGTGTTCTCGCCGGCGACTTCGGGGCTGACCGCCGGGATCTGCAGCTCGCGCGCCATGATCGTCTGGCCCTCCTTCGACATGAAGAATTCGAGATAGCGGCGGCCGAGTTCGGGGGCGGCTGCGGCCTGCGGCACCAGCCCGATGCGCGACATGACGACCGTATAGTCCTTCGGCAGCACGATGCCGACATCGGGATGCCGCGATGCCCAGTCGGCCGCGTAGGAGCCGAGGATGTTGTAGCCGAGCACGAAGCGTCCGTCGGAAATCCTCTCCAGGATCGCCTGACTGGTCGAATAGAGCTTCACTCCGGCCGACCCCATGGTGCGGATCACCGTCCAGATGTCGCCGAACTGCTCCTGGTCGCGCGACATGAAGAGGAAGCCGACGCCGGAGCGTTCGATGTCGTAGGTGCCGATGCGGCCGAAGACGGCGTTTCCTTTCCGCTTGAGGTAATCGACGAATTCGGCGCGCGTCGCCGGCGGCTCCTCGTGCCGGAAGCTCGGCTTGTGGTAGACGAAGACGGCCGGCTCGAAGGTGAGAGCGTAAGCCGTGTTGCGCCAGTTCGCCCAGGCCGGCCAGCGTCCGCTCATAGGCAGGTCGCTGCGTTGCGCATAACCATCATTGCTGAGCTTGACCTGCAGGTCCATGGCGGAGGAAAAGGCGAAATCGGCGGTCTTCTCGCCGGCATCGGTCTCCTTGACGATCCTGTCGTAGATCTCGCCGGTCAGCATGTCCTCGTAGCGGACCGCGACATCCGGATTGGCCTTCTGGAAGCCGTCGATCATCGGTCTCGCCAAGGGTTCGTCGAGCGAGGAATAGACGGTCAGGACCGGTGCGGCTCCGTCACCGGAGAGAGCCGGGAAGAACGTCGGCGCGGCCTTAGCGACCGCGGCCGACAGGATCAAAAAACCGAGAGAAATCAAGAACCGCATGAATTCACAATGCCTGAGAGCGCTGCCGTTCACAAGCAAGCTCGCGAGCGATAGAGTGATCCCGGGGAGAGGCGATATTGCGTATCTTGCTGGTTGAGGACAATCGGGCCCTGGCTGAGGGCCTTTCGACGCTTCTGCGGGGCAGCGGCTATGCCGTCGACGTCGTAAGCGACGGCGCATCCGCGCATGCGGTTGCTGCGGCCGAGAGCTTCGATCTGGTGATCCTCGATTTGAACCTGCCGGAGATGGATGGACTGGACGTGCTGCGTGCCATGCGGGCACGGCAGAACCGCGCGGCGGTTCTCATCCTGACGGCGCGCGGTACGCCGGAGGAGAGGATCAAGGGACTCGACCTCGGCGCCGACGATTACCTGATCAAGCCTTTCGATATCGGCGAGTTCGAGGCGCGCGTGCGCGTCCTCCTGCGCCGGCAGGCGGGGTTGCGCGCCTCCGTCGTCAGCTATGGCAATGTCTCGCTGGATCTCACCTCGCGCAGTTTCTCCTCGGCAGGCATGCCGATCGAAATTCCGGCGCGCGAGCTCGGTCTTCTCGAGCTTCTGTTCATGCGCGCCGGTAAGGTCGTCGCCAAGGACGCCATCGTGCAATCGCTGACGGGCCTTGACGACGATCTGAGCCCCAATGCGATCGAGCAATATGTGAGCCGGCTGCGCAAGCGGCTGGCGCCCTTCGGGCTGACCGTACGGACCGCCCGCGGCATCGGCTATTATCTCGACAAGACGGCCGGTCCCGAATGACAGCCGCCCCCGGAAAGGTCGTCTATTCGCTGCGGCGCAGGCTGCTCGGCTGGCTGCTGATCTCGACAGCCGTAATCGGCGTCGTCGCGCTGGCGGATACCTACCGGGAAGCCGTCAAGACGGCAAATGCCGTCTCGGACCGGGTGCTTGCCGGATCGGCGCTGGCGATCGCCGAGCGCGTGGTCGTCGCCGAAGACGGCTCGTTGCAGGTCGACATCCCCTATGTTGCGCTCGAGATGCTGACATCGGCGGCGCAGGACCGGGTCTTTTACCGGGTGGACGGCCCGCCCGGCGAGTTCATCACCGGTTACCAGACCCTGCCTTCGCTTTCCGAAAGCACCGGTCAATCGACGAGCTTCGCAGATGCCGTCTTTCGCGGCGAACCTATCCGCGTCGCGGCACTCAGACGCTCCGCCTCGACCGGGGTCAATTCCGTTCCCTTCGTCGTCACCGTCGCGGAGACGACGATCGCCCGGCGCCAGCTCGCGCAGACCATCATCATCCGTTCCGCCCTGCGTCTCGGGCTGATGATCGCCGGGGCGGCGATGATCGTCTGGGTCGCCGTCACCTTTTCCCTGAGGCCGCTCTATCGGCTTGGCGATGCGATCGCCGAGCGCAGCCCCGACGATCTGCATCCGATCCGCGAGCAGGTGCCGAACGAAGTCCAGGGGCTCGTCGATACCGTGAACTCTTTCATGGTCCGCCTGCAATCGGCCCTCGATGCGCTGCGGCACTTCACAGGCAATGCCAGCCATCAGCTCAGAACCCCGCTTGCTATCATCCGCACGCAGCTTGCGCTTGCGCAGCGGGCGACGACGATCGAGGAAACCCGGGCGGCGGCGATGAAGGCGGACGAGGCCGTCGCCAATGCCGAACGCATTCTCGCGCAGCTGCTGCTGATGGCCAAGATCGATGCCGCGGGCCGAGACGAGGCGCGAGGATTGGAGCGGGTCGAACTCGTCGGGCTTGCCCGCGCCGTCACGGGGGACCACGTACCGGCGGCGGGCGAAGCCGGCATCGATCTCGGCTTTGCCGGCGAGGGCGAGCACTGGATCCGCGCCGAGCCCCTGCTTGTCGGCGAACTCCTGAAGAACCTGATCGGCAATGCGTTGCTTTATGCCGGCCGCGGGGCGGAGGTGACCGTGCGCGTCGGGAGCAGGGACCACGCGGTCCTGCTGGAAGTAGAGGACAATGGCCCGGGCATTCCGGCGGAGCTGCGCGAGGCGGCGCTCAAGCGTTTCCGGCGCGGCGGCGAGGAAGCCCCCGGTACCGGACTGGGCCTCCCGATCGTCGAGGAAATCGTCGGGCTTTACGGGGGGACCATGCGGCTGGACGAGGGTGACGCCGGTCGAGGGTTGAAGGTGGTGGCGGCGTTTCCGGCGGGGTGAGGCTGATTAGAGGCGGCCGCGAACGCGCCAACGGACACCCCCACTGCCCGGCAGGGCGGAGGGGGTGTCCGTTGTATAAACGCCAAAGAAAAGACCCGCCCGAGGAAAGCCTCAGGCAGGCCGTGTCTTGATTAGCTCCGACGTCCGGTCAGAACGGCGAATCGGGGAAATAGAAGTCCTTGGCGTTTTCCTTCGTCACCAGCGTCGCGTCGATCGTGTAGGTGCCGCGAACCGGGACCTGGCCGTAGAAGTTGGCAACGGTCATTTCGAGTGCCGTGCCGACCATTGCCGGCGGGTAGAGCACGTCGACCGGGATCATCTTGTCGCCATCCATGACCCTCTTGATCATGTCCTTCGAACCGGCTCCGGCGACCACATACTGGATGTCGGTGCGCTTGGCCTGGTCGATCGCCTGCAGCACCCCGACGGCCATGTCGTCATCCTGGCACCAAACCACGTCGATCTGCGGATACTTGGTCAGATAGTCCTGCATGACCTTGAAGGCGTCGTCGCGATTCCAGTTGCCGTACTGGCGGTCCAGGATTTCGACCTTGGAGCCGGCGATGCCCTTGTCGAAGCCGTCCTGACGCTGCTGGTCGATCGGGATCGGCAGGCCGCGAATGACGACCACCTTGGCTTCCGGCGTGGTGGCCTTGATGTATTCGCCGGCGACCTGGCCGAGTGCCGGGTTGTTGCCGGCGACATAGAGGTCACGCACGCTGTTGTCGTTGGTCGAAGGCGCGCGGTCCACCAGCGCCACGAAGGTGCCCTTGCCCTTGACTTCCTTGATCGCATTGACCAGCGGATCGGGGTCGGTCGGCAGGATCACGAGGGCGTCGATCCCCTGCGTTTCGAGGTCCTGCACGGCATTGGCCTGGCTCGCCGGATCCGGCGAGGTCTTGACGATGACGTTGAGGCCCGGATGCTGTTCCATGAGCAGCTTGGCAACACGCTCGGCGTGGAACACCACGCCGGCGGTCCAGCCATGGTCGGCCGCCGGGATCGACACGCCGATCGTGACGTTCTTGTCTTGTGCATGGGCTGCACCCGTCAGTGCCATCATCGTGACGGCGGCAATGCCCATTAATCCCTTTCGCATGCTTCTTCCTCCCAATGATTCTAAGTCTTGGTTGATGTGGCCGGATCGCGCTCGATCCGGCTTGGTCACGATTTGCGTACCAGCGAGCGCTGGACGAGCATCGCGATGATGATGATCGCACCCTGCATCGCGCCGATCAGGTATTCGCTGATGAAGTTCGACAGGAGCATGATGTTTCCGACCAATTCGAGAATGAAGGCACCGCAGATCGTGCCCCAGACGCGGCCGGCGCCGCCCTTGAGCGCCGTTCCGCCGACGACGACGGCGGTGATGGCCTGCAGTTCCCAGAGGATACCGGTCGTGGCCGAGGTGGATCCGAGCCGCGGCACGTAGAGCAGCACGGCGACGGCGACGCAGAGTCCCTGGATGACGAAGGCGATGGTGCGCACGCGATTGACGGCGATGCCGGAATAGCGAGCCACGTCGCTGTTGGAGCCGACGGCGACCACGTGCCGGCCGTAACGCGTGCGATAGAGGATGAAGGCGGCGACGGCAGTGACCGCGAGGATGATCGCGATCGGCACCGGCACGCCGAGAATGCTGCCGAAATAGGCCGGGCGATAGAGCTCCTGTATTTCCGGCTCGCGCAGGGTGATCGCGCCGCCTTGCGAAAGCCAGGTGGTAAGGCCGCGATAGATGCCCATCGTGCCGAGCGTCGCGATGAAGGGCTCGATCCTGCCGACCGTGGTGATCAGCCCGTTGGCGAGCCCGCAGGCGCTACCGGCGACGACCGCGAAGAGGACCGCGGCCGTGAGCATCAGTGCCGGATCGGCAATCACGCCGGAATTCATGAACAGGATCATCAGGCTCGCCACGAAGGCGACCATCGAGCCGACGGAAAGGTCGAGGTCGCCTGCGGAAATGACGAAGGTGGCGCCAACAGCGATGATGGCGATGAAGGCGCTGCGGGTGGCGACGTTGGCGAGGTTGTTGAGACTGATGAAGTTGGGGTTGACCATGGCACCGACGATCAACAGCAGTGCAAGGGCGGCAAACGGCGCCACGGCCCTGAGATCGACGTCCCGCCACGTCCGGCGGTGCGTTGTGCTTTGGATGCCTTCCTCGTTCACGCTCATGTCCAGATCAACCTCTCCCGCCCCCGAGCCGGGGGAATTCCTTTTCCTGTGCCTGCCTTCGCCGCGCGTCCAAGCGGTCAGGCGGCAGCCATTTTCTTCAGTCCGGCTGCGTAGCGCATGATCTCCTGCTCGGAGATCTCGTCTCCCTCGAGCATGCCGACGATGCGTCCCTCGCGCATCACCGCGACCCTGGTGCAAAGCCCGATGACCTCGGGCATTTCGGAAGAGACGACGATGATCGAGCGGCCGTCGCGCGCGAGCGCCGAGATGAAATGATAGATCTGCTGCTTGGTGCCGACGTCGATGCCGCGTGTCGGCTCGTCGATGATGATGATGTCCGGTTCCGTTTCCATCACCTTGGCGAGCAGCAGCTTCTGCTGATTGCCGCCGGACATGCGCCTGGCGACGACATTGCCGTCGCGCACGCGGATGTCGAAGCGGCGGCGGGCCCTTTCGAGTGCAGCCGCCTCGCTGGCCGGGCTGAGATAGCCGATGCGGGCATGCCGGCCGAGCGACTGCAATGTCAGGTTCGTCGTCATGCCGGAGTTGAGCAGCAGGCCCTTCGCCTTGCGATCCTTGGTCATGTAGGCAAGACCGCGCCGGTTGGCCGCGTGCACGTCGCCTGAAGGCGCGGTCTCTCCACGGATCGTCACCTCGCCCGACAGGCGGGGCCTGAGGCCGGCGACCGCTTCCATGAGTTCGGTGCGGCCGGAGCCGATCATGCCCGAAAAGCCCAGTATTTCGCCTTTGCGCACCTCGAAGCTGGCGTCCTTCACATAGTCGGTCGAGACGGCGTCGACTCGCAGCACGACCTCTTCGTCGACGTTCGGCTCATTCTTGGCGGGATAGAGACTCGACATTTCGCGGCCGACCATGAGCTGCGCAATCGACTCGCCGTCGAGCATCGATGTCGCGGCGGTCTTCACCCACTGCCCGTCGCGCAGCACCGTCACCCGGTCGGTCAGTTCGATGACTTCGTCGAGCTTGTGCGACACGAAGACGAAGCTCGTGCCCCTGTCGCGCAGCTTGCGCACCTGCCGGAAAAGGAAGTTGGTCTCCTCGCGGGAGAGAACGGCAGTCGGCTCGTCCATGAAGACGATCCGCGCGTCACGGCTGATGGCCTTGGCGATCTCGACCATCTGTTTTTCGGCGATTGAAAGACTGCCGATCAGCGCGTTCGCGTCTACGTGGCAGCCGAGCAGATCGAGAACCCGGCGCGCCTCCGCGCGCATATACTTGCGGTCGAGCACCCCGAAACGCGTCACCTCGCGACCGAGAAACAGGCTTTCGGCGACAGTCAGATGTTCGGCGAGATTGAATTCCTGGTGGATGATGACGATGCCCAGCGCTTCGGCCGCGCCGTTTGCAGGAAGCGTTACCGGCTGGCCATCGAGCAGGACCTCGCCCGAGGACGGCTGCTCGAACCCTGAAAGAATCTTGACGAGGGTCGACTTGCCGGCGCCGTTCTCGCCCATCAGGGCATGGATCTCGCCGGCGCGAAGCTCGAAATTGACACTGAAGAGCACCTGCACGCCGCTGAAGGACTTGCTGATCCGCCGCGCCTCCAGCACGACGCGCGCGGCGTCTACCGTCTCCGGATTCATCGATTTCCCCCATTGCGGCTCCCGACCGCCCATGGACGCTATGTAAACCTTTACACTCACTATGTAAAGGTTTACATAACGGCATGCACAGGAATTTGCCGGACCGCCTTTGACGTTGCCCGCGGTGTGTGTAGTGTCCCGCCGTGTACAGCGCCGCGCGTTCTTGTCAGATACGCAAAGGCCGCCGTCGCAGATTGATTAGCTGCTTGTTTTTATCTCTAAATCGGGATTTAGGGAAACACGCAGTAGGGAGACGCAAGGCAGAGCGCAGTGTCGGATTCCACGCCCGCAACCATCGAAGACGTCGCCAGGATCGCTGAAGTTTCGATCGCGACGGTATCGCGGGCAATCCACAACCCGGAGAAGGTCGCTAAATCCACGCGGCTGAAGGTCAACCAGGCGATCGCGATCACCGGCTATACGACCAATGCCATGGCTCGCAGCCTGCGCCTCGGCCGCTCAAACATGATCCTGGTCGTCGCCCCGGATATCGGCGATCCAAACTTTTCGAGCATTCTGGTCGGCCTCGAAAACGAGGCACGGTCGCACGGATACGGCGTGCTGATCGGCCATACCCAGAACGACGCCCAGCGCGCGGTCGAATATCTGAAGTTTCTCAACTCCAACCAGGCGGCGGGTCTGATCCTCTTTACCGGCATCCTGCCCTTCGGTCACGAGACGATAGCAGCGCGGCTGCCGCCGAGCGTCGGCATATTCGAGCCCGTCTTCAACGGCGGCATACCCTATGTGGGTGTCGACGATGTCGAGGGCGCCCGCAAGGTGGTCGACCTCCTCATCGCCGAAGGTCATCGCAAGATCGCTTTCATCGGCGATTCGCGCACCCGCCTTGCCTATAAGCGGCGCCGCGCCGGCTATGATGCGGGCCTCGATGCGGCGGGGGTGCCGGCGGAACTTCGGCTGGTCCAGGAGGGCGATGGCACGCTCGAGAGCGGCAGGGCTGCCGTCGAGCGGCTCTTCGTGCGCGACACGCTGCCGACGGCATTCATGTGCGTCAACGATCAGACGGCACTCGGCGTGATGATCGGGCTGAAGGCACGCGGCTACGACATACCGCGCGACTTCTCGGTCACAGGCTTCGACGACGTGCCGCAGGCGACATTCATGACGCCGGCTTTGACCACGATCCGCCAGCCGCGCACGCTGATCGGCAAACACGCCATGGCGCTTCTCTTGGAGCTTCTCTCCGACCGCAGCCCGGCCGAGACCGAGATCTTCCTCAGGCCCGATCTCGTGGTGCGAAACTCCGTATCCTCGCCGTCCGCACGATGGGCTTGAGAAGGCTTCACTGCTGCCCCGCTTCAGCCTGTTGAAACACGCAGTTCCGCATCAAAGATTCTCGAGGGCTCAGCCGCGCTCAGCCGCGCGAGGTTATCCAGACGCCGACCAGCGTCACCGCCAGCCCCATCAAGACAGCCGGGGTCAGCGGCTCGGAAAACAGCGCCCAGGCCCACAGCATGGTGACAGGCGGACTGAGATAGATCGCAGCGCTGACCTGGGCCACCGGGAAGAGACGCAAGCTCGTGTAGTAGACCGAATAGGCGGCAAAGGTTGCGAACAGAACCAGCCAGACCATCCCCACGCCGAAAGCGGGCGTCAACGGCGGGGCGAGGTTCCCTTGCATCATAGCGCACAGCCCGAACAGCACCGAACCGGTGAGGGTATGGATGCAAAGGCTCTGGTGCACGGGCATGTGCCGGGTGCGCCGTCGCTTGTGCAGAACCGAGGCGAGCGCAAAAACAAGCATGGAGCCTACCGTCAATCCATAAGCCCACAACGGGGCCGTGCCGAAGCTGAGGCTGTCGAACGAGACGATCAGCACACCGAGAACGGCGATTGCCGTTCCGAACCATTGCCGCGCGCTCAGGCGTTCGCCCAAAACGGGTTGCGACAGGGCGGCAATCGCCAACGGCAAGAGGTCCGAGATGAGTGCGACCAGTCCTGTCGGAACCCGCTGTTCGATGGCCAGTGCGAAGCCACCGAGATAAAGGAAGACCGACATGACGCCGAACAGCATCTGTTCCACGACGCCGCGCATCCGCAGCCGCGGACCGATGATCAGCGCGAAGGGCAGCAGGATCACCCCCGACAAAAGCGTGCGCCAGAACAGAACCAGCATTACGCTCGCCTCTTCGCTTGCATAGCGAATGCCGACGAAGCCGGAACTCCAGCCGACGACCAGTAACGTAGCCATGAGGGGCCAGAGGAGACGATGCTGTTTCGCTGCGGGCAGCGAGATGGGCTGGTGGGTCATGGCGCTCTCGGGCGTGTCGTTCGTTCCCCAGCCTTAGGTGGCGGCGATCCCTTTTGCACATGACAAATTTCGATAGGAACATGACATCGCAGCCGGATCGGCAATGTGAAATTGCCAATTGAGCACTTGGTCCGCATAATTCACGCAATATTCATGACGGGGATCGCGATGAAAGAGTTCAACGGCCGACGTTTGGAAATCGATGCGCTGCGCGCCTTGTGGGCGATCCGCCATCACGGGGGGATCACGCGCGCGGCCGAGGCCCTGGGTTTGTCGCAGTCGGCCGTCAGCCACAAGGTCAAACGGCTCGAGACGAGCCTCGATTGCGACCTGCTCGGCCGCAAGCCGGGGGGAGCGATGTTCACCGCGGCCGGGGAGGATTTGCTGGACTATGCCGGGCGAATCCTCGGGCTGCATGACGAGGCGCTTCTGAGTTTGTCGAAAACGTCGCTCAAGGGGCGCATCGCTCTCGGCCTGACCGAAGACACCGCCTGCAGCGATCTTGCGCGCATATTAGCGAGATTTCGCCGCCTGCACCCTCACGTCGCCGTCCGCACCAAGGTCCGCATGAGTCTGGTCCTGCGGGCAATGCTGGATCGGGGCGAATTGGAGGCTGCGATCCTGCAGGTCTTCGCTCATGAGGTCCGACCGACCGACGTCGTCCTGTTCCGCGAGGAGCTTCACTGGGTCAAGCATCCGGAATTATCGCTGCCGCAGCAAGGCCCGATACCCTTCCTGTCCTTCGATGACGAATGCTTCTACCGAAGATGGGCGCTTGATATCGGACAGGACGGAGGGGTGGTTCTTGAAACCGTGTTCGAATGTGCAAGCGCGGCCGGCATCGTGGCCGCGGTAAATTCGGCCATGGGCGTAGCGCTTCTGAGCGGCCGCCACCTGCGCCCCGAGATGCAGATCGTCTCCGAGCACCTGCCGGCGCCGCCGGCCGTGGCCTATGTCGTGCGCCGCGCCAGGAAGGCGAGAAATTCCGCGCTCGAAACGCTCGTCGCCGAAATCGAGAAGGAAATCAGTCGTTACGGAGGGCTCGTCCTGGCGAGCTAGGTGGTGGCCCATTAAACGCTCAGCGAGAGTCGCATGGCTGCGAGCGTGACGGAAGCGAAGTAGGGCCTGTTTCTACCGGCCGGCGGCGTGCTAAGTTCGTTGAATGACGGCGGCCGACCGATACAGTTTTCGCAAAGCGACGGTGAATGATCTCCCTTTGCTCGCAGCATGGCGATCGAACCCGCATGTCCGCGCATGGTGGGGCTCGGATGGGTCGCACGATGCAGCAGACCTGGCTGATCCTCGCGTGGCGCGTTGGATTGTTTCAACCGCCGAACGCCCCTTTGCGTTCATGCAGGACTATACCGTCCACGGCTGGGAAAATCACCATTTCGCCGAGCTTCCCGAGGGATCGCGGGGGATCGATCAATACATAGGAGACCCCGAAATGATCGGGGTTGGACACGGGACAGCGTTTATCGGGGCGAGAATGAGGGCTCTCTTCGATGCGGGGGTACCGGTTATCGGCACCGATCCGCACCCGGCCAATGAACGGGCGATTGCCGTCTACAGGAAACTGGGTTTCGAACCGTTGGGACCACCTCAAGAGACGCAGTGGGGCTTGATCTTGCCAATGACTGCGAGGCAGTGAGCGGCACACCATCAATCGCCCTCGACCGCTGAGACATGGTCGGCAGCGCAGTCCCTATCCGCTCGGTGGCTTCGGGATCTGTCCTAACGTTGGCGGGAGCTGAAGAGGGCCGCCGTTTCGCGGGTCTGGACCCGCATCATCGCGCTCCAGAGCTGGAGGAGGAAGCTGGTGCGGGCTTGTTTCGCAAGCTGGCGCTGCGAGGACATGGTAATTCTCCGATAGTTTTTCGTTTCGGCGATATAGTCTATCGGCGCAGCGGAAGCCATAGGGCAGCCAAAGGGTCTGCCTTGCAAGACGAGCATATGTCGTTCGCGACAATATAGCGGCCCAGTACCATGACGAAACAAGAAAAAGGCCGGGATGAATGTGTTCGTCCCGGCCAGTTCTTTCGAGGAGGAGCAGTATTTTTATGCTTTTTTGCGGCCTTTCTGGCGATAGACGTCGACGACCACCGCAGCGACGATGATGATGCCCTTGACGATCTCCTGGTAGTAGGCGTCGACCCGGAGGAAGGTGAAGCCTGACGTCATCACGCCGAGGATCACCGTGCCGATCACCGTGCCGGTGATGCGGCCGACGCCGCCGGTGAGCGACGTGCCGCCGATGACGGTCGCGGCGATCGCGTCGAGTTCGTACATGACGCCCATGCCGGCCTGTGCCGTCTGGGCGCGGGCGGCGGTGACCACGCCTGCGAGGCCCGCAAGCATGCCGGCGATCGCATAGACTTTCACCAGATGCGCTTCGACATTGATGCCGGAGACGCGCGCGGCCTGGACATTGGCGCCGATCGCGTAGGTGAACTTGCCGTAGCGGGTGTAGCGCAGCGCGATGTGGAATATGAGCGCCACGACGAGGAACACGATCACCGGCCAGATGCCCGTGCCGATGAAGTTGAACTGCTCGGTGAGGCCCGAGACCGGCTGGCCCTTCGTGTACCACTTGGAGACGCCGCGGGCCGAAACCATCATGCCGAGCGTGGCGATGAAGGGCGGGATCTTGGTCCTGGCGATGAGCTGGCCGTTGATGAAGCCGGCGAGAAGACCGATCCCGACGCCAAGGCAGATCGGCACGATGGCCGGCAGGTCGGTCAGGGACGGATAAAGCGCCCGCGGCCAGGTGGAGGCCTGCGCAACGCTCGCCGAGATCATCGCGGTCATGCCGACGACCGAACCTGACGAGAGGTCGATGCCGCCCGTGATGATAACCTGCGTGACGCCGACGGCGATGATGCCGATCACCGATACCTGCAAGATCATGATCGTCAGGCGTTGGGAATTCATCAGGAAGCTCTGGCCGACGAAGAGCCAGCCGAGAACCTCGTAGACGAGCGCGATACCGATCAGCACCAGAAAGATGTTGAGCTCGGGCGGCACGCGCCGTCTCGAGCGGGCGAGGGATGAGCTCGTGCCCTGTGCTGCGACATTGGTATTCATCTTCTTTCCTCCCTGCGGTCGGCAGTTCGCCTTGATCGGTTCCAAAGGTCCGAGCGGAATGCGGGCGGAAGGCCGCACGCACTCATCCCGCTCTATCGCGCCGCAAGCTCCATGACCTTGATTTGGGTAGCTTCCGCCCTGTCGAGAAATCCGGTGACCCGGCCCTCGTGCATCACCATGATCCGGTCGCTCATGCCGAGCACTTCCGGCATTTCCGACGAGATCATGATGACCGCGACGCCGTTGCGGGCGAGTTCGGTCACCAGGCGGTGGATCTCCGCCTTGGCGCCGACATCGATGCCACGCGTCGGCTCGTCGAGGATCAGGATGCGCGGATTGGTGAGCAGCCAGCGGCCGATCAGCACTTTCTGCTGGTTGCCGCCCGAGAGATTCTCGACGCGCTCCTGCAGGTTCGGCGTCTTGACCCGAAGCTTGCGGCTCATCTCCTCGCAGGCGGCGGTGACCTCCCTCTCGCTGACGAAGCCGCCCTTGACGAATTTGTCCTGCAGCACGGCGATCTGCATGTTTTCGAGAATGTCGAGGATGAGCAGACAGCCGGTGTCCTTGCGATCCTCGGTCAGAAACGCCATCCGATGGCGGATCGCCTTATTGGCGCTGTCGATCACGACCTCTTTCCCGTCGATCGCGATCGTGCCCGAGCTGGCCGGCGTGACCCCGAAGAGCGTCTCGGCGACGTTGGAGCGACCGGATCCGACGAGGCCTGCGACGCCGAGGATCTCGCCGGCGCGCACATCGAAGGAGACGTCGTGGAAGACGCCGTCGAGGGTCAGATTCTTCACCGACAGCACCACGTCGCCGATCGGCACCTCCTCCTTCGGGAACATCTGGGTGATTTCACGTCCAACCATCATGCGGATGATGTCGTCGCGGGTGACCTCGTTCGAGAGGTGGGTGCCGATATATTTGCCGTCGCGGAAAACCGAGAACTCGTCGGCGATCTCGAACAGCTCGTTCATCTTGTGGGTGATGTAGACGATGCCGATACCCTGCGAGCGCAGGTCGCGGATGATCTCGAACAGATGGGCCACCTCGCGTTCGGTGAGCGCCGAGGTGGGCTCGTCCATGATCAGCACGTCGGACTCGTAGGAGACCGCCTTGGCGATCTCGACCATCTGGCGGTTGGCGACCGAGAGGTGACGGACCTCGATCTCCGGATCAAGATCGATCTTGAGCCGCTCGAAAAGCTTTGCCGTCATGCGGTGCATCTCGCCATGGTCGACGAAGCCGAAGCGGTTCTTGGGTTCCCGGCGGATCCAGATATTCTCGGCGACGGTCATGAAAGGCATCAGGTTCAGTTCCTGATGGATCATGGCGATGCCGTTCTCGAGCGCGTCGAGCGGCGACTTCAGCCGGATGCCTGCGCCCCTGAGTTTCACCTCGCCCTGGTCGGGATGATAGATCCCGGCGAGGATTTTCATCAAGGTCGACTTGCCGGCTCCGTTCTCGCCCATGAGCGCATGCACGGTGCCGCGCTTCAGCTTAAACTCCACGTCGTCGAGTGCGACGACACCCGGAAATTCCTTGCGAACGCCTTCTGCAGTCAGAAGGTATTCGGATTTGGGAACGGCGCCGCTGGCGCGCACGGCTGCCATTGTCGTGGGACTGAGTGTCATTCTCGTTGCCTCCCATGTTCCGGTTCAACCGGAATGTCCACGCGGTGGCGGAGCATGCCTTCCCCGGTGCGAACCCGAAGCAGGCGTGGCGTTCGGGAGCGCGGCATTGCCGCGCCCCCAGGCAGCGCCGGTCAGTTCTTCGCCTGATATTGCTCCAGGTTCTCCTTCGTGACGAGTTCGAAGGGGATGTAGACCTTTTTCTCCACCGGCTCGCCCTTGGCGAGCTTCAGCGCGGCGTCTACCGAGCCCTTGCCCTGGCCGGCGGCGTTCTGGAAAACGGTCACGTCGAGGTCGCCGGCGGCCATGGCCGCGAGCGCGTCCTGGGTTGCGTCGATCCCGCCGATGACGACGGAATCCATCGAGCGGCCGGCCGCCTTCAGCGCCTGGATCGCGCCGATGGCCATCTCGTCGTTGTTGGAGATGACGGCGTCGAATTCGAGGCCGGCGGAAAGCCAGTTCGTCATGAGGTCCGAACCCTGGGTGCGCGACCAGTTCGCGGTCTGCTCCTCGACGATCTCGATGCCCTTGCATTCGTCGGTCGCGATCACGTCGTGGATGTCCTTGGTGCGCATGCGGGCAGCCTGGTTGGAGAGTTCGCCCATCATGACCACGGCCTTGCCCTTGCCGCCCAGCATCTTGCAGATTTCCTTGGTCTGCAGCGTTCCGGATTCCTGTTCGTTCGACGCGACGAAGGCCTGCTTGTCCGGAAGCGTATCGACGTTCACCGGCTCGCGGTTGACATAGACCAGCGGAATGCCGGCATCCGCGGCGATCTTCGACATGGCGGCGGTCGCATCGGTGTCGACCGGGTTGACGATGATGGCATCGACCCCGGCGGCGATGAAATTCTGGATCTGGCTCTGCTGTTTGGCGACGTCGTTCTGCGCGTCTTCGACCTGCAGCTCGACGCCGTCGAGCGTCTTGGCGTAATCCTGCATGCCGGTGCGCAGCACCGTCAGGAAGTTGTCGTCGAAGAGCGCCATCGACACGCCGATGGTCTCCGCATGCGCGGCCGTCGACATCACGACGGCCATCGCAGTGCCTATGAAAAATTTCTTCATTGTTCTTCTCCTCCACTTGGTGCCGGCCACACCTTCTTCGGCCGGGAACGCGACCTTCTTCCCGAGATCGCGTTCAGACTTCGACCGGAAGCGGCACTCCCGCTACGCTTCCGATCAAAACGGAATAAAAAAACCAGTGTTTTGACATTACGGAATATGTATTCCATTTTATCGCGATGCCGTCAAGAGCGCCTGGGCGCGCCGGTTTGGAATCCAGCTCTTTCCACTGCCGGTGGCGATCAGCTCCGCGACCGGAGGTAGTCCATGCTCTCTCGCAGGGCGTCCGCCGGGTCCGCAAGTCCGTGCACCGAAGGGGCAAAGGGCTCGAAGGAAAAGGGGCCAGCATAGCCCTCGTCCCGCAGCCGGCGAATCTGGCCTTGATTGTCCAGCCTGTCGGCGGCGTCGACGAGAACGCGATGCGGATCGCGCATATCCGAGACGGCCAGGTTTTCGTCGATAACGCCGGAGATGTGTACGAGGCCGGTGATATCCGCAAAAAACTGGTCTTCGCCAGCAAGGTGATGGTGGAACGTGTCGTGCACCAGGCGGAAGCTCGATTGACCGGAGACTGCCCGGATCGCTTCGGCGGCCTCCGCCTTGGAGCGCAGCGAACAGACCTCGAAGCCGAGCGGCTCCACGAGACCGGTGACGCCGGCCGCGTCGAGCATCGGCTTCAGCGCCGCAAGCGCCTGCCGGAGGTTGGTTTGCCGCACGCCGTCCTCCTTGCCGCTGCCGTCATTGACGGGCACCAGCACCAGGGCCTTCGCGCCGCAGTCGCGTGCATAGGAGATGAGTTCGCGCGCTTCGGCTGCCCGTTGCTCGTTCCATTCGTTGAAGCGCTGCAAGGCGTTGATCGAGACGATCGTCAGACCGTGCTTCTCCGCAAGGGCTTTCACCTCCTCCGGAGGCGTCCCGTCGGCAATGGCGTTGGCGGCGAGGTCGTTGCGGATTTCGACCAGGGAAATGCCGAGCGATCTCGCAAGCGAGAAGAACGCGTCGGCCGGGAGGCCGGGAGCGGCCATATGGTTGAGGGCGAAGGGGAGGGCGGTCATGCCGGAAGTCTCCTGGGAGAATAATGATGCGGTGATGCCGGAACGTTTGTTCCATTTGCAGGCGCAGTCACATTCACCGTTCCGCGAGACTCAGTCAAAGGCGCAGAGCAGCGGCAATGTTGCATCCCTGCAAGATTGCATTTCACCGCTGATGGAATTCTGTCATGGCGCCCGGCGAGAGGCGCTCGCCTGCGCTTTCACTCGAGACCGTTCGCCTTGGCGATGAAATCCGACAGCATCGGCACGTAGTCCTCGCCGCGGCCCGCGCCGACCGCCTGAGCAAATGAGTTCCGGACGGCCGCCCCGACCGGATTGGCGGCGCCGGCGGCAATGGCGTAGCCGGCAAGATAGCTCATGTCCTTGAAGCCGTTGCGGATCGCGAATTTATGGGCGTTCGGGTCGCGTTCCAGGACCCAGCGGAAGAAGGTCTGATAGAAGGGGCAATCCATCCGGCCGCCGCGAATGACGCTGTCGAAGACCTCTGGGGTCAGCCCGGCCTTGCGTCCGAGCATCAGCGCCTCGGAATAGAGCGCCGCGTAGCCCATCGACAGGAAGTTGTTGAGCAGCTTCATCGTGTGACCGGAGCCGGTCGGCCCCGTGTGGATGATCCGACCGGCGAAACATTCCAGTACCGGCCACACGCGCTGTACGTCTGATTCCGCGCCGCCGACCATCACATCGAGCGTGCCCGCGGCGGCATCGGCCGGCGTACGGCTGAGCGGCGCGTCGATAAGCGTAAGGCCGCTTGCCGCGAGATCGGCTGCAAGCTTCGTCGTGACGGAGGGATCGGATGTGGAACAATCGACGATGGTGACCGGCCTGCCCGCGCTCGCAATGCCCTCCGGGCCACCGATGACCGAAAGGACCTCAGGCGAGCCGGTAACGCAGAGGACGATGACGTCGCATTGCTCCGCCATCTCGCGCGGCGTCCTGACTTCGCGTGCGCCCTCGGCAACGAGCGTCTCCACCGGCGCCCGATTGCGATGCGCCATCACCTGGAGCGGCCAACCCTTTTTCAGAATATTTGCCGCCATCCCTTGGCCCATCAATCCGAGCCCGATGAAGCCTATGTTCGATTTCGTCATCTAATCGCCTCCTCTACCTTCATGTTCCGGACGTTGAACGACTGTATCCGCGATCTTAGAGAATTCGAGCGGGATGCGGGCGGAAAACTGCGGGCGCCTTTTTCCGGAATTCGTCTAGCGGGACTTTTCCATGCGGCCATAGCGTGCTCATGTTCTGGGACACCGGTAGTTGTCAGCCATTCCGCCTCAGCCTCTGCAGATCGCTGGCAATGCCAAGTGCCGCTTCCGCTCGCTCAAGCGCTTCTTTCGAATGCCGCATGGCTGCATCGCGAAACCGGTCCTGGTTGAACTTCGCGAGCGTGCCGAACGCCTTCTGGAGGCGGACTCCTATTTCGACGATAGCAGCGCCGTCCCGCGCGATCGGCGTGAACAGATCGTCGAACACTTCCTCGAGTTCGATCGCCGGCACGTAGACCTTTGGATACAGCACCTCGTCCTGCAGCGCCTTCTCCACGGGCTCGGTCCAGACGGCAAGCACGCGCAACGCACGGCTGATGACGTCGATCGCCGTCCCGGGGTCGTTGACGGCCGGCGACAGGGCGCGCGACGCTATTTCAGCCAGCACCGGCGCTCCGAACCTCGGATCCTGATCGAACGAACGCGTATCTCCCACCGAGAAGCACCTGGCGATCTCGGCAAGGACATGCTCGTCCTGTGCGCCATCGACGGAAGCGACGGGCCGGTTTGGATCGACAAGCTGGCCAGGTATCAATCGGACGAATATGCAGGTCTTCCTATCGTTCGCGATGGCGGAAAGCCCGCTTACGTCGAGATGCTGGATATAACCGATCCTGTCGATAAAGACCGGCGTGGCGGATGCGGGGATGCGTGCGGCATCGTCCAACCGGTTTCCGCCGAGGTAAGGTCGTAACCGCCGCGATCGCATTGCCTCGATCGTGACCGCCTCGACCTGTTCCGTCGTCTCGGTGACGCGTCCGAGGCGCGAGAGATGATCGATCCAGCGCAGCAGCGTCACGATGATCAGGACGATGACGCCGATCGTCACCACGAACAGAATAAGGCGGCCCTGGTCGCCGTAGGCGCCGGTGCTGAGAGCGATGATGCCGACGAGGCTGAACAGAAACGACCCGATAAAGGTCGCGAGCACGTTCTGTGTCGTGCTGTCTTCCATGAGAAGCTTCGTTGCCCGTGGCGTAACGCTATTGGTTGCCGCCGAGTAGGCCGATACCATCGTGCTTAGCGAAAATGTCGAGACCGTCAGCATGCTGGCAGCGATGATCCCCAGCACGTTGTCGACTGCGTGCGCCCCTATTCGGTTCGGAAGGTCTCGCGGAATGAACGGGCCAAGGAAAATTGCGATGAGTGCGGTTATAATCGCGAGAATGGAGAAAAGCGTGGCTCGAAACCAGATTCGCCGCGTGACCTGCGAAAACAACCATGTCCATCGTGAAGTCATCAAACTCGTCCACTTACGATCAGCTCTGATCGAACCGTCGATAAATTTGTCCTTTAATCTATCCGACCGGAGGACAACGACATGCAGAAGATCAAAGTGCTACAGCGATATTTCGCGTACGATAAGACGCGCCGGGGTGTAGCTTAAGGACAGAAGCGGGTCTCCGTGTCAACTTGAACGGGAACCGGGGAACGGCTTCACCGGATCGGCGAAGCTGTTTCAGAATTTGCGGCTCACGAAGGATGAGCCGGCCAGCCCGAACCGCCAGGGCTGTTCTGCCGCCTTGGTTATGCCGACGCGGATGCCGGTGGCGATCGGCGGCTTCGTGGAGGGCGGGGTGAGGCGGAACGGCTCCTCTCCGAGCGGCAATCCGTCCAGCTCCCGGCTGATCGCCAGCGCCTGTCCGACACGTCCCGGCCCGGAACACAGCAGCCTCTCTTCGCGGACACCACGTCTCGCCCGCATCGTCTCTATGCCCCATTTCGGTTCGATCGCGCGGATCAGGACGGCGCTGCCGGGCAGGCAGACGAAATTCAGGCACCAGTGCAGGCCGTAAGAGAGATAGATGTAGGCATGCGCCGGCGGACCGAACATGGCGCGATTGCGCGCCGTGGTGCCCGCAAAACTGTGCGACGCCGCGTCGTCCGGAAGATAGGCCTCCGTTTCGACGATAACTCCGCCGACACCGGAAACGGTGAAATCGGCGCCGATCAAATCAGCCGCCACCTGGACTGCGCTGCGCGCGAAGAAGTCTACATCTGAGGTCAAGCGATGCACCGGTCGGTTCGAGTTATCCGCATCCTCGCAAGAGATCCGGCGAGCGCCAAGGCATGAATGACGAAAATCAGATGGTCTTTTTTAGCCGCCCCCTAGGGAAAACGGGTTGAATTGAAGGCCCGGGCGCACGATTCTCCATGAAGGAATTCGAAGCGCTACAGCGACCCGGCGTGCCTCGATCGGCCATGCGGTGCTGGAGGAGAGCGAACTCATGAACCACTACCATATTTTCGAAACCGTGCGCGGTTTCTGCGGCATCGCCTGGAGCGATGCGGGCATCACGCGCTTCCAACTGCCGACGCGAAGCGCCGAATCCACCGAGCGACTGCTTCTGCGGCGTTTGCCGGACGGAGCGCCGCAAGAGCCGCCGCCGAGGGTTGCCGAAGCGGTTGCGGCGGTGAAGGCCTATTTCGAGGGAAGGGAGACCGATTTTTCCCGCTTCGATCTCGATCTGCAGGGACAGGACGCCTTCTTCGAGAAGGTCTATCAGGCCGCGCGAAAGATCCCGTGGGGAAGCACGACGACCTACGGCGCGCTTGCAAAGGAGCTCGGAGCAGGCCCGGAGGCGGCCCGGGATGTCGGCCAGGCGATGGCGAAGAATCCCGTGGCATTGATCATCCCCTGCCATCGGGTTCTCGCAGCCGGCGGCAAGATCGGCGGCTTCTCGGCGCCGGGCGGTTCATCCACCAAGCTCGGAATGCTCGAAATGGAAGGCGTCAAGGTCGCTCCGCCGGAGCCCGCGCAGCAATCCCTGGGGTTTTGAAATGGCCATCACGAATCCGAGCGAGGCGAACGTCGCGGTTCAGTCTCCGACGGAGCCACACCCGCCTTTGCCCGGCGAAAGCGAGGGAACATGGCCGGCGCGGCGGCGCCGGATCATCGACTGGCTCGTCATCGAGACGCGCGATGAACGCTTCATCGACAACATCTTCGTGGAGATGTGCGACAGGCTGGTGGAGGCGGGCGTGCCCGTCGCCCGCGCCACCCTTCATTTCAGAATTCACCACCCACAGTGGATCGGTGCACGGATTCTGTGGCGAAAAGGCCTGGCGGAGGCGGAGCTCGATACCTATGCCTATGGCGTCGAGGACACCACCCAATATCTGAGCAGCCCCTTGCGCGATTTCAACGAGGGGGCGGAAGAGGTGCGCAGACGCCTTGACGACCCGACGTCCGCGGGTCCGGATTACCCGCTCTATGACGAACTGCGCGCGGAGGGACTGACCGAGTACATCATCTGGCCCTTGCTCCATACGCTCGGCAAGCGGCACGCGGTGACCTTTGCGAGCGACAGGCCGGGCGGATTTAGCCCCGATGATCTCGCCTTCCTGAAGGACATTCTGCCGGCCCTGGCGCTTGTCAGCGAGATCCGGCTGAAAAACCGCTTCGCCCGCACGCTTCTCGAGACCTATGTCGGGCCGCATGCGAGCGAGCAGATCCTTGCCGGAGCGACCACGCGCGGCAGCGGCGTGACGGTGGGTGCCGCGATCCTCATCTGCGATCTGCGCGACTTCACGAAGCTGTCGGACCTGTGGCCCCGCGACGACGTCATCGAACTCCTCAACGGCTATTTCGATGCCATGTCCGAACCGATCGAACGGCACGGCGGGGAGATCCTGAAATTCATGGGCGACGGGCTTCTGGCGATCTTTCCGCTCAGCAATCCATGTGCCTGCAGTCAGCTTCTCGGAGCCATCGGCGAGGCGCAGGCCGCTCTTGCCGTTCTGAACGAGGAGAACCTGCGCAAAGGCCACGATGCGCTCGGCTACGGCATCGGCGTTCATGTCGGCGATGTGATGTATGGCAATATCGGTTCGCGCAGGCGTCTCGATTTCACGGTGATCGGACCGGCAGTCAACATCGCGTCGCGGCTCGAAACCCTTACGAAGGAGCTGAAGCGTCCGGTGCTGCTCTCAAGAGCCTTCGTCGAAAAGGCAGGTTGTAGAGGCCAGATGGAAAATCTGGGTTCCTATGTCTTGCGGGGGCTCGACGAGCCGGTCGATGTGTTCGCGTTTTCGGGGAGAAAATAGATTGTGCCTCTCATCCGGCCGGCAGGCCGGATGAGACGCATGCGCCGTCACTTCATCGTATAGACGTCGATGGTGAAATACTTGTCGTTGATTTTCTTGTAGGTCCCGTCGGCGCGGATCTCGTCAAGTGCCTTGTTTAGCCTCTCGCGCAGTTCATCGTCCTCCTGACGGACAGCAATGCCGACGCCGTCGCCGACGAATTTTTTGTCGGTGATCGGCTCGCCGATAAGCTCGCAGCAACCCTTGCCGTCGTCATTCTTGGTGACCCAATCGAGCAGCGGCAGCATGTCGCCGACCTGCAGGTCGAGCCTGCCGTTGACCATGTCGAGATTGGCTTCGTCCTGGGTGGGATAGAGCTTGATCTCGGCATCCGGGTAGACGGCGGCGATATAGTCGGCCTGGGTCGTGCCGGCCTGGGCGCCGATCACCTTGCCCTTGAGCGCCTCGTTGCTGAAGTCGTTGATGCCGGCACCCTTAGGTGCGGCATGGGTCATCGCGGCGAGGTAATAGGGATTGCTGAAAGCCACCTGCTTCTTGCGCTCCTCGGTGATGAACATCGAGGCGATGATCATGTCGTACTTCTTGGCAAGCAGGCCCGGAATGATGCCGTCCCAATCCTGGGCGACGACTTCGCACTCGACCTTCATGCGCTCGCAGAGCGCGAGGCCGATCTCCACGTCGAAACCGCCGATCTTGCCGCTGGAATCGACGAAGTTGAAGGGCGGATAGGCGCCCTCGGTTCCGATCTTCAGCTTTTCCGCAGCAATGGCGGAAGAAGACAGTGCAGTGCCGGCGAGTGCCAGTGCCAGAATGAGTTTTCGCATGTTCGTTCCCTCGGTTGCGCCTTTGTTCGGCGCTTCCAAAGAACTTTAGGGACAGATGTTACATAAGCGAAATCGATAGGCGCGATAACCGATATTCTTCGCGTTGATGCAGGCGGGAACGGCGACGGGCACTCAGCCTTTCAGCCGCCCCTGCCTTTTCAGCTGCTGTTCGCGGAAGAAAATGAAGAGGCCCGAAGCGACGATGAGGGCGGCGCCGATCACCATCGACAACCGCGGCGTATCGCCGAAGATCAGCCAGCCGAAGAAGATTGCCCAGAAGAGCAGCGTGTACTGCAGCGGGGCGACCGTTGCGGCGTCGGCGAGCTTCAGCGCCCGGTTGACGAGCACATGGGCGATCATTGCGACGGCGCCCAGCAGGCAGATGAGCGCCGTGTCGACCGGTTTGAGAGGTGTCCAGTCGAAGGGTGCCCAGACGAGGCCGGCGACCGCGGCACCGACGATCTGCCAGAAGGCAAGCGTCGTATCCGGAGTGCCGCGCAGGGACCGCCCGGAAATCATCATGAAGGCGAAGGTCATGCTGCCGAGAATCGAGATGACGGCAGGCAGCGTGAAGGCCTGTGACGACGGTTCGAGCGCGACGACGACGCCGACAAAGCCGATGCCGATCGCCGTCCAGCGCCGCCAGCCGACAGGTTCTTTCAGCACCAGCGGCGAAACGGCCGCGACATAGATCGGCGCCGCCAGCCAATAGGTCATGACGTCGGCCAGCGGCAGGTAGACAACGGCGAAATAGAACGCGACCACCTCGGCCGTCGAGGCGACGACGCGGGCAAACTGAAGGCCGGGCCGCTCGAGGGTGAAGAGCTTTCTCGGGCCGCTCACCCACAGAAAGGGCGCCAGCAGAAGGGCAGCGGCGATGCTGCGGATCAGCACCACCTGCCCGACCGAGTAGGTGGCGACGAGCCACTTGCCCATGACGTCGTTCACCGAGAACATCAACATGCCGAGGAGCATGACGACCACGCCGGCGCGGGCGGCGCCGTTTTCACGGGAAAGGTTGCCGGGGACGCTGTCGACGGCCATGGGTGCGAATTCCTTCAGAGCGGGACCGCGTTTTCCGCGGAACATTTGCGGACAGGAGCTCGGGCTTCAGCGAATCCGGCGTTCCGGCCTGCCGCAGCCATTCGCATATTCGGGCGGCGCAATCCATGCCGCACTGCTTATCAATTCATCACCTTTGCGAATGATAGCATTCCGCGAAATTGCGGAAGGCGGGGCACGCACCCGCTATTGCGCTGGCGCATTTCCGCTTTCCTCCGAGTGCTGAGCCCTTTGCTTTCAAAGCTCCGGACGGAAGACCGCTGCGCCGTTTTCCTGGAATTTCCAGGTCAGGCGCTGCCGACCAGACGCATGTCGGGATTGAGGAGTTCGCTGTAAAGCTCCGCATAGCGGGCCGCACTGCGATGCCACGAGCAGTCGGTTTTCATGCCTTGCCGGCGAAGTCCCTCCCAGACGCGTCGCAGCCGGTAGAGCCGGAAGGTGCGGCGCAGTGCGTGGCGTAGCCCGTCCTCGTCGATGGGCGCAAACTGTATGCCCGTCGCGACATGGGCATGGAGCGCGGCATCGTTGGCATCGATGATGGTCTCAGACAGGCCGCCCGTGCGGGCGACGACCGGTACGCAGCCGTAGCGCAGAGCGTAAAGCTGCGTGAGGCCGCAGGGCTCGAACCGGGACGGAACGAGCATCGCATCCGCGCCGGCATGGATCCTGTGGGCAAGCTGCTCGTCATAACCGATGCTTACGCTTATGTTTTGCGGGTACCGTCGCATGAGATCCATGAATGCGGCCTCCAGCTTCTCCTCGCCTTGCCCATGGATGATCAGGGTGCCGCCATTCTTGACGATCTCGCCGGCGGTCGCAGCGAGCATATCCATGCCCTTCTGCCATGTCAGTCGGTTGACGCTGGCGAAGACCGGACCGCAGGTGTCCGGCAGGCCGAAATGCCGGAGCAGCACCTGCCGGTTGGGCAGGCGGCGAAGCGGCACGCGTGCCGAATAGTGATGCTCGATGCAGGGATCCGAGGTTGGATCCCACACTTCCAGGTCTATGCCGTTGACGATGCCCACGACATCCGCATGCCGCTCGTTCATCACGCCTTCGAGCCCCATGCCGAAGGCCGGAGACATGATTTCCCGCGCATAGGTGGGGCTGACGACCGTGATCGCATCGGCTGCCTGCAGGCCGCCCTTGAGGAACCCGATATCGCCGTAATATTCGACGCCGTCGATCGAATAGGCTTCCGCCGGGAGGCCGAGCTCGGGGAAGTAGTGGGCCGGGAATTGCCCCTGGAACGCAAGGTTGTGCACGGTCAGGACGCGAGGAATGATGTCGTCGCCTGCGTATTTCAGATAGACGAGGCTCATCGCCGCGTGCCAGTCATGTGCGTGAATGATATGCGGCCGCCAGTTGGGAACGAGCCCGCGCGCGATTTGCGATGCGACCAGCGAAAAGGCGGCGAAGCGCTTCCAGTTGTCCGCATATTCCCGGCCATGCCTGTCCACGTAGAGAGCGCCTTCCCGGTCATAGAAGGCCGGCGCATCGAGCACGAAGAGATCCAGCCCCTGAGCCCTGGCCGCGATAAGGGTGGCGCGTTCGCCGAACAGGTTTTCGAACGCGGCGACGGGGGTCGCGTTACTGAGCGCGCGCATGACGCCGGGGTAGCCCGGAACGAAGCTGCGCGTGTGGATGCCGTGAGCCCTGAGTGCTTTGGGGAGCGATCCCGCTACATCTGCCAGGCCGCCGGTCTTGACGAGCGGAAAAATTTCGGCCGTGACAGACAGTATCTGCATCGCTCATGTTCCGGGAAACGTGTTGACTGCAACCGGCCCACTCGCCGCCGATGTGCCCTCCATCAACACAATCACGAGCATCAAAGTTCCGGTCGTCCGGCGAAATTTTATCCGCTTTATCGGGCGCCGTCCGCGCGGCCCGGATTTGCGGCGCCTGCCGCCTTCGGGAACACAAGTCGCGTCTCTTGGTTCTCCTATTCGCGCGAGGAGGCGCCAATGGGCAATGCCCCGCGCTCTCGTTTCCGTAGCAGCCGCGCCGTGCGTCCCGCCGGACCTGCAAAGATTGCTGCGGCATTTGCTTGTACATGGAAGGAGGCAACTGATGACCTTCAGTCTGATCAGTCCCGTATTCGCCGACGGCCAGCCGATACCGCAGAAATACACCCGTTTCGGCGAGAACCTGTTTCCCCCGCTGAAATGGACGGGCACGCCCGAGGGAACTGAGAGTTTCGCGTTGATCGTGGAGGATCCGGATGCGGTGAGCGGTTTGTTCCGCCATTGCGGAATTATCAACATTCCCGGCAATTGGACCGAGCTCCCGCAGGCCGTCGATACCGGCCCCGAACGTGGGATCAAGTTCATGAAGAACGATTTCGGTAACGCCCGTTACGACGGGCCGCAGCCGCTTTCCGGAACAGGCGTGCACCGTTACCGATTTAGGCTCGCCGCCCTCGACGCGGCCAATCTTTCGATCCCCGACGACGTGGGCGCGGCGGAAGCCTGGGAGAGGGCCTGCAAACATCTCGTTGGAGAAGCGGAGATCGTCGGCACATACGAAGGCTAGATCTAAGCACTTCCAGAAATGGTGTGTCCATCGGCTTTCCGCCGCATCCGGTCACTCGGGCAACCCGGCCAGCCGCAGTCCGTCCGCGAAGCGCGCGAGATCCTCCGGGCGATGGATCGGCAGCCAGTCCTGGAGGTCGGAAAGGCGCAGCGACGGGTCGAGCCGGCGCAGGCGCTGCATCGCCCGTTGCGCTTCTTCCGTGCGTCCGGCGAGGGCATGGCTCGCCGCCACCAGGGCGACCGCGACCAGCAGGCTGGGCAGGTTCCCCAGCGCCCTTTCCGCCCAGACGAGGGCGGAATCGAAACGGCCGGCGAAGAAATGCGCGAGTGCCGTTCCGGCCTGCATCCGAAACATTTCCTGGTCCAACGGGCTCAGACGGGCTGCGTGCTCGATATGCTCGATCGCACTCTCCGGTTCACCACGGAAAACGCGCAGGAAGCCGCCTAGAAACCAGGCGGGGGCGAAGTTGGGGTTGAGCAGCCGTGCTCTGTCGATGAGCGCGATGCCGCCGTCCAGGTCTCCGACGAGATGTCCGAGCGCGTGCCCGCTTCTCGTCAGCGCTACGGCATCGTCGCGGCCGAGTTCGACCGCCCGCCGCGCCAGGCGCGCTCCCTCGGCTATTTCTTCGCCCCGATCGACCATCCAGCCGTTCAATTTGCGCCAGAAATAACACCAGGCCGCCCCGGCATAGGCGGACGCAAATTCCTGATCGAGCTCGATCGCCCGATAGAACAAGGGCAGTGCGGCCTCGATTGCTTCATGGGTTCCGCTGTGCAGTTTTGCCATTCCGCGTAGATAATAGTCGTGGGCGTCGAGGCTTTCCGTCGGCTTGCGCTTGGCGCGCTCCATCTCCGCCCGTTCGACCTGCGGTGCGATAGCGCCGACGACGCTTTCCGCCATCCGGTCCTGCAGCTCGAAAATATCGTCCAGGGTGCCCTCGAAGCGCTCCGCCCAGAGGTGCGTCCCGGTCGTCGCGTCGATGAGCTGCCCGGTTATGCGCACCCTGTTTCCGGATTTGCGCACGCTGCCTTCCAGCACGTAGCGCACGCCAAGCTCCCTGCCGACGTCCTTCACCTCCACCGCCCGGCCTTTGTACCTAAAGCTCGAATTGCGCGCGATGACGAACAGCCAGCGGATGCGCGAAAGGGCGGTGATGATGTCCTCCACGATGCCATCGGCGAAATATTCCTGCTCCGGATCGCCGCTGAGATTCTGAAAGGGCAGGACGGTGATGGAGGGTTTGTCCGGAAGGACGAGCGCGGAGGGCGTTTCTCCCGATCCGCCGGAGGCCTCTAAGGCGACGCCTGCACCGACGGGCTGTCGGACTTCTGCGATCCCGCCGACCCTGATGTCGCCGACGAAGCGGAAGCCCTTGCGGGCGACCGTCCGGATCAGGCGCTGCTCCCCGCCGGTGTCGCCCACGGCTTTGCGAACCGCATTGATGTGGCTGGTGATCGTCGATTCCGAGACGATGCGGCCGCCCCACACCGCCTGGAGCAACTCGTCCTTGCTCACGACGCGGTCGCGGGTGCCGACGAGATGCAGCAGGAGGTCGAAGACCTGCGGTCCGACGGACACGACCTCTCCGCGCCGGGTGAGTTCCCGGCGCTCCTGGTCGAGCACGTAGTCTCCAAACATGAATTGCACTTCGGCATCCCCTGGCCGATTGCCTTCGGTTCGCTATCCGGACAACCGGCGAATAATATCTGATAGCACGCCATCGCGTAACTGGCTGCTCCGCCGGCAGCAAGGCATGCCGGTCGAGCAACCGTTCTTTGGACGAAAATTCAAGCTTCCTCGAAGGGCAATTCAAGCCCGCCACAGGGACTTCCCTGACGCGCGCAGGCACTCTTTCTTCAGACCGACGGCAATGGTTGCAGTCGAGAGAAGCGGAGACTAGCGATGAAGATCGTCGTTATCGGAGGCACCGGCCTCATCGGATCGAAATTTGTGAAGAACCTTCGCGAGCGCGGCCACGATGTGCTCGCCGCCTCCCCCAACACGGGCGTGAACACCATCACCCGCGAGGGCCTCGCGGGGGCCCTGGACGGTGCGGATGTCGTCGTCGATGTGGCGAATGCACCGGTGTGGGAGGACAAGGCCGTCCTCGAATTCTTCGAGACGTCGAGCCGCAACCTGCTGGCTGCGGAAGCTGCCGCCGGCGTCCGCCACCACATCGCCCTGTCGATCGTCGGCAGCGAACGTCTTCCCGACAACGGATATTTCCGTGCGAAGGTCGCGCAGGAAAACCTCATCAAGGCTTCCGGCATTCCCTACACCATCCTGCGTGCCACGCAGTTCTTCGAGTTCGTCGGCGGCATTGCCCAGTCGGCCGCCGTCGGCGACGAGATACGCCTGTCGCCGGCGCTGATCCAGCCGATCGCCTCCGACGACGTGGTGGCAGCGCTCGCCGAGGTTGCGGTCGCACCGCCGGTCAACGGCACGCTCGAAGTCGCCGGGCCTGAGGCGATACCGCTCGATGAACTGGTCAGGCGCTTCCTGAGCCAGACCGAGGACCCGCGCAAGGTCCTGCCCGATGTCCACGCGCGCTACTTCGGCGCCGTGCTTGACGATCAATCGCTGACCCCCGGCAAGAACCCGCGCCTCGGCGCGATCCGCTTCGAGGATTGGCTCGGCCGCCAGGCCGCGGGCTGAGGCTCCCGCGAACAGTCGAAAAGCCGACGCGGCACCAGGCCGCGCCGACACCACAAGCGCTCTCAAAGGAGAACTGAAATGTTCACGCGATTTCTCTCGGCCGTTGCTCTTGCAGCGCTCTCGTTCACTGCAGCCTCGGCAGGCGACCGGCCTGCCGGCAAGGTGACCGTCGTATTCGATCACGCCCTTCCGAACGTGCCCGGCAAAAGCATGCGGGGCGTCCTTGTCGAATACGGACCGGGCGGCGGGTCGCCCGCCCACACGCATCCGAAGTCCGCCTTCATCTATGCGACGGTGCTCGAAGGCGCGATCCGCAGCAGCGTCAACGGCTCCCCGGAAAAGGTCTATCAGGTCGGCGAAAACTTCTACGAAGATCCAGGCTCGCGACATCAAGTCAGTGCGAATGCCAGCGATACCGAGCCTGCACGGCTGCTGGCGGTGTTCGTTCTCGACACCGAGGAAACGGAGCTGACGACACCCCTCAAGGAGTGAACGGGAAGAGCGCTCATCAACGCTGCAGCTCTGGCGCAGACCCCTGCGGCAGCGCTGCAGCAACCGGCACCAACAGGAATTGAGAAGATGGAACCGCTTGAGGACAAGGTCGCGATCATCGCCGGCGCGAGGTCCGGGAACGGTGTCGCCGTGCCCCGACCCGACAGGAAAAAGATGATCGGCTTGGCGCTGTGCCTCGGGGCGGCCGTCGTCGTGGTTGCCGGATGGGCCTGGGCCCGCGAGAGCGGAGCGGCGTCGACAGACAACGCCTATGTCCGGGGGGATGTTACCGCGCTTGCCCCAAAGGTCGCGGGCTACGTCACGGCGGTCGAAGTCGAGGACAACCAGGCGGTCCGGGCGGGTGAGGTGCTCTTCCGGATCGACGATCGGGACTACCGCGCAAAGCTCGCGCAAGCGGTGGCCAATGTCGAAGCGGCCAAGGCGCGGCTGGCCAACGTCGATGCGGAGATGGCGCTTCAGCATTCCCTGATCCGCCAGGCCGAAGCGCAGCGACGCTCGGTCGTGGCCGAGTTGAACCTGGCGACCAAGGCCTCCGACCGCCGCCGCGAGCTTATCCGCAGCAACACTATCAGCCAGGCACATGTCGATGAAAGCGACGCGGCGAAATCGAGCGCCGAGGCGAACCTGTTGGCGGCTTCCGCAACGGTGGAGGCTCAGCAGCAGCGGATCGCCGTCCTTGCCGCACAACGTGAAGCCGCGGTTGCTGCGGTGGCGCAGGCGGAGGCCGCGCGCGACCTCGCCGGGATCGATCTCGAAAGCACCGTGGTGCGCGCGCCCGTCGGCGGCGTCATCGGCAACCGGCAGGTCCGCGTCGGCCGGCTCGTTGCGCCGGGCGCTTCGCTGCTCGATATCGTTCCGCTCGACAATGTATGGATCGTCGCGAATTTCAAGGAAACCCAGCTCGAAAATATCCGGCCCGGTCAGCGTGCCAGCATCACCATCGATGGTTACCCGAGCGGAACGCTTGAAGGCGTGGTCGACAGTTTTGCGCCCGGCAGCGGCTCTGCCTTCAGCCTGCTGCCCGCAGACAACGCCACGGGCAACTTCGTCCGCGTCGTCCAACGCGTTCCGGTGAAGATCCGGTTTGCCGGCAATCCGTTGTCGGGCCGCCTCGTGCCGGGCCTGTCGGCGCGCGTCGAGATCGATCTGGAGAGCGGTTCATGACCATCGCCACCGCCACGACGGGCCGCGGCACATCCATGGCAGGGGGCCTTCTCGTCGCCGGCATAGTCCTTGCGACGCTGACCGAGGCGATCGCCAGCACCGTGCTCTCGCTCGGGCGCGGCGATATCATCGGCGACACATATGCGACGCCCGACGAGTTCGCCTGGTTGGATGTCGGCTACACGGCTTTCAAGCTTATCGGGTTCATGGCCGCCTCGTGGCTGATGAACCGCTTCGATCCGCGCAGTCTTATCGTCGGCTCGACCCTGGCAATGGGCATGGCGTGCGGCATCGCCGCCATGACGGCCCGGCTGGACCTTCTCGTCGCCCTGCGAATGATTCAGGGCTTTTCCGGCGGCACCCTGCTCGTTGGCGGCCAGGCGATCATCTTTCTCGCTTTTCCGCGGTCCCGCCAGCCGGTCCTCCAGGCCCTGTTCGCGATGGGGTCCGTCGTCGCTCCCGCGACGATCGCCCCGGCGCTCCAGGGCTGGCTGCTCGATAGCCAGTCCTGGACATGGATCTTCTTCAGCATCGTTCCGCTGGCGCTGGCGGCTGCCGGGCTTCTGCTGATCGCGCAAGCCCCGATGCCCGCACGAGGCGGGCGGCGGCCGTTCGACTGGATCGGCTTCTGCCTGATTTCCATTGCGCTCTTCTGCTTCACCTACGTGTTCAGCCAGGGCAGCCGGTGGGACTGGTTGGAAGAGCCCCGGATCCTGTGGCTGGCCGTGATCGGTACAGCCACGCTTCTGGCCTTTCTCGGTCAGCAGGTGCTCGCCGAGGGACAGGGCCTGTTGGACTTTACCCTGTTCGAAACGGAGGATTTCTGCTTCGCCTTCATCGTCAGTTTCGTCGCCGGCGCCGCATTGTTCGGGAGCGCGTTCCTGATCCCGTCCTTTGCCGTGGCCGTCCTTGCCTTCACGCCGACAGACGCCGGGCAGCTCCTGTTGCCGAGCGGTGCGCTCTTCATCGGTGCGCTCCTCATCGCCGCCTTTCTCATGCAGCTCCGCCGTGTTCCTCCTGTCGCCACCGTGCCCTTCGGCATCCTGATGATCATGGCGGCGATGTGGATGCTGTCCGGGTCGACCAGCGAAAGCGGCGCGGGCGACATGATGGCTGCCCTCCTTTTGCGCGGTGCCGGCCTTGGCTTCCTTTTCCTGTCCATCACCCTGATCGCTTTCAGCAATCTCAACAGCCGCAATCTCGCCTCCGGCATCGGCCTCTTCAATACGGGCCGCCAGCTCGGCGGCCTCGCAGGGGTCGGCGCACTCCAGACGCTGATCGAGCACAACGTCTCCCACAACCTCGCAGTCCTCGGCGCCAGCGTCACCGCAGGAGCCCCCAGGGTCGCCGAGCGGCTGACGACCACCGCTGGCATGCTGACGGCAAAAGGAATGGACGCGGCTGCCGCAAGCCGCGGGGCGGCGAGCCTCCTCGGCCGGGCTGTGGCAAGTCAGTCCACCGTAATCGCCTTCGACACCGCCTTCAACGCGATCGCCCTCCTCTTCGTCATCGCCGCCCCCGTGCTGGTCGGCATCAAGATCGGCCTCTCGCGCTATGCGAAAGCGCGTGCTGAAAAAGGCCGCGCCGGTGTGGCGGCCAAACCATCGGGTCACCGGACCTTTCCGACCAAGCGCGTCCCAGCATCATAAAGGTCTCGCTTTTCGAGACACCGTCAGTTACCCGTACCGTCGAGATTAGCTCGTTCAGTTCCAACGCAATCATGTCCCCCGCACCGTTGGTGAAGACCGAATGCGTGGGCTCTTTCGAAGGTACCTGTCGAACTGAAGACGGAGAATTGCGATGACGAGTGCACAAGAAAAGACTGCCTCTCGGGCTGGAAGTCGGATCGACAGCAAGCGCGTCCGGCAATTCGCTCTGCGCATGACGTCCTGGCCGAGCGAAACCGGCACGCCGGGTGAAGCATCCTTCGCGGATCGCCTCCATGGTCTTCTTGGCGAACTCCCCTATTTTCGGGAGCATCCGCAGGACCTGCGCCTCGTCGCAAGTCACGGCGAACCGCTGACCCGCAATGTCGTTGCGCTCGTTCGCGGCACGGGTAAGCGAACGCTGGTCATGGCCGGCCATTTCGACACGGTTTCGACCGACAACTATCACGAGCTCAAGGGCCTCGCATGCGACAGCCTGGCACTCAAGGATGCACTCATCGAAAGCCTGTCGGCGCGCACCGACCGATCCGAACAGGAAGAGCGGGCCTTGGCGGATCTGGCGAGTGGCGACTTCCTCCCCGGCCGCGGTCTGCTCGACATGAAGAGCGGACTCGCCGTGGCCATCGCCTGTCTCGAACAATTCGCGGCCGACACGGACCGACAAGGCAATCTCATGCTGGTCGCCACCCCCGACGAGGAACGCGAAAGCCGGGGAATGCGATCGCTCCGGGACGCGTTGCCCGGTCTGGTCACGGATTTCGATATCGAAATCGCCGGCGGCATCAACCTCGACGTGACCTCGGATCAGGGCGACGGCAGCGAAGGACGGGCCGTCTACGCCGGCACGATCGGCAAGCTTCTACCTTTTGCCCTGGTGATCGGCTGCAGCTCTCATGCGAGCTATCCGTTCGAAGGGGTGAGCGCACAGGCCATCGCGGCTGGGATCCTGGCACGCCTGGAAGGGAACGCCTCTCTGGCGGATCGAGACGACAACGACATCTCGCCGCCGCCGATCTGCCTCGAGGCGAAGGATCTGCGCGACGGTTACGAAGTGACGACGCCAGAGCGTTTCTGGATAGCTTTCAACTGGCTCTACCATTCGATGACGGCGGACGCACTCTTTGAGCGCTTCCGAGAGGAAGTGCTGACCGGGGCGAACGAGGCCGTCGAGAAGTTTGCGGCACAGTCGGCGGAATACGGCAAGCTCGTCGGCGGAAGTGCGGGCGCCATACCGGCCAGGCCGCGCCTCCTGTCGTTCAAGGAATTGCGGGCGGCGGCAGCACGCGTCTTCGGAGACGGCTTTGAAGCCCTCTATGCCGAGAAGGAACGAGAATTCTCTCAGAGCGACAATCCGCTCGTCGCTACGCGGCAACTGACGGAGTGGCTCGTCGGACTCGCGCGCCTTTCCGGCCCCGCGATCGTCATCGGCTTCTCCGGCCTGCAGTATCCGCCGAGCCATCTGCGCCTGACCGAAGGGAACGACCGCTCCATTCATCAGGCGATCGAGAAAGCCCGTGCCGGTCTTGGCAACGATCCCGCGCGAAGCCTCGTCTGGAAGCCGCATTTCTACGGAATCTCGGACATGAGTTTCCTCGGGCTTGCCGCAAGCGGCAGCCAGGTCGTTTCGGACAACACCCCGATCGCGCGTCTGGTCGATCGGCCACCCGAGAACGCGCTGCGGTTCCCGACAGTCAATCTCGGGCCTTGGGGACGGGAGTTCCACCAGAAGTTCGAGCGCGTCCATGAACCCTATGCCTTCGGGGTTCTCCCGGATATCGTCTCCGAAATCGCCAGGACCTTCCTCGACGACCACGGTCACCGAGACTGACGCTGCACGCAGATCGGCAGGAAATCGTCAGCCAACCCTCGCGAGGATTCCCGCCGCGCGACAGCAAGCCTTTGGGAATGTTCTGCTTTCTCGCGCGGATCTCCACCGCCTCTGGGGCCGACCCGAGGACTTTGCCGGCCCGCCGGTCAGGAACTGTACCGCCGCCCTGTTTGCTCCTATGTTCCGGGTGGCAGCGGAGCCAAGCTGCGCCATGCCCCCCGTGCCGAGAGTGGCACGCCCGCCCAAGGAGCCCGACACATGATAGATGGTGCCTCAAACGCCGCGCCGCGGATAAACGGCCTTCCCGCGCTTTTCGATCTGAGCGGCCGGATCGCCCTTATTACCGGATCGAGCGGCGGGCTCGGCCTCACCATGGCGCGCGCTCTTTGCGAGGCGGGGGCGTCAGTCATCCTCAACGGTCGCGACGAGGCGCGCCTTGCCGGTGCACGGGCGGAACTCGAAGAGCGCGGCTTCACCGTGGGAGCCTCGGCCTTCGACGTCACCAAGTCGGCCGAGATCGGCCAAGCGGTGGCCGATATTCTCGCCGAGCGAGGCCGTATCGACATTCTGGTCAACAATGCCGGAATACAGCACCGCACGCCGCTTCACGAATTCCCGGAAGACGCCTTCAGGCGCGTCATCGAAACCAATTTGACGAGTGCTTTTCTGGTCGGCCAGGCGGTCGTTCAGGGGATGATCGAACGCCGCGAGGGGACGATAATCAATATCTGTTCGGTGCAGAGCGAACTCGCGCGTCCCTCGATCGCGCCCTATGCTGCGTCTAAAGGCGGGCTGAAAATGCTGACCAAAGGCATGGCGCTCGACTGGGGCCGCTACGGCATCCGCGTCAACGGGCTTGCCCCGGGCTACTTCAAGACGGAACTGAACAGTGCGCTGGTTTCGGACGAGAAGTTCTCGACATGGCTCGAGCAGAGAACGCCGCTTGGCCGCTGGGGCGATACCGGCGAGCTGGCAGGGGCCGCCGTGTTCCTGGCATCGACCGCATCGAGCTTCGTCACCGGTCACATCCTCTACGTCGACGGTGGCATCACCAGCTGCCTTTAAAACGGGCGTTTTTGCATTGCAACCGAAAGAAGGCTGTCCTGCGGCAAGCTGCAGTGCAATCACGGTTCAGAGCATTTCCGGAAAATGTGCCTGGCGTCGGGGAGTTACAGCGCGTCGGTGTTCCATAAAAACATGAGACGCTCTAATCCCGCAGCGACACCCATACCGGCGCGTGGTCGCTCGCTCCTTCGAGCGCACGGATCTCCCGGTCGATGCCGGCGCCGGTCAGGCGGCGCCGGAGCTTGCGGCTCAAAAGAATGTGGTCGAGGCGAAGGCCGGCGTCGCGCTGCCAGCGGTTGCGGCGGTAGTCCCAGAAAGTGAAGAGCTGATCTCTCGGGTGGATCTTGCGCAGCGCGTCGAGCCAGCCCTGGTCGATGAGGCTCCGGAAGGCTGCGCGGCTTTCCGGCTGGACGAGGGCGTTGTCGTCGTAGGAGCGGGTCGGATAGATGTCGCGCGGTTCCGGAACAATGTTGTAGTCGCCGGCGAACACCACCGGCACCCCCGTCTCGAGCAGCGCGGCGGCATGCTGGTTGAAGCGCAAGTGCCAGGCGAGCTTGTAGTCGAATTTCGGCCCGGGCTGCGGATTTCCGTTGGGCGCATAGAGCGACGCGATCAGGATGCCGTTCACCGCCGCCTCGATGTAGCGGCTCTGCGTATCCGAGGGGTCCCCGGGCAATCCGGTTCGCGTGAGCACCGGCTCGCAACCGCGGGCGAGAATGGCAACACCGTTCCAGGCGGCTTGGCCCCGCCAGACGGCGCCGTAGCCGGCTTCCTCGATCGCGGCCATCGGAAACTGTCCGTCCGTTGCCTTGAGCTCCTGCAGGCAGACCACGTCCGGCTCGGCCGCAGCGAGCCAGGTCAAGAGGATGTCGAGCCGCTTGTTCACACCGTTGATGTTGAAGGTCGCGATCTTCATGAGGAGCTCAAGGGGCGAGGCGATCCGCCCATCGCGCGACCGCTTCGGCCAGCGTCTTCAGGTGATCTGCGGTCGAGAAGCCCGAGACCTTCTTGCGCGGCTTCAGGTCGTGGTCGCCGTCCTCCAGCCAGAGAAGTTCGATCCTGTCGGAGAGCGCGTATCGCGAAACCTCGTCGCGGGTGCCGAATTCGTCGCGGGTCCCTTGGCAGATCAGTGCAGGCGTCTTGAGATCGGCGAGATGCCGGGTGCGCAACTGCTCCGGTTTTCCGGGGGGATGGAAGGGATAGCCGAGGCAAAGGAGCCCGGCGATCTTCCCTTCGGCATGAAGGTCGTCGGCGACCATGCTGGCGACGCGACCGCCCATGGACTTGCCGCCGATCACGAGAATGCCCTGGGCGCCGAGTTCGGCAATGGCCGCCCGATACTCCGGATTGAGCGTTTCCGCACGGGGCGGGGGCTTGCGTCCGTCGGCAGTGCGCCGCGCTGCCATATAGCCGAACTCGAAGCGGGCGACGCGAAAACCCACCCCTGCAAGCGCCAGGGCGGCCGCGGTCATCGAGGTCGAATCCATCGGCGCGCCGGCTCCATGCGCGAGGAGGATGGTGACGGGCGCATCGCCCGGCCCGTCGAACAGGAATTTTCCGTGCATGTCAGCCAGCCGTTCTGGAGAGGAGATGAAGGTTCACGAACTGTACGCCGCGTTCTGCGGCGCGTGCCCATTCGGAATGCTGATCGAGCTCGAGGTAACGCGTCCACCAGCGGCGGGCTTCGGTGAGATTGCCGGCATCGAACTCCAGCTTCGCCAGATTGAAGATGGCATCGGCGTAATCGCCATCGATTTCGATCGCTCTCCTCAGATGCCGCCTGGCCGTGTCCGTGCGGCCACGTTCGCCCATCAGGCCGGCCAGGTTGAACCAGGCCTCGACGAAGCAAGGATCGAGCTTGATGGCGCGGACATAGTCCTGGGCCGCTTCGGCCTCCCGCCCCGCGGCCCTGAGGCAGTTGGCGCGGTTGAAGGCTGCAACCTCGTCGGTGCGGTCGATGCCAAGGTAGCGCTGGTAGAACGCGGCCGCGTGGTCGTATTCCCCCGCTTCTTCGGCCGCTTCGGCCTGAGCGAACAGATCTTCGAGAGCCTCCTCGTCGGGAGAGCCGATGTCGAGCAGCAATTGACCGTCGAGCTCGCTCAAGCCTTCGGCGCGTCGCGCATAGATCGCATCCTTGCGTTCATGGTGCAGCGAGAGCGCCGTGAGGGAGGCAACGTTTCCGGAGCGGTGGACCGAGCGCGCGATCGCGCTCCAGCCCGCGCCGCTGGCCATCAGTCCGGCATATTTTCTGGCGAGGATCAGATCGCGGAAAGAATAGGGCTCGCCGTCATGCTCGAAAGCGTCGAACAACGACAGAAGATCGAGGTGGCGCGGGGAGATGCCGGACTGGTCGACGAGAGATTGCCGCGTCAGCGCCGATGTTTCCGGGGCGCTCGCCAGTCCGAGCAGGCGGAGGAAGCCGTTCTCGCTGAGCACACACCGACGCTGGCCGCTTTCGCTGTCGAAGCGGGCCTCGATCTCCGCTTCCGGCGCCTTTGCGAGCAGCCCGCGCCCGAAGACCACGAACTTCGTCTGCCTGTTGACACCGCGCCTGAGGTGTCCGCCCTGGCGCTCGACCTCGCGCGCCGCCAGCCGCCGCGGAAAGGCGGCGAGCGCACCCACGATACCGAATGTCCGACCGGCAACCGCCATCAGGCTTTCTTCTTGGCCGCGGGTTTTGCCGTCACGCGTTTCGCCGCCGCGGCTTTGGCAGCGGGCTCCTTTGCCGCGGGCTCCGCCTTGGGCTTGCTCCTGGCCGGCGGTTTGGCCTGCGAAAGGCTCGCCTTGAGGGCATCCATGAGATTGACGACGTTGCCGCGTTCGGGCGCCTGCGCGATGATCGGCTTGTGACCCTTGAGCTTCTCGCGGATCATCTGCATCAGCGCGACCTCGTAGCGGTCTTCGTACTGCTTCGGATCGAAGGTCGTCGTCTTCTGCTCGATGAGCGCTTCGGCAAGCTGCAGCATCTCGGGATCCGGTTTGCCCACCGGAATGTTGCCGAAATAATCCGCCGTGCCGCGCACCTCGTTGGGATTGCGCAAGGTGCAGACGAACATTCCGGTCTCGCGCGGACCGATGGTCACTACCCTTTCGCGGCTGGACAGCACGAGGCGGGCGATCGCGAGCTTCCCGCTTCGGCGCAGAGCTTCACGCAGGACGACGAAGGTTTCCTCGGCCATGGCCCCGTCCGGCGCCAGATAATAGGGGGCGTCCTGGTAGATCACGTCGACGGAATCGGCATCGACGAAAGCCTCGATGTTCATGGTGTGATTGGATTCGATCCGAACGCTTTCCAGATCCGAGTCTTCGATGATGATGTATTTCTTGTCTTCGTATTCATAGCCCTTCACGAGGTCCGAACGCTCGACGAGGCCGAGCTCCGGATCGACGGGCTTCATGTTGATCCGGTTATGGGTGTCCTTGTGAAGCTGATTGAAGGAAATGCGCTCGCTTGCGCTGGTGGCGGGGTAAAGCCTCACCGGACAGCTCACGAGACTCAGTCTGATATAGCCCTTCCAACTTGCCCTGGGTGCCATGGTTGTCTCCTACGCGGCACTACGATCACATCTGCCAGAGCGGGATGAGGAAAATGCATGCGGTCTCCGCCTGCATCCCGCGCTCAACGACTACAGTATAGACAGATCCCTCGCGAAGTCGTCGATATCGGCCCAGGGATCGCCGGACGTGGCCAGAAGGCCCGGCAGCGAAGAATAGTTCAAATCCGCCGGAGCGTCGATAGTCTCCAGATCCGCCCAGCTGAGCGGGGTCGAAGCGGGGAGATTGGTGCGGGCGCGCAGCGAATAGGGGGCCGCCCAGGTATGGCTGCGGGCGTTGCGATGGAAGTCGATGAAAATGCGCCTTACGCGGTTGTCCTTGCCCATGGTGGTGGTGAAGGTGTCCGGAGCGGTGGCCGCGAGACGGGTCGCGAGCGCGCTCGCCGCCCGATGGAATTTTTTCCAGTCGAGCTTCGGCACGACCGGTACGACGACGTGCACTCCCCTGCCGCCCGATGTCTTTACGAAGGGCACGAGGGTAAGCGCCTCGAGTTCGGCCTTGATGTGGATCGCGGCCTCGACCACCTCGCGCCAGGCGATGCCCTCGCCGGGATCGAGATCGAAGACGATGCGATCCGGCTTGCCGAGCAGCTTGCGTGTCGTGCCCCAGTTGTGGAATTCGACGACGCCGAACTGCGCCAGCGCCAGGTATCCTCTCGCGTCCTCGACCGATAGGTATGTTTTCGCCTCGCCTTCCGAGTTGGTTGCCTGGAACGTCGCGACCGAAGGCGGCATGCCGGTAAAGGGATGCCGCTGGAAGAAGCAATCCTGCGTCCGGCCGGTAGGGCAGCGTACCAGCGAAACGGGACGGCCGAGAATATGCGGCAGCATGAAATCCCCGATCATCGCGTAGTAGACGGCGAGGTCGAGCTTGGTCGGGCCGGACTTGCCGAAGAGCCGACGGGTCGGGTTGGTGATCGATATGCCTGCGAGGTCCGCGTCCGAGATCAGGCGCTTTCTCGACATGGAAACCGGCGTCGACAGCTCGACGTCGCGCAGCCCCTTGAAGACGGCGTGACGCAGGACGTTGTCGGTTGTCCGGTTGCCGTAGTGGACATGCGCCCGGAGCAAGGGCCGCACCCAGATGATCTCCCGGGGCGCTCCTTCGAGCGTTGCGGCGCCGGCCCGCAAGGGCTCGAGCCGCACAAGCAACTCCTTGAGCATCTGCGCGTCGAAGCCGGTTCCGACCTTGCCGCGATATTCCAGCTCGCCGTCGGCCCACTCTCCGAGGGCAAGCGACGCAATGCCCTCGGCCGCCTCCGAAACGGTGTAGCCGACGATCACGAAATCCTCCGCCTTCAGCGCCTTCGTCTTGGTCCAGGTCTTCGACCGGCCGCTTCGGTAGGGGGCGGAGACGCGTTTGGAGACGATCCCTTCCAGGCCCATCTCGGAGGCCCGGTCGTAAAGCGCGCGTCCTTCGCCCACCACATGATCGCTGAACTGGATCGCCGAGCGGCTTGGGATCTGCCCTGCAAGCAATTTCTTCAGCAGTGCCTTGCGCTTTTCGAGCGGGACGTCGAAAAGATTCCAGCCGTTGAGATGCAGGAGGTCGAAGGCGTAGAAGACGAGGCTGTTGCCGGCGCCGGTGGAAAGCGCATCCTGCAACAGCGCGAAGCGGCTGACCCCCGTCTCGTCCAGCACGACGATCTCGCCGTCGATGACGGCATCGCGGCACGGCAGCCGCCGGAACGCCTCCGGCAGGTCTCCGTAGCGCTTCGTCCAGTCGAGCCCGCCGCGAGTGACGAGGCGCACCTTTCCTTCCGCAACGTGGGCCATGGTGCGATAGCCGTCGAACTTGATCTCGTGCAGCCAGAGCTCGGGCTTTTTCGCGTTCTTTTCGGCTTCCGGGGGGAGAATCGTCTGTGTTGCGAGTTGAGGTTCGATGCGTTCGGGTGGTGCGCCCTTGGCCGCACCGGCCAGCGCGCCGGGATTGAGCTTGACCGCCTTTGGAGGTTCCTTCGGCTTCTCCACCAGTTCCTCGATCCGCCGGCCGGATTTGACGCTTTCCGGCCGGGCGGCAAGGATGTCGATCGATGTGTCGGCGGCCGGATCGCGCTCCTTGAAAAGGAGCCAGTTGCGCTGATCCTCTTCTCCCGGGCGAGGCTTCAGACGGGCCAGCATCCATCCGCCGTTAAGCTTCTCCCCTGCCAGGCGGAACTTGAAGGCGCCCTTGCGCAGGTCGTCTTCGACATCGCCCATCGGCGCCCAGACGCCTTTGTCCCAGACGATCATCGGACCGCCGCCATATTCGCCTTCGGGGATCACGCCCTCGAAGTCGATATAGTCGAGGGGATGGTCCTCCGTCTCCACCGCCAGCCGCTTGTCGGCCGGGTTGAGCGACGGACCCTTCGGCACCGCCCAGCTTTTCAGGACGCCGTCGACCTCGAGCCGCAAATCGTAGTGGTCGGCGGTCGCATGGTGCTTGTGCACGACAAATCGGTTGCCGCCGCCGGTCAGATTTCCGACCGGCTCCGGCGTCTTCGAAAAATTCCGCTTCTTGCGGTAGTCCTCCAGCTTCGGCGTCGCCATGCACCCAAGCTATGGCGGATCACGGCAGGCTGCAATATCAGGCGAGCCTGCCCGGATTGCCGAGCGTCATATGGCGGTTCACGTCCTTGTAGAGCAGATAGCGGAATTTGCCCGGTCCGCCGGCATAGCAGGCCTGCGGGCAGAAGGCCCTGAGCCACATATAGTCGCCGGCTTCCACCTCCACCCAGTCGTTGTTGAGGCGGTAGACGGCCTTGCCTTCGAGCACGTAGAGTCCGTGTTCCATCACATGGGTTTCCATGAACGGGATGACGCCGCCGGGCTCGAAGGTCACGATCGTGACATGCATGTCGTGGCGCATGTCGGAAGGATCGACGAAGCGGGTGGTGGCCCAGCGCCCGTCCGTTTCCGGCATGGGCGAGGGGGGGATGTCGCGCTCGTTGGTGACGATCGGTTCGGGAAGGGGAACCCCGTCGACTTCCTCATAGGCCTTGCGGATCCAGTGGAATCGCGCCGGCGCATCGGATTCGTTTCTGAGGCTCCATTCGGTGCCGGGCGGAATGAAGGCATAGCCGCCGGACTGCATCAGATGCGTCTCATCGCCGAGCGTGAGATGGAACTCGCCGTCCACCACGAACAGCACGGCTTCGGCGCGGGGATCCGTCTCCGGCCGGTTGCTGCCGCCGGAAGGGCCGACTTCCATGATATATTGCGAGAAGGTCTCGGCGAAGCCGGAAAGCGGGCGCGACAGCACCCAGAGCCGTGTATTCGTCCAGAAGGGCAGATAGCTCGTCACGATGTCGCGCATGACGCCCTTGGGAATGACCGCATAGGCCTCGGTGAAGATGGCGCGGTCGGAAAGCAGGCTGGTCTGAGGCGGGTGGCCGCCTTCCGGAAAATAGTAGTTCTTCTGCATGTGAATCCCATCGAATGCCAGGTGAAACGGGTTCTTCCGCCTCTCCACCAGAACTTTACAGGCTTGATCCGCGATACGTCCAATATATTGTTCCACTCGATCCAGAGGAATGATGTATAGATAGGACTTCGTGATGGAGCTACGTCACCTGCGCTATTTCGTTGCTGTCGCCGAGGCCGCCAGTTTCACGGCGGCAGCGAGGAGTCTCAACATCTCCCAGCCGCCATTGAGCCAGCAGATCAGAGATCTGGAGGCGGAAGTCGGCACGCGGCTGTTCGAGCGTTCCAGCCGCAATGTCGAACTGACCGAGGCGGGCGCCGACTTTCTCGAACACGCCCGGATGATTCTCGGCCAGGTGGAGCATGCGACCCGCCAGGCGCGCGCCATCGGTTCCGGGCAGGTAGGAGCGCTGAACATTGCGACGACCGGCTCGGTGCTGCTGGGGCCGTTGTCCAACCTGATCGCGCGGTTCCGGGATGCGTGGCCCGGCGTGTTCGTCCGTATCCATGAAATGGACCCCGAGGCGCAGGAGGCGGCCTTGCTGTCCCATCGCACCGACCTCAGTTTCGTGCGCAGGCCTCGAAACCATCCGGATCTCGTCGCGAATGTCGCCTGGCATGAGAAGGTGGGTATCGCCTTGCCTGAGCACCATCGCCTGGCGGATTTCGGGAAAATCGCGCTCGGCGACCTGCGGCAGGAAAGTTTCGTCTTCCTGAGGCTCGCGGACTCCCGCTTTGCCCGCTACCTGCATGATTGCTGCGTGGCGGCGGGATTCGTACCTGATATCACGAACGAGGTCGTGGAATCCTATTCCCTCACCAGCCTCGTTGCCGCGGGGCTCGGCGTCGCACTCGTCCCGGAATGCATAAGGACTCTTTCGCGACCGGGGGTCGTCTACCGGCCGCTCGCCGACCCCGCGCCGGAAGCCGACGTGTACGTCATCAGCCGGCCGAACCCCGGACCCGTCATCGCAGCCTTTCTGGAGGCAGCGCAAGGCTCGCCGGGCAAAAGGACCGATTCCGGGTGAGATAGGTCGAGGCGGAGCCGCTCGCCCTCGCTTCCGCTTCCGCGTTCTGCCTGTGGCATCCGCCGCGGATACGGACTTCGAAGCATGACACACCAGACCAGATGGATGCGGAGCGCCTTCAGCCTTCCTCCGGCCTATGCCCGCCGATCGCGCGCGTCAATTCGTCCGCCGTGCGGCGCACGGCGGGGCCGAGGATGCCGAGTCTCTCGTCGTCGATACGGACGGTGGGGCCGGAGATCGAGATGCCGCCGATCGCCTCGCCGTACTCGTTGAAGAGCGGGGCTGCGATGCAGCGCATGCCGAGCGTGTGCTCTTCGTCATCGACCGACCAGCCGCGGAAGCGGATCTCCTGAACATTGCGTATCAGGTCCTGCAGCGTGGCGAGCGTCCGACCGGTAAAGCAGGGGAGCGTTCTGCCACTCAAAGTCTTGGCGATCTCCGTATCGGACCAAGTCGACAGAATGGCCTTGCCGATGCCGGAAGCGTGGATCGGGCCCCGCCGCCCGGGACGGAAGAAGGCGCGCATCGGCGCGTGGCTTTCGACCTGGGAAATGAAAACGACGTCGCCGTCTTCCTCAATGCCGATATTCGCCGTCTCGCCGCTTTCGTCCATGAGCCGCTTCAGGAAAGGACGGCTGATCGTGCCGAGCTTGCGGAAGCGCAGGAAGGCGTTGCCTATCTCGAAAGCCTTGACGCCGACGGTCCACGTGCCGGCCTCGGCGTCGTTCGCCACCATCCCGTGCTGGGCGAGCGACGTCAGCAGCCGGTGCACGGTCGAAGGCGCCATGCCTGAGCGCTCCGAAAGCGCGGTCAAGGTCGAGCCGTCCCCTTCGGCGATGATCGCCAGCAGGGACAGGCTCCTGTCCAGCACCTGAACGGAAGCCGGGGCGGCGTTCTCTCCCGCCTTGCGCCCTCTCTTTCCCCTGCCGTTCGCCTCCATGCCAGTCTCCAAATCAGTTGCCGCCTGAGATCATGCTCTACAGCCATTGCATCCGATTTTCTCCTATTTGTTGAAAATCTTTATTTCCATATGATGGGAATGATTTCCATAAACTCGTTGAAACGGGGGCGGCATGGATTTACCTTCCAATCAAACAGGAGGAGTTCCCATGGCCAAGATGCGCGCAGTCGACGCAGCGGTTTATGTTCTGGAAAAAGAAGGGATTGATTGCGCCTTCGGCGTACCCGGCGCGGCGATCAATCCATTCTACTCGGCCCTCAGGGCGCGCGGATCGATCCGTCACATCCTCGCTCGCCACGTCGAGGGGGCTTCGCACATGGCGGAGGGCTATACCCGCGCCAAGCACGGCAATATCGGTGTCTGCATAGGCACCTCGGGCCCGGCCGGCACGGACATGATCACCGGCCTCTACTCGGCATCCGCGGATTCGATCCCGATCCTCTGCATCACCGGGCAGGCGCCGCGTGCGCGTCTCGACAAGGAGGATTTCCAGGCGGTCGACATCGCAAAAATCGCGGCGCCGGTCACCAAATGGGCGGTCACCGTCATGGAGCCGGCGCTGGTCCCCTTCGTCTTCCAGAAGGCCTTCCATCTGATGCGCTCGGGTCGGCCGGGGCCGGTCCTCATCGACCTGCCGGTCGACGTACAGCTTGCCGAGATCGAATTCGATCCGGAAACCTACGAGCCGCTTTCCGCCTACAAGCCTTCCGCCACCCGTGCGCAGGCCGAAAAGGCGCTTGCCATGCTCAATGAGGCAGAGCGGCCGCTGATCGTCGCCGGCGGCGGCATCATCAATGCGGACGCTTCGGATCTTCTCACCGAATTCGCCGAGATCACCGGCGTTCCGGTCGTTCCGACACTGATGGGCTGGGGCGTCATCCCGGACGACCATCCGCTGATGGCCGGCATGTGCGGCCTGCAGACCTCGCACCGTTACGGCAATGCGACGCTGCTCGCCTCCGATTTCGTCTTCGGCATCGGCAATCGCTGGGCAAACCGCCACACCGGTAACGTCCCGACCTATACGGAGAGCCGCAAGTTCATCCATGTCGATATCGAGCCGACGCAGATCGGCCGCGTCTTCGCGCCCGATTTCGGCATCGTCTCCGACGCAGGCGCCGCGCTCAAGCTCTTCCTCGACGTCGCGACCGAATGGAAGACTGCCGGCAAGCTGCGCGACTGGTCGGCCTGGGCCGAGGAGTGCCGCGAGCGCAAGCGGACGATGCTGCGCAAGACCCATTTCGATCAGACCCCGCTGAAACCCCAGCGTGTCTACGAGGAGATGAACAAGACTTTCGGCCGCGACACCTGCTACGTCTCGACCATCGGCTTGAGCCAGATTGCCGGCGCGCAATTCCTGCACGTCTACAAGCCGCGCAACTGGATCAATTGCGGCCAGGCCGGTCCGCTCGGTTGGACGTTGCCGGCAGCTCTCGGCGTGCGGGCCGCCGATCCGAACCGGAAAATCGTTGCGCTTTCCGGCGATTACGATTTTCAGTTCCTGATCGAGGAGCTCGCGGTCGGCGCCCAGCACAAGCTGCCTTACCTGCATGTGGTCGTGAACAATTCCTATCTCGGGCTGATCCGTCAGGCCCAACGCGGCTTCAACATGGATTTCGAGGTCAGTCTGGCCTTCGACAACATCAATGCCGACGGTGACGCGGAGAAGGGTTACGGAGTCGACCATGTGGCGGTTGCCGAGGGGCTCGGCTGCAAGGCAATCCGCGTCAGGAGCCCGAATGAATTCGCCGATGCCTTCGATCGGGCGCAGGCGCTGATGGAAGAGCACCAGGTGCCCGTCGTCATAGAATTCATCCTGGAGCGCGTCACCAACATCGCCATGGGGGCGGACATCAACGCGGTCGTCGAGTTCGAGGAACTCGCCGAGCGCGGCGAGGATGCCCCGACCGCGATTGCCGCCCTTCTCGATTGAAGAACGTCCTGCGCGGTTCCGCCCGCATCCCGCTTACCACAGAGGAGTGATCGCATGCCGAGATTTGCTGCGAACCTGACGATGCTGTTCAACGAGGCGCCGTTCCTCGACCGTTTCGCACTGGCCGCCAATGCGGGGTTCGAAGGCGTGGAATATCTCTTCCCCTACGAATTCGAGAAGGTGGCGCTGCGCGGCGAACTCGACCGCCACGGCCTAACGCAAGTGCTGCACAACCTGCCGGCCGGCGACTGGGCCGGTGGCGAGCGGGGCATCGCGATCCTGCCGGATCGGATCGACGAATTCCGCAAGGGGGTCGCAACGGCCATCGACTATGCGACCGCGCTCGGCTGCCGTCAGGTCAATTGCCTCGTGGGGATTGTCCCGGACGGTGTGCCCGACAGCGTGCTGCGCACGACCCTCGTCGCCAATCTGAAGCTTGCGGCGGCCGAACTCGGCAAGTGCGGCATCCGCCTCCTGATCGAACCGATCAACCGCTTCGATATTCCCGGCTTTTATCTCAACACGGTCGGGCAGGCGGCGTCGATCATCGAGGAGGTGGGGAGCGACAACCTCTTCGTCCAGTACGACCTGTACCACCAGCAGCGCACCGAAGGCGAACTCGTCGGCACCTACAGGCGCTACCGAGAAAAGATCGCGCACATACAGCTTGCGGACAATCCCGGACGCAACGAGCCGGGGACCGGCGAGATCAACTACCCCTTCGCCTTCGACGCGCTGGAAGCCGCCGGCTACGACGGCTGGATCGGGTGCGAATACAAGCCGCTGACGACCACCGCGGAAGGACTTGGGTGGCTCGGCATCGAGCGCCGGCGCAAACAATCCGCAGACATTATCCAAATCAGGAGCTAAGCACGATGGCATCTATCGGTTTCATTGGACTGGGTATCATGGGCACGCCGATGGCGCGCCACCTTCAGGATGCCGGTCACAAGATCATCACGTCCAAATTCGCCATCCCGCCGCGTCAGGAGCTCGTCGACAACGGACTGGAAATCGTCGAAACGCCGAAGGCGCTCGCGGAAACGGTCGACACGATCATCCTGATGCTGCCGGATACGCCGGAAGTGAAGGATGTCCTGTTCGGTGAGAATGGCGTCTATTACGGCCTGGGCGAGGGCAAGCTCGTCATCGACATGAGCTCCATCTCGCCGATCGAAACGAAGGAGTTCGCCAAGAAGATACGCGAAACCGGTGCCGAATATATCGACGCGCCGGTTTCCGGAGGCGAGGTCGGCGCCAAGAACGCCTCTCTCAGCATCATGGCCGGCGGCAAGCCGAGCTCCTTCGAACGCGCCCTGCCGCTCTTCAAGCTGATGGGCAAGAACATCACGCTCGTCGGCGATTGCGGCGACGGTCAGGTCACCAAGGTCGCAAACCAGATCATCGTGGCACTGACCATCGAGGCAGTCTCCGAGGCGCTGGTCTTCGCGTCCAAGGCAGGAGCCGATCCGGCCCGCGTCCGCGAGGCACTGATGGGCGGATTCGCATCGTCGCGCATTCTCGAGGTCCATGGCGATCGGATGATCAAGCGTACCTTCGAGCCGGGCTTCCGCATCTCGCTGCACCAGAAGGACCTGAACCTCGCGCTGCAGGGAGCGAAAAGCCTCGGCATCTCGCTGCCGAACACGGCGGCAACCCAGGAGCTCTTCAACAATTGCGCCGCCAATGGCGACAGCGGGCTTGACCACTCCGGGCTCGTGCGGGCGCTCGAACGGATGGCAAACCACGAGGTCGCATAAGTCGCGATCGAGGACGCGCATGATCGGCCGACGGCCTCATCCGTCGGGGAGATCATGCATCCGGGCGGCGGAAGGAGGAGCCGCCGCCCGCGTATTTCTAAACGGGAGGAACAATGGCCGCCATCGCCAACCCGCGTCAATTCCTGGAAAGCCTGTTCGCCTCTGCGGTGTCCGCCGCTGATCCGGAACGCGTCATCGCCGCAAATCTGCCGGAGCGGCCGAAGGGGCGCACGGTCGTCATCGGAGCCGGCAAAGGCGCCGCTCAGATGGCCCGGGCGTTCGAATGCGCCTGGGAGGGGCCGCTCAGCGGCGTGGTCGTCACGCGCTACGGTTTCGGCGCGCACTGCAGGCAGATCGAGGTGCTCGAAGCCTCCCATCCCTTGCCGGACGAGGGCGGGCTGAAGGCATCGAAGCGGCTCCTCGCGGCGGTCAGCGGCCTGACCGGGGATGACCTGGTCGTGGCGCTGATCTGCGGCGGCGGTTCGGCGCTCCTACCGGCACCACCACCGGGGCTTTCGCTCGAGGATGAAATCGCCGTCAATCGAGCGCTACTTGCGTCGGGCGCGCCGATCAGAGCGATGAACGCGGTACGCAAGCATGTTTCCTTGATCAAGGGCGGCCGCCTTGCCGCCGCGGCCCATCCGGCCAGGGTCGTCTCTCTCGTCGTCTCCGATATTCCCGGCGACGACGCGGCGCTGGTCGCATCCGGCCCGACGGTCGCCGACGCAGCCAGCCGTGACGACGCCCTGAAGATCGTCGAGCGCTATCGCCTCGCTTTGCCGGAAAAGGTCATGCGCTGGCTGGCGAGCGCTGCGGCGGATGCGCCGAGACCTTCCGATCCGCGCTTTGCCCGCGACGAGGTGCGACTGATCGCTTCGGCAGGCGTCTCACTGGAGGCCGCGGCATCCAAGGCCCGGTCCGCGGGCGTAGAGGCCGTCATTCTTTCCGATGCGATCGAAGGGGAGGCACGCGATGTCGGGCTCGTTCATGCGGCCATCGCGCGCGAGACGGCGCTGCGCGGCCGCCCCTTTCCGAAGCCCGCCCTCATCCTTTCCGGCGGCGAAACGACGGTGACGGTCCGGGGCGAAGGTCGCGGCGGGCGCAACAGCGAGTTTCTGCTGTCGCTGGCGCTCGGCATCGACGGTATCGGCGGGATCTCGGCGCTCGCCGCGGATACCGACGGCATCGACGGATCCGAGGACAATGCCGGCGCCTTCGCCGATCATACGACGATCGCGCGCCTGCTGGCGCGGCGCCTGGACGCCGCAGCGCTGATTCAGAAGAACGACAGCTGGGCGGCCTTCGATGCGCTTGGAGACCTTTTCAAGCCGGGGCCCACGGGCACGAACGTCAATGATTTCAGGGCGGTGCTGATCCAGTGATCGGTGCCGGCGCCGAAAGGCAATTGGTCAACCAGGGAGGAAAGACCATGATACCTCTACCGATCCGCCCGCTTTCACACGGCGAGTTCGCGCCCTTCGGCGACGTCATCGAGCCTGACGATGCGAAGAGCTTTCCGATCAACGCCGGCAAATGCATCCGCTATCACGACCTTGCGAAGGTGGAGACGAGCGGCCCGGAAGCCCGAACGCTGGTCAGCCTCTTGAAGGGCGAGCCCTACGACATCCCCCTGACGCTGAAGATGGTGGAACGGCATCCGCTCGGAAGCCAGGCCTTCATCCCGCTGACGGGAAATCCCTTTCTCGTGGTCGTCGCGCCCGACGAAGGCGGGGAACCCGGAGAGCCGATCGCCTTCGAGACCGCGCCGGGGCAGGGGGTCAACATCGCGCAAAATGTCTGGCACGGAATTCTGACGCCGCTCCGTTCGACCTCTGAATTCGTCGTCATCGACCGCGGCGGCAGCGGGTGCAATCTCGAGGAGCATTTCTTCGAAAAGCCTTATCAGGTCGAATACGCTTGACCGACGCGCGTCCCGCACTTGTTGCGGGGCGCTCGAACTCTTAGGTTCGGTGCTTCCGAGTCCGTGATCTTTGAGCAATGCAGCACTTCGCCAGGAAAATGTGGGGGGAAACCGGTTGGGGCATGCCGACCTCGCTCGCCCTGCACCTGGCGCTCGCCTTCTTGCTGCTGGTTCGGCTGCCGGAATTGTCTGCGCCGGCAAAGGAGCAAAGCGTCAGCGTCGAGCTTGTTGCGCAGCCGAAGAGTGCGGAAAAGCCCGAGCAAAAGCCGAACGTGGCCAAGAGCGAGCAAACGCGTCCTCAGCCTGAGGCATTCGAGTCGGCCGCAGCGCCGGTCGAAACGGAAAAGCCGCCTCGGCCCGAATTGCCTCCGGCCGCGCCGAAGAAGTCCGAAACGCCGAGCGAGACGCCGGAGGCCTCGCGGCCCGCCCCGGCAAAAACGGAAAACACCGCCAGCGAAAAGCCGGCGGAACGCAGGACCGCGCTTGCGCAATTGCGCGTCGATGCCCGGAGCGCAGCGAACGAGGCGGCCGATGCCGCAGCCACGCCGCCGGCTGCAGCTGTTCCCCAGGAGAAACCGGTTCTGGAGGAAGCAAGGGCGGACCCGGCGCAAAAGCCGGCCGAGGCCATGGCCGAACGCCAGTCGAACCAGCTCGTCCAGGCGAAGGAACTCTATTCTGAAAACGCCCTGTCGGACCCCCGCGTGAAACAGGCGATCGGCAGGCTGCCGCCGAAAAAGCGGATCGTGCAGCTCTGCAGCATCGAAGCGCTCGAGCAGGTGCGGCGCGAAATGCCCGGCGCCTTTCCGGACATGCTCGTTCCCTTCGGCCCTTCGGGGGGCTTCATCTCGCCGACGGGCCTGAACGCAGATGGCGGCGCCTTCCGCAGCCGGTCGACATGGTACGCCATCGACTTCGAATGCGAAGTGAGCCCCGAGACGACATCGGTCACTTCCTTCAGCTTCGCAATCGGCAACGCGATCCCGAAGAGCGAGTGGGGTGCGCGACAACTGCCGAGCAATTAAAACACTGGGACGGATGGAGGGACAGAATGGCAAGCGCCTATCGCTGGCTGAACGAGCCGGCAAGCTGGGAGGGCGACGAACGCTATCTGTCGCTCAAGACCGACGCCAAGACGGATTTCTGGCGCGAAACCTTTTACGGCTTCGTGCGCGACAGCGGACATGCCTATCTTCGTCCGGTTTCAGGCGATTTCACCGCCTCGGCGACGATCGTCGGCCAGTATGAGCAGCTTTACGACCAGGCCGGTCTGATGCTGCGGCTCGACGAACAGAACTGGATCAAATGCGGTATCGAATATACCGACGGACTGATGCATTTCAGCGTGGTCGTGACACGCGGCGTATCGGACTGGTCGGTCATTCCGTTGCACGCAAGGGCGCCTTCGGACCCACTGGAGGTGCGGCTGACGCGGCATGACGATGCGGTGCGGGTGCAATTCCGCTTTGGCGAGGAACGCTGGCAGATGGCACGGCTCTGTCCCTTTTCCGCCGCCGAGGCCGAGGCCGGCGTCACGGCCTGTTCGCCGGAGCGCGCCGGGTTTGCGGCAAGGTTCCGCGACTTGAATTTCGGCCCGCCGATCGCTCGCGCCTTGCACGACGACTGACGCCCGATAGCGCGATCCTTTTGCGAAAATGGGTCAGGCGATCGCGCGCGGCGCCAGGCTGCCGGCCGGCCGGCAGGAGTCGCGAATCACCAGTCTTCCCTGAAGCACGAGCCGGCGCGGCGCTTCCGGGCTAGCGCCGGAAAGGCGGTCGAGCACGAGCTGCGCGGCCTGTTCGCCGATCGCCTGGACTGGCTGGGCGATCGTCGTCAGATGCGGCTGGAAGACGTCGGCCCAGGGAAAATCGTCGAAGCTTGCGACCGAAACGTCGTCCGGGCAGCGAAGGCCGATGTCCCGGATCGCCTTCATCACCCCGATGACCATCAGGTTGTTGGCTGAGAAAACCGCCGTTGGCCGCTCGGGACTCGTCAGCAGCTGGATCGCCGCAGTGTAGGCGTCCTTCTCCCGAAAATTGCCGATCCGGATCAGGTCCTCCTCGCAGGGGAGGCCCGCCGCTTCCAACGCTGCCCGATAGCCGGCAAGACGCTCCCGCCCGGTCGAAGTGTCGAGCGAGCCCGAAATATAGCCGATGCGCCGATGGCCGAGGCCGAGCATATAGACCGTTGCGTCCTGAACCGCGCGACGATTGTCGAGCACGACCGCATCGGTGTCGATGCCGTCGCAAAGCCTGTCGATCAGCACGGTTGGAAGATTGGCGCTCGCGATCATGCGCTTCAGCGTCTCGTCGTCTCCGGCCGGCGCGATGATCAGGCCGTCCACGCTCCGGTCGATCAACAGGGCGATCTGCTCGTCCTGCAAGGCAACGTCCTCGTCGTTGCAGCAGAGCATCACGGCGTAGCCGGCCCGATGCAGCACGTCCTGGATCACCGCCACGACATCGGTGAAGAAGGGATTGGTGATATCAGCAACCATCAGGCCTACGGTGCGGGTCGTGCCGAGCTTGAGACTGCGGGCGATCGCGTTGCGCTTGTAGCCTATGAGGCCGATCGCCTGCTCTATGCGGCTGCGCAATTCCGGACTGACCGGGGCCGAGCCGTTGATCACGGCCGAGACCGTCGCCACAGAGACATGCGCCGCCTTGGCGACGTCGAGCATGGTCGGTGCACCGGATTTCCGTGAATTTCGTCGCTGCTGCATTTCTTCTGAAACGTTTCGATGGTTCGCTTGCGAAACTCTATTTGAAATGCAGGAATTAGGCAATCGAGCCCGGAACGGCCTGCTTGACATCATCGAAACGTTTAGAATAGGCTGCGGGAAATAGGTGAATAGAGCGTCAGATGTCGGCGGTAGGGAGGCTGCCAATATCATGCGCGATGCTATCCCCCGTGATTCGGTCACCAAAGAATCCGGCCGGCCAGTTCTGGCGGCTGAAGCGGTTTCGAAATCGTTCGGCGGCATCGCGGCGCTCAAGGATGTGCGCTTCGAACTGCGCGCGGGCGAAATCCATGCGCTCATGGGCGAGAATGGCGCCGGCAAGTCGACGCTGATGAAGGTCCTGTCCGGCGTCTACCCGGACTACGAGGGCACCTTCCGCGTCGATGGAGAAACCGCCCGCTTCTCCAATGTGCGCGATGCCGAGGCGGCCGGAATCGCCATCATCCATCAGGAACTCAACCTCGTCCCCGAACTCGGCGTCGCCGACAACATCTTTCTCGGCCGCGAACGGGTGATCGCCGGTCTTTTCGTGGATCGCAAGGCGAGCCTGGAGGCCGCACGAGGGCTGTTGAACCGTCTCGGCATCGAACTCGACCCGGAGGCGCGCGTCGGGCAGTTGCGGGTGGGCGAACAACAGCTCGTCGAGATCGCGAAGGCCCTCTCCGTTGAAGCGCGCATTCTGATCATGGACGAACCGACCTCGGCGCTTTCGCCCGGCGAGTGTCGGCGCCTCTTCAAGATCATGCGGCAACTCGCGGCCGACGGCGTCGGCATCATCTATATTTCGCACCGGATCGACGAGGTGATGCAGCTCAGCGACCGGGTCACCGTCTTCCGCGACGGCCGGCATGTCTGGACCCGGCCGATGGCCGGACTGGACGAGAATACGATCATCGCCGCAATGGTGGGTCGCAACCTCCTCGACGCGCACCCGGCCGACCGGGGCAAAGGCGGCGGCGAGCCCGTCCTTTCGGTCAGGGACCTGTCGCTTGCCGTTCCCGGACGTCATGGCTGGCGCGACGTGCTGAAGGGCGTGTGCTTCGACGTTCGCGCCGGCGAGATCCTCGGCATCGGCGGCTTGCTCGGCGCGGGACGCACGGAAATCCTGGAGACGATCTTTGCATCGAATGAAGGCCTTCGCGGCGGTGAAATCCGGCTGGACGGCATCGCCGTCGATATCCGCTCGCCACGCGATGCTCGCCGCCTCGGTTTTGCTCTGGTGACGGAGGACCGCAAGGCGAAGGGGCTGCATCTTCACGAATCGATCCGAGACAATGTGGCCCTGCCGCTTGTTGGAAGGCTCGCCCGATTCGGGCTGCGCTCCTTCGGAGGCGAGCGTGCGCTCGCGAAAGGGGCGGTCGATGCGCTCGGCGTGCGCTGTGCGAGCACCGATCAGGCGGCCGGAACCCTGTCCGGCGGCAACCAGCAGAAGGTCGTCATCGGCAAGTGGCTGGCGACCGGTCCGCGTGTCCTTCTGCTCGACGAGCCGACGCGCGGCATCGACGTCGGTGCGAAGCGCGAGATCTACGATCTCATTTTCAAGCTCGCCGGCGACGGGCTGGCGATCGTGGTGGTCAGTTCCGAACTGCCGGAACTCCTGCTCCTCGCCGACCGCATTCTGGTGATGGCCGAGGGACGGCAGACCGGGCTCATCTCGCGGGAGGAGGCGAGCGAGGAGCGCATCATGCAGCTCGCCGCCCCGCGGAGCGCACGCGGAAGGGCGGTTGCATGAATTTCCTGAAGGCTCTCTCCCGTACGAAACTCTATTGGGGGCTGATCGCCATCTTCCTGATCGGAGTCCTGTCCTCGCCGGCGACGTCGTCGGGCAGGAACATCTTTCTCTCCTCCGGCAATCTCCTCGACGTGTTGCGGCAGGTATCGACCACCGGGCTGATCGCCACCGGCATGACGGCCGTCATTCTGACCGGCGGCATAGACCTTTCGGTCGGCTCGCTGATGGCGATCTGCACCGTCGTCTGCGCGATGCTCCTGACCGTTCCGGGGGACACGGCCGCCCTCTATCTGGGGCTGCCGTCCGTCGGGCTTGCCGTTCTGGTCGGCGGTGCGGCGGCAGTACGCTTCGTCTTCCTGAATATCGAGAAATCACGTGCGGGCGTTACACATGTCCGCGACATCCGGCTTGACCGGACCCGCGGTACCGTTCTGCCCGCCGCAGCCGGCATCGTTCTCTGTGCCCTGGTTCTAAGTTTCCTCTTGCCTCAGATGCAGACGAAATTCGGCGTGCTCGGCGTTCTGCTCGTGGCGCCGGCGGTCGGACTCATGTTCGGCGCGGTCAACGGCGCGATCATCGTGGTCGGACGATTGCAGCCCTTCATCGTCACGCTTGCCATGATGGTCACGGCGCTCGGCATCGCCCGGCTCACCGCCGGGCAGAACAATGCCGTTCTGCCGGTCTATACCGGCAGCAATGCTACCGCCGATTTCGATATGCTGCGGCAGCTCGTCTTCGGCGTCGTGCCCATGCCCGGCATATTCTTCATCGTCGCGATTCTTCTCTATGGCGCCGTGCTGCGGTTCACCCCATTCGGCCGCTATGTCTATGCGATCGGCGGAAACGAGGAGGCGGCGCGCCTTTCCGGCATCAATGCGGGCCGGGTGAAGATCGTCACCTATGCGGTATCGGGTCTTCTCGCGGGCATCGCCGCGGTCCTCTATGTGGCCCAGTACCGCCAGGGCAAGCCGGACGCCGGCGCGGGCCTCGAACTGGATGCGATCGCGGCGGTGGTCATCGGCGGGACGAGCCTGATGGGAGGGCGCGGGAGCCTTGCCGGGACGTTCTGCGGGGTCCTGATCTTCGGCCTGCTCTCCAACATCCTGCAGCTCCACAACATCAATTCCAATCTTCAGCTGGTACTGAAGGGCGTGATCATCATCGGCACGGTGCTCGTTCAGGAGCGCAATGCCTACGACCTTCTCGCGCAATTGCGGCTGCCGGGCGCAAGCCGGCGTCCGGCTCAAGGAGATACGTCCGCCGAGGAGCGGACGTCGGGAGAGACGTTATCCATGACAATGGGAGGAAAGAAGAAATGAAACGCCGTGACATCATCAAACTGACGGCGGTCGCCGCCGTTCTCGCCGCGACGACCGTGCTCATGCCGGCGCACGACGCCCTGGCTCAGGACAAGAAGTTTCGCATCGGCTTCAGCCAGGCGACGACGATCGAACCGTGGCGTGCGCAGTTCAACAAGGACATCATCGCCGAGGCGGCAAAGCATCCGGACGTCGAGCTGATCATAACCGACGGTGAGGACAGGACGGAAAAGCAGGTGGCAGACGTCGAGAACCTCATTCGCCAGGAGGTGGATGCCTTGCTCGTGTCGCCGAAAGAGTCCGCAGGGCTCACCGGCGTGGTGCAGCAGGCGATCGATGCCAAGATCCCGGTCTTCGTTCTCGACCGCAACGTCGAGACCGACCAGTACACCCAGTTCGTCGGCGGCGACAACAAACTGATCGGCCGCGCGGCCGGCGAATATGCGGTCGAGCTTCTCGGCGGAAAGGGCAAGGCTCAGGGCAATATCGTCGAGATATGGGGCGGCATGGGCACCCAGCCGGCGCACGACCGCCACGACGGCTTCCACGAGTTCACCGACAAGGAGCCCGGCATCAAGAACCTTCTCGATCAGCAATCCGGCGACTGGAAGCAGGACCAGGCCTACAACATCATGGCGACGACGCTGCGCAACAACGAGAAGATCGATCTCGTATACGGCCACAACGATCCGATGGCCTATGGCGCCTATCTGGCGGCGAAGGACGCAGGTCGTGAGAAGGAAATGAAGTTCATCGGCATCGACGCGCTCCCGAACGAAGGCGTGACCTGGGTCAACAACGGCGAACTCACCGCGACCTTCCTCTATGCGACGCCGGGAGCAGAGGGTTTCCGCCAGGCGGTGAAGTTCCTGAAGGGGGAAAAGGTCGAAAAGACCGTCACGCTCGACACGATGAAGGTGACCAAGGAAAACGCCGCGCAGATCCTGAAGGACAACGGCCTGTAAGAGCCGTCGCGCGGACGCGCTGCGGCAAACGCAAAGTCTGCATGCTCTACTCGGTCCGATTTGAGGAAGCGTGCAGCGGGGGGCGGCGGACGAGGGGGACCGCCCTCCCTCTCACCGCATCATCGACAGTGCCGTGGCGAAGAAATCCTCGCCGCCGAAATTGCCCGATTTCAGCGCCAGCAACATGTCGTTTCCGGCAGTGCCGATCGTCCTCAGCACGGGGACGCCGGGCGCGATTTCCGGACCGATCAGGAAAGCCGGAATGCCGAGCCTGTCGACGGTCGCGCCGGAGGTCTCTCCGCCGGCGACGACGAGGCGTCTCACGCCGCGCTCTACCAGTTCGCCGGCGATCGCGGCGGTTGCCGTTTCGATCGCGTGCCCGGATGCCTCTCGCCCGTAGCGCGCCTGCAGACGCGAAACGACCTCCGGCGCGGCACTCGCGGCGATGGCGACGGGGCCTTGGGCAATCCGTTCCCCGGCCCAGGCGACGGCTGCGGAAATCTCGTCCGATCCGGCGAGGAGCTTTTCCGTGTCGAGCCGCAGCACCGGCATATGGCGTTCCGCCGCGTCGAGTTGCTTCAGCGTTGCCGCCGAACAACTGCCTGCGACCACCGCGGCAAGACCGCCGACGGAGCGGATGGCGTCGCTTTCCCCGTCGCTTGCCGAAGCCCGGCCGGAGCGCAGAATCGCGCGGGCGAGGCCGAGACCCAGGCCGGACGCGCCGGTGGAGACGGGCATTTCGAGCGCCGCTTCGCCGAGCGTTTCGAGATCGCGTTCGAAGACCGCATCCGCGATAGCCGCGGCGGCGCCTTCGGCGCGTAACCGATCGAGCCTCGCCTTTATCGCATCGGCTCCGCGCGTGACGGTCGGCAGGTCGATGAGGCCGGCCTTGCCGCGCGACTGGCGGGTGAGCACCCGCACCAGATTGGCATCGCGCATCGGGTTGAGCGGGTGGTCTTTCAACGGGCTTTCGTCGAGCGGCTGGCCGTTGACGAAAAGATGGCCGAGATAGACGGTTCGCCCCGTTTCCGGAAAGGCCGGCGTAACGAGGGCGATGTCGCCGCCCGAGACGCTCAGAAGCGCTTCGGTCACCGGCCCGATATTGCCGAGATCCGTCGAATCGAAGGTGGAGCAGATCTTGTAGAGCACATGGGCGGCGCCTCGGCCGCGCAGCCAGCTTTCGGCCGCGAGGGCGGCGGCCACGGCCTCCTCCGCTGCGACCGACCGGATCTTCAGGGAAACGACCACTGCATCGACGTCGGGCAGGGCGAGCGATGGATCGGGAATGCCGACCGTCTGCACGGTGCGAAGCCCGTTCTTCGTCAGCGTATTCGCAAGATCGGAGGCGCCCGTGTAGTCGTCGGCGATCGATCCGAGCAGGATTGTCATGGGTCAGCTCCGTCGAAAGGGTTTGAACCAGCCGAGGCCGTCCAGCGTCCGGCCGCGCGGGTTATATTCGCAACCGACGAAGCCGCCATAGCCGAGCCGGTCGATTTCATCAAAGAGGTAGCGATAGTTCAACTCCTCGCCATCGGGCTCGTGCCGCGAGGGCACGCTGGCGATCTGGATGTGGCCGGTGACCGGCATCAGTTGGCGGAGAGCCATTGCGACGTCGCCGTGCAGGATCTGCCGGTGATAGATGTCGAATTGCAGCTTCAGGTTGGGGAGCGCCAGTTCGGCGATGAGCCGCTCGGCGGTCCCGAAATCGTTGAGGAAATATCCCGGCATGTTGCGCCCGTTGATCGGCTCGACGAGGAGATCGATGCCCTCGTCGGCCAGGCGCCCGGCGGTATAGGCGACCGAGCGGCGGTAACGGGATGCGGCCTCCGGGTCGCGCGGATCAGCAAGACCAGCCATCAGGTGCAGGCGCTTGGCGCCGGTCGCCGCCGCGTAGTCGAGCGCCTTGTCGACATCCGATTTCAACCCGTCGAAGCGGCTGGGCAGGGCGGCGATTCCGCGCTCGCCGGCTGCCCAATCGCCCGGCGGCAGGTTGAACAGCGCCTGCTCGAGCCTGTTGCGGGCAAGCCGTTCGGCGATCGCTTCCGGAGGCACCTCGTAGGGAAAAAGGTACTCGACGGCGGCGAACCCGGCGTCGGCGGCCGCGTCGAAGCGGTCGAGGAACGGCCACTCGGTGAACATCATCGTCAGATTGGCGGCAAATACGGGCATGCGCGTTTTCCTTAGGGGTTATTCGTGCCGGGCAACGTGGCCCCGGAGAGCTGGGCGTAGAGCCGCGCGAGGGAGGAATCGTCGTCGCGCCCCATGCCTGTGCCCGAGGCTGCAAGATACATCTGCAGTGCGGCCGCCACGAGCGGCACCGGATAGCGCTCCGCGCGCGCCATATCCTGGACGATGCCGAGGTCCTTCACAAAAATCTCGATGGCGCTCAGCGGGGCGTAATCTCCCGCCAGCACATGCGGGATGCGGTTCTCGAACATCCAGGAATTGCCGGCCGAGGCGGTGATCACCTCGTATACTTTGTCGAGGTCCAGCCCTTGTTTCGCCGCAAAGGCGATCGCTTCGCAGGCGGCTGCGATGTGCACGCCGGCCAGAAGCTGGTTGATCATCTTGAAGGCGGCGCCGGTCCCGGCGGTCTCGCCGAGTTCGTAGACCTTGGCGGCCATGGCGTCGAGGGCCGGTCGGGCGGCGGCGAAGGCCTGCGGCGATCCCGAGGCCATGATCGTCAGTTCGCCCTTCGATGCCTTTGCCGCGCCGCCTGAGATCGGCGCGTCGAGATAGTGAAACCCCAGTCCTTCGAGCCGCTGCGCCAGGTCGCGCGCGATCGCCGGATCCATTGTCGCGGACGATATGAAGACGGCGCCGGGCTTCATCGCGTCTGCAACACCATCCCGGCCGAACAGAACGGCTTCGGTCTGCGCGCCGCTCACGACCACCGAAACGACGATGTCGGCGCCCGTCACGGCTTCGCCTGGCGTGCCCGCTCCGCGACCGCCTTCGGCAACGAAACGTTCCACTGCGGGCGGGGCAACGTCGTAGCCAGACACGTCGAGGCCCGCGCTTTTCAGCGAGCACGCCATTCCGAAGCCCATCGAGCCGAGCCCGAGCACTGCGATCTTCGATGCCATTTCGTCTCCTCCAGTTGCCGGTCACTCGTTCTAGGGATTATTGGCAGCGCTGCCAACCAATATTGGTAGCGCTGCCAAAAAAATCCGCCTACGAAGTCGATGAGAGCCGTGAACGGTCTCGTTAAACTGGAACAGGCGCGAAGTGGCGACGGACTTCAAGCAGCAGACACCCGTAACGCTCGCAGAGGTGGCGGAAGCCGCGGGCGTGGGTGAAAGCACGGTTTCCCGCGTGCTGCGCAATCACGGCTCGTTCTCCGGCAAGGCCCGCGAGCGCGTGTTGGATGCGGTCGAGCGGCTTGGCTACGTGCCGAACCGGATCGCCGGAACCTTGGCCTCGGCCGGGTCCCGCCTCGTCGCCTTCGTCATCCCGTCGCTCACCAACATCGTGTTCCCGGACGTGCTGCGGGGGGCAGGCGCCGTTCTGGAGGAAAATCGCTATCAGGCCGTCTTTTCCGTGACGGACTATGAGCCGGAGCGCGAGGAGGCCCTCGTCGCCGCCATGCTCGCCTGGCGGCCGACGGCGGTGATGCTTGCCGGCTTCGAGCATACGGAAGGCACGCTCAAGATGCTGCGGGCGAGCGGCTGTCGCGTCGTCGAACTGCTCGACATCGACGGGAGCGCCATAGACCTGGCGGTCGGCTTTTCCAATCGTGAGGCGGGTCGGGCGAGCGCCGAATTCCTGTTGAAGCGCGGTTATCGCCGGATCGGCTATGTCGGCCACGATCTCGACCGCGACACACGCGCCGGCAAACGCTTCGACGGCTTCCGTGAAGCGCTGAACCTGGCCGGCGTCGCCCTTGTGGATCGGGAAATCCGTCCGGGCGCTTCTTCGGTTGGAAGCGGGCGGACGGGGCTCGATCAGCTTCTTCGAAGGGCGCCGGGACTCGATGCGGTCTATTTCTCGAACGACGACATGGCGCTCGGCGGATATTTTCATTGTCTTGCATGCGCCATTTCCGTCCCAACCAGGCTCGCCCTTTTCGGCCATAACGGCCTCGATATCGGCCAGGCCACGCCGCAGCCTCTGACGACCATTCGCACGCCTCGCGTCGCGACGGGAAAGCTGGCGGCCGAGTTGGTCATCAACGATCACCCGTCTCACATCGCCGATCTTGGATTTGAACTGATGGAAGGCGATACAGCCTGAACGAAAGGACCACCAATGTCCGAAACGCGTCTTCGCGAGGAAATCTGCCGCTACGGCCGCTCTCTCTTCGAGCGGGGCCTGACCCCCGGCTCTTCCGGAAACATATCGATGAAACTCGATGACGGCGGCTGGCTGGTGACGCCCACCAATGCCTCGCTCGGCTTCCTCGATCCAGCGCGTATTTCGCGCCTCGATGCCGGCGGCCGGCTTGTCTCGGGCGACAAGCCGACCAAGGAGATCCCGCTTCATTCCGCCCTCTACGAGACTCGCGGCAGCGCCCGTGCCATCGTGCATCTCCATTCGACCCACGCGGTCGCGCTGACGATGCTGCCGGAGATCGATCCGCAAGCGGCCCTTCCGCCGATGACGCCCTATTACCTCATGCGGGCCGGGGAGACTGCGCTCGTGCCCTATTACCGCCCCGGAGACCCGGCCGTCGCCGATGCGATCCGCGGGCTTGCGGGCAAATATTCCTCCGTGCTGCTTTCCAATCACGGTCCCGTCGTCGCCGGCGACAGTCTGGAGGCCGCGGTCTTTGCGACGGAGGAACTGGAAGAGACCGCAAAGCTCTACCTGTTGCTGCGCAACCTCAATCCCCGCTATCTCAGCCCGCAGCAAGTCGCCGATCTTGCCAAAACCTTCAGCCTCGACCTGCCGTCGCTCGGCGACCATGAGGGACATGATCACGGATAGAGTGCCTCCTTGCATCTATTCACAACCGGGCTGGTTCCGCGTTTTGCCGCTCACACGGCGCCGCACAACGGCGCCGTGCATTATTGGTGCGCTGCCGCAACGAACATGTCTTGACCGCACCTTCCGACAAGCCCTCTATTCGTCATACTGATCTGCTGGACCAACCAGTGGATCAGTTGGGAGGCCGCGGTGAACGGAAGTCCAATCCTCACGCATATGCCGAAAGTCGGGAAGAGCCTCGAACGCCGTACCGCGCGCGACCTCATCGCCGACAAGCTTATGGTGCTGGTTGCGACCAACATGCTGAGGCCCGGCGACGTGCTGCCGGGCGAACGCGAGCTTGCGAGCGTGCTCCATGTGAGCCGCGAAACCGTGCGCGGCGCAATCCAGACGCTGGCGGCGCGCGGTGTGGTCGAGGTGTCGCAAGGAAGCCGAACCCGCGTCGGGAATGTCGATCTCAGCCATGTCACGGTGACGATCGCTTCTCCGAACGCGATCGACAGCTACGATCTCGAGGACGTTCACGCCGCAAGGCTCCATATCGAGTTGAAGGTGGTCGGCGACGCGGCCGAAAACATCGACGAAGAGGCGCTGCGCAAGCTTGACAGCCTTCTCGATGCGCAGAAGATCTGCGGTGACGACGCAATGCGCTTTCTGATCTGCGACCGCGAGTTCCACGTGGCGATCTACCGGGCCTGTGGCAATCCGCTGCTCTCCGATTTTGTCACCGACCTTTACACCTATATGATGGATTACCGGCGCAGCGCCATGTCACGGCCGGGAGCAATCGAAGCGAGCTACAAGGATCACAGCGACATCGTCGCCGCCTTGAGGCGGCATGACCGGGCGGCCGTCATTGCCGCCTTTCACCATCATCTGATCCGGATCTATGAAACGACGAAGGCTCTGCTGGCGGACGAGGAGGCAGACGGAACGAACAGAAAGTCAAGCTGAGCAGGACCGACCGGGTGGCTGAACAGGAGGAGGTTCGCCGAAAATGCATGTAATGGTCATAGGTGCCGCCGGCATGATCGGCCGGAAGCTGGTCGAAAGGCTGGCCGCGGAGCCCGGATGTCTGGGACGCGAGATCGCCAGCCTGACGTTGGCTGACGTGGCTGAGCCGCCCGTGCCTCCGGCGCTTTCGTCGCTTGCGACGACGCTTGCCATCGACCTGTCTACCGAGGGCAGCGCAGAGCGCCTGATCTCGTCGCGGCCCGACGTGATCTTCCACCTCGCGGCGATCGTCTCGGGAGAGGCGGAGGCCGACTTCGACAAAGGCTACCTGGTCAATCTCGACGGCACGCGTGCGCTCTTCGAGGCGATCCGCCGCGAGGGACAGCGCGAGCGCTACCTCCCGCGCGTCCTCTTCGCCTCCTCTATCGCCGTCTTCGGCCAGCCGTTCCCGGAAAAGATCGGCGACGAATTCCTCACGACGCCGCTCACCAGTTACGGGACGCAAAAGGCGATCTGCGAGCTGCTGCTCGCCGATTATACCCGCCGCGGCTTCTTCGACGGTATCGGCATTCGGCTGCCGACCATCTGCATACGGCCCGGAAAGCCGAACAAGGCCGCATCCGGCTTCTTTTCCAACATCCTGCGCGAGCCGCTCGTCGGCCAGGAGGCTATCCTGCCGGTGGACGAGAATGTCCGGCATTGGTTCGCGAGCCCGCGCTCGGCCGTGGGCTTCTTCATCCATGCGGCGCGAATGGATACCGATATCATCGGACCGCGGCGGAACCTCACCATGCCGGGGCTTTCGGCGCTGGTCGGCGAGGAGATAGAGGCGCTCGGCCGCATTGCCGGCCGGAAGGCCGTGGGCCTCATCCGCCGCGAACCGGACCCGGTGATCCGCACGATCGTCTCCGGCTGGGCGACCGACTTCGATGCTCGCCGTGCCCGAGAACTCGGCTTTACGGCCGAAAGCAATTTCGACGAGATCATCCGCATCCATATCGAAGACGAACTCGGAGGAAGGATCTGAGATGGCGCAGGCGAAGGGATCGGGCGAGGGCAGGATCGCGCTGGTCACGGGCGGCGGGACCGGTGTCGGCCGGGGCATAGCCCAGGCCTTGAGTGCGGAAGGCTACAGCGTCGTCATCACCGGCCGCCGTCCGGATGTACTCGAGGCCGCGGCCGGCGATATCGGCGGGCGGACTGCCAATATCGTCCGCGCGGTCGTCTGCGACGTCGGCGATCCGGATCAGGTCGCGGCTCTCTTCGCCGCCGTCCGGGCGGAATTCGGCCGGCTGGACCTCCTCGTCAACAATGCCGGCTCGAACGTGCCGCCCGTGCCCCTCGAAGAGGTGACCTTCGAACAGTGGAACGGTATCGTCGCGGCGAACCTGACGGGCGCCTTTCTGTGTACGCAACATGCCTTCCGGCTGATGAAGGCGCAGACGCCGCGCGGGGGCCGGATCATCAACAACGGCTCGATTTCCGCGCAGACGCCGCGGCCCAATTCGGCGCCCTATACCGCGACCAAGCACGCCATTACCGGCCTCACGAAATCGACGGCGCTCGATGGCCGGATGCACGACATCGCCTGCGGTCAGATCGACATAGGCAATGCTGCGACCGACATGACGGCACGGATGAGCACCGGCGTGCTGCAGGCCAATGGCGAGGTTGCGGCGGAGCCGACGATACCGATCGAGCACATCGCCGAGGCGGTCGTCTACATGGCGAGCCTGCCGCTCTCGGCCAATGTTCTAACAATGACCGTGATGGCGACCAGGATGCCGCTGGTCGGCCGCGGATAAAAAGAGGTTTTCAGCCTGGCGCGATCGCGCAAACGATGAATTTGGCGGCCGCAAGGGTAAAGATCAGTTCTGGGAGGAACGCAAATGGCAGGCGTGGATTTTGTCGATGTTCGGAAGTCCTTCGGTGCTTTCCCTGTCATCAAGGGCGTGAACATCGAGATCGAGGACGGCGAGTTCGTCATTCTCGTCGGCCCTTCCGGTTGCGGCAAATCCACCTTGCTGCGGATGCTGGCGGGTCTCGAAAACATCACCGCGGGCGAAATTCGCATCGGCAATCAGGTGGTCAACCGATTGCCGCCGAAGGATCGCGACATCGCCATGGTGTTCCAGAACTACGCGCTCTATCCGCATATGACTGTCGCCGACAACATGGCGTTCTCCCTGATGCTGGCAAGCAGACCCAAATCCGAGATCGACAAGCGCGTCGGCGTGGCGGCCGAAATCCTCGGCCTTTCGAAGCTGCTGGACCGTTATCCGCGTCAGCTTTCCGGCGGTCAGCGACAGCGTGTCGCCATGGGGCGGGCGATCGTGCGCGACCCGCAGGTGTTTCTCTTCGACGAACCGCTTTCCAATCTCGATGCGAAGCTGCGCGTCGCCATGCGCGCCGAGATCAAGGAATTGCATCAGCGGCTGAAAACCACGACCGTCTACGTGACGCACGACCAGATCGAGGCGATGACCATGGCCGACAAGATCGTCGTCATGCATGACGGCATCGTCGAGCAGATCGGCGCACCGCTCGAGCTCTACGACAACCCCGCCAATCTCTTCGTGGCCGGTTTCATCGGCTCGCCTGCGATGAACATGCTCAAGGGCCGCCTCGATCCGGACAATCCGAATGCCTTCCTCACCGCCGACGGAACGGCTCTGCCCGTGGCGCAGCCGGCGGCAGCGGCCCAAGGGCGCGATCTCGTCTACGGTCTCAGGCCCGAATACATGGCGCTCGACCCGAACGGGCTGCCGGCAGAAATCGCGGTGATCGAGCCGACCGGCTATGAGACGCAGCTGATCGCAAGGCTCGGCGGGCACGATGTGACCTGTGTTTTCCGCGAGAGGGTGAATGCCAAGCCCGGCGAAACGATCCATCTCGCGATCGATGCCGCGCATGTGCACTTGTTCGACGCCGGAACGGGACGGCGGCTGGTCGGCTGACGTCGCTGACGGAGGGAGGAGCCTTCGCGGCCCATAAAGATGCCAGGCAATCGCCGGCATCGCTCAAGCCGCATTCGCCAAGCGGGACGGTGAATGCCGGAGGAAGACGCTCCCGCATTTTGAGGAGGAGTAGCATGCCGATAAAGAGACGTGATTTTCTCGCAACCTCCGCCGCACTCGCCGGCGTTGCGGGTCTGGGCATCCGCCCGTCCTTCGCGCAGGCCGAGCCGAGCTACAAGCCGGAGGAGGGGGCAAGCCTCAGGCTTCTCAGATGGACGCCCTTCGTCAAGGGCGATGAAGACGCCTGGATCGCCAACACCAAGAAGTTCACCGAAGCCACGGGCGTCGAAGTCCGCATCGACAAGGAAAGCTGGGAGGACATCCGGCCGAAGGCGGCGGTTGCCGCCAATGTCGGCTCCGGTCCGGATATGGTGATGTGCTGGTTCGACGACGCACATCAATATCCCGACAAGCTCGTCGACCTGACGGAGCTCGCCGACTATCTCGGCAACAAATATGGAGGATGGTACGACGGCCTGAAGGGGTATGCGAGCCGCGACGGCCAGTTCATCGCCATGCCTCTGGCCGCGATCGGCAACGCCGTCTGCTACCGCGAGAGCCACATGAAGGCGGCCGGCTTCAGTGAATTCCCCAAGGACACGGCCGGCTTTCTCGAACTCTGCAAGGCCCTCAAGGCCAAGGGAACCCCGGCCGGTTTCCCCCACGGCAAAGCGGTCGGCGACGGCAACAACTACGCCCATTGGCTGCTGTGGAGCCATGGCGGCAAGATGGTCGACGAGAGCGGCAAGGTCACGATCAACAGCCCGGAGACGCTCGCAGCGGTCAACTACGCAAAGTCGCTATACGAGACCTTCATCCCGGGCACCGAAAGCTGGCTCGACATCAACAACAACCGCGCCTTCCTTGCGGGCCAGGTATCGCTGACGGCAAACGGCGTCTCGCTCTACTATGCGGCCAAGAAGGACGCGGCCCTTGCGGAGCTTGCGGCCGACATCCGCACGACCAACTTCCCCGTCGGTCCGGTCGGCCAGAGCGTCGAACTCCACCAGACGAGCTCGATCCTGCTCTTCAAGCACAGCAAGTATCCCGAGGCCGCCAAGGCCTATCTCAAGTTCATGATGGAAGCCGACCAGATGAACGCCTGGATCGAGGGATCGAGCGCCTATTGCTGCCAGCCGCTGAAGGCCTTTGCCGACAACCCGGTCTGGACCTCGGACCCGATCCACGCGCCCTATGCGCGCGCCTCGGAGACGCTGCGGCCGAACGGCTACGCCGGACCGCTCGGCTATGCCTCGGCAGGCGTAATGGCCGATTACGTCCTGGTCGACATGTTCGCCAGTGCGGTCACCGGCCAGGCAACGCCGGAAGACGCCATCATCGAGGCCGAACGGCGGGCGAACCGCTATTATCGCGTCTGACCCCCGCGGCCCACGGGCCGCCTCAAAGCCGGCAGCAAACGCTGCCGGCAAATGCCTCGAGATCCGTTCCTCCAGCCGGAGAAGCCCGATGTCCTCCATAACGCCGTCCGGAAAGCCATCCACCACGGCTTCGCTGATGCAGAACAACAATGTGCTCGGCTTCCTGTTTATGCTGCCGGCAGCCGTCTTCCTGATCTGCTTTCTGACCTATCCGCTCGGGCTGGGCGTCTGGCTCGGCTTCACCGACACACGCATAGGCCGCGACGGCGTCTTCATCGGGATCGAGAATTACGAGTTCCTGGCCCGGGATTCGGTCTTCTGGCTCTCGGTCTACAACACGCTGCTCTACACCTTCGTGGCGTCGATCCTGAAATTCGTGCTCGGACTCTGGCTGGCGCTGCTGCTGAACGAAAACCTGCCTTTCAAGTCCTTCTTCCGCGCGATCGTGCTCCTGCCCTGGGTCGTGCCGACGGTGCTTTCGGCGCTCGCCTTCTGGTGGATCTACGATTCGCAGTTTTCCATCATCTCCTGGTCGCTGATGCAGCTCGGGATCATCGACGGGCCGATCAACTTCCTGGGCGACCCGAACAACGCGCGCGCTTCCGTTATCGCCGCCAATGTATGGCGCGGCATTCCCTTCGTGGCGATCTCGCTTCTGGCCGGCCTGCAGACGATCCCGGCTTCGCTGCAGGAGGCAGCCTCGCTCGACGGCGCCACCAGCTGGCAGCGTTTCCGCTATGTAACCCTGCCGATGCTGACCCCGATCATCGCGGTCGTCATGACCTTCTCGGTGCTCTTCACCTTCACCGATTTCCAGCTGATCTACGTGCTGACCAAGGGCGGGCCGGTCAATGCAACCCACTTGATGGCGACGCTCTCGTTCCAGCGCGGCATTCCGGGCGGGCAGCTCGGGGAGGGGGCGGCGATCGCCGTCGCCATGATCCCCTTCCTGCTTGCCGCCATCATGTTCAGCTTCTTCGGTCTGCAACGCCGCAAATGGCAGCAGGGCGGCCAGGATTGAGCGGGAGGACAAAATGAACACGACCACACGAACCGACGACGAGGTGCTCACCGACACGGCCGAGGGCATGAGCTATCTGAACCGCCTGCCGCGGCGGATCGTCGTGCTTTACCTGCCGATGGCGGTCTTCGTCTTCGTATTGCTCTTCCCCTTCTACTGGATGGCGATCACGGCGGTGAAGCCGAACGCGCAGCTGACCGACTACAACAATTACAGTCCTTTCTGGGTGGTCCGTCCGACGCTCGACCACATCAAGTATCTGCTCTTCGAGACCTCCTATCCGGGCTGGCTCTGGAACACGATGCTGGTGGCCGTAGGCTCGACCATCCTGTCGCTGGCTGCATCGGTTTTCGCGGCCTATGCGATCGAGCGGGTGCGCTTCACCGGCGCGCGGCCCGTCGGGCTGCTAATCTTCCTCGCCTATCTGGTGCCGCCGTCGATCCTGTTCATTCCGCTCGCCTTCATCGTCTTCAAATTCGGCATCTACGATTCCAAGCTGGCGCTGATCTTCACCTATCCGACGTTCCTCATACCGTTCTGCACATGGCTCCTGATGGGCTATTTCCGCTCGATCCCCTTCGAACTGGAAGAAAGCGCGCTGGTGGACGGAGCCACGCGCTGGCAGATTTTGGTCAAGATCATCCTGCCGCTCGCCGTGCCGGGCCTGATATCGGCCGGCATCTTCGCCTTCACGCTCTCGTGGAACGAGTTCATCTACGCGCTGACATTCATCCAGTCCTCGGAAAACAAGACAGTACCGGTCGGCGTGCTGACGGAACTGGTGCGCGGCGACGTCTTCGAATGGGGCGCACTGATGGCGGGCGCACTCTTCGGTTCGCTGCCCGTGGTCATTCTCTACTCCTTCTTCGTCGATTATTACGTCTCGTCGATGACGGGAGCGGTGAAGGAGTGAGCTTCCGTCAACGTCTGACGACGAGGAGGACAGATGTCGCGACGATCACCGCGAATGGCACCCAGGCGCCTGCATCCTCCATGGCCAGAAGGGTGAGTGCGCTGAAGACGCACCAGAGGACTGGAATGGGCAGAAGCAGCCACAGCTTCTGCGGCATGAGCGCCAGGAGGGCGCCGAGGGTCACGGCAACGGTCGGGTCCGGCATTGCCCCGAAGATTTCGGCCGAGGCGGGCGCGCGGCCGGCAAGCAGCGGGCCGAAAGGATAGCCGAGCGAGCCGAAGACCATCAGGCCGATGCCGCCACGGCGGCGCAGTCTGTTCGCGGGCAATACGCCGCCTTGCGTCCACCGGACCGCGAGAAGCAGCAGACCGGCCTGCAGCATGAAGGCCGCCGTCGCATAGGACATTGCCCAGTTTATGGTGGAGTAACGCAGCCAGAGAAATTGCCACGCGCAGAAGAGCCAGGCCAGGGCGAGCGTCGCCATGGCCGCGGCGCGGGCGCGCCGTCCGTCCGTCGCAGTGGCGAAAAGGATGGCAAGCGCGCCCGCGACGAAGACCGGCTGAAGCGGCCAGAGTCCCTGATTGTAGCGTTCGACAAGGCGGAAATAGACGCGCGGCGAAAACATCAGGAAATCCGCGAGCGTGTAGGTCCCCCAGTCCGACATCACGTCAAATCCGTATCATGCGCGACAGGATCGTGCTTCACAGCGCCTCCACATAGGCGGCCATGCGGCGGCGCAACTTCTCGTCGGGCAGGATGCCTCTGGTAGCCTCCAGGTTCTCCCGTACATGGTCGACGCGCGTAGTCGCGGGGATTGCGCAGGTGACCGCCGGATGCGAAATGATGAACTTGAGGAGAAACTGCGCCCAGCTGCGGGCCCCGGTCTCGGCAAGCCAAGCCGGCAACGGTTCGTCTTCGACCTGTCGGATCAGATCGCCCTGTCGGAACGGCCGGTTGACGATCACGGCAATGCCCTTCTCCTGCGCCAGCGGCAAGATGCGCTCCTCCGCCTCGCGGTCGAGGATATTGTAGGTGACCTGGACGAAATCGATCGGCCGGGTCGCCATGACCTGCTCGATCTCGCGGTGCCTGCGCCCCTCCGAGGTGGTGATGCCGACATAGCGCAGCCGGCCTGCCGCCTTCATGTCGAAGAGCGCGGGCAGGTGCTCTTCCCAGGAGACGAGATTGTGAACCTGCATGAGATCGAATTTCTCGACGCCCCAGTATTCCTTCGATGCCTCGATCTGGGCGGCGCCTTCGCCGGGGTCCGATATCCAGACCTTTTCCGCCGAGAAGAGCCGCTTCGGATGTCCGAGCTTACGGAGGCCGTAGCCGATGGTCGGCTGGGACGATCCGTACATCGGCGAGGAATCGATCATCCGACCGCCGCCTTCGAAGAAGGCAGCGATCACGGCGGCACATTCGTCCATCAGGACGGGGTCGTCTCCGACGTTGAAAGTGATCCAGGTGCCGAGGCCGACCAGCGGCAGCGCTTCTTTGCTCTTCGGTATGACCCGCGTCGTGAGGTCGGCAGCCTGGCCCCACGCCCGCGGCATGAGCGGCAGCGACATACCGATACCTAGCCCCTGAACGACTGCGCGCCGCGTGAAGGTCATCGCTCGCTCCCTTCGACCTGAAGCTCTGAAGCCTGTGGCTCATGGGGCGGGATAATAGCCCCTGCGGCGCTACTCTGCAGCCACGAAGTCGTGAGCGCGGTGCAGTTAAAGACCGTGGAAGGATCGAGAGGCCGGCTCCGAGCACGGTGAATTCTGGCCGCCGAGCCTGAATTCGATCGCCGTGACGCTGCCCGGCGGACCGCTGGGTGTGTTTCGGCGGGCGCGGTGGTGCCGCCCGATATGGCGGAATTTCGGATCGTCGATAGTGGAACGCGATGATCGGTAATCTGGGGGACGAAGCGGACTAGCTCCTATGCGCATTCCGCGGAATCGCGGAGGGCTCCAGTTCATTGATACCGTCGATGCGCTGATCGTTCGCAGGAACGGCCTCGATCTCGAGATTGTGCTTTGCATGGCGCATGTGCTGCCATTCCTTCTCGAGGCGCAGGAATACGTCCGTCGGCATGAATTTTCTCTGCATTCGACCCTCCACGCGGCTGCGTCGAAGAACACGCAAGGAACTGCTTTGTTCCCGCGCCATTATGCAAAACGTGAAAATATAGCGTCCTGGTATGCCTCGAACTGGCCTGACCCGATAGGTGAACCCGCGCTGCTGCTGATCGGTTATGCGGCGGGGTCCACCTATCGTCCCCTCGAAACTGGTGAGGCCGCCTCCTCAATAGCATTCGGCGGTCGGCCTCAAGGCATACGCCTCAACCCGGATTTCACTCCCGGGGCGCGCTCGCGTCAAGGTTTAGCGTTTACTCAATTCGAGTTAGAAAAGATGTATCGGGCGCGTTTGCCTGCCGGGCAAGCCGAATGCGCGACGGCCTAAGTCCTGTTGAGATTCGGGCCACCCGCCGCTTGTTTGATCGCCTCATTCCTGTGCTCGTCACAGGAATCCAGCCAGGCCAAGTCTTTGGGCTGAAAGAACGTTTTCCGCGCCGCAGACGCGGCGCTGCTGGATCCCTGTGACGAGCACAGGGGGATGAGGTCGGAGAGGGTGCGGCCCCTCGGCGCGGTTCATAAACCGGGAAGATAGCGAGGCGGCGCGGAAAGTCGCCGGTCACGCCCGTGTACAGCGTCCCGCTTCGATTCTATGCCGGAATGTGGACGTGACCTTTCATTGCGGGACAGGTTGACCATCCCTCGCACATTCCCAAGCTGAAGTTGTGATAGCCGTACATCCCCGGTCCCTCATTCCTGTGCTTGTCACAGGAATCCAGCCAGACCAAGTCCTTGGGCTGAAAGAACTCTTCCGCGCCGCAGACGCGGCGCTGCTCTCATCCCTGTGACGAGCACAGGGACGAGGCAAAGGAGAGATTGCAGTCCACCGATACGCCTCCTACTGCGCCGCGCGTCTTATGAGACGCGCACGCTCGGCACTCAAGGAATTCAAGCGCATCGCCATGCGTGCCGACAAACCGACCAGAGCTTCAACGCCATTATCCATCTCGCAGCAGCCGTTATAAACTCGAAATGAATCTCAACAGGCCTAGATGGTCTGCAGCGTCCAGGATGCCGCGCCGGCGATAAGCCCAAGGGCGAGGGCAATGGCGATCGCATATCTCATCATCTTCATCCGACGTGTCCGCTCGCCGGTCCAATCGTAGCTCATCATGTGCTCCGAGATGTGCAGCTCAAACGTTAAGATTGGACGCTTTTTCTTAACAAAATGGAAACTACGCGGTTCCACGCCTCGGCCCCTGCAATGTGAAAGAACCTGGGCGGCGCGCGGTCCCGTTATCCATCCGTTCAGATTGCATGATTTGTTGGTGCGTCCAATTTTAGTAAAATATGCGTAAAAACGTATCAAAGTAAATGTGAATATTAGGCGGGCGAGGATGCGGTGATTATTATCGAGGTCAAGAAGACAATTTACCATTATTGAAAAAAGCCCCGCTGATTAACTATTCTCGCCGGTATTCAGTTTATATTTAGGGTGTCATTGCGGGCGTGAGAGCGAATAGGCATGTGCGGATTCGGCGGGTATTTTGGTTCAATACGGGACGGTAAGCCCCTTCTCGAGAGGATGACGGCCGCGATCGGCCACCGCGGGCCGGACGAGCTTGGGCTCTTCACCGTGCCGGGTGCGGGCCTCGGTCATGTTCGGCTGTCGATCGTGGGGCTCGGGGACGGCCAGCAGCCGATGTCCGACCCGAGCGGCGAGCTGACGATCGCCTTCAACGGCGAAATCTTCAACTATGTGGAGTTGCGCGACGACCTGCGCGCCAGGGGCCGCCGTTTCCGCACCTCCAGCGATACGGAGGTGATCCTCCATCTTTACGAAGAGATGGGCGCGGATTGTCTTTCCCTCCTCAACGGCGACTTCGCCTTTGCGATCTGGGACGCACGCCTACGCCGGATGGTGCTCGCGCGCGACCGCATGGGTGTGCGTCCACTGTTCCACACGTTGAAAGGCGGCACGCTCTATTTCGCATCCGAGGTCAAGGCGCTCCTCGAAGTTCCGGGGGTCTCCGCAGAGATCGACCCGATAGCGCTCGACCAGATATTCACCCTGTGGGCGCCGATCGCGCCGCGCACACCCTTCCGTGACATCCACGAGCTCGAGCCCGGGCATCTGATGATCGCCGATCAGAACGGCATCACGACACGGCCCTATTGGCAGCTCGATTATCCGGACCGCGACGAGCGCTCTGCCTACGCGGAGGAAAGCCGCGCTGCGGAGGAACTGCGCGCGCTCCTGACGGACGCGACGCGGATCCGCATGCGGGCCGATGTGCCCGTCGGAGCCTATCTTTCCGGCGGCCTCGATTCGTCCATAATCTCGGCGTTGGCGGCTGGGATGACGTCCCAAGGCTTGCGCACCTTCTCCGTCACCTTCGACAGCGCGGAGCATGACGAAAGCGCATTCCAGGAGGAGATGGCAGCGGCACTCGGAACCGAGCACAGGGCTGTCGCATGCCGCGCCGGTGACATCGCCAGGGACTTTCCCGATGTCATCCGCTTTACGGAGAAGCCGATCATCCGCACGGCGCCCGCACCGCTCTACAAATTGTCCGGCCTGGTGCGCGAGGCGGGTCTGAAAGTAGTGCTGACGGGCGAGGGCGCCGACGAGGTGTTCGCCGGTTATGATATCTTCAAGGAAGCGCGCGTCCGCCGTTTCTGCGGCCGGCAACCCGGCTCGCGCATCAGGCCGCACCTCTTCCGCAAGCTCTACCCCTATCTGCCCGGTTTGCAGCAGCAGTCGGCCGAGTATCTCGCCGCCTTTTTCGGCGCCGGCGACGTTGCCCTCGACGACCCGCTCTTTTCGCATCGGCCACGCCTCAAAGGCACGGCGGCAACCAAGATGTTCTTCTCCTCGGACCTGCGCGCCGAACTCAAGGGTTATGATGCGGCGGAAGAATTGGTCAGCCGGCTCCCCGCCGCCTTTGGCCGCTGGCATCCGCTGCATCAGGCCCAATATCTCGAAAGCCGCTTCCTGCTGCCCGGATATATTCTCTCGAGCCAAGGCGACCGCATGGCGATGGCGCATGGGATCGAGGGCCGTTTCCCGTTCCTCGACCACCGCCTCGTCGAATTCGCCGCAAAGCTGCCGCCGGACATGAAACTCAGAGGGCTCGTAGAGAAGCATATCCTGCGCGAAGCGACGAAAGATCTGCTGCCGCCGGCGATCGGCCGGCGGACGAAGCAGCCCTATCGCGCTCCGGACAGCCACTCCTTCAGCGGCGCGGGCGAACTCGATTACGTGCGGTCGGCCATGAGCGAGGACGCGGTCGCCGCCGGTGGGCTCTTCAACGCCAAAGCGGTAACGAAACTCTACGAGAAATGCCAGTCGCGCCCGGCCTCCGGTTTCCGCGACAACGCGGCCTTCGTCGGCGTCCTCTCGACGCAACTCTGGCTGCAGACATTCACCGGCACCAGCCTTCGCAAGGCTGAGGCCGCGTAAAAACCCTTGGAGAAAAGGAAAGTGGAATGACCCAAGCGATTAAGGACAAGGTCAAGGCATTCGTCATCGAGAACTTTCTCTTCGGCGACAGCGCATACGAACTCGCCGACGACGCTTCGCTGATCGAGAACGACATCATCGATTCGACCGGCGTTCTGGAACTGGTGGCCTTCATCGAAGACGATTTCGGGATCGTGATGGCCGATGCCGACATCGTCCCGCAAAATCTCGACTCGCTCGCGCGGATTTCGGCGTTCATCGAAGCGAAAGCCGCCGTGCCGGTCTCGGCGTAAGCGGCGAAGGGCGGGGGCATCACCATCATGCGGTTCGAGCAATTCCTCATCAGGAACGCCGCGGCAAACGGGGCAAAGACGGCGCTGGTCACCGATCGCCGGCGGCTAGGCTATGCCGAACTCGACGATCTTTCGAGCCGCCTCGCCGCCGCTCTTGCCGAAAGCGGCGTGAAGCGGAACGACCGGGTTCTCGTGTTCATGGACAATTGCTGGGAGGCGGCCGTCGCGATCTTCGCGATCCTCAAGACCGGTGCGACCTTCAGCCCGATCAATGCTTCGACCAAGGCGGACAAGCTTGCCTATATCGTCGCCGATTGCGAGGCGGCGGCTATCCTGACGCAGGCCAAGCTGATGCCGGTCGTTGCCGAGGCGCTGGCGCTTGCTCGGGGCCATGCGCCATTCGTCGCTTCGACCGCGGGTCCGGGGGGGCGCATCCCGGACGGTGCCGCTTCCTTTGAGGAGTGCCTCACGGTTGCGCCCGCACCCGTCCGCCACGGCGGCATCGACGTCGACCTCGGCATGCTGATCTATACCTCGGGGTCGACGGGCCGTCCCAAGGGCGTGATGATGACGCATCGCAATATCGATGCGGCTTCGGAGTCGATCACCTCCTATCTCCAGAACACGCCTGACGACATCATCCTGAACGTGCTGCCGCTCGCCTTCGACTACGGGCTCTATCAGCTGCTGATGGCGATCCGGCTCGGCGCGACGCTCGTACTCGAAAAGTCATTCGCCTTCCCGCAGGCGATCTTCGACCGTATCCGGACCGAAGGGGTTACCGGCTTCCCGCTGGTGCCGACCATGGCGGCAATGATCTTGCAGATGCGTGACCTCGAACCCGGCTTTCTCCCGAGCCTTCGTTTTCTCTCCAATACCGCGGCAGCACTGCCGCCGGCGCATATTGCCCGCCTGAGGGAGCTTTTCCCGGGCGCCCGGCTCTATTCCATGTACGGACTGACGGAATGCAAACGCTGCACCTATCTGCCGCCGGAAGAGCTCGACCGGCGGCCGGGTTCCGTCGGGATCGCGATACCGAACACCGAAGCCTTCGTGGTCGATGACGAGGGAAACCGGGTACCGCCCGGTGTACCTGGCGAACTGGTCATCCGCGGCCCGCATGTGATGCAGGGCTACTGGCGCAATGACGCCGCGACCGAGCGCATGCTCCGCCCCGGCCCTAATCCATGGGAAAAGGTGCTTCACACCGGTGACCTGTTCCGTACCGACGAGGAGGGTTTCCTCTATTTCGTCGGCCGCAAGGACGACATCATCAAGACGCGCGGCGAAAAGGTGGCGCCCAAGGAGGTCGAGACCGTGCTGCATGCGCATCCCGGAATTGCCGAGGCCGTGGTCATCGGTGTTCCCGATCCGGTGCTTGGGGCCGCGATCGGCGCTCTCGTCGTGTTGTCGGACCCGACGCTGACGGAGAAGGACATCATCCGTCATTGCAGCCGCCATCTCGAGGATTTCATGGTGCCGAAGATCGTCGAATTCCGCACCGAATTGCCGAAGACGGATACAGGAAAAGTGAGTCGCCGCCTTGCGGCCGAAACATTGGAGCCCGCAGAATGAATATCCGACCGGACCAGAACAGGCTCGTCTTCTCGGCCGACACGCTGAAAATCGACGAAGCTGCGGAAGCCGAACGTATAGTTGCCGGATTGCGGGCCCAGTTGCGCAGCCTGCGCAAACGCGGCCTCGTCCTCGGCCTTTCCGGCGGCATCGATTCGAGCGTCTCGGTCGCGCTGGCCGTGCGCGCCGTCGGTGCGAAGAACGTCTTCTGTCTCTTCATGCCGGAAAACGATTCCGATCCGGAAAGCCTGCACCTCGGCCGGCTGGTCGCCGAGAGGTTCGGTGTCGAGGCGGTGGTCGAGGACATCGGACCGACGCTCGACGCCATGGGCTGCTATCAGCGGCGTGACGCCTTCATTCGCGAACTCGTCCCGGATTACGGGCCGGGCTGGGCGTCGAAGATCGTCATCGCCAATGCGCTCGAAGGCGACGGCTACAACATTTCCTCGCTCGTGGTGCAGAACCCCGAGGGGAAGCAGACGAAGCTGCGCATGCCGCCTTCCGTCTATCTCGGCATCGTCGCCGCGACGAACATGAAGCAGCGCACCCGCAAACAGATCGAATACTACCATGCCGACCGGCTGAACTTTGCCGTGCTCGGTACGCCGAACAGGCTGGAATACGATCAGGGCTTCTTCGTCAAGAACGGCGATGGCGCGGCGGACGTCAAGCCGATCGCCCATCTTTACAAGTCGCAGGTCTATGCGCTTGCCGGTTATCTCGGCGTTCCCGAGGAAATCCGGCGCCGGCCGCCGACCACCGACACCTATTCGCTCGAGCAGACGCAGGAGGAGTTCTATTTCTCGCTGCCTTATGACCGAATGGATCTGTGCCTCTTCGGCCTCAACAACGGGCTCAGCGCCGACGAGGTCGGACGCGCGGCAAATCTGGGCGCGGCTCAGGTCGAGCGCGTCTGGGCGGATATTGCCGCCAAGCGCAAGGCCACGCGCTACCTGCATCTCGGGCCGCAGCTGGTGCAGCCGGTCGAGGAGATCGAGTAAGAATCCGATCGCACGCCCCGTCCCTGAACGGGGCGTGCGATCGGCCGGCTTTATTGAGAGGGTGCAGGTGTCGTCGGTGCCGGTGCCGGTTCTGTGGGCGCGGGCTCCGTCGTCGCGGGGGGAGTCGTTTCAGTCGCGGGGGGCGTTTCAGCCGTCCCGGGCATGAAGAATATGACCGCGAGAATGATAATCGCGAGCACGATAATGCCAATGATAACGTTGCGGTTCATGATGTTTTCTCCGCTGCTGACGATCATCTTCGATTGACTGCACGACGGCGAGTAGAGAAGCGGCCGCCCTGCGTTCAACCGGAGATGCGCCGTTAGGGTAACATGAGTCTCGCCAAGCAATAATAGATGCAGTTGAACGACGTGCCCTGCCGCACGGATGCGCCTTCTCATGGGAAGACTGTTGTATTCCCGCAACAGGGATGAAGCACCGATTGCAATTCGAAATTGAGTACTTGCCGATCGGCCGGTCTCGTGCGAGGATCACCTCATCCGCAATTCAAATCAGAGGAGGCGTAAGATGAATTCCAATCTCGTGTTTGTGCGCCTCTGTGGCGGAACGGCTATCGTGCCTTCGATGCGACGCGCATCTGGCTTCAGCCGCTACTGATCTGAGGCTCACAAGCCCGCATCTCCGCCATTTGGCGCTTCCCTTTTAACTGACGTGACCGGCTGACGGGACAATTGTTCGCATTGTTGCGTTCCGCATCCGCACGTCTTTTGATCCTCGAAAGGACCTGGCCGCATCATCGCGCCGGAACGGACAGTCATGCGTGAACCACAAGCAATAGTTGTCGAACCCCTCGCGGCGGCGGCCGATGAGCTTTACCGCAAATTCGGCGTCTGGAAGACCGCACGAGCACTGATGTCGGCCGCATGGAGGCGCCGTCAGGCACAAAACCAGATCTCTCACCTGTCGAATCGGATGCGCCGCGATATCGGCCTTCCGGAGGCGGAGGAGGAATTTCCCATCTGGGACACAGACGCCTTCATCCAGGCCGGGGCAAGGCGTCCGGATTGACCTGGAGGCAAGCCCTGAGAAGTGCGGGGGGAGAGGTTCACAGGGTTTCTCTCCCCCGATTTCGGCGGCAGCGGTCAATTCTTCCCGCATGGGAATCCCGCCTTCGTCAGCCCTGTGCAAGCTCCCCTCGTCACCATGCTGCCTAGAACTGGTCGCCGGTTCCGTCGAGTCTCATCTTGGACAGACGGTCTCGCGCGTGACGGAAATCTTCACGTCGTGCAGGGGCGAAACGGACCGAAGATCAGGCAAAGAAGGAGGCCCGGTTAACTGTTTGTTAACCATGGCTCGCCTACATCTTGGCAACCAAAAATTAACGAAGATGACCAAAGTGCTAACAGACGCTCGCTCGATCCGCATCAAGGGCCGCTCCTTCCTGGCGCTGGTGCTTTCCCCGGAACTGCCGCTCGACTGGTGGCTTGGCCGGCTCGATGACCTCGCTTCGCGTTCGGCGGGCTTCTTCCTGGGGCGCCCGGTGGTGCTCGACGTGGCGGATCTCGAGATCGACCGGAAACAGTTGAAGAGCCTGCTCGACGAGCTCGGCCAGCGCAATGTCAGGGTCATGGGGATCGAAGGCGGACGTCCCTCGCTTTTCGAGCCCGGGATGCCGCCTGCCATGAAGGGCGGCCGGCCGGCTCCCGATTTCGAAGTGCCCGAGGCCGATCCGGCCGATCCGCCGAAGGCCGGCAAGGGAAAGGCCGCTGCGCCGGTGACATCGGAGGACGTTCAGCCGGTTCGGGCGACGGCATCGATCATCGTCCGGGAACCGGTTCGGTCCGGACAGTCGGTCATCTTCCCGGAAGGCGACGTGACGGTGGTCGGCTCCGTCGCATCCGGCGCGGAGATCGTCGCAGGAGGTTCGGTCCATATCTACGGGACGCTTCGAGGGCGGGCGCTGGCAGGCTCGGTCGGAAACGCGTCTGCGCGCATCTTCTGCCGCCGACTCGAAGCGGAACTGCTGGCAATCGACGGCGTCTACAAGACGGCCGAGGACATGGCCCCCAATCTGCGGGGGCAGTCGGTCCAGCTGTGGCTGGAAGGCGATTCGATCATGGCAGAAAGACTGAACTGAGCCGGTCGCCGGCTGATTTATAGAATTAGAGCGGGGATGCGGGCGGAAACCGCTCGCAGTTTTCCTCCCGCTCTGACAACAGGAGCGGGAAGATGGCGAAAGTAGTTGTAGTTACATCTGGAAAGGGCGGCGTCGGCAAGACGACGTCAACCGCCGCACTGGGTGCGGCGCTGGCGCAGCGCAACGAGAAAACGGTCGTTGTCGATTTTGACGTCGGGCTGCGCAATCTCGACCTCGTCATGGGCGCCGAGCGCCGGGTCGTCTACGACCTCGTCAACGTGATCCAGGGCGACGCGAAGCTGCCGCAGGCGCTGATCCGCGACAAACGGCTCGACACCCTCTTCCTGCTGCCGGCATCGCAGACCCGCGACAAGGACAGCCTGACCCCCGAGGGCGTCGAGCGGGTGATGGAAGAGCTCAAGAAGCATTTCGACTGGATCATTTGCGACAGCCCGGCCGGGATAGAGCGCGGCGCGACGCTCGCGATGCGCCACGCCGACCTCGCCGTCATCGTCACCAATCCGGAAGTCTCCTCGGTCCGCGACTCCGATCGCATCATCGGCCTGCTCGATGCCAAGACCGAAAGGGCAGAGCGCGGAGAGCGGGTCGAGAAGCACCTGCTGCTGACGCGCTACGACGCCGTCCGCGCCGAGCGCGGCGACATGCTCAAGGTCGATGACGTTCTCGAGATCCTGTCCATCCCGCTCATCGGAATCGTTCCGGAGAGCATGGACGTTCTCAAGGCTTCCAACCTCGGTGCCCCGGTGACGCTCGCCGACAGCAGCAGCGCTCCGGCGCGCGCCTATCTGGATGCCGCGCGCCGCCTTGCGGGGGAAACGGTGCCGATGACCATTCCCGGCGAGAAGCGCGGCTTCCTGGGCAAGATATTCGGACGGAGGGCAGCATGAGCATTTTCCGTTTCTTCAGCAAGCAGACCTCGGCGCCGACGGCGCGCGAGCGCCTGCAGGTGCTGCTGGCGCATGAGCGGGCGTCGGTCGGCCAGTCGGACCTCGTTGCGGTGCTCCGGGAAGAAATTCTCGCGGTCATCGCCAAGCATGTCCAGGTCGACCGCGACAAGGTTAACGTCACGATGGAACGCGGCGAGCACGTCACCACGCTCGAAGTCGACATCGAAATCCCGATGAAAGCGGGCGTGCGGGCGGCCTGATCCGGCCGCGTCGGCCGGCCGCAGCGCCACCATGGCCCGGCCAGGTTGCGCGATGGAAACCGCATGGATATCCCTTCCTGCAGCCTCTCGTTCGGGAGGCTGCAGTACGGCTTTCGCCTGGCCACCGCGCCCCGTCGTCGGACTTTGGTCCGAATCATATCGGACGATCGTCCGGCCGGCGAAAGCGAAACGTCTGAGACACCCCGATTGCAGTTGACGCACCGGTCAGACCGTGACCAAAGATGGCGCAACAGCCGGCGAAAGCGAATGTCGAGCTTTCCCGGTGGACTGTTGTCGGGTCGGCGGCGACGCCGACGGTCGGTGATAGCGTCAAGGCATTCGCGAGACCGCGATCAGGCGCATCCCGGTAAAAACTCTTCAGGAGGAGCGTGATGGTCACGCGTCGAAACTTTCTTGCAGCACTGTGCTGGGTTTCGGTCGGCCTTCCCATCGCCGTATCGCCTTACAAAATCGCGCTGTCGGGCTCAGGCATTGAACTGGAACCGCAATCCGCTCTCGCCAAGGGAGGTGGTAGCGGCGGGCGCGGCGGTGGCGGCGGTGGCGGCGGCGGCGGAAGAGGCGGTGGCAATGGCGGTGGACGAGGCGGTGGCAACGGCGGCGGAAACGGGGGCGGCGGCGGAAACGGTAAGGGCGGCGGCAATTCGAATTCCGGCCGGGCAAGCGGAAGAGCAACGACGTCCGTAGAAGGGGGCGGCTCCATCCTGCGCGTACGTCACCGGGACGGCATCAGCGAGGTGATCGAAGGCGCCCGTTACATCATGAAGGATTCGCGCGGGCGCACGATTGTCAACCGGCGTGCAACGTCGGCCGACCGGAAACGGCTTCTGTCCTTCATTGACTGACCGGACGCCAGTCGAGCGCGTCGCGCAGTACCATGGCGGCCTCCGTCCGGTTGGCGACGTCGAGCTTCGCCATGATCTGCGTCATGTGATGTTTCACCGTTTTCTCGTGCAGATCGAGCTTTCGGGCAATCTGCTTGTTGCTCATTCCCGAGGCGACGAGGTGCAGGACCTCCTGTTCGCGCCGCGTCAGCTCGGCAACGAGGTTGGATTTGGCCGGTGCGGGATTGGCCAGCTGGCCCGTCAGCAGCTTGGCGGAAAGGGTGGGGGCGACATAGCTCTCGCCTGAGGCGACAGTGCGAATGACGTCCGCCAGCGCCCTCGCACCGATCCCCTTGAGAAGGTAACCTTTCGCGCCTTCCTTGAGAGCTGCAGCGACGTCGTCATTCGCCTCGGAAACGGTCAGCATGACGATCTTTTGTGAGGGCGCGACGCTCAGGATCGCCGGAATGGCGTTCAGCCCGCCGCCCGGCATGGAGATGTCGAGCAGCATCACATCAGGGTTGAAATTTTGCGCAATCGCGATCGCCTCGTCCCGCGACCCGCCTTCGGCGACGACCTCGAACCCGTCGATCTCCGACAGGCTCCGTGTCACACCCTCCCTGAACAAGGGGTGGTCATCGACCACGGCTACTCGAATTCCCGTCATCATGCCTGCTCCGTTTCCTCAAAACCGATCGACATCCGGACAATCGTGCCGGGCGCGTTGGGGTTGATCTCGAATGTTCCGCCGAGGCTCTCGACTCGGCCTTCAAGGCCCGCGAGGCCGAGGCTCGTCGGCCGTACGTCTTTGGGGTCGAAGCCCGGCCCGCCGTCTGCAACCTCGACGGTAACCTTGTCACCCTTCGTGCTCTGCGTCACGCGCTGCGCGATGCCGCCGCCGTGACGGTAGGCATTGTTAAGCGCTTCCTGCACGAAACGGTATATGCAGATCTTCGCCGATGCCGAAAGGCGCTCGGGCGGGTCGGTCATCGACAACTCCACGGTGGTTCCCGTTCGTTGTTCATGGGCGTGGACGCAGCGCTCCAGAATTTTCCTCAGGCCGGCGGTCTCTATCTGCGGCAGGACCAGCCCGCTGCACAGCGTTCTGATCTCGTTCATCGCTTCGTCGAGGCTGCCCTTGATGGCGGCGATCTCACGCTCGCGCAGTTCGGCGGGCGTCTTGGGGCTGACAAGCTTGTTGCTGTCCAGTCGCAGCGAAGCATAGGCCACGAGTTGCGCCGGCCCGTCATGCAGATCGGCGCCGATCCGCCGCAACAGGGTCTCGTTCAGCGCGGTCGCTCGCTGGGAGGCCTGGCGCAGGCGCCCGCGCAGTGTCTCGTTCTGCGCAAGCAGCGCCGAAAGCTCGTCGACGCGCTGCGCAAGCGCATGGCGCTGCTTCTCTATCGTTCTGCTGCCGCGCAGGACGATGGCCGAAAGGGCGATGAAGAAGGCGAGCGTGAAGCCGGCAACGGCGAGCCAAGTGTGAAGCCTCGCCCGATTGAGGCTCTGCTCGAATTCGTCGGCAATCTCGTGGAACTCCGAGACGGCGACCACCTCGCCGGACCAGGGTTGGAGAAGGGGATTGTAGATCTCCAGGAGAGGACTGCTCGAAAGGCGCTCCGTCTCGCCGTCGGCCTCGTCGAGAGGCATGAAACGAGCGACCATGCCGCCGTCGAATGCTGCCGTCAGCTCCGGACCCAGCTCATACTTCTGACCGACCATGGCCTTGTCGCTCGAATAGAGTACGGTGCCGTCGGCGCGCCAGAGGCGAAATGACGCAAGCCGATCACCCAAAGCGCCCTGCCCAAGCGTTTCGTCAAGCGCCCGTGCCACCGAATCGTCGAGCACCTGCGTCGTTTGCATGTCAGGCAGGAGCGGCGCAATCACGCTGTCGACATAGAGCGCCGTGGTGGCCGCGGAGTTGCGCGTCACGGCGTCCTCTATAAGGCTCGTCACGAAGGCGCCGACGACGAGCATCGCCGCAGCGGCTACCGAGCCACCGATAATGAGGAACTGCTTCGCCAGCGGCTGAGAGTTCCACCGTCTGATGAGGTCGTCGACGTGCACGAGAGATCTCACGATGGCCCGCTCAATTCGTCGCCGGCACTGCTGCGTTCTTTGCAACCGCCAAATTAGCATTTCCGGCCGGCCGGTCAACGCGCGCCATCCCTTACCCCTTGGTCATAGCGCATCTTGGGACTTTTGACGACCGAGCCCACGGACCTAAGTCCAATCAACCGGCGCATTGGTCCGGCGGCGGTGGAACCCGCACCAGTTGCACGCTATCGCTTAATCAATTGCAGCAGAAAATCGGCCGCAGCAACAACGGCCGCGACTTTCGATAGGAGGCCCTCATGCCTATTTCCAAATTCGTCGGACGAGGTCTTATTGCGCTGGCGCTCGCAGGCGCTCCCCTGGCGGGCCTTGCACCCGGCATGTCGGACATCGCATTCGCCAAGGGCGGCAATGGCAACGGTGGCGGCAATGGTGGCGGCGGCAACGGCAATGGTGGCGGCAATGGCGGCGGCCACGGCAATGGCGGCGGCCACGGCAAGAGCGGAAGCCACGGCAATAGCGGAAGCCACGCGAAAGCCCGATCCGATTCGGGCAGATCGGGCGGCGAGCGCGTGGGCACGCCGCGCTTCCTCCAGGACCTGTTCAAACAGGGCAGAAAGTCCGGAAAAGCGGCGACCGGCAAGTCCGGGAAGTCCGGCAAGGTCGTCAAGGCCAGGGCCACGGAAAAGGTTGTCCCGACGCCGAAGCCCAAGAATCCGCGGGCCGAAACGGCAAAGCTGAGCTCGCTCGGGCGGAACTATCACGCCTACCTGAACTCGAACGATCCGCGGATGGCGGCAATCTCCGCCTATGCGATCGCCTATGCCGAGTTTGAGGCGGAGTTCGGCTCGGACGTCATTCCGACCGATCCGGCTCTCAGCGATGAAGCGCTGCGCGAGGCGATTGCGAGCTTCACGAATGGCGGCGAAGTGACGGATGCGACACTTGAGGACGTCAAGGAAACGCTTGGCGTCGGATCGTCCGTCGGGAAGATAGACGATATTCGTGAGCACCTTCTCGACACGACGCCCGATGAGGACGTCGTGATCGAAAACTGACCGAGCGAGGCGCGTCGCCGGATGGAACATCTGAGAAGATTCGACCGTGTCGTCGGCGCCGTGACCCAAGCGATGCGGGAGGGGCGGATAGGCTTCTCGCTGCAGCAGGTCAATGCGGTCGACGATACGGGCGAGGTGCTCTATTCGGAATGCCTCGGCAGACTCGTAGAACGTGACGGAGCGGTCAGGACGAGCGAGGAATTCACTGCGTTTCTCGAAGCGTCGGGACGCGTTGCGTCATTCGATCGATACATGCTCGGTCTCGCATTCGAGTGGCTCGACTGCAATCCGTCAGGCGTTTTGGGTTGCGATATCTCGGCCGGGAACATTCTCGACGAGAACACTTGGTCGGAACTCTACGATCTGCTTTCGCGAAATCGGGAAATGGCCTCGCGCCTGGTTCTCGAAATAACGGAGTGCCTGCCGCTGGCTACCCTGCCGATGGCCGCGGAGTTCATCGAAGGCGCGCGCGAACTGGGCTACAGAATCGCCCTGGACAGTTTCGGAACGGGCCACTCGACGCCGGAATCGCTGTTGTCCGTCCCCGTCGACATCGTGAAACTAGACGCATTCTTCATCGGCCGCGGCCAGGGCCAGGGCAAGGGCGGGAGCAAGGGGTTCCTGCATCATTTGGTGGGGCTCGCTTCCTGCGTTGCGCCGACGGTGGTCGTCGACGGCATCGAGACCTACGGACAGCTCGAAGCCGTCAAAAAGGCCGGCGCAACGCATGTGCAGGGCTTCCTTCTGTCCGAGCCGACGCTTTACCCCGTCTATTGCGGCCAGCCGGCGCCGCTGCCGGCCGCCATACGCAGATCTGCGGGATCGCGGCAGCTGCATTCCTAGGCACGGTGCTTTCAGGCCGGGTCGACTAAAAGCATGAACCTGATCAAATCCAGGAATAGAGCGGAATGCGGGCGCAAAACCGCACACACCTCACCCCTCCAGCTGGCGGGCTGCCGACTTCGTCACTTCTAAACCTCCGACGACCCTCCGCGCGATGCTGCAGATATCGCACATGTGATTGGCCGTGAGTTTGGCAATCCAGGCGAGTCGGCTACACGTCTACACCCGACCCCTTTTCTCTCTTCGTACCTGCTTGAGATGTTTAGCAAAATTCAATTACGACGACGCACGCTTCTTCTGGGAGCGATCTCCGCAACAGCAGCCGTCGCGGGGTGCTCGACCTCTGCGCCGCAAGCCCAGCGCGCTCCCGTGCCGCGTCTGGTGAGCCGCCCGATCGGGGTGGCGAGCGATGCCGAACTGGAAGCCAGATATGCTGCCGTCGAAGATGGCGGACATTTCATTCCGGCAGTTCCCTATAGGGAGATGGATCCGAAATATTTTCGCCAGCGGGTGCCGGACCCCACCGGCGAACCGGCGGGGACGGTCGTCGTAGACACGCCCGGGCGGTTCCTCTACCTCATCGAGCCTGGCGGAACGGCGATGCGCTACGGCGTCGGAATTGGGCGCGAGGGCTTCGCCTGGCAGGGCGAAGGGATCATACACTGGCGCCAGCCCTGGCCGCGGTGGAAGCCTCCGGCCGATATGATCGCCCGCCGGCCGGAACTCGAAAAATACTCCGTCGAAAATGGCGGCATGGCCCCCGGCATAGACAATCCCTTGGGTGCCCGCGCGCTCTACATCTTCCAGAACGGGCAGGACACGCTGTACCGTCTGCACGGCACGCCGGAATGGAAATCGATCGGCAAGGCAGTTTCGTCAGGGTGCGTTCGGCTGGTGAACCAGGACGTCATCGATCTTTACAAGCGTGTACCCTATCACGCCAGGATCGTCGTCTATCAAAAGCCGCTCGCCGAGAAGCTTCAAGTCTAGCTGTCGAGATTCGGGATGCCCGCCGCGATTGTTTGAGGATTTTAGGCCGACCCGGCCTGAAATCATCGTGATTTAGAGCACTTCGAACGGCGCATCCCCGGACGCAAGACCGCTCTGCGCCTTCCTGGAAGTGCTTTAGATCCGGTTGAACGTCCCGCCGATCAGCCGGCTCCAGTGTTCCCCCGCCAGCCCGTTGATGAACCCTCGTGCGTGACGGAAAGCGTCGACGAGTTCCTCCTCGCGGGAGTGGACGACGGTCGAGGCGGCATGAACGAAGCCGATACGGCGGCCCATCATGGCTTCAAGCAGCGCCGGCTGGGTTCGACCGCGAACAGCAGCGGCGCCGCGCGCGGCCGCGTGCTCTATCAGGCAGTCAAGGATCGGCCCGGCCTGTCCCGGCTGGGCGAGGACCTGGAGAACCCTGGCAGTTCCGCCGGGCTGCAGGTGGTAGAAAAACGCTCCGACGGGCGCACCACTTCGCGTCCTGACGGCCGCAAGCACCGGCTCGCCGAATTCCGGCTTCTTCTCCGCGTCTTCGAGGATATGGTCTAGCTGACCCTCGGTCCAGGCCGGCTGCACGGCAAACTGCCTGGTCAATGGTGCGAAGAGCTCGGCAAAGCCATGCCGGTCGATGTCGGCGACCTGCAACGGTCCCTGGGGGGTGGCGGCCTCGGGCACGCCCGACCAGCGCAGCTCGCCGCGTCGCAACTTGCCGCGATGACGGCGGTCGAATGCATGAGCCAGCGGCCGGAGTGCGCGGGCGGGTCCGAACCGGCTCGCGACGAGATCGAGGCCGAAGGATGCGGGCCGGATGACGCGTATCCAGTCGAGGCTGTATTGCGGCAGCACGACGCCCCGCAGCTTCGTCCACATCTGCGTCGAAACTTCGCTCGCCGTTTCGCTGAAGGAAAGGTCCTGCGGTCCTGCAAGGAACGCTTTCAGCAGCCGCGCGCCGGCCATCGGATCGCTTTCGCGCCCTTCGACCATCAGCGAGCCGCAGATGGCGGCGCGCAATGCCCTGCCGCGATACGTCATGGCCAGAGTGTTCGCTCCGACGAAGCCGGAAATCCGGCCGTCATCGTTGCTATACACGAGCGGGCGTATTTCCGGGTCGTTGCCTGGGGCATCGATATAGAGTTGCCGAAGATATTCGATGAACGCAGGCGGCGGCTCCTCCGCGCTGTTGCGGAAGACCTTCTGGAAAAGCCGCGCGACAGCCGGGATATCCTCGGCTGCGAGCGAACGGATGTCGCTCATCTGTCTGCCCCGTCAGCCGCGGCGGCTGCCGCTGCATCGCCCAGCCTGCGCGCCAGTGCGACTCGTGGCTTTCCGGCCGAGTCCTCGGCGAATGTCACTGCCTCATAGGCCTTCGTTCGGGCGAGAAGCGCCGTGGCCTGGCGATCCTGTCCCTCTCCGAACTCGAAGAGAAGCCAGCCGCCCGGCTTTAGGAAGGCGGCGGCTTCGCGGATCAGCCGCTGATGGATGGATATGCCGTAGGGCCCGCCGTCGAACGCCTCCCGCGGCTCGCTTGCGAGAAGATGCGCGCTATCGCCCTCCAGTCGGGATGTCGAGATATAGGGCGGGTTGCAGACGATCATGTCGACGGCACCCGCGAGGTCCTCTCCCGCGAGGGCCGCGAACAGGTCGCCCTGGCGGATGACGACGCGGTCTCCAAGCGAGAGGCGCTCGACATTGCGCCGCGCAAGCGCGACCGTGCTGTCGGTGAGGTCGGCACCCCAGACACGCGCGAGCGGCACCTCCGCGGCGATCCCCAGAGCGAGGTTCCCGGATCCGCAGCACATGTCGATCACGGTCGCCGGTCCGGCGCGCTCGGTCAGGATCGCTGCTGCGTTCCGCCCGAGGAGTTCGGTCTCCTCCCTCGGCACGAGCACGTCCGGCGCCAGTTCGAGGTCGACGCCCATGAATCGTACGATCCGTGGCGCGCGACCCTCGGTCTGGCCGTCAAGATGATTGTCGCCCTGCAGCACGACGGCTCCTTCGGTTATCGGATGGGATGTCGGTCCGGCGCACACTAGCGCGTGCAGGTAAACGGAAGCTGAAATGCAGGGCGTCCGACAACACATGGCGTCACAAAGCTTATGTTAACCGGCCAATCACTTATCCTCGCTAGTGTGCGCCTCAATCGGCGAGGTGCGGGTCGCAGCCCGGTGCCGGCCCCTAAGTCTTTTTGTCAAGGCAGAACGGATGGTCTCGGAAGGTGTAACGGAACAGCGCGGTGACAGACCATTCCTGCCGATGGTCATGTCCTATCTCGCCTCCGGCGGCAGTCTGGTTCTCGGTTCTGCGGCGCAACTCCTTACCTTTGCCATCCTTGCCCGCTGGCTCGGCGTCCACGAGTTCAGCGTTTTCGTCGCAATTACTGCGGTCGCCAATATAGCCGTCCATCTCTGCGGGCTCGGGGCGATGGAATGCCTGGTGCGTCGGGTCGCGCGCGACCGCGCGATCTACCCGCAGATGCTCGGACACAATGTCATCCTGACGGTGGCGAGCGGGGCAGCCCTGGTCCTGTTGGGAGCGGTGGTCCTGCCGTTCTTCTTCACCCTTTCGCCGGATCCCGTGACGAACGTCGCCGTGATCACGCTGATGCTCGTCACCAATATCCTGCTGGTCCGGGTCATCGTGCTCACCGAGCAGATCTTTATCGCTCACACGGATTTTGCCTCCGCCAACAAGGTCGTCGTCGGTTTTGCGGCGGCGCGCACGGTTGCGGCGGCACTTGCCTGCATCGCCTTCGGCGTCACCAGCGTCGCATCCTGGGCGGTGTGGCAGTTTCTGTGCCATGTCCTCGTGGCGCTCTTGTGTATGCGGGCAATCCGGAGACTCGGTGCGCCGCGCTACCGCATCGTGCGGGAGGAACTCCCGCAAGGCCTTTACTTCAGCATTCCCTTCATCCTGCGTGCGCTGCGCCAGAATGCCGACCTGCTTGTCCTGAGCCTCGTCACCACCGCCGAGGTCGTCGCAAGCTACAGTGTCGCTCGCCGCATGCTGGAGAGCAGCTATCTTTCGGTGGAAGCGCTCAACCGGCTCATCTACCCGGGTTCGGCGAGGGCGACGGCGGCGGGGCTTCACCACGCCCTCCATCGGGTGCGCCGGGTGCTCGCTGCCGCAATCGTCATCAGCCTGGCTGCGGCCGTCACCGTCTTCGTTCTGGCGCCGGTCCTGCTCTACCTCTTCGGCAAGGACTATCTCTCGCTGGTCGGCTTCGTCAGAAGCCTCTGCTGGGTCGTGGTGCCGCTCGCTATGTGGTCCGTCGCGGTCGAGGCGCTCGGTGCCTCCGGCGCACACGCCGCCCGCGCGACCGTCATGGGGCTCGGCAGCATCGCCGGTGCCGGCCTTGCCGCATGGGCAAGCTGGTACGCCCCGCCGATGGGAACTTTCCTGTCCTTCTACGCAATCGAAATCGCGATGGTCGTCGCCTCCTGGAGCGTGTTCCTGCACTTCGTGCGGCGCGACCGCCGCCAGGCTGCGCTCACTCTTGGAGCGGGCGCCATATGACGATGGAGGCGAATGAACTACGCGTATCCGAGAGCGTGCCGGCCGATGCAGGGCAGCGCCGCGGTACGCGGCCCATGGCGCCCGACGACGTTCCGGCGGTCGGACGGCTTTTCAACAGGATTTTCCGAAGGCACGATCAGGCATCCGATGACCTCGGATGGTATCTCGAGACCGTCTTCTTCGGCAGCCCTCACTATTCTCCGGAACTCGGCAGCGTCGTGCACGAGAACGGTGCTAACGGCATAGACAGCGCCATACTCTCGGTACCGATGGCGTTTATGATCAATGGCCGCCCGACCATGGCCCGCCTTCTCTGTGCCTTCATGGCGGATGGCAAGGCCGGCGCCGTTGGAGCGGCACGTCTTGCGCGCACCATGCGGGCGGCTCGCCAGGACATGTGCTTCTCCGACAATGCGTCGCCGGTCAGCGCCGACCATTGGGTTGCGGGAGGCGGCATCGTCCTGCCGATCCAGAGCCTCGAATGGCAGCGCTCGTTTCTGCCGTTGACCGCGGCGGCGATCCTTGCGGGCCGTCACTTCCCAATCGCGCGCTCGCGTGTTCTCGTCGGCGTCCTCAGGCCGATTGACCGTGCACTGCGCCGGTTGCGGCCCTCCATGCGCCCGACGGCCGAGGGGGAATGCAGGAGCGAGGCAGCGGGCGTCGAAGAGTTCCTCCAATGCGCGAGCCCGATGCTGGAACGCTTTGCGATCCGCCCGGCCTGGTCGCCAGCCGAATTCGACTGGCTCGTGCGCGTCGCTTCGATGAACCGCAACCTCGGGACGCTCCAGTGCAGGAAAGTCGTTCTGCCGGACGGTCGCACGATCGGCGCCTTTCTTTTCTTCGGCAAGCAAGATGCCGCGGCCACGGTGCTCAATCTCGTCTGCGAGGAGGGGCGTGAACGCGACGTCGCCGCGGCGATGTTCGCGCAGCTCGATGCGGAAGGCTATGCCGTGGCGGTCGGCATGGCTCAGCCGTTCCTGATGAACGCTATCTCGCGCCAGCGATGGCTGTCATTCCGGCACCGCGGTTACTTCTGCATGGTGACCCGCCATGCGGACCTCAAGGAAGCGGCAGAGCGCAACGACATCTATATCGGCGGCCTCGCCTCGGAGACCTGGAGCCGGCTGCTGACGGATTTTTAGCGTTGGTATTTTCAGGGCCGATGATCCCAGGGATTGATGATAGTTACACCGGTGTCGGCGAAATCCGCGACATTACGGGTTGCCACGGAGGCGAGCCAGGCTCTACCGCGACGGAGAGGGTGGGTGCCAACAGCTCCGACGGCACATTGGTATCGAGATAATCACTCGGAGAAATCCGGTGCGTAGCGGATGGGCTCGCGCTGCGGAAGGTCAAGTGTGACGCCTGCGAGAGGCGCCATTCGGATGCGGATTACTGTAGCGAGATTGGCCGGTCGGTTTTCGGTAGTCGAAAGCGCGGCGCGAAGGATGTCCCGCGCTTCGTCCTCCATCGAACGCCCATGCTCGGCGGCGCGAATGCGCAGGCGCTTCTTGAGCCCGTCATCGAGGTTGCGGATGGTCATGTTCGCGATGCGGCTTCCTTTCTTCATTGATGGCAATTTATCGTTGACTGCAGCGGGCGGCAACACGCCTACGAGTGACCCGGAGCCGGCTGCCGACGGATTTTTGCTTGCATGTCTTGCGGGCGATCATTCGCGGTTATAGAGCGAGGCCTGTTCTGACGCAGTCGATGGGAAATGACGATGGCACCTGCGGCTTTTTTTGATGGCCTGTCAGCGTTCCCGCCCACACCCGCCGATGTGGGCGGCAAAGTTTCGGAAGAGGCGCTGTCGCGACTGCTCGAGCGTATCCGACTAGCACGCGCGGACTCGATTGGATTGCTCGGCAGTACAGGGGCTTACGCATTTCTCTCGCGCGGTGAACGGCGACGGGCAGTGGAGATCGCTGTGGAATGCGTGGGAGGCAGAGTTCCCCTCATCGTCGGCGTCGGCGCACTCAGGACCGACGAGGCTCAGGCGCTCGCGCGCGACGCGAAGGAAGCCGGGGCAGATGGACTTCTCTTGGCTCCCGTATCCTACACGCCTCTGACTGAGGAGGAAGTTTATCAGCATTTCGTTGCCGTTGCCGGCGTTTCCGACTTGCCGCTCTGCATCTACAATAATCCGGGCACGACCAAGTTCGTTTTCAGCGAGGAACTGATCATACGGCTCTCGAAGGTGCCGAATATTGCCGCAGTGAAGATGCCGTTGCCTGCCGACGGAGATTTCGCGGGTGAGATCGCTCGACTGCGTGCGAACACGTCTGCAGCTTTTGCTATCGGCTATAGCGGCGATTGGGGCGCAGCAGGTGCGCTCCTGTCCGGTGCTGATGCGTGGTTCAGTGTCGCGGGCGGGCTTTTGCCCGTGGCTGCAACGAAACTCACTCGGGCGGCGAAAGGGGGCGATCGCGCGGAAGCGCATCGGATCGACACCGCATTTCAACCCTTATGGGCACTGTTCAAGGAGTTCGGCAGTTTCCGCGTGATCTACGCTATCGGGAGCATCCTCGGGCTGTTTCAGGCATTGCCCCCGCGGCCGATTTTGCCGCTCGGACCTCGTGACAATGTACGGGTAGAGGAAGCTGTTCAGAAACTGATCGACTTTTAAGAGTGCTCTTGAGGAATTACGCTTTACCCGGAGGTGCTCCAGCCGGTCCTGATCATCGGTGAAGGGCGGGCGCGACTGGAGAAAGCAGCAACCGTATGCCAAGCGCGATCATGATGCTGCCCGCAATGCGCTGCTGCCACGCCACAAAGGCACTGCTGTGCGACAACCAATTGCTGAATGTGCCTGAGGTGAGGGCCACCGCACCAAGGACCAGCAGCCCGGTGGCTTTCATCGTCACTCCGAGGATGAAGAATTGCAGGGCCGGCGATCCGGCGGACGGTTCCACGAACTGCGGAAGGATCGCGAGCATAAAGGAAAGCGACGTCGGATTCGTCAGATTGCAGATCACACCCTGCCTGAAGGGGGCGAGAAGCGATGGAGACGTGGCGCGGCCCGGCGCTCCGGGCAGGAAGATCTTACTGCTGGCCGCCAAGAAACGCACCCCGACATAAATGAGATAGGCCGCTCCGATAAATTGCATGGCCTTGTAGAGGAGCGGCGAGGACGCCACGACCGTGGCAAGGCCCATAGCAAGCAAGGGTATCTGGCGAGGCCCGCCGCGACGCATCCGATAGCGGTTGCAAGCGCAGCCTGTCGGCCCTGGCCGATGCCGCGGCTGATGACAAGCATCATGTCCGGGCCGACTCCGGACAATTGATAGGCAAGCACGGCGGCCAGAAACGCGGCATAGCTGGTCAGGTCGGGCATCTACAGAAACTGTGGAAGCAGGTCGAAGTTCCCCAGCGGAAACGAACCAGTGCCCGTAGAGGAGCATCGGCCTGCCGAAAAGGTTACCGCCCGAACAGTTCCGCTTAACCGAATATTCACCCTGCCGGCCCTAAATCTGCATGGGGAATTGCTTATACGGCAATAAGCACCTTGGTGGCTCCGGGGGGATGGGGAAAGCGGATGTATCGGCGCAGCGAGCCCGAGGGATTGGGATTACGCCTTGAAAGGCCACATCAGCGCCTTCGCGCGGGCGGAGGGTCGTTGCTCGACCTCGTGCCCGCGGTAACGGAAGAGGCCGCCGCTCGCGAAGAGGCCCCCGCGGAGGCAGAGGATGGCGCCTCCGCCCGCGTGGTTGATATTCCCGGTCCCGCCCACCAGGCGCGCGCTCTTGAGGAGCAGCCGTCCTCCGTCGCGGATTTCTTCCCGCAACTCCACCTCCTGGGCAGCATCGGGGTCAATGATCTCATCGCGTGGCTGCGCAACGGCGCCCGCTGGATCGTGCTCGCGCTCGTCCTCTCGGTTGCCGCCGCCTTTGCCTATGCCGTGGCGGCGACGCCGCGATACACGGTCTATACCGATCTCGTGGTGGACCCTTCCAATCTCAACGTCGTCAGCGACGACGTCTTTACGACCAATCCTCAGCGCGACGCGCAGTTGTTGGAGGTCGAAAGCAAGCTCCGGATACTGACCTCGCGCAACGTCCTCCAACGCGTCATCGACGAGCTGCGGCTTGCGGACGATCCCGAATTCGTCAGGCCGACATTCCTCGACTGGATGAAGACGCTCATTGCCCCGCGGGACGCCAAGGCGGACAAGGAACTGGCGGCCATGCGCGCTCTGTCCGAGAGGGTCGAGGCGCGCCGGGAGGAACGTTCCTTCGTCGTGATCCTGAAGGTGTGGAGCGAAGACCCGGCCAAGGCAATCGCCCTTTCGGACGCGATCGTCGAGGCATTCGAGGCTGAACTCTTTCAGTCGGCCGCCGAGAGCGCCGGCCGGGTGGCGCAGAACCTGAACGAACGACTCGATGAGCTGCGGCGCAACGTCACCGAAGCGGAGAAGAGGGTCGAGGATTTCCGGCGTGAGAACGGCCTGCAATCCACCAATGGCGAGCTCGTCAGCAACCAGCTTTCGAGTGAGCTCAACACCCAGGTTCTCGACGGTCAGCAGCGTTTCATCCAGGCGGAAACGCGTTACAGGCAGATGAGTGCGGCCGTTGCCGAGGGCCAGACCGCCAGCGCCTCGGTGTTCGAGTCGGCAAACATGACCAATCTGCGCCAGCAGTATAATGCCTTGCAGCAGCAGATCGGCTCCATGCAGCTCACTTATGGCGAGCGGCATCCGCGGCTCGTTGCCGCGCGCTCGGAGCGCACGGCGCTGGAAGCGGCGATGAAGGATGAAGCCCGCCGCATTCTGGAGCGCGCGAAGGCCGACTTCGACCGGGAGCAAAAGGCGCTCGATGCGCTCCGCGGCAAGGCGGATGACGAAAAGTCGAACGTCTTCACCGATAACCAGGCCCAGGTGCAGCTTCGTGACCTCGAACGCGACGCGCGCAGCAAGGCGGCGATCTACGAAACCCATCTGGCACGCGCGCAGCAGATCACCGAACGCCAGCAGATCGACACCACGAATATTCGCGTCATCTCGCGGGCCCTGCCGCCCAATGCGCGAAGCTGGCCCCCGCGTACCTTGATCCTGCTGATCGGCGGCGCCGTTCTGGGTCTCGCAATCGGCATCGCCGCGGCACTTGCCCTCGGCTTCTGGAAATTCCTTCGCGGCAAGACCCACGTGGCTGCCTGAGGAGCCCGGGAGATGGATCGCGCGGGCTACGGAGAGGTCGAGCCGACGAATGCGGTAAAGACGCGTGTCGGTACCGTGCTGTTCATGGCGATCTTTCTGTTCTTCTGGATCTCCATCAATCCATTCGTGGATCTGACGGGCGAGGCGGTGCTGGACCCTTCCGCCGGCAATTCCAACCGGCTGAACCAGATCATCTCGCTCCTGCTTTTCACCGGAATGCTGGGCTACGGCCTGGTCCACCCTTTGCGGCAAACGATCCTGCAGCCGCGCGCGCTGCTGGCGATTCTCCTTTCTTGGTTCATCTTTGTTTCGCTGTTGTCGGCGCATCCGATGCTCGGCATCAAGGGTGCGATCCTCGCGTTGATGGTTACCGTCAATGCCAGCATCTACCTGTTGTTGCCCGCTTCGGAACGCCACTTCGCCAAGATGCTCGGCATCGGCATCCTCATCATGCTCGCGGTCGCCTACTACGGCATCGTCTTCAAGCCGTTGCTCGCGATCCATCAGGCGTCAGAACTGCGCGAGCCGATGAATGCCGGCCTGTGGCGCGGCCACTTTCCCCACAAGAACAGCGCCGCGGCTGCCATGGTGATCGCAGCCTTCATCGGCCTTTACGTCATGAACGTCTGGTCGAGGTTTGCCGGGATCGTCATCGTCGCGCTGTCCTTCGTCTTCCTCGTCAATACCGGGGGTAAGACGTCGACCGCAATGCTGCCGGCCATTCTGCTGCTCGCGCTCATATTCGAGAAGGTGCGCTTTCTCCGCCTCCCGATTGCCGTCGGCGGCGTCGGTGTTTTTAATCTCTTCGCGGTGGGCTCCGCCGTCTTCTCCCCGCTCGGCGAATTCATCAGCGGGCTCGGCATCGATGCGACCTTTACCAATCGCGCCGATATCTGGCGTTTCGCCTTCGGTGCGCTCGCCGAACAGCCTCTCACGGGCTATGGCTTCAAGGCCTTCTGGCAGACGGAAGAACTGGTCTATAGCGGCGGCTCGGTCGAGACCTGGGCCGTCGCTGCCGCCAACGGTCACAATTCCTATCTCGACATTGCCCTGATGACGGGCTTCCCGGGCCTCGCCCTGACCCTGATCTGGATCCTTTTCCTGCCGCTTCGAAAGATCGCCCGCATCGCTCCGGAGCGCGAGCATTCGCATCTGACGAGGCTGTTCGTCCGCATATGGCTCTACACGATCTTCAACGCCGGCCTCGAAAGTCTCTTCTTCGAGGGCGGGAGCCTTCTGTGGTTCACATTCATGGTCGCGCTCTATGGACTGTCGTTGCAGTCGAGCGCGGAACTGGCGGCTGCTCCTGCACGCGTTCGTCAGGGGAGGGTAGCGCATGCTTGAGAAGCTGAGCGGGCTCGGTCCGCTCGTCGACAGGCTGGCGAACCGGGCGATCTGGAAGCTGGCGGGAGCCCGGCGCCGGTTGGAGACGGAGGTTCCGCTCGTCTCCTTCACCTTCGACGATGTCCCCGACAGCGCACTTGGCGCGGGCGCAGCCATCCTCGAGAAGTATGGAGTCCGCGGCACCTTCTATATTGCGGGCGGGCTAGCCGGGCAGGTGGAGCCGGATCGAAGGCTGATCACGCCCGAAGGGTGCAGCGAGTTGCTCGCCCGCGGACACGAAATCGGCTGCCACACCTTCGCCCACCGGAGATTGCGTGACATTGCCGGCCTTGGCACCGATCTCGACCGTAATGCCGAGTACCTGAAGCAGGTCGGCGTTTCTCCGGCTGCATCGAATTTTGCTTTCCCCTACAACGCTGCCTGGCCGTTGGCACGGGCCGAGCTCCGCCGCCGCTACCGAACGTGCCGGGCAGGGGGCGAGGACATCAACCGCGGTGCCGTCGACCCGATGATGCTCAAGGGCGTCGAGATACGCCAGCCGGAGGATAGGGCGCGCGCGCTGACGCGCTGGATAGACGATGTCGCTGAGCGTCCCGGCTGGCTGATCTTCTTCACTCACGACATTGCCGCGCAGCCCACGAACTACGGCTGCACACCCGACACCTTCGACCATCTGGTCCGCTACGCCGCCGAAAAGGGATGCTGCATCCTGCCCGTCGACAGCGCCGCTGACCGGATCGGCTGGTAAGGAGGCTCTGGTGACCGGGAAGCGCCTTCTTGCGATCAACAACTATTTCTACCGCCGCGGCGGAGCGGAGGCGGTCTTCTTCGACCATATGAGCATGTTCGGCGAGATCGGCTGGGACATCGTTCCCTTCGCCATGCAGCATGATCTCAACGAATTCTCGCCCTGGTCGGATTATTTCGTCTCGGAGATAGAATACGGCCGCCGAACCGGTCTCCTGCGGAAGGCCGTCCAGGCGGCGAGCGTCATCTATTCGCTCGAGGCGCAGCGCAATCTCGGCCGGCTCATAGAACGCGCCCGCCCTTCGGTCGCCCACGCGCACAATGTCTATCATCACCTGTCGCCGGCGATCTTCTCGACCCTGAAAGCCGCCGGTATTCCGGTGGTGATGACGGTCCACGACCTGAAGCTCGCCTGCCCCTCCTACAAGATGCTGCGGGACGGCAGGGTATGCGAGGACTGTCGCGGCGGCAGGGTCTACAATGTCCTGCGTCATCGCTGCGTGAAGGGTTCCGCCCCTCTGAGCGCGGTGGTGCTCGCGGAAACGGTGCTGCACCGCTTGCTCGGGCTCTACCGCGGCAAGGTGGACAGGCTGGTCGTGCCAAGCCGCTTCTATCTGGAAAAGCTCGCCGAATGGGGTTGGCCGCGCGAGAAGATGGTTCATATCGCCAATTTCGTCGATGTCACGGCTCTTTCCGGTGATTGGCCGGAGGGCGATTATTTCGCCTTTGCCGGCCGGTTGGCGCCGGAAAAGGGCCTCACGACCCTGATCAAAGCGGCGGCTTTGTCCAACCAGCGGCTGGTCATCGCCGGCACCGGTCCGGAGGAGCAAACACTTCGCCGCCTCGCGGCCGAGCTCAAGGCGAACGTGACTTTCGCCGGCTATCTCTCGGGCGAGAAGCTGCACAGGCTGATCGGCGAGTCCCGCGCGCTCGTGCTGCCGTCGGAATGGTACGAAAACGCGCCGATCAGCGTGCTCGAAACCTACGCGCTCCGGCGCCCGGTGATCGGCGCGGCGATCGGCGGGATTCCGGAAATGGTCAGGGAAGGCGAGACCGGTCTGCTTGCGGCTCCGGGGGACGCCGGGGACCTCGCCAGAGCTCTGAGCGAAATGGCGGCACTTTCGCCGGCGGAACGCGCCCGCATGGGGGCGGCCGCCCGGTCCTGGGTCGCGAGCGAATTCTCCGCCGCCGCCTACCGCGAGAGGACGCTCGATCTATATGGGACGATCGGCGTCGCCTGAGGCTTCTCCTCCGTTCCTCATTCCTGTGACGAGCACATTCGCAACGCTCGCCCATCACCGTCTGTTTTTCGGTCAGACCTCTACGAATCTAATGACCGTCTTACCGGGATGGTAAGTCTTTTGCTCGTAAAAGATGCGAATTGGGTTATCGCTGGGGCGCAACAACCATGAGCAGAAGATCGGGGGTTTCCCGAGATCGACCTTCGGCAGGGCCGGATGCCTCGGCAATGCCGGGCGGGGCAACCGCGAGCATGCCTGCAAGCGCTTATCGTGCACTGCCGACAGAGCGCCGCCGCGTGATGATGCTCGGGCTTCGTGGCATTCCGAACGTTCAGGGCGGCGTCGAAAAGCACGTGGAGATGCTTGCAGGCAGGCTGGTCGCGCATGGTTGGGATGTCGAAGTCGTCGGACGACGGCGCTATCTTCCGGTTCCCGCGCCGCAATCGTGGAACCGAATTCGCGTCACTCCCCTCTGGTCTCCACGTATGATGGCGCTCGAGGCCATCGTCCATACCTTCCTCGGTGTATGCTATGCGGCGCTGCGGCGCCCGGATATCCTGCACATCCACGCCGTCGGCCCGGCGCTCCTGGTACCGCTCGCCCGGCTGATGCGCCTGAACGTCGTCGTGACCCACCACGGCTACGACTACGACCGACAGAAATGGGGGGCTTTCGCCAGGAGGATGTTGCGAGCGGGTGAACGCATGGGCATGCGGCTCGCGCAAGGCCGCATCGCAATCTCCAGGGATATCGCCGACACGATGGGCGAACGCTATCGCGTACCGGTGTCTTTGGTGCCGAATGGTGTCACCGTTTCGCGCCCCAGCGGCGAAACCGGCATTCTCGGCGAATTCCGTCTGTTGCGACGGCGCTATATCCTGCTTGCGGCGCGGCTTGTTCCGGAGAAGCGGCAGATCGATCTCATCCAGGCATATGCAAAACTTGAAAATAGCGGATTCGATCTCGTGCTTGCGGGCGGTGCGGAATTCGCGGGCGCCTACGAAGAGGAAGTACGGGTGCTGGCCAGCCGCGTGCCGGGCGTCGTCCTGACGGGGTTCCAGACTGGCGATCGCCTGGCGGAACTCTTCGCCAATGCGGCGCTCTTCGTGCTGCCGTCGAGCCATGAAGGCATGCCGATCGCGCTTCTGGAGGCGATGGCCCATGGTCTCCCGGTTCTGGCAAGCGACATCGTTGCCAACCGGCAGCTCGGTTTGCCCGCCGGCGATTATTTTCCGCTGGGGAACGTCGACGCGCTTTCGTCTGCCATCGCCGAAAAGATCGCCAATCCCCCCGACGAACAAGAGGTGCTCGCGCAGACCGAGCGCGTCGAAGCCGTCTATAGCTGGTCGAGCGTGGCACTGAAGACGCTCGACGTCTACCGAGCGGTGACGAAATGAATGTCAGGCGCATCGCATCAGTTCTTGCGTGGCTGCTTCTTGGCGTCATTGCCTATTCGACCCTCTCTCCGCTCGACCTGCGCCCGCACATGGGCAGCTCGGTGCAGGTTGAACGGTTCGGAGCATTCGGGCTGACGGGTCTCATGTTCGCGATCGCCTATCCCCGGCACGTGTTCGCCGTTCTGGCGGCTATGCTCGCGGCTGCAATCGGGCTGGAACTGACGCAGATGCTTGCCGCCGACCGCCATGCACGGTTGATCGACCTTTCGGTCAAAATGGCGGGGGCCGGCTGCGGCGTCGGCGCCGGCTGGCTGCTTGTCCGCCTTTGGTACCGGTTCCAGCCGAAAATCGCGGGCATGAACCAAAGCGCAAACCACCGCGGATAGACCTTCGCCGCGCGATTTTGGGGGCTCTCTTGACCATATCCATCATCATCAAGACGTTGAATGAAGAAAAGCGGATTGCCGCAACCGTCGAGAGCGCGCTCGCAGCGCTTCAGGACATGGGCGGCGAGGTCATCATCGCCGACAGCGGCTCCTGCGACCGCACGGTCGAGATCGCCTCGCAGTATCCCGTCATCATCGCCCAGATCGCCCCGCCCGCGCGACCGAGCTGCGGCATCGGCCCGCAGCTCGGCTTCCAGCATTCCCGCCATGATTACGTCTGTCTCATCGACGGCGACATGCTGCTCGATGCTGCCTTCCTCAAAGACGCCGTCCGCTTCCTGGCCGACAATCCGGCCATGGCGGGCGTTACCGGACATGTGGAGGAAATGCACATCTCGAACCTCGAATTCGCGCGTCGCGTCAGTCGCAATGCGCCGGAGAACCGGACGGGTCCGATCGATCGCATGAACGGCGGCGGGCTCTACAGGCGCAGTGCCGTCGAGGACGTCGGCTACCTCTCGGACCGCAACCTGCACGGCTACGAGGAATTCGATCTCGGCATTCGCCTCAGAAGTGCCGGGTGGGGGCTTTACCGGCTCGACCGCCGTTTCGTGCAGCACTTCGGCCACACGGTCAATTCCTACCGGCTGCTCGTTCGACGCTGGAAGACCAAATATCTTTACGGGATAGGCGAGCTTCTGCGCGCTTCTCTCGGCAAGCCCTATTTCTTTCAGCTGTTGCGGGAACTGCCGGAGCTGAAACTCTGGGCTCTCGTCTATCTCTGGTGGCTCGCCTGCCTCGGCCTGATCCTGCTGCTGCCCGATACGCTCACGGCCCTCGCCGCCGTCTGCGCGAGTTTCGCGGCCGCCGTTCTCGCCGTCAGCTTCCGAAAGGGCGGCTTCAGCATGGGCCTCTATACGGTCGTCGCCTGGTTCTTCCATGCGGCCGCCCTTCCTGTCGGCTTCCTGCGAAGCCGGCGGCTACCTGCCGAACCGATCGAAAGCACGATCCTCGCAAAGGCCCCTCTCGGGGAGTCCTCTCCCCGTGAACCGGTTCTCGGAAAGACGGCATGAGGAGGCCATCGCTCGCGGCGGCGCTGCTTTGCACGTGGCTGCCCCCGGCCGCAAGTGCCTCTGAATGGGTGCCGGTTCGCGAGGTCTCGCTCGAAGTCCGCGCCCGCAGTCCGCTCGATTTCTCGTCCTTGCTGCCGAACGCTTCGATCGACGCGAACAGCCGCCTCGTTGCAGGTCCGGATGGCCGGCTGGCCTTTGCCAGGGCGCCGGAACAACCGGTCAGAATGCTATGCGCGTCGCTCGCCTGGAGTCCGGCATCCGGCGGCTTTCCGGACCATGACGGCGCCGAGCGCTACGCCCGCCAGCTTGCGATGCACGGATACAACATCGCCCGGCTCCATTTCGTCGATGCCAGCCTTATGTTCGGCAGGCAGAAGGATTTCGATTTCGATCCGGAGACGCTGGATCGTGTCCACTACCTGCTGGCGGCGCTGAAGCGCAACGGCATCTACTGGATCATCGATGGACTTTCGTCTCCGCGCGGCGCCTACGGCGGCCACGACGACCGATGGGATGCAAACGGCGATCTCAAGCTCCGGCTGCATCTCGACGAAGAGGCCGTTGCGCACTGGAGCAAGCTGCAGGAGACGTTTCTCGCGAGCGTCAATCCCTATACGGGGACGGCGACCATCCGCGACGACGCGCTCGCGCTGGTGATCCTTGCCAATGAAAACGGCATGGAGTTCGACAGCGTCGTGCGTGAGCGGCCCGAAAAGCCCGCCTATGACGAGGCGCTGGCGGAACCATTCAACCGCTGGCTTTCGGCACGCTACGGCACCACGGAAGCGCTCGCGAGCGCCTGGGGAGATCTCGGTGCCGACGAGCGGGTCGAAACGGCATCGGTGAGGCTTCCCGCCAATCGCTACGCAGACGGTCCGCGGATGCGCGATCTTCAGGCCTTCTTCGTCGGGACCGAGCGCGCCTCCGCCGCACGCATGAGCCAGGTCCTGCGCGATTTGGGCTATCGCGGCCTGATCAGCACCTACAACAATTGGCCGACGGTGCAGACGGCGCTCAGCCGGCGCGATCTCGACGCCGTGACCATGAACACCTATCACGATTGGGTCGGGGGTTATTCTGCGGGAAGCGCCTTGACGCAGGCAAGTTCGCTTGCAGACGGCGCCAACTACATGCGCATGATCGCCGCGGCGCGGTGGCTTGGAAAACCTTTCATCGTCAGCGAATACGACCATCTCTTCTGGAACCGCTATCGCTACGAGGCGGGCCTGACAATGCCGGCCTACGCTGCACTCCAGGGCTGGGACGTGCTTTGCCGTCACGGCCACGGGCCGATCGCGCTCGCCTATGGCGAACCGTTTCCGCACAAGAAGGCGATGCTTCCCTATGCGATTGCGCTCGATCCCGTGGCGCGTGCCGGCGAGACGCTCAGCGCACTCGTCTTTCGTCGCGGCGACGTGACGACCTCCGCCATTACGATCCCCTTCCCAATTCGCGGCGAGGAGGATCTCGGCGAGGACATGCAGGCCCGCGAGCCGGAGCGACTGACCGATCTGGCGCTGGTCGGGCGCATCGGCCTGCTGCGGGCAGACCCGACCGGTGGAGAAAGCGGTGTCACGCAACCGCGCGACCGGGACGCCGGAACAATCCTTGCCGCACTCCGCGACGAACATATGCTCGCGACCGAAAATCGCACCGACACCACAAGCGGAGTCTACGAAAGCGATACAGGCCAGGTCCTGCTCGACCGCCGGGCAGGGCAGCTCCGTGTTTCGACGCCCGCTACGGAAGCTGCAGCCTTCTCCTCTCTGCGTGAACCGATCGATCTCGGTCTCATGCGCATCGGACAGGCGGACGGCAACGGTCTCGTGGCGCTTTCGGCTATCGACGCTGAAGGCACGCTTTCCGAAAGCCGGCGCCTTCTTTTGATCTTTGCAACCGATGCGCAGAACACCGGCATGGTCTTTCGCGACAGCGAAGAGAAGGTGATCGAGGATTTCGGCGCGCTGCCGGTGAGAATCCGGAAGGGCTATGTCGATCTCGAACTGGCACGAACCGCTGCCAGATGGAGCGTGTCACCGGTAGGCCTGGACGGCACCGTCTATCCGCCCGTCGACAGCGGCAGCGGGCGCGTCGCCTTCCGCCTCTCGAACGACACGCCCTATGGGCCCACTCCCTATTTTCTGGTGGAGATGTAGGCTCAGCCGGCAGCGCCCCGGTCGTGTCCGGCGGGCCGAGCCGGTTCGGCTCCCTTTTGGTGCCTGGCATCTTCTGCCGCATCGCCTGCCGTGTGTGACGACAGGCCGGCGAGCTTGTGGCCCCTCTCGCGCAGCCACTGGAATACGACATAGAGCGCCGGAATGATGAAAATTCCGAGGAGCGATGCGGCGAGCATGCCCCCGGCAACCCCCGTACCGACGGCACGGCGGCTGAGCATGCCGGCGCCCTCGGCCGTGACGAGCGGGATCAGCCCCATGATGAAGGCGAAGCTGGTCATCATCACCGCACGGAAACGGGTACGCGCGCCCTCCACAGCGGCATCGACGATCGGCACCCCCTTCTCCCGCTGGAACTTGGCGAATTCGACGATCAGGATCGCGTTCTTGGACGCGAGCGCGATCAGCACGACCAGGCCGATCTGGGCATAGATGTCGAAGGAGAGCCCTGCCAGCAGCACGGCGACGAGAGCGCCTGCTACGCCGACGGAGACCGAAAGCAGAACCGGTATGGGGATCGTCCAGCTTTCGTAAAGAGCCACGAGGAAGAGATAGGCGAAGAACAGGGCCAGCGCGAGGATCACCGTCGTCTGGCCCGCGGCTTCGAGTTCCTGCAGTGCCGTCCCCGTCCACTCGAAGCTGTAGCCCGGCGGCAGGGTGGCGGCGGAGACCTGTTCCATTGCGGCCAGCGCCTCCCCTGAGGAGACGCCCGGCGCCGGCTGGCCGTTGAGCGTGATGGAGCGGTAATTGTTGTACCGCACGATCGATTGCGGCCCGACGATGTAGTCCACGCGCGCGACCGAGGCCACCGGGACCATATCGCCCGCGGCATTGCGTACATGCAGCCGGGAGATGTCGTCGACCGCATCGCGATCCGCTTCGGCCGCCTGCATGGTGACTTTCCAGCTCCGGCCGAAAAGATTGAAGTCGTTGACGTAATAGGATCCGAGCGTGCCCTGCAGCGTCGCGAAAAGATCGCTCACAGAGACACCGAGCGCCTGCAGGCGATCGCGGTCGAGATCCAGATAGAGCTGCGGCGAGCTCGCGGAATAGGTGCTGAATGTAGGTCCGAGCTGCGGATTCTGGTTGGCGGCAACCATCAATCCGCCTGCCGTCGCGGCAAGCTCGGCCGGCGATCGGCCCTGGAGGTCAAGCAGCTGATACTCGAAGCCGGAGCCGGTGCCGAGACCGATAATGGGCGGCAGGTTGAAGGCGAAAACCTGGGCATTGCGGATTGCCGCACCCTTGGCCATCACCGTGCCGATCGCGGCATTGACAGATGCGCTTTCGCTCTGGCGTTCGGCGAAGGGCTTCATGGTCACGATCGCAAACGCGCTGCTGGATTTGGCGATTCCGTCGAGGAAACTGTAGCCGGTGACGGTCGTGACGTTCGCCACGCCCTCGATTTCACCGAGCATTGTTTCGACCTCGCGCACCACGGCGTCGGTCCTGTTGAAGGAGGCACCTTCCGGAAGGCGGATTTCGGTAAAGAAGGCGCCCTGATCCTCGCTGGGGAGGAACCCGGTCGGCACAACCCGGAACAGCCAGCCGCTGGCGCCGATCGCAACGGCAAGGAGGACCAAGCCGATGACGGCCCTGCGCGCAATGCCGCCTGCGACATGCGCATAGCCGTTGCGGGTACGGTCGATACCCCGCGAAATCCATCCGAGGACGCCGCGCTTCGGCCCATGATGGGGCTTCAGGAGGATCGCGCAGAGGGCCGGGCTGAGGGTCAGTGCGTTGATCGCGGAAATGACCATCGACACCGAGACGGCGACGGCGAACTGCTGGAAGAGCTGCCCGCTCAGGCCAGGAATGAATGCCACCGGTACGAATACCGAAAGCAGCACGAGCGTGATGGCGACGATCGCCCCGGTGATTTCCCCCATGGCGAGGCGCGCGGCCTGCGCCGCGCTCATGCCGGGGTTTTCCTCCATGACGCGCTCGACGTTTTCCACCACCACGATCGCATCGTCGACGACGATGCCGATGGCGAGCACCAGCGCCAGAAGCGAAACCGTGTTCAGCGAAAAGCCCATCGCCAGGATTACGGCGAAGGTGCCGACGAGCGCCACCGGGACGGCGATAAGCGGAATCAGTGTTGCGCGCCAATTGCCGAGAAAGAGGAAGACGACGACGATGACGAGTGCGAAGGCTTCGAACAGGGTGTGCTCGACATTCTCCACGCTCGCCTCGACGAAATCGGACGTGTCGTAGGAGACCGTATAGGTGAGCCCCTCCGGGAAGGCCTGGGCCAGGCGCTCCATCGCCTGCTGCACGCCCTCCGTGGCGGCGAGCGCATTGGCGCCCGGCGCCTGATAGGTGCCGATCATCGCCACGGGCTTGCCGTTGATGCGGGCGGTTGAGTCGGAGGTCACAGAACCCAGTTCGACGCGCGCGACGTCGCGGATGCGCACGAAGGACCCGTCCGCCTCTGCCCGAAGCACGACGTCCTCGAACTGGGCGGGGTCGGTGAGCCGGCCCTGCGTCTGTATGTTCAGCTGGAACAGCGGATCGTCGGTCATCGGCTGCGCGCCGATGCGGCCGATCGCCGCCTGGACGTTCTGGGTCTTGAGGGCGTTGACCACATCCGTCGGCGTCAGCCCCAGATTGGTCAGCCGATCGATGTCGAGGACGATCCGCATCGAATAGTCCTGGGCGCCGAAGAGCGTCGCGTCGCCGACCCCCGGCACGCGCTTGATCGTGTCGAGCACGTTGATCGTGGCGTAGTTCGAGAGGAACAGATTGTCGAACTCGTCATTCTCGCCGTGGATGGCGATCACCTGCATGAGCGAGGATGACTGCTTCTTGACGCTGACGCCGCTCTGCTTGACTTCGGCCGGCAGCACCGGCTCGGCAAGCGCGACGCGGTTCTGCACGTTGACGGTGGCGATATCCGGATCGGTGCCGACCGCAAAGGTCACCGTCAGCGAATAGGTCCCGTCGGCGCCGCTCGTCGATTTCATGTAGAGCATGTTGTCGACGCCGACGACCTTGCTTTCCAACGGCTGAGCGACGGTGGCCTCGACCACGTCGGCGCCTGCGCCGGGATAGCTCGCGGTCACGCTGACCTGCGGCGGGACGATATCGGGGAACTGTGCAATCGGCAGCCTCGTCAGGGCGATCAGCCCCGCGAGCGTGAGCACGATGGAAATGACCGCGGCAAAGCGCGGGCGATCGATGAATATCCCGGAGATCATGGCTCAGCCACCCGTCGTGGTTGCGGCGACGGCGTCCACCACGATGCCCGGCCGGACCTTGCCCACACCCTCGGTTATGACGTTTTCTCCCTCCTTCAGTCCCTTGGCGACGACGGCCTGGCCGCGGCTGGAGCGGCTGACGTCGACGCGGCGAAGCTCGACCTTGGAGTTGGCGTCGACCACCATGACGAAGGCGCCCTGCTGGTCGCGCTGGACCGCCTGTTGCGGTACGGCCAGCACGTCCTGCCGATCGGACTGCTCGAGAACGACCCTGACGAGCGTCCCGTCGAGAAGCGTGCCGCCGGGATTGGGAAACTCGGCGCGGACCGTAACGGTGTCGGTCCCTTGCGAGACCGTGCTCGCGACGAAGTCTATTGTGCCTTTCTCCGGGTAATCGGTACCGTTCGGAAGCGTGATGCTGACATTGGCGCCAGCCGACATCTCACCTTTTTCGACGCGCTCGCGGTAGGAGAAATAAAGGGATGTCGCGACGGGAAACTCGACATAGATCGGGTCGAGACGCGTCAGCGTCACGAGCGCTCCGCTGTCCGGCGTGACGAGGGCGCCGACATCGACGCTGGTCAGGCCGACGACGCCGTCGAACGGCGCGAGGATCTTCGTGTAGGAAAGATTGAGCTCGGCATTCTGCTTACTGCCCTTGAGGCGCAGTATATCGGCCTCGGCCTTTTTCAGTTGCGCATTCGCAGTGTCGAGCGTCGCCTGCGCGACCGTATTGGTGGAGATCAACCGCTGGGCACGGTCACGTTCGAGAACGGCGAGGTCCCGTTGAGCCTCCGCTGCCGCGATCGAACCGTCGATCTCCTGCAGCGCGGCGCGATAGGCACCGTCTTCCACCTGGTAAAGGACCGTTCCCGCCGAGACCTTCTGCCCATCCTCGAAATTGACCTTCTCGAGAAATCCGGACACGCGGGCGCGGATGTCCACCTTCTGAACAGCGACGACCTTGCCGGTCAGGTCGACGCTTTCGCGCAGGTCCATGACCGCGGCCGGCGCGACGGTAACCGAGGGAGGCGGCAGTTGCGCATTCGCATTTTGCGCCATGACGCTGCCGGCGAGCAGTCCGTAAGTCAGACCGGCAGCCAGGATTCTCGAAATACGCATGCAATGCTCCCCTCAAGCGGACCCCGCACGCGTCGCGTGGATCACACCATCTATCTCGGCTCAAGCCACCCCTTCACTTCGAACGGCGCAACTTGAAATTGCTTCTCTTTCTCATGCTAGCGGGGCTGCGGCAAATAGGGAAGCGGGTTTGTCACTGCAAATCAGGCCGATGGGATACTCCGATGCCCGTCGACGCCGGCCGCAGGCGTCGCGTCGAACGTCCTGCGGTGCCGCGCCCCCTGCAGCAGCGCGGCCACTTGCTTTCAAATGCAAGATGCGATGCTGCAAGGACTGGGTGGTCCTGCGTGTGTCCAGCCGGTTCAGGTGGTCTAGAGGACGAAATAGCCCTTCTGGAGGGTGACGGCATCATCCAGGTGAATCGCGAAATCCGCCTTCCTGTCGCCGTTCACATCGCCGTAGATATAAGTGTCGGAGACATCGCGGACATAGCGTAGCTCACCCTTCTTGCCGCCGAAGGCGGCGCTTCCGACGAAGACAAACGCCTGGTCGCCGGCGGAGGAGGTATTGGCATCGATCGCAGAGAGATCGATCCTGTCGGACTTTGCCGTGAAATCGAAAATGGTGTCGCGCCCGGACTTTGCGACCGTCGAATCGGAGAGCGCCTTGAACGTGAAGCTGTCGCTCCCGCTGCCCCCGTTCAGACGGTCCGCGCCCGCGGCGGCATAGAGCAGGTCGTTGCCGGATTCGCCGTAGAGCTTGTCGTTGCCTTTTCCGCCGTAGATTCTGTCGGAACCGGAGCCGCCATAGAGCGTGTCGTTGCCCGTGTCGCCGTTCAGCCTGTCATTGCCCCCGTAACCCCACAGCACATTGGCTGCCTGGTTGCCCATGATCGTGTCGCCGGACGAGCCTCCCTTGACGTTTTCGATCAGCGAGCGCGCATCGCCATGGTAAAGCAGCGCATTGAAAATGTTGCCGGCGGCAAAGCCGCCATTCGGGCCGCCGCCGAGCCAGGCCAGCTGGTCGATGCTGAAGGTCGAAGCGCTGCCCGGCCTGAGATCGATCTTGAGGGCGTTGGTATAGGCGCTCAAATCGTAAGTGTCGTTGCCGCCGCCGTCCCAGATGGTTGCGAAGATGCGGTTCGCGCCGGGCGAGATACCGGCTCCGGCGTTCACGAAAGTGGTGCCGCTGCCCGGCGTCCACTTATACACCGTATTGCCGGCATTGGTCGTGAAATCGGCGCCGTACATTTCCTGAAGCGCGGCGATGTCGGCCATCATGAAGGTCTGCGGCGCGCCGACCTGCTCGTAATAGTAGCCCTCGCCAGCGCCGATATAGCCGCGATAGGTCATGATCGAATATTCGATCGAGTCGTATCGTGCGGGCGAGGCGCCGTAGACGTCCCCTTCATGGCCGTGCTTCAGGCCGAGTGCGTGGCCGAGCTCGTGCAGGAGCGTGTGCCATGCGTAATTGCCCGCGACCGGCTTGCGGTAGTCGTCCGCCGTGCCGGCATAGGCCGTGCCGAACCAAATGTCGCCGCCGGAGGCATCGAGCGCAGGCAGGTAAGCATAGGCGGTGTCCGGCAGCCACGATTGCGCGAACCGGATCGTCGCGGTGCTGGCGCTTCCCGCCTTGAAGCTGGCATTGGTGAATCCTTCGACCGAAAAGCCGTCATTGGCCGCCGAACCGTAGGATTGCTCCATGGCGAAAAGCGCTGTTTTCGCCTGTGCCGCCGATATCGAAGTAAAACCGTAGTAGTTTTCGAACCCGTAGCCGTAGCTTCCGCGCCATGTCGGGAATGCGTAGGTTATCGTGCCGACCCATGCGTCTCCTGTTAGCAACGAATCAACGACGCTGCTTCCGGTTGCTTTGACGAATTTAAGAGACTTTCCGGTACCGCTCATTCGAAATTCCCGCTATTGTTGTATGTTCTGATTAGCAATTATCAGCGACATTGGCTACTATTATCGTAGGGATGCCGTAAAATTGGAGCGGTTCGTGACATTTCGCAAAATTGCGCAGTTGCTTCTGCTGGGATTTACGGCAATGTCTCCGGCCATGGCGCAAGGCGCGATGAAGCCAAGCGGAGCGGATATGCAGAAGCCACCCGACTACGAGCGGGCCGTGCGATCGGAGTTCGAGGCCGCACAGGCGGAAAATACGGTGGAGGCCTACGAGCGCTTCATCCGCCGTCATCCCGGCCATGCGCTCGTCGAGGATGCTCGAAAGGCGATGTTGCGTCTGCAGGCCAGGTGAAGCGGTGCCGCCCGGGCGGGGAATGGTCAACCTGTGACGCAATGAATCGCGCCAAGGGACCGCACCCTCTCTACCCTCATTCCTGTGTCCGGGCTAGACAACGAGCACGGGAATGAGGCGACCAAACAAGCGGCGGCGGGTGGCTCGAACCTCGACAGGGCTTAGACGGCTTCTTCGCTCTCTTTTGCCCGCAGCAGCATGCCGAACAGGTCGCGCGGGTCGTCCGGGTCGGCGATCATGTCGAGGTTCTGATAGAAGTCGGTTCCGGGGAGGCGATCGCGGACGTAGCGGAGCGCAGAGAAATCCTCGATCGCGAAGCCGACACTGTCGAAGAGGGTGATCTGGCGGGCGTCGCGCCGGCCCTGCGCCTCGCCCGTGACGACCTTCCAGAATTCAGTCACGGGAAAATCGGGTGCCATCTGCTGGATTTCGCCCTCGATCCGGGTCTGCGGCGGATATTCGACGAAGACGTCCGAGCGCTTCAGGATATCGCGATGCAATTCCGTCTTGCCGGGGCAATCGCCGCCGATTGCATTGATGTGGATGCCGGCGCCGACCATGTTGTCGGTGAGAATCGTGGCGAACTGCTTATCAGCCGTACAGGTGGTGACGATCTCGGCGCCTTCGATCGCTTCCTGGGCGGACCTGCAGGACACGATCTTCAGCCCGGAACCGTCGAGGTTGCGGGCGGCCTTTTCCGTTGCACGCGGGTCGATATCGTAAAGGCGGATGGTGTCGATGCCGCAGACGGCCTTCATCGCCAGGGCCTGGAACTCGGCCTGCGCGCCGTTGCCGATCATAGCCATGGTGCGTGCATTCTTCGGCGCCAGGTGCCGGGCAGCCATGGCCGAGGTTGCGGCAGTTCTAAGCGCCGTCAGTATCGTCATCTCGGTCAGCAGTGCCGGATAGCCCGTCGAAACCTCGGCGAGCAGCCCGAAAGCAGTCACCGTCTGCAGCCCCTCGGCGGTGTTCTTCGGGTGACCGTTGACATATTTGAAACTGTAGATCCTGCCGTCGGAGGTCGGCATCAGCTCGATCACGCCGTCGCGCGAGTGGCTGGCGACGCGCGGCGTCTTGTCGAAACTTTCCCAGCGGCGGAAATCCGCCTCGATGGCATCCGTGAGTTCCGCCAGAACCGTTTCCACACCGAGGTGATGCACGAGGCGCATCATGTTGTCGACGCTGACGAAGGGGACCATGGCCTTGGCTGAAGGAAGCGGGGAGAACATGGAGATTCCTCTTGGCGGCTTGCTGTACTCCAGGACAGGGTAGCGATTGCGCGCGCTGGTCGAAAGCGCAAAAATGTGCTATTTTCGGCACCGAATTGAGCGATTTTTCCAGTCGGATTGTGCAATATGAGCAGAACAGCGGTTGGCGATTCCGTCGTTGCAAAATACACCCCGGATGATCTGGACCGCCGGATCATTGCGCATCTGCGCGCCGACGGCCGGGCATCTCTTTCCAAACTTTCCGACGCGCTGGGTGTGGCGCGTGGCACCGTGCAAAATCGCCTGGATCGCCTGCTGGAGACCGGGACGCTTCTCGGATTCACGGTGCGCGTCAGGGAAGACTACGACCTGAACACGGTTCATGCGGTGATGATGATCGAGGTTGTGGGGAAGTCGACGACACAGGTTGTTCGCAAACTGCGCGGCATGCCGGAGATTTATACGCTGCACACCACCAACGGCAACTGGGATCTGGTCGCCAACATACGGGCAGCTAATCTCTCCGAATTCGACCGGATACTGCGCGAGGTGCGAATGATCGACGGCGTGGCCAACAGCGAGACCAGTCTCCTGTTGAGCAGCGTCTGACCGGCAGCTGCCGCGAAGGGGCAGATCGGGACGATTGAAAGCCGGGCCCATCCCCGTTAGGTTGCGCCCGCATTCAATGAAGGTTTCGTGGGGGGTGGCTTGGCGGGCCGTCGAACTTGTTTTCTGTTGGCCTGTCTTCTGCTGGTGCCGGCGGCCGCCCGCGGGGAATGGCGGGCGGTCGAAAAGACAGAGACTTACGCGATCACCGGGCAGTCCGGGCCGGAGCTCTATGCTTCCATCGGCGAACGAGGACCGCAGGTGGGCGGCCTCGGGCGCGCGATCGCCCATACGAGCTTCAAACTCACCTGGAGGCGGAAATATGAGGAGCGAGACGGGGCCTGCGTGCTCGCGTCGGCGCTGCCGAAGCTCACCATCACCTATACGCTGCCGAAGCTTGCCGGAAAGCTGCCGGCTAATATTGAGGGCCGCTGGCAGACCTTCATCGCCGGCGTGAGAAAGCATGAGCTGGTCCATGGCGACTTCATCAAGGAGATGGTGAGCGCCATCGAGGCCGCCACCGTGGGCCTCACCGTTGCCGACGATCCCCAATGCCGCAAGATCAAATCCGAAATGACGAAGCGGCTCGGCGAAATCTCCCGCATGCAAAGACAGAAGAGCCGCGACTTCGACAGGGCCGAGCTCAGCGACGGCGGCAATGTTCACCAGCTCATCCTCAATCTCGTCAACGGCGGCTGATGCGCGTGGCAAATCGTTTCGAGGCGTCGCGCTTCAGGCTTTGGCCGAAAGGCAACACTTCTGCGCAAAAGTAAGTTGTTGTCGAGCCTGCCTCCGAATCGTCTCAATGCAACGAAAACGTGAGCCCGCCTGAGTGGCAGGCATAGCGGCACGATAGCTTTCCGTGCGGCTGACATTACTGAATTTGTTTCGGACGATCGGCCGGGGTTTCTGCCGATCATGAGCCGAAAAGGAGAAGATGCATGAAAAAGACTCTCGCCAAGGCGTTTTTCGCGGTCACGATCGCGTTTGCCGCCGCGGGCGCCAATGCCGCCGATGCCGCCGATCTGACCTATCGGGAGCCGGCGCCGCCGCCGGCGGTGCAGGACGCGCGCGGCGGTGTGAAGATAGGCTATCTGGAATGCGACATCGGCGGCGGCGCCGGCTACGTGCTCGGTTCGTCCAAAGAGGTCGAGTGCGCTTTCCGGTCGCTGGGCGGCGACATGATCGAGGATCGCTACACGGGAGAAATTCGCAAACTCGGGATCGATGTGGGTTTCACGATGCGCAGCCGGTTGATCTGGGCCGTGTTCGCGCCGACGGCCGGCTACCACCATGGTTCTCTGAGCGGTATCTATAAGGGCGCGAGCGCCGAGGCGACGCTCGGTGCGGGCGTGGGGGCCAACGTCCTTGTCGGCGGCACCTCCGGCTCTATCCACCTCCAGACGGTCAGCGTTACCGGCCAGCTCGGTCTCAACGTCGCGGCCGCGGGCACATCGATGACCCTCAACTCCGCGAATTGATGTCTTGGCCGGCGCGGCCGTTACGCCGCGCCGGGGCCGATCTCCTCGCCGACCTCCACAAAATCACCAGCATACCCGCCGTCATGGCCGCGAGACCGTACCATGTGACGGCATAAACGAGGTGATTGTTGGCGAAGACGACGCGCGTCAGGCCTCCGACGGGAAGCCCGCCGCGATTGGGGACAGCATCCGCGTCGACAAAGTAGGGCGCGACCTCGGAGAGGCCGCGCGCCGCAGCGATCGCACCCACGTCGCGCGAATACCAACGGTTTTCCCCGGCCTTGTTCGACTGAAGGAGTGAACCGTTCGGCTCGTCCATGCGCATCAGGCCGGTGACCTTCGCCTCGCCCTCGATCTGGCCTTCCCGCCGCGTCGATGCCTCACGCCTCTCCGTCGGGACGAAGCCGCGGTTCACGAGCACGGTCGTCCCATCGGCAGCCGCAAGGGGCGTCACAACCCAATGGCCGGCACCGCGCTCGGTTGCGGCATAGACCAGCGTTTCCTTCTCGTGGAGGAAGCGGCCGTGGAGAGTGACGTGCCGGTATTCGTCTCGCGCGGCGCTGATGTTCGGCCAGTCGCTGCGGGGCGGCACAGGCACGGGTGCCGCCTGGACGCGCTCCTCGACCCGTGCGATCAGGTCGAGCTTCCAGGAGAGGCGTTTGAGCTGCCACGTGCCGAGCGCAGCAAAAGCCGCGATGAGCAGGAGGCCGAGGATGCTGAGGATCGCAAGAGAGAGCCGGGAGTGCTGTCGGGATGCGGCTTCGACTTGAGAATCTACCATTGCAAGGTTGTCATTGAATTCGATCTGCTGGCGCCCCTCATCCGCCTGCCGGCGCCTTCTCCCCGCAGGCGGTCGCAGGCGGGGAGAGGGTCCGGTGAGGGGCGAAGCTCCGCTTCACGGCATGTTCTTCATCATTTCCGGGCTCATCGGCATCATGTTCGTGTTCAGGTGATGCATGACCCAGAGCGATCCGGAAAGCGCGATGGCGACGAGAAGGATCGTGAAGATCAGCGCCATCATCGTCCAGCCGCCTTCCGAGCGGGTGTTCATGTGCAGGAAGAAGATCATGTGGACGACGATCTGGACGGCCCCGAGAGCCATGATGATCGTGGCGGTGAGGACGGCGCTGTCGAGAACGTCGGCCATTACCAGCCAGAAGGGGATCGCGGTCAGGATGACGGAGAGGACGAAGCCGGTCACGTAACTCTTCAGCGTTCCGTGTCCCGCGTCGTGACCATGGCTGTGGCCATGATGGGCCTCGAAAGCGTCCTCGTGCGAAGGTGCGTGCGTACTCATCCGAGAACTCCCATCAGATAGACGAAGGAAAAGACGCCGATCCAGACGACGTCGAGGAAGTGCCAGAACATCGAAAGGCACATGAGGCGGCGCTTGTTTTCCGGGATCAGCCCGCGCTTTGCGACCTGCGCCATGAGCACGAACATCCAGACGATGCCGGCGGTCACGTGCAGACCGTGCGTGCCGACGAGCGTGAAGAAGGAGGACAGGAAGGCGCTGCGCTGCGGTCCGGCGCCCTCATGGATCAGATGCGCGAATTCGTAGAGCTCGAGCCCGACGAAGGCGATGCCGAAGAGCGCGGTGACCGCCATCCAGGCGAGCGTCGCTTTTTTCTCGTAACGTTCCATCGCCAGCATGGCGAAGCCGTAGGTGATCGAGGAAAAAAGCAGCATCGACGTGTTCACCGCGACGAGCGGCAGGTCGAAGAGATCGGCGGGCGAGGGGCCTGCGGCATAGTTGCGGCCGAGAACCGCATGGGTGGCGAAGAGAACCGCGAAGATCAGGCAGTCGCTCATCAGATAGAGCCAGAAGCCGAGCATCGTGCTCCCTTCGGGGTGATGTTCCTCCGTCAGGTAGAAGGTCGGCGCCTCGTCCGCATCACGCGCGCGTTCGGTACGGAACTCGGTCATGCTTGCACCTCGGCGGCAAGCACTTCTGTGCGCTTGCCCTCTGTGTCGGCGACGACGTTTGCAGGAATGTGGAAGTCGCGGTCATAGTTGAAGGTGTGACCGACGGCGATCACCACCATGGCGACGAAGGAGAGGATCACCAGCCACCACATGTACCAGACCATGGCGAAGGCGAAGACGACGCTGATCGCCCCGAGGATGACGCCTGTGCCGGTGTTCTTCGGCATGTGGATCGGCTTGAAGCCTGCAAGCGGCCGGCTGTGGCCGCGCTTTTTCATGTCCCACCAGGAGTCCTGATCGTGGACGAGCGGGGTGAAGGCGAAATTGTAATCCGGTGGTGGCGAGGCGGTCGACCATTCGAGCGTGCGCCCGTCCCAGGGGTCGCCGGTCGTGTCGCGCAGTTCTTCGCGCCTGACGAAACTGACGACGAGCTGGATCAGCATCGACAGGATGCCGAGCGCGATCAGGAAGGCGCCGAAGGCCGCGATGACGAACCAGATCTGCAGCGAGGGATCCTCGAACTGGCTGACGCGGCGCGTGACCCCCATGAGCCCGAGCACGTAGAGCGGCATGAAGGCGAAGTAGAAGCCGGTCAGCCAGAACCAGAAGGACATCTTGCCCCAGAACGGATCGAGCCTGAATCCGAAAGCCTTCGGGAACCAGTAGACGACGCCTGCCATCAGCCCGAAGACGACGCCGCCTATGATGACGTTGTGGAAGTGGGCGATGAGGAACAGCGAATTGTGCAGCACGAAATCGGCAGGCGGAACGGCAAGCAGAACGCCGGTCATGCCGCCGAGCACGAAGGTCACCATGAAACCGAGGGTCCAGAGCATCGGCACCTCGTAGCGGATGCGGCCGCGATACATGGTGAAGAGCCAGTTGAACATCTTCGCTCCGGTCGGGATCGAGATGATCATCGTCGTGATTCCGAAGAAGGCATTGACGCTCGCACCCGAGCCCATGGTGAAGAAGTGGTGCAGCCAGACGATGTAGGAGAGGATGGTGATGACGACCGTTGCATAGACCATCGAGGCATAGCCGAAGAGCCGCTTGCCGCAGAAGGTCGCGACGACTTCCGAGAAAATGCCGAAGGCCGGCAGGATGAGGATGTAGACCTCCGGATGGCCCCAGATCCAGATGAGGTTGACATACATCATCGGATTGCCGCCGAGGTCGTTGGTGAAGAAGTTCGTGCCGGCGTACCGATCGAGCGTAAGCAGCGCCAGCGTCGCGGTCAGCACCGGGAAGGTGGCGACGATCAGCACGTTGGTGCAGAGCGAGGTCCAGGTGAAGACCGGCATCTTCATCATCGTCATCCCGGGGGCGCGCATCTTCACGATGGTGGCGATGAGGTTTATCCCCGACAGGGTCGTTCCGATGCCGGCGACCTGCAGGCCCCAGATGTAATAGTCGACCCCGACGCCGGGGCTGTAGTCAGCGCCCGACAGCGGCGGATAGGCAAGCCATCCGGTCCGCGCGAACTCGCCGACGAAGAGCGAGAGCATGATGATGATCGCGCCGGCCGTCGTCATCCAGAAGCTGAAATTGTTGAGGAAGGGGAAGGAGACGTCGCGGGCGCCGATCTGCAGCGGCACGACGAAGTTCATCAGCCCCGTCACGAAGGGCATCGCCATGAAGAAGATCATGATGACCCCGTGTGCGGTGAAGACCTGGTCATAATGATGCGGCGGCAGGTAGCCTTCCGAGCCGCCGAAGGCCATCGCCTGCTGCAGCCGCATCATGATCGCGTCGGAAAATCCGCGCAGCAGCATCACCAGCGCGAGGATGATGTACATGATGCCGATCTTCTTGTGGTCGACGCTCGTCAGCCAGTCGCGCCAGAGCGTCCCCCAGAAGCGGTAATAGGTGATGAGCCCGATCAGCGCGATGCCGCCGAGCGCGACCGCGAGAAAGGTCACGACGAGGATCGGCTCGTGATAAGGGATTGCGTCGAGGGTAAGCCGGCCGAAGATGAGCTTCAGAAAATCTGGATCGGAGAACATGGGAAACCTGTTCAATCGTTGGCGCAACGCGCCGTGTTCAATGGTTGAGCTGCGGCGGTGCCGGATCGCTCTCATGGTTCATGCCCGGCATCGAGTGTCCCTCGTGTCCCCCCATGGGCATATCGTGCTGCATCGACTCCTCTTCGCCGGTGCCCTGCGGCTCCTGCTGGCTGCGCGCAGGTGTGCCCGTTGCCGGGTGCGTTGCGGCCGGCGCTCCTTCCGCAAGGGAATGCCTGTTGTCGTATTCCAGCTTTTTCCGGTTCTCGGCGCTCTCCTTGCCGGCGCCCCCCGTCATGTCGATGTGCATCATCTCCTCCATGCACATCTTGCCGGGTGCGACGCATAGGTTGAGGATTGCCCGATACAAGCCGTCCTCGACCGCGGCGTAATAGCGGACCGGCTCCCTTTCGCTCGGCTTTTCGAGCTTCAGATAGGCGTCGCGGTTGAGCGCGGTCCCCTGCGCCTTCACCCGCGCCACCCAATCGTCGAAGCCCTGCCGGTCGAGCCCGTGGAACTTGAAACGCATGTGGGAGAAGCCGTCGCCACTGTAATTGGCCGAGAAGCCTTCGTATTCGCCCGGCTTGTTGATCACCGCGTGGAGCTTCGTTTCCATGCCCGGCATCGCATAGATCTGGCCGGCAAGGGCCGGAATATAGAAGGAGTTCATCACCGAGGAAGCGGTGATCTTGAAGTGGATCGGAACGTCGACCGGGGCTGCGAGCTCGTTGACGGTCGCGACCCCGAGGTCGGGATAGAAGAACAGCCATTTCCAGTCGAGCGCCACGACCTCGACGGTCAGCGGTCTGGCGTCCGCGGGTATCGCCCTTTCCGCATCCAGCCGGTCGAGCGGCCGATAGGGGTCGAGCTTGTGCGTGCTGATCCAGGTGATCGCCCCGAGCGCGATGATGATCGCAAGCGGTGCCGACCAGATCACCACCTCGAGCGCCGTCGAGTGGTGCCACTCCGGATCGTAGGTGGCGCTGGTGTTGGACCGGCGATACCGCCAGGCGAAGAAAAGCGTCAGGAATACGACCGGGACGATGATCAGCAGCATGAGGAACGTCGATATGACGATCAGATCGCGTTGCTGCGCAGCGATATCGCCGGACGGCGACATCACCACCATGTCGCATCCCGCCATCACGAAGAACAGCGGCAAAACGGCGAGGCGGCGGGAAAACTTCAACAGTTCTGGCACGGCTCGAAGCTCTATTTGTTTCGACGGCTCTGCGACTAAAGTAGAGTGGATGGGAAAGGTATGAGGTCGATGGTCGCACTGCAGCAATCCGCCGCAGTCGTTTTGCGGCGCAGCATCTTCCGCCGCTTGCAGGTAGTGAGGACGTGAAACGCAATATTTCGCGTTTCTCCCCTTGATATGAGCGGTTGATTGGTCAAGATCCCTCCAAGGGGGCCTTGCGCTCTCACCTTGAGAGTACGAGCGGGTGCGGCGGAACACCGCATGTTCCTAGCCCCCGTGCGAGCGCGGGAGGCGTTTAATGAGCAGTGCAATGCAACAGTCCCTGGGACCGTCGTCTTCTTCGATGGAGCGCGACGCGCGGCGCATTCACGACGACACCTCCGTATCTGCCGGCAATATCGCCATCGGCGTGGTTATCGGCCGGGCAGCGGAATTCTTCGACTTCTTCGTCTATGGCATCGCCTCGGTGGTCGTCTTTCCGCAGCTCTTCTTTCCTTTCGCCCCGGATCGGCTGACGGCAACGCTCTACTCCTTCGCCATTTTTTCGCTTGCCTTCGTTGCAAGGCCGGTCGGTTCGCTGGTCTTCATGGCCATCGACCGCACTTACGGTCGAGGCGTCAAGCTGACGATCGCTCTTTTCCTCCTCGGCGGCTCGACGGCATCGATCGCCTTCCTGCCGGGCTATGCGACACTCGGCGCCTGGTCTATCGCGCTGCTTGCCGTCTTTCGTCTCGGTCAGGGATTTGCGCTTGGCGGCGCCTGGGACGGGCTCGCCTCGCTTCTCGCTCTGAACGCGCCGCAGCACCATCGCGGCTGGTACGCGATGATTCCGCAGCTGGGCGCGCCCCTTGGCTTCATGCTCGCCAGCGCCCTCTTCGCCTATTTTCTCGTTTCGATTTCCGAGGCGGACTTCCTCGCCTGGGGTTGGCGCTACCCGTTCTTCGTAGCCTTTGCGATCAACGTCGTCGCGTTGTTCACGCGCCTGCGGCTCGTCATGACGAAGGAATTCGGAACGCTGCTCGACATGCACGAGCTTCAGGCGGCCCGGGTCACGGAAGTGCTCAGGGTAAATGGAGGCAACGTCCTCATCGGCGCCTTCGTCCCGCTTGCAAGCTTCGCTCTCTTCCATCTGGTGACCGTATTTCCGCTCAGCTGGGTGGAAATCTACACGGATCACGGCGCAAGTTCGTTCCTGATGGTGCAGTTCCTCGGCGCGGTCTGCGGCATCCTCGCCATCGTCGCTTCCGGGCTGATTGCCGATCGCATCGGCCGGCGCAATCACCTCGGAATTTGTGCGGTCCTGATCGCGATTTTCAGCTTCGTCGCCCCGATGCTGCTCCAGGCTGGCGCCACCGGTCGCGACGTCTTCGTGATCGTCGGTTTCACGATCCTCGGCCTCTCCTTCGGCCAGGCCGCCGGAGCCGTCGCGTCGCGCTTCGGCAAGGCGTACCGCTATACGGGGGCGGCGCTCACCTCGGACCTGTCCTGGTTGATCGGCGCAGGCTTTGCGCCGCTGGTGGCACTAGGGCTGACCAGCCGCTTCGGGCTCGCCTTCGCGGGCTACTATCTTCTCTCCGGCGCTCTTTGCACGGTCCTCGCGCTGGTCTTCAGCAAGAAGCTCGAGATCGACAACGAATAGAGCGAAGGAGAGAGGGTCGGAAAGCCCCTTCGTTTCCGTCCCGCCATGCACCCCCGAGCTTCCGTCATTGTTTCCGCTTGAACCGTAAAGCTGGCTCGAGCGGCGGAACATAATCGAGTCTCGCCGGTTCCGGCAGCGACGCGTGCGGGAGCGAACTCCGTGCATTGCGGTGAGTGCCATGCACCGAAAGGAGAAAGGAGCCATGCCTGCAAAATCGAAGGCGCAGCAGAAGGCTGCCGGCGCGGCCCTTGCCGCCAAACGAGGCGAAAAGAAGAAGAGCGAACTCAAGGGCGCCTCCAGGGGCATGGAAGAGTCCATGACCGAGAAGGAACTCGAGGAAATGGCATCGACCAAGCGCAAAGGAAAGAAGGAACACGTCTCGGACAAGTAACCGCGCATGCTGAAAGCGCATTGCGCTTGCGGAACGCGTCGGTAAACGGTATTCGGGCCGAGGTATAAAGTTCCCGGTTTGCCCTCACGGTCGGAAGAATGTTTCAGCTCACCATGGCTGTAGCCCTTTCACGCCCGCCGTTTTGATGATGTACAGCGCCGAGCGGGAACAATATTCTGTAGCAGGATCCGGGTCGTGGTTAAGGACGGGCGAATGGACGATAGCAGGGTTTCCGCGGATGCGGACGCGGAAAAAGCCGTTGATGAGCGGATTGCGTCGCTCGTCCAGAAGATGCGCAAGGAAGCAGTCCCGGAGCGACTTCTCGAACTGGCGCGGGAGTTGCAAAAGGCCCTTGACGAGCGGAAGCGCTGACCGGAAGCCGGTTTGCTCTCGTTGAGCCGCTCGTCCGCTCAGTTCAGCGGATTGCCGTGCATTTGCGCCGTCAGTTCGTCACGTGCCCGGCTGAGCCGGCTCTTGATCGTACCGATCGCGCAGTCGCATATGTCAGCGGCTTCCTTATAGCTCATGCCGAATCCGGCAACGAGCACGAGGACCTCGCGGTGCTCCGGTGAAAGAGCCCCAAGCGCGCTGCGCAGCTCGCCGTTGAGGACGGACCACTCCTGCGACGGCGCCGTTGGAATCGGCAATTCGGCGCAATTGGTGCTCCCCGGGCTTTCCCGCGTGCGGATCTTGTACTGAGTACGAAATGCATTTCGCATGATCGTGAACAGCCAGGACTTGAGGCTCGTACCGGGCTCGAACTGCTCGATGCTTCTTAACGCCCGGAACAATGTCTCCTGAACGAGGTCGTCGGCCTCGAACGACGCTGACGTGAACGTTCGAGCGAACGCCCGCAGAGCGGGAATCAGATCGACGACTTGCTCCTCAAGCAGCGGTGATTGTTGCGATGCGTGACCGCCGATAGCAGGCATGTCGAATATTGCCCTTCTGCCTATGAAGATTTCTCTAGGTGACGTTGGGAAATGCCTTTCCGGCCCTTTGGTTCCTGAGAGGCGGGGGATATTTCCCCGACACGCTCAATGCGGCATCTGATCGCGCGGCCGTACACCGGGAGAGATCTCCACCGCTCGACCACGGGAACCAAAAGCGACATTACCAGTTTGAGTGGTCTAGGGACATTCAGTTGAGTGGAAGGAGAACGCCATGAAGAGATTTGCATCTATGACTGCCGCACTGCTTTTGATCGGTTCATCGGCCGTCGCGCAGACGACAGTCGTCCTGCCGGGCGAAGTGAGAACCTACGTGATGGAGCAGAACACGCCTTCTATCACCTATGAAGGCGAGATTGTCGTCGGGCAACCGATTCCGGAAACAGTGGAGATCCACACGATCCCGGACCAGCCCGATTTTGCCTATGCGATCGTCAACGAAAAGCGCGTCGTGGTAAATCCGAAGACGCACACGGTCGTGGAAGTCTTGGAGTAGCATTGCGTCTCTGACGGAGACGCGGCGCTGGAGGTGCGCAGCATGCATGCGCAAGTCTGCTTCGTGCGGCTCCTGTCCCTGAATCACGAGCGTGGCGGTATGCGCCGCCACGCAAGCCGTTGAGGGCGATAGATGGAAAATCAAAGCATCGAGTTTCGCCTGGCGGCGCACAGAGAAATCCTCGTTGCCGTTCTATCCGCGCTTTACCGCCACAAGGACGTCTGGGCGGAAATCAACCGCGCCCTGGAAGAGGTGCCCATCGTTCAGGATCATGAGGAAGATCCCGGCGTCGTACCCTCGGAAGCCTTTGCCAGGCAGAACGCCATGACGTCGGAAATCGCTTCCATCCTGCAGGATGCGAGGGACCGAACGGATCTGGACCCTGAGCCGCCTTGAGACGCCTGCCGGGGCAATTAAACCGGAACCCCTTCTACCTTCGTGCGTTAATCGAAAGGCTGCGTTTTCAGCCCCCGCATGTCCACGCAAGAGAAGGGAGCGTATCGTGCGCGTTCGACTGAAACAGAAGCGTCCGAACTTTGCCCGGCCGCCTGAAAATCCAAATCCGAAGAAATCCGGGCGGAATACCTGGCAACCTCAGGTCATTGGCCCTTACCGTGTCGACCTCACTCCAAAGAAGTCGACCGCAGATGAGGTGGCAATTCCGGCCTCGATCAATGGGAGGAGCCTCATCGATGGCCGGCCATGAGGACAAGATGGTCCGTGTGCGGGACGTAATGTCTCGACAGGTTTTCACCGTTTCTCCCACCGATACGGCGCAGTCCGTCGCCCGGCTCATGGCCGAGACAGGGGTTGGCGCGGTGCCGGTGGAAACGCCGGGTGTCGGAACGATCCTCGGGATCGTCACCGATCGGGATATCGTTACCTCCGTTGTCGCGCAGGGGCTGTCCAGTTCCACGGCCGTGTTCGAGTTCATGACAGTCGCTGCCGAATCCTGCGAGGAGGACGACAGCCTCTTGCTTGCCGCCCAGAAAATGCACGACCTGCGCATCCGGCGCCTCGTCGTCGTCAACGGGAAGCGACACGCGGCCGGTATCGTGGCTCTTGCGGACATCAGCCGGGTCAATCCGGAACTCGGCGGTCTCGTTCTCGAGGGAATCAACCGGCCCGCGCCCGTCGATAACCAGCTTGAAGGAATGTCGACATGCTGACGCAGGATCGCCTCTGGAGCGAGGCGGTGATTCTCGAGGCCGGTGAGAACCGCGTGCTACGGGTACAGAGCACCCGCGACGCTTTTCTTTGCCTCAAAAATCACTGGCCGGTTGCCGACGGAGACGCAAAGCGCGAGGCCTTTGCAGCATGCGAGCGCGTGATCGACGGCGATGACGAGCCCGATGTCGCACGTGCCGCCTTCATCAAGGCCGCCGAGGAAGCGCAGTTCAGCGTACACAGCTGGACCGGGTGATTTAATCCGGCGTTACAAAGATCGAGGCATCATGGGCGGCTGTCGGAGCGGTTCCGGGCCGCAGGCTCCTGATAGCGTTCGGCGATAGCAATCTGGACTTCCGCCTGGAACGCGAGGACCTCGTTTCGTATATCGTCCTCCCGTAGACCCAGTGCGGAAAGCTGCTCGGCGAGCTTTCGGCACTCGCTCTTCCAGTAGTGGACGGCAGCGGGCCCGTGTATCAGATCGAGTTCGCGTGCGCAGCGCTCGACATCGCCTGCGCGTGCCGCCAAAGGAAACGCGACCACTTCGCCGCCCCGGACCATGGCTCGTTCACCAAACTCAGCTGCCATCGAATCACCCCACGTTCATCACCAGCCACCTCTATCGGCTAGATGGTTAACGATTCATTCGCCGCCATCGCTTGCCCTCGTCGGCGGTATCGTCCGGGAAAATACGGACGCGACAACATTATCCGGTGCGAAGGGAACAAACGCATCGCTGCACGGTTTGATAGTCGGACCGCGTGGAATCAAGTTCCCTCTCCGCAAAGCCCCTACGGATCCACGCGCTCCTCAATAATAACGAACAAAATACTGGGCCCCGCCGCCCCGGGCGGGGCCCTTTCCTGTGCGGCTTTGCGTGTGGAAGTGTCGCGAGGGGAACGCATCTCGGGCGAGACCGGGAAAGACGGCCGGCGAGCGAGCGCGGAACGCATTCTTGTCGATCATGATCGGTGACGAGGGGAGGAACTATCGCAGCAGGCCCTGGCCGCCGTCGATCCAGACGGGGCTTCCGGTCACGTGGCGCGCGCGCTCGGAGACGAGAAAACGGATAAGCTCCGCCACGTCTTCGCTGCGTCCCGGTTGCCCGTCGGTGATAGGCACCTGCCCCTCCGGCCATTCGACGGGAATTGCCGTTTCCGCTTCGTGGCGCAGCTTGGTGTTCTCGTTGATGTTCGTCTCAATCTCGCCGGGGCAAACGGCGTTGACCCGGATGTGGTGCTTGCCGAGCTCCAGCGCCAATTGCTGAACGATCGCGACCTGCGCCGCCTTCGTGGCAGTGTAGGCCGTGGCGCCCGGTGTCGTGAAGGTGCGGGTGCCATTGATCGACGAAACGACCACGATGGCGCCGCCTCCGCGCTGTTTCAGGTAGGGGACCGTCAAATGCAGGGTCAGGAACGTGCCGCGCAGGTTGACGGCGATCGTCTCGTCCCATTCGAAAGGCTTCAGGTCATCGATCGGCGCCCACACGCCGTTGATGCCGGCATTGGCGACGACGATATCCAGTTGGCCGAACTTGAGCACGAGATCTCTGACTGCGTTGCGCATCTGCAGCTCGTCGGAGATATCCGCCTCCAGCGCGATCGCCTGTCCGCCGGCACCGACGATCTCATCGGCGACTTCCTCCACCTCCATGCGGGTGCGCCCCAGCGCTCCTACCTTCACGCCGTCTGCGGCAAGCGCAAACGCGGTGGCTCGGCCGATGCCGGACCCGGCACCGGTGATCAAGGCGACGGGCGAGGACTGGTTCATGGCTGGCCGTTCTTCGCGCGGTCGGTCGGGATGGTGGAAACCGTAACGGATACCGGATCGCTGGCGGGGAATGTGTCCTCGAGGCCCTCGTCGAGCTGCCTTTCCATTTCATCCGTGTCTTTCGCGCCGCGTGCGCTGCGGTGGATTTTCGAGGTCTCCTGGGACTCCTCGATCGCGCTGCAATCGGCAGACGCGAACTCACGCATGACGGCTTGCGCCTTTTCGATGGCGTTGAGCCGATTGAGGTTTGCGGCCGCGTCGTTGCGCATCGTGACCGAAACGATCTCGCCGCCGTCGCCGACGAATTCGACCGTGAAGCCGGCTTTCCCGGCCTGTTCGGGGATCACCTGTGTACCTACAAGATGCATACGGCACCTCCTCGCTCGCTGCGGCGCTTCCATGCCGCATTGGGTTATGCGGTTGCCCGCCATTCGTCAGGCAAACGGATGCGGTGTGTTTTGGTTCCGACGCCTAGCTCCGGACCGGCGGCCGCCGGCTGAGAACGTCCGCGACCTTTTCCCGAAGCGTATGATCGTCTTCGTCGTGAGCGTGCTGCTGGAGTATCTCGCCCAGGCGTTTCAGCTCTTTCTCGTCGAGCCTTTCAATGCCTACGTAACGGTTCTCAGCCGAGCTGGTCAGAATGAGCTCGTCGAGCTTCGTCTGAAGCGCCCGGCCGTCCCGGTTCTGCGTGTTCTGAAGGACGAAGACCATCAGGAAGGTGACGATCGTCGTGCCGGTATTGACGACGAGTTGCCACGTCTGGGAGAAACCGAAGATCGGGCCTGTGAGGGCCCATACGGCTATCAATACAAGGGCGAGGACAAAGACGGCGGGGCGCCCGGCATACTCCGCCACCGTACTTGCAAACCTGCTGAAACCATTGGCCTTTGGCATCGGATATCCCACGTTTGTTGATCCGCTGATCAACACGTAAGCAGGCGAAGAGTTCCCATTCGACGCCAAGCTCCGTCAGGCGCGCAACGCTTCGTAGGCACGTTGAATCGGGTGCGCGCGGGAAGCCGCATGCGGTGTCCTCCCGCTCATATATCGGTCAGCTTACGATATTGACCTGCGCCTCTTTCGCGGCAGCGACGAAGGCCGCCCGCGCGACATAGGCGGGGGACTCGCGTTCGAGCACCGCCATGCAAATGTCGATTGCCGCCTGGTAAGCCTGGCCATGGCTGACCGGCCATCGCTTCGTCAGCAACTCGACCGCCTGTCGGGTGTTCGACACCATGTGGATCTGCGGATCATCGGGCATCCGCACGGGGACGCATTCATTCCAAGGGCCGGGGTCCATGACCTTCCTCCTGCAGCGGCACGACCGTCAGAAAGGCCTCCCGCAAAGCGGCGATGAAAGCAGCCCGCGCATCTTCCGGCCTCTTTCTGCGCTTGAGCGCCGCATTGCATGCACGGATGGCGCATCCATAATAGGCGCCGTCCCGCACCGGCCACTCGCTTTGCAGGCAGTGCATCGCGTCGAGCGGGCCGACAACCGTGCGGCACCTGCCGTCGAGCATGTTGATATTGACGGGCTTGCTCCATGGAATCTCGTACATCGTTCTGCCTCGCCCAATCCGAAGGCTGCCAGCACGGCGCCTCCCGCGTCCCACTCCGAAACTCGATCGACCGCGTCTTTCAACGCGTTGGAATCTGAATTGTCCTGGTCTAATGGCTGCGGATCGAAATATGTGCCTCTTCCGCTGCCTTTATAAACGCCCTGCGGGCCCTTTCGGTCTTTACCTTGCCGTCCAGAGCCTGGAGGCATACGCGCTTGGCTGCGGCCAGGGCCGGGCCATCCCGGCGCGGCCATCGCTGCAACAGGCATTCTACGGCCTCGCGCGTGCTTTTCACGTCGCGATATTTGCCCTCGGTTCCGAGTTCCAATTCGACACTCTTATCCCACCAGAAACAATGCATGACGCTAGCCTCGCGGGGTTGTTGCCGGCTGGAAACGAAACTTGGGAAACGGGCTTTTGGTTCCGCTGCGAGCACGCGCCTGCCCCTTGACGCAAGGCGCGGCATCGCTAAGTAAGAGACGTCCCGCTCTTGGACATCGGAATGCGGGATGAACATTGGTGCCGGGCCCCTCTGGCGAGAGTTTACGGCGCTCTCGTGATGTCGGTACCGCCAGCAAGTCACGCCGGCGGATATAGCTACCATGAAAACTGATCTCATGCCTCACGCATGTGCCCATACGGCCGTGCGTTTTTTCGTCTCCGGAAATCTCCCTTTCGCCCACGCTTCCACAGCGCGTGGAGGGGAGGTTCGCCGATGACCGGATCCAGCGCACAGACAACCGCCCTCGGTTATTTCAAATGGGCGTTCATCGTTACGGCTGCCGGGCTTCTGCTCGGCGGATGGCTCGGCTGGCAGTCGACCGGCACCATCGGCGGAATGATGACGGTGTTCTTCATCTGCACCGTGCTTGCCGTCCTGGAAATCTCGTTGTCCTTCGACAACGCCATCGTCAATGCCAACAAGCTCAAGGACATGACTCCCGTCTGGCAGCAGCGCTTCCTGACCTGGGGCATCCTCATCGCCGTTTTCGGGATGCGCATCGTCTTTCCGCTGCTGATCGTGGTCATCGCCGCGGGTATCGGTCCGATCGATGCCGTAATTCTCGCAGCCGCCCGGCCCGAGGAGTATTCCCGGATCATGCACGAGGCGCATCTGCCGATCGCCGCATTTGGCGGTACGTTCCTGATGATGGTCGGTCTCACCTATTTCTTCGATCATGAGAAGGACGTTCACTGGATTGCATGGCTGGAGAGCCGGATGGCACGCTTTGCGACCATCAAAGGCGTCGAAATTGCCTTCGTGCTGGCGCTCATACTCGGCTTTTCGAGGCTGCTCGAAGCGGAAGAAGCCGTGGTCTTCGTTCATGCCTGCGTTTACGGCCTCCTTACCTTCCTGGCCGTCGAGGTGGTCGGCGGTCTGCTCGACGCCTCGCAGCAGACGATGAGCGCTGCGGCGAAGGGGGGCTTCGGGGCTTTCCTTTATCTGGAAGTGCTCGACGCCAGCTTCTCCTTCGACGGGGTGATCGGCGCTTTCGCTTTGACCCAGAACCTTTTCATCATCGCCATCGGGCTCGGCATCGGGGCGATGTATGTCCGCTCCATGACGATCATGCTGGTCGAGAAGGGCACGCTCAGTGAATACCGTTACCTGGAGCACGGCGCTTTCTACGCTATCCTGATCCTTTCCGTGGTCATGTACTTCCAGACGCTGATCCACATTCCCGAAGTCATTACCGGCCTCGGCGGGGCGGGCCTCATCGGTCTTTCGCTCTGGTCTTCGATCCGGCACAATAGGCGGGAAATGGAGCAGGTCGAGGGCGACACGGGCGGGCGCAGACGCCTCGAGGCCTAAGCCAAGCACGGGTCATTGGATCCATCCGGCCGAAAGGTCTCATCAGGACGAGGAACGACCCGGTGGATATTCCGCCGGGTCGTTCTTTTTTTCGTGCGCCGCATTTTCTCCCGCCTTGCCGGAAAAGTGCCAAAGTCTTGGGCAATTGGGGCCGGCCCTGCCGGCCGCGAGTCCCTGCGCCGTCGGGCTGAAGAAATTGCGCGGAGGAATGCTTGTGAACGCCAGTCCGAACGATCTTGCCCTGATTGCGGTGATGCGCCGGTATTTTTCGCTGAAGGAGGAGGCGGGCGCCTTGAAGGGGCGGCTCGAGGCCGCCCGCAGGAGCGCCGGCGACGAGATAGGCCGCTTCTATGATCCGCGCACCAATGCGACGCACGCGGACGAGATTCTCGCATGGCATCGGCTCCGGCGGGAAATGGAGGAACTGATGAGCCTTGCCGCGACATGGGGAAGGGGCGGCAGCATCGAGGGAAGCTCTCTGGCAGCGACGGCCGAGCCGATCCCTCCGACGGTGTCCGCCCCTCTGGCAGAGGCCGCAGCTTCGATGGAGTGATGGCGCGAGTGCCGGCAGCAAAGCGCGGGATTCGCAGTGACCGGTAGTCAATTAAGCAAGTTTGGCGTACATCATTATATTTTCGGGAACAACTCTTCCTTGCGAGCTTTGGAAGTATGAGCCGGCACGATCCAGACAACGGGACAAAAAAGCGTCGATGCGGATGGCCGGTCTGCGGTGTTCGGCGGCGGATGAAGAGAAAAGGAGCCGCATGCACCTGAAACCCGATAGCGAGATATCAGCCGGTGCCTGAGTTCATGGCTACATCCAAGGGCAGGAATGCCGATCCAGCCGCCGCACTACGCGATTGCCGGGCGGCCTTTATCGGCGTCGGCATCGCCAGCGCGCTCGTCAATCTTCTCTATCTCACCGGTTCGTTCTTCATGCTCGAAGTCTACGACCGGATCCTGCCGAGCCGCAGCATTCCGTCGTTGATTGCCCTCTCTCTCCTCGCGCTGTTGCTCTATGCCTTTCAGGGAGCCTTCGAGCTCATCCGCGGGCGGATGCTGGTACGCATCGCCGGCGCCCTCGACGAGAGCCTGAACGGACGCATCTACCGCGCCATCGTGAAGGCGCCGTTGAAGCTCAGAATGCAGGGAGACGGCCTCCAGGCGCTGCGCGACTTCGATCAGGTCCGGTCGTTCCTGTCGGGCGTCGGTCCGGCCGCGCTCTTCGACCTGCCCTGGCTGCCTTTCTACATCGCGATTTGCTTTCTTTTTCACCCGGTCATCGGGTTGATCGCGATCATCGGCGGGTTGATCCTGACGTTGCTCACCTATCTCACCAACCGCGGCACGCAGGCGCCTGCCAAGAAAGCGTCCGAAGCCGGAGGGCTGCGCAACGCCTTCGCTCAGGCGTCCCAGCGCAATGCCGAAGTGGTGCATGCCATGGGCATGTCCGCGCGGCTCACTGCGCTGTGGGAGCGCCGCAATACGGAATTCCGCGACGAGAACCGGCGTACATCCGACATCGGCAACGGCTATGGCGCGTTGTCGAAGGTTTTCCGCATGGCGCTGCAATCCGGCGTTCTGGCGGCTGGCGCCGTTCTGGTGATCCGGGGCGAAGCTTCGCCCGGCATCATCATCGCCGGCTCGATCCTGACGGCCCGGGCTCTTGCGCCCGTGGAACTTGCGATCGGCAACTGGCGCGGTCTTGTCGCGGCACGTCAGAGCTGGCAGCGTCTCAAGGAATTGCTCAAAGCCCTGCCGGAGGCCGACGCGCCGCTCCAGCTTCCGGACCCGCGCGAACGCCTCACGGTGGAGGGGCTGGCAAGCGGTCCGCCCGCGGCACAGCGCCTCATCGTCTCTGATGTGAACTTCACCGTCCGTGCCGGCGGCGCCGTCGGCGTGATCGGCCCGAGTGCTTCGGGAAAATCGTCTTTGGCGCGCGCCATCCTCGGCATCTGGCCCGCCTATCGCGGTTCCGTTCGGCTCGACGGCGCGGCGCTCGACCAGTGGGACAGCGACGCGCTCGGCAAACATGTCGGATACCTGCCGCAGGACGTGGAACTGTTCGCCGGGACGATCGCGCAGAACATCTGCCGCTTTGCCGAAGACGCGACATCGGAGGCGATCGTCGCCGCCGCGAAGGCGGCGCGTGTCAACGATCTGATCCTGCGCCTGCCGAACGGCTATGACACCGAGATCGGCGATGGCGGCATGACGCTTTCGGCTGGCCAGCGGCAACGGGTGGCTCTGGCGAGGGCCCTTTACCGCGATCCCTTCTTCGTCGTTCTCGACGAGCCGAATTCCAATCTCGATGCGGAGGGCGAGCAGGCGCTGAGCGAAGCGATCATGAGCGTGCGCAGCCGCGGCGGCATCGTCATCGTCGTCGCCCATCGGCCGAGCGCGCTTGCAAGCGTCGATCTCGTGCTGATGATGAACGAGGGTCGCATGCAGGCCTTCGGGCCGAAGGAGCAGGTTCTCGGCCAGGTGCTTCGCCCGCAACAGGTGGAGCGACAGAATGCCCTGAAAGTCGTTACGGAAGGGCAGGAGGCGAAGCAATGAAGGGCTGGATCCAGCAGCAGAAGCCGACTGCACGCCGGTCGCTCTCCCGGCATTTGATCGGCGTCTCGGTCCTTGCGCTCGCCCTCGTTGCCGGCGTCGGCGGCTGGGCCGCGACGACGGAGCTGTCGAGCGCCATCGTTGCCGGCGGCGTCGTGATCGTCGACGACAACGTCAAGAAAGTCCAGCATCTGACCGGTGGCATTGTCGGCGAACTCCTGGTCAAGGAAGGCGATCGGGTCGAGGCGGGCCAGGTGCTGATCCGCCTGGACGGTACGACCGTGCGCGCCAATCTGGCGATCATCGAAAGCACGCTGGCGCAGTTCTACGCCCGACGCGCCCGGCTGCAGGCGGAGCGGATCGGCGCCGCATCCTTCGAAATCGAGGAGGATCTTGCCGAGTTCATCCCCGGCACGGCGGCGGCGAAGCTCATAGAGGGCGAACAGCGGCTCTTTGACAGCCGCCGGTCGGCGCTTTCCGGCATGAAGGGACAGCTCGAATCGCGAAAGGCGCAGCTCGCCGATGAGGTCGAGGGGCTCACTGTGCAGTTGAACGCGATCGAGGAGGCGCTGAAGCTGATTGCGGAGGAGCTGACCGGAGTCGATTCGCTTTTCGGCCAGGGCCTCGTGCCTATGCAGCGGGTAACGACGCTGAAGCGCCAGAGGGCGGAGCTGGAGGGTGGGCGCGGCAGGCACATCGCCGCCCGGGCCCAGGCGCGCGGCAAGTCGAGCGAGATCGACCTGCAGATCCTGCAGTTGGACGAGGACCGGCGCAGCGAGATATCGAAGGAACTGACGGACGTCGAGGCGAAGATCGCCGAATATGAGGAGCGCCGCACCGCCGCGACCGACCAGCTGCGCCGCCTCGATATCACCGCGCCGCTTCCCGGGCGCATTTACCAACTGGCGATCCATACCGTCAACGGCGTCATCAATCCGGGCGAAACGCTGATGCTTGTCGTGCCCGAGGCCGAGGACCTGACGGTCGAGGCGAAGGTCGCGACCCACGACATCGACCAGATCCGTGTCGGCCAGCCGGTCGAAATCCGCTTCAGCGCCTTCAACCAGCGCACCACGCCGGAGGTCGAAGCCGAAGTCGTGACCGTCGCTCCTGATCTCGTCACGGACGAGCGCACCGGCGCCAGCTACTACCCGCTGCGCATCCGGCCGAAAGCGGAGAGCCTCGCCAAGCTGAAGGGCCTTTCGCTCTATCCGGGCATGCCGGCCGAGGTGTTCATCAAGATCGCCGACCGGACGGTGATCTCCTATCTGACCAAGCCCCTTACCGACCAGATGCGGCATGCCTTCCGGGAAGATTGAGATCGGCGCCGGGCGGTATTGGACATTTCCTGGAATTGCTCAACCGCTTTGAAACTACGCACTTCCGGATGGGAACCGCTACACACTTCCCGGAAGTGCTCTGGCTAGAAGCGCCGGTGCGACTGCCTCAGCGAAAGCGGATAGCGCGTCGGATGATAGGCTGCCGCGCTGATATTGACGGTACGGTTGTGATTGTCATAGGCGATCTGATCGAGCGTCAGGACGGCCGCCGGCCGCTCGAGTTGGAGCAGGGACGCCTCCAGGTCGGATGCAAGCCTCGCGCTCAAGGTCGATTGTCCGCGCGTCGGGACGATGCCGTAGCGGTTCTCGAATTCGCCGTAAAGCGACCTGTTCTCGACCGTCCAGTCGATGTCGAGAATGCCGGGCGCGAGCGAGGCGGAGAACCAGTCCCGCTGCACGACCACCGGTAAGTCGTCGAGAAGGCGCAGCCTCTCGAGAAAGACCACTTCGGCGCCGGTCGGCAGTGAAAGCGGTCTTGCGACCTCCGGATCGGCCCGGACGATCTCCGCCTTGAGGAGCCGCATGCCGGGCTTGCGATTGTTTGCATGGGCCGTCTGGGTGAAGCTGCGAACGACTTCCAGTTCGTAAAACGGCGCGGGCGCTGTCACGTAGATGCCCTTTCCAGGCCGCGTCTGCAGGTAGCCGAGATTTTCGAGTTCCTTGATCGCCTGGCGCACGGTGATGCGGCTGACGCCGTAGGCGGCCACCAGTTCCCGCTCGGAAGGGAGCTTATCGTTCACCGACAGCTCGCGCCGCTCGATCATGCCTTTCAGAAGGTTTCGTAGCTGCGCGTAAAGCGCATCCGGATGGTTGCGATCGATGGGGCTTTCGTCCGGTAGGTTCGCTTGTCGTGCCATGCTCTCTTGTTTCAGCCGCCGGTTTCCGGATGTTCTTTTGCATTGCACCTGTCCGGACCGAAGACAAGTACCAAGCGGCTTTTCGGATCGCCGGCAGGCGCCGCTGACTACTCCGGCGATCGGCAGTGGAACCGGGAAAACGGCTTCTGCCCGAATTGACATAACTGGTTATATCCAGTAGCGATACCACGATCGGAACGGCGGAGTAAAGAATGAAACTGACCTTGATCGGCGGCGGCGGAGTCCGAGCACCCCTTTTTGTCGGTTCGGCGCTGAGGCGCGCGGAGAGAAGCGGCCTGACCGAGATCTGCCTGCAGGACATCAACGAGCGCAAACTCGAGCTTTTCGGGCGTATAAGCCAGGAACTGGCGCGGCGTATGCAATCCCCGGTCCGGATCACCATGGCGGCCGACGCAGAACGCGCGCTCGACGGCGCGGCCTATGTGGTGACGACGGTTCGCCCCGGCAACGAGGATGGGCGTATCAAGGACGAGCGCATCGCCCTGGCCCACGGGGTGCTTGGTCAGGAAACCACCGGTCCCGGCGGGTTCGCCATGGCCCTCCGCAGCATTCCGGTCATTCTGAAATATGCCGAGATCCTGAAGAAGGTCAGTCCCGATGCGTGGCTGTTCAACTTCACCAATCCGGCGGGGCTCGTGACTCAGGCGCTGCAGAACGAGGGCTATCATCGTACCGTCGGCATCTGTGACGGGGCGAACGGTGCGCAGGAGGCGCTGGCGCACTGGTACAAGGTGCAGCAGAACGACGTGCGCTGCGAGGTCTATGGGCTCAACCATCTGTCCTTTACCAGGCGCGCGACGATTGACGGCAAGGAAGTCCTTCAGCCGCTGCTCGATGACGACGGCTTTCTTCGCTCCACCTCGCAGCGCATGTTCGATGCGAGCCTCATCAGAAGCCAGCGCAACTGGATCAACGAATATCTCTACTACTACTATTATGCGGAGAAGGCGGTCGAGGCGCTCAAGGCCGATGCACGCACGCGCGGCGAGGAGGTCAAGGACCTGAACGCAGCGCTGATCACGCGGCTTAGCGCGATGGATCTGAATACCGGCGCCGATGCGGCGCTCACCGCCTATTACGCTTACGAGCGGCGCCGCAACGCCACCTATATGCATTATGCGCTGACGGACGCCCCCAGCATGGAAGAGGCCGACCGGCTGGTCGAAGGCCTTGCCGCCGCGGAGACGGGAGAGGAGGGCGAGGGCTATGCCGGCGTCGCGCTCAATCTGGTCGATGCGCTTGAGACCGGCAAACCCTGCTATACCGGCCTCAACGTGCGCAACGAAGGCGCAATCGAAGGCTTGCGGGACGACGATGTCGTGGAGGTGAGCTGCGTGGTCGATGGCGAAGGTATCCGGCCGCTGAAGATCGGTGCGATGCCGGAAGCGCAGTCGCAGCTCGTCCACAATGTGAAGCGCTACGAACGGCTGGCCGTGCGGGCGATCAGGGAACGCAGCCGCGATCTTGCGGTCCAGGCGCTCATGGCTCACCCCCTTGTGCTTTCCTATTCGCGCGCCGTGCCTCTGGTCGATGAGTATCTGGCGGCACACGCCGAGTTCGCAGGGGGATGGTCGTGATCGGCGCCGGCCCCGGCCCCGGTTCACGCAATGACGTGATGGTGGTCGGAGAATACTACTTCGACCTGATCTTCCGTGGCCTCCCGGAGGTGCCGAAGATCAGCGCCGATCTCTGGGCGGAGGAATTCGAGTGGGTGCCGGGTGCCGCCTATTCGACGGCGCTGGCATTCGCGCGGCTCGGAACGAGTGCCGGTTGGTGGTGCCAGTTCGGCAACGATATCTTCAGCCGCATGATCCTCGAGGAAGCGCGCCGCGAGAATATCGACGATCGCCTCTTCATCCATATCGACAGGCCGCTGCGCCGCGTGAGTGCAGCCTTTTCTTTCGCGCATGACCGCGGCTTCATCAGCTATGCCGAAGAGCCGGACCCCTTGCCGACGCCGGAGGATCTGGCGCGGATCAGGCCGCGCATACTGCTTCTGCAGGGGTTTTCGCTCGACAATGAAAGACGGCGCCTGATCGAGGCCGCGCGCGAACTCGGGATCACCGTCTGTTCGGACTGCCAGCATGTCGACTACCGGCTCTCGACGCCCGGAATGGAGGACATGCTGGGACTGATCGACGTCTTTCTGCCGAACGCATCGGAAGCGAAGGCGCTGACGGGCGAGGAGGACGTGGAGCATGCGCTGTCGTCGATCGCCCGCTTCTGCCCGACCGTCGTGATCAAGTGCGGAGCGGACGGAGCGATCGCTTCCTCCAAGGGCCGGACGACCCGCGTGCCGGCGCTTGCCGTCGAGGTCTTCGATACGACGGGCGCAGGCGACAGTTTCAACGCCGGCTTCGTTCACGGGCTCCTTACCGAGCCTGACATCGGCGGCGCGATCGAGCTCGGCGTGATCTGCGGCTCGCTGGCCGTGACGGGATATGGCGGCCGCAACCTGCCTTTCAAAGAGGATCTGATGAAATATCGGCGGCGGGAGGCCGCGATATAGCTTGCATTCACAAGCGAACAAACGAGGGAACGAACATGAAGCATATGTTGAAAACACTCGCAGGCATGACCGTTTTTGCCGTCGCATCGGCCTTTCCGGCAAAGGCGGACACCGTGTCGATGTTCTGTTCGGCGACCGATTACGAACTTTGCGAGAAGGCCGTCCAGAAATGGACGAAAGACACCGGGCACGAGGTGAAGCTCAACCGGATGCCGCAGAACCTCGACGACGCCATTCCGATCTATCAGCAATTGTTTGCGGCCCAGTCGTCCGACATGGACGTCCTCTATATCGACGTCATCTGGCTCGGCATGTTCAAGGATCATCTCCTCGATCTGACCTCTCTCGTACCCGAGAACGAGGTGACGGCGCATTTCGCCCCTGCCGCGGATGCGGCGCGCCTCGACGGCAAGCTCCTGTCGATGCCCTTCTATATCGATACGGGCCTCATGTTCTACCGCAAGGACCTTCTGGAGAAATACGGCAAGCAGCCCCCGAAGACCTGGGATGAGCTGACGGCGACAGCCAAGGAGATCCAGGACGCGGAGCGCAAGGCCGGCAGCCCGGACATCTGGGGCTATTCCTGGCAGGGCAGGAGCTATGAGGGCCTGACATGCGATGCTCTGGAGTGGATCGCTTCCGCCGGCGGCGGCACCATTCTTTCCGACGACGGCGAGGTGACGATCAACAATCCGCAGACGGAGGCGGCGCTCACCCGTGCCCGAGGCTGGATCGGTACGATCTCGCCCGAGGGGGTCTTGAACTATGACGAGGAAAACTCACGTGCCCTCTTCGAGAGCGGCAATGCCGTCTTCCACCGCAACTGGCCCTATGTTTGGGGAACGTCGCAGGCCGAGGGTGGCAAGCTCGTCGGCAAGGTCGGAGTGAGCGCGCTTCCCGTCGGTGCGGAAGGGCAGAAGTCGAGCGGCGCGCTCGGCACGGCCTATCTCGGCGTCTCCAAATATTCCAAGAAGCCGGAGCTTGCCGCGGAGCTGCTGCGCTATATGGTCGGCGCGGAAGACCAGAAGATGCGTGCGATCGAAGGCGGCTACAATCCGACCGTCGAGGCGCTCTACGAGGACGCCGATGTGCTGGCTAAGATCCCCTTCCTGGGCATGGCGAAGACTGCCTTCGAGGAATCGGTCGCACGTCCGTCGGCTGCGACAGGCAAGAACTATAACCGCGTTTCCCGCACCTTCTACCGGGCCGTACACGACATCATCTCCGGCAAGGACGATGTCGCCAAGGAACTCGCCGACCTCGAGCGCCGCCTCGAGCGCGACGTGAAGGCGAAATGACGAGAGCTCGCCCTCGGCCCGGCCGGGGGCGCCTCATCGAAACCGGCTGCGTTCCACGCGCTGCCGCGAAAGGCCTGGAAGGGAAATGGAATGGCTTCGGTCTCCCTGAAGAACGTCAGCAAGACCTTCGGCACCTATGACGTGATCCGCTCCATCGATCTCGAGATCGAGGACGGGGAGTTCGTCGTCTTCGTCGGCCCATCCGGTTGCGGGAAGTCGACGCTTCTGCGACTGATCGCCGGCCTCGTGCCGGTTTCCGGCGGCGACGTGTTTATCGGCGGCGACCAAGTGACGGACGTGCCGGCGTCCAAACGTGGACTGGCCTTCGTCTTCCAATCATACGCGCTCTACCCGCATATGAATGTGGCGCGAAACATCGGCTTTGCGTTGGAAACGGCGCGGCTCGGCAAGGATGAAATCCGTCGCCGTGTCGCCAGGGTCGCGGACATGCTGAAGATCGGTCACCTGCTCGAGCGTCGGCCGCGCCAGCTTTCCGGCGGTCAGCGGCAACGCGTGGCGATCGGCCGGGCGCTGGTCGGCCAACCGGAAGTCTTCCTCTTCGACGAGCCGCTTTCCAATCTCGACGCGGACCTGCGCATGGAAATGCGCTTCGAGATCGCCAAGCTGCACGCCGACGTCAAGACGACGATGATCTATGTCACCCACGACCAGACGGAAGCGATGACGCTCGCCGACCGGATCGTCATTCTCAACCACGGGCAGATCGAGCAGGTGGGGCGGCCGCGCGAGCTTTACGACCGGCCGGAAAATCGCTTCGTTGCCGGCTTCCTCGGCAGCCCGAGAATGAATTTCGCCCCGCTCGAAGCGGCCGGCCCCGCCGCTACGGTTCTGAGGGGGGCTGGCGGCTTCGCCTACGCCGTAGAATATGCCGCGGCTGAAGGACGGCCTGCGGAAATCGGCTTGCGGCCGGAGGCTTTGAAGCTTGTCGGTGCCGACACGAAAGGCGCGATCCGCGGAACCTTCGAGCGGATCGAGGACCTCGGCTATGAATATGTCTGCTATGTGCGGCTCACCGAGACGCTGGTCTGGACGGTCCGTTCGACGGGAAGTCCACCGCAAGTCGCCCCCGGCGACCCCGTCGGCCTGAGCTGGCAACCGGAAAGTCTCTACCTCTTCGGAGAGGATGGCCGGCGCATCGATCACCGCGCGAGCGTTCCATTGGCCCTTGGAGCCTCGTCGTGAACGCTGCCCGCCGGATGGAGCGGCAGCAACGCCGCACCGCATGGATATTCCTGCTCCCGTTGCTGCTGACGCTGGCGGCCGTGGCGATATGGCCGCTCGCCCGCAGCATTTTCTTCTCCTTCACCGACGCTTATCTCGATGCCCCTTCGGATTACGGATTCGTGGGTTTCGAGAATTTCGTGGAAGTCGCCGAAGACCCGGTGTTCTGGGGCGCAGTCAGGAACACGCTCGTCTTCACGCTCGTATCCGTCGGGTTGGAGACGCTTCTCGGACTTGCGATCGCCTTGCTCCTTCACCGCGCTTTTCCCGGCCGCGGCATCGTGCGGGCGGCGATCCTCATTCCCTGGGCGATGCCGATGGTCGTCTCGGCCCGGATCTGGGAATGGATGCTCAACGATCAGTTCGGCCTCATCAACAAGCTCCTGGTCGCGTTGGGACTCGTCGAAAAGGGCGTCGCCTGGACAGCCGATCCTTCGCTGATCCTCGGGACGGTGATCTTCATCGACGTCTGGGTGACGACGCCCTTCATGGTGCTCCTCATTCTTGCCGGCCTGCAACTGATCCCCGAGGAAATCTACGAGGCAGCGGACGTTTCCGGCGTGCCGCACTGGAAACGCTTCTGGTCCATAACCTTGCCGCTCGCGACCCCGGCGATCGGTGTCGCGATACTCTTCCGCGCGCTCGACGCGCTCCGCATGTTCGATCTGAGCTACGTGCTTGCGGCCAACAACGAAAACACGATGACGATGTCGATCTATGCGCGCGACCAGCTCATCAGCTTTCAGGACCTCGGCCTTGGAGCCGCTGCTTCCACCTGGGTGTTCATGATCATCGGGCTGATCGCCATCGTCATCGTCGGGCTTTTGCGCCTCGATCGGGCGACGGGCTGAGGGGGTATCGATGACGGTGAGCACAGCCACGACGAGACGCTATTCGAACGCGACTTACCGGACCTTGCGCCGCATCAAGACGGCCGGACTCTATGCCGGCGTGGCGGCCGTCCTCGTCTACATGCTGTTTCCCTATTACTGGGCGATCGTCTCCTCGACCAAGACGGGGCAGGCGCTTTACCAGTTCACTCTGCTGCCGGCGCTCGATTTCAGCAACTACAGGCAATTGTTCGACAATCCGGTATTCATGGGCGCGCTCGTCAATTCCGGCGTGGTCGCGCTTGTCAGCACGGCGATCTCCCTCGTCATCGGCATTCTTGCAGCTTACGCGCTCGGCCGCCTGCATTTTCCTCCGGGCCGCATCGTTCTGATCGCCGTTCTCATGATCTCGGTCTTCCCGCAAGTGGTGGTGCTTTCCGGAATGTTCGAGGTGATCGGATGGCTCGGGCTCTACAACCGGCCGTCGGCCCTGATCGTTTCCTATCTCATTCTCACCTTGCCCTTTACGACATGGATCCTGACGAGCTTCATTCGGGACCTGCCGAACGAATTGGAGGAGGCGGCGCTCATCGACGGCTGTTCGCGCCTGCGCATCCTCACCCATGTGCTGCTGCCTCTGATGGGGCCTGCGATTGCCAGCACCGGTCTGCTTTCGTTCATCCTCGCATGGAACGAATTCCTTTTCGCGCTCACCTTCATTCTGACCGACGAGAACCGGACGGTTCCGGTCGCGATCGGCCTTCTGACGGGCAGCAGCCGCTATGAATATCCGTTCGGCCAGATCATGGCCGCGTCCGTCACGGTGACGCTGCCGCTGCTCGTTCTCGTCCTGATCTTCCAGCGCAAGATCGTGGCGGGGCTGACGTCCGGCGCCGTCAAGGGGTGACGAGCGCCGCCGCGTGCGGCGCCATGCGCCAAATTTGGCATGATCTATTTTCGTGATTGGACTTCCCGACCGGTTGGAGTCACGCTGATAAGGCCTACGAGGTGGAAATTGGGGGACCAACTATCGTAAGAGTAGGAGGTCGCAATGAAGCACCAAGCAATCGAGCAGTTACAGGGCGTCGCCGAGGTCAAGCAGGACCTGCCGCGACGGACGTTATCGCGCAAGGAGCGCCTTGAGCGTTGGGCGGAACTCCTGGAACGTGATCCTCACAGACGCCTTTCGACGCTGCACGAAACAGAGTATCAGCCGGCGAGAGTCCGCGCGGCCATGCGCGGCGACGGTTCGCCGATCTCCGTCGCCTTCGAGGATCCGGTCTTCCGGACCGCCGGGATGGAGAACGACAGCTACGGCGAAGCGAGGCGGTTTTTCGAGCTGAGCGACGAGCAATTACATAAGGTCATCTGCTATTGCCATTTCGGCGCGACGGTCAGCGCATCGACGGCCGCCCGCCACATCCGCGCAATGCTTGTCGAGAAACAGCCAGGCCTGTTTGCTCGGTTGCGCCAGATGTTTGTCGGCTAGGGCAGGCGACGGCATATCGAGGGTCGTGATCGAAGGCGGCCGCCGGAGGAGGCGGGCCGCAGTGCGAAGGCTTAACCGCTCGCACTGCGGTGCTCCCATCGCCTCCGGCTGGCGGATTGCCTTCGATCCGCGGCGTCGTCCTCCGAGGGCTTGGGTTCGCACTCGTTCTCAAGGTTGTCTTCGTGCGCGGCGCGTCCTCGTGCCTGCGTTTTTCGCTTCGTGCTCCAATTTCCACTATGTTAAGTGGGTCGGCGCGGCGCGTGATGGCGACGCGCCCTGTCGGTCGGGACGTAGAACGGAAACACTATGGCTCAAAGAGCAGGCAATGCGGATCTCCCGCTGCATGGCGGCCGCGTGCCGCGATGGCTCGGCGACCGTATGACGCGCCTCGGCGCGCTGGTCACCGAAGCGGTGGTTCATCACTATGGACGCGACGAGTTTCTAAGGCGGCTTGCGCATCCGTTCTGGTTCCAGTCCTTCGGTGCCGTCATGGGCATGGACTGGCATTCCTCTGGTATCACCACGAGCGTCATCGGTGCGTTGAAACGCGGTCTTACCCCGCTTGCCGGCGAGTTGGGCATCCATGTCTGCGGCGGCCGCGGCCAGCACTCCCGCAAGACGCCGGGCGAACTCATATCGATCGGCGATCGTGTCGGTTTCGATGGCGGCGCATTGGCAGAAGCGAGCCGCCTCGTCGCCAAGGTCGACAGTGCGGCCGTTCAGGACGGCTTCGATCTCTACCTGCACGGTTTCGTCGTCACGGACGATGCCAGGTGGGTGGTCGTCCAGCAGGGCATGAACGGCGACCGCCGGCAGGCGAGGCGCTATCACTGGCTCTCGGAGGGCCTGACAAGCTTCGTCGACGCGCCGCATAGCGCGATCGAAGGCAGAGAACAGGGCGAGATCGTCAATCTGGTCGACCGCCGCGCCGCCGCATCGAGGACTGCGCAGCTCGATCTCCTCCAGTCATTCGGGCCCGACGGGCTCTTGCGCGAGGTCGCCCGGATCGAGTCTCGGGGGGGTTCCTGTGGCCTCGCCGGCACAGCCGATGCTGCCGCATCTCTTCATGCCTGCCCATCACGATGTACGCGAAAGCGATGTCAATCTCCGGCGCCTTCACGGCAACTTCGCCGCCGCCGCCGACCGTGGTCCGGCGGATTTCAAGGACCTGCTGCTGGTGCCGGGCGTGGGCGCGCGGACGGTCAAGGCGCTGGCGATGGTCGCGGAGGTGGTCCACGGGACGCCTTGCAGGTTCTCGGACCCTGCCCGCTTTTCGCTCGCCCATGGCGGCAAGGACCGCCATCCGTTCCCCGTGCCGTTGAAAGTCTACGACGAGACGATCAGGATCATGAAGTCCGCGGTCAGCAAGGGCCGCCTCGGGCGCGAAGAAGAGCTTGCGGCTCTGAAGCGGCTCGACGAGCAATCGCGCCGGCTGGAGCGCTACGTCACCGGCCCCGACCTCAAGGAGATCGTCGCGGGCGAATTCAGGGACTCCGCGCGTTTCGGCGGGCGCAGCATATTCGGCTGGGAACCGCACGACGACGAGGCAACCGCCGCGGAGCCAAGCGACCGCGCACGGCGCTGAGGCGGAACAATAAGCGCAGCGATCGATTTACACAGCTGGGGCGCGTTGAGCGCACACCGCTTTCGCTGCCGCTGAGGATGGCGCTTCGGACACGGAGGCGCCGCCGGCATGCCAGTTGATGGAGTTTCCGATGACCGCTGCGATGACTACGATCGACCACGACACGATCCGCAATTGGATAGAAGCCCGCAAGGGGCAGCCGGCGCGCGTTAAGGGCGCGACCGAAGGCGGTGGTGGTCTGCTTCGCGTTGATTTCGGCAAACCGGAAGACACGCTGGAGAAAATTTCCTGGGACGAATTCTTCAAGATCTTCGACGACGAGAACCTGGCCTTCCTCCATCAGGACATGACTGACGACGGGCAACCCAGCCGCTTCTGTAAATTCATTAACCGGGACTGACCCGAAGACGGATCTCGGAGGAGGAAGCGGAAGGAGCACTTGGGGCCGGAATGCCTTTACGGCGGAAAGGATCTCGCGATGCTTGCGATCAAAAAACCGGAACCCGCGACGGAACGCGAAGGGCGCCCTGTGCCTCCTTTTACCGGCATCGAGCCGGCGCCTGCAAAAATCCGGGAGCCTTCGGCCGACGATTGCGAGCGCCTTGATGACCCGGATTCGCTCTTCTGGCGCGGCGTATGGATGACCGTGTTTTAGGTCCGGCAACTAGGCGTTACCGCCAAGTGTCTGCTCGATCTCTTCGAGACGCGCGGTCAGTCGCTTGATCTCGTCGCGCTTTTCGGCAACCACGTCCTTTGCTGTTTCGAGCCTGTCGCCTCCGGGCACCGTGCCTACGGCCGTGTGGGTCTCGGTTGCGATGGCGTCGATTTCGGCTTGTAGCCGGGCGATTCGCTCGCGTAGTTCGTCGAGTTGGTTCTCGACCCGCGGCGCGCTCTTCCGATCTCGCCCCCATGCGTCGATCGGCTCGTCGACGCTCGGTGGGTCGAGCGGGCGCGCATCAGCCCCCGGGCGCGGTTCTCCATGTTTGTTCGTGCTCATGACTGAACTCCCGTAAGCGTCATCAACTCGAAAGCGACGTCTATGTTCCGTCGGCGGCGCAGACCGTCGCAGCAATCGGCGGGCAGCATGGAACTTCCCGCGACGGCTGCCGTTTTCCTTATCGCCACCTGGGAGGGTTCCATGCATTCCGAAGAATACCTCGAGCTTCACTACGATCTGCTGAGCCACAGGGCGCTCCTGTCGTGTGGCCGTAAGGCATACGTGCTGCCGGACATCTACGAGACCAAGGAAATGGCACAGATCGCTGCCCAGAAATTCGCCTGGGAGAAACTGGGACTGAAAGAGCGGGCAGCGGGCTGCCGCACCGCCGCCGATCTCCCGGTCTGGCTGCGCTGACGAACTGCAGCAAGTGATCAGTGGCCCTGTGCTTCGCCGAGACCGCGCCCCGCATGCATGGCGGACTGCCACACGGTGACCGCAGGTCCTTCTGCGCCGAGAATGGGGTCCAGGCTCGGCAGCGGCACCGAGGCGATTGCCTTGCGGTCATCCGCGGTCGCGGGCTCGCTCTGGATCTCGGCATCCTGACCCGGCGGATAGCCGCCGACGACCAGGAAATCCACGCTAGCCTCGTTCCGGCGGTGGCCCGTACCCGCCGGGAGGAGGATGACGTCGCCGGCTGCGACCTCGATCTCCTGTCCCTCCGGCCCTCCGATCAGCAGTCGTGCCCGGCCTTCCGCGATTCCGAGAACCTCGTGCGCACCGCAATGGTAATGGTGATGGGCAAAGACGCCGTTGCGCCACAGGCCGCGCCAACCATTGGCCTGGAAGCGTTCCTCTATCCGTGCGGCTCCCTTTTCGGTAACGTCGACCGCTTGACGATAGACCAGGACCGGCAGGCGCGGGTTGTTCGGTACGCCGCCGCTTTCGGCGAACATGAGCTCTTCGATTTTCATTGGTTTTCTCCTCGGCGCAGGGATGTTCCGTTCCCTGCCGAACCGGAACGAATTGCGCGGCTGTATGTTTCCTTCAATCGTGCTCAGAAAAGACTCCGGCCGCGAACAAAGATGAATGCTGGCAAAGAAGGGGACCTTTCATGCCATACAAGCTCTATTACTGGGACGGCATTCCCGGCCGCGGTGAATTCGTGCGCCTCGCGCTGGAGGAGGCCGGCGCGGATTACGTCGACATTGCCCGCCAGCCAGGCGGCACGAATGAAATGCTGAAGCTTATGAAGGAGCCCGGTGAGGCCGCCGCTCCCTTCGCTCCCCCGTTCCTCGTCGATGGCGACCTCGTCATAAGCCACGTCGCCAACATCCTTTTTTATCTCGGGCCGAGGCTCGGTCTTGTTGCCGAGGACGAGGGACTTCGAACCCTCACCAATGGTCTGCAGCTGACGATCACCGATTTCGTTGCGGAGATTCACGACACGCATCATCCGATCGCCCTGTCTCTCTATTTCGAGGACCAAAAGCCCGAAGCGCTAAGGCGGTCGGCCGATTTCCTCTCCGAGCGCCTGCCGAAGTTTCTCGGCTATTTCGAACGCGTGCTCACACAGAACCCCAAGGGGCCGAGCCATATGGTCTCGGACCGGTTGAGCTACGTCGATCTTTCGCTTTTTCAGGTGATCGAAGGCCTCCGCTATGCCTTTCCCAAGGCGATGGATGCCTATGAGGCAAACATTCCCGGACTGGTCGCCTTGCATGATGCCGTTCGTGCACGCCCGAGAATTCTGAGCTATCTGGCCTCGGAGCGGCGGCTCGCCTTCAACGAATCCTGCGTCTTCCGCCACTATCCGGAACTCGACCGGCAGTCCTGACCGTCAACCGGTGCGAGCCTTGACCTTGGCGAGATCGTCGACAAACCGGGCGCGTTCCGCTTCGGGGTCGGATCTGCCTCGGATTCTCAGAAGATAAGAGGGGTGGATGGTCACGAGAACGGAGAAGCCCCCGGGCGCCGTCAGAAGCTCGCCGCGGTTTCTGGTGACACCCACGCTTCGCCCGAGCAGGGACATCAGCGCCGTGGCCCCGAGCGCGACGACGATTTCGGGGCGGAGCTCATCGAGTTCGGCGCCGAGCCACCAGGCGCAGGCCTGAATCTCACCGGCATTCGGCCGCGAATGCAGCCGGCGCTTGCCGCGCTGTTCGAATTTGAAGTGTTTGACGGCATTGGTGAGATAGCACTCCGACCGATCGATGCCGGCTTCGTGCAGGCATTCGTCCAGGACGCGCCCGGCGGGTCCGACGAAGGGGCGCCCGGCAAGGTCCTCGCGGTCGCCGGGCTGTTCGCCGACGAGCACGACACGGGCGTCGACCGGGCCCTCGCCGAAGACCAGTTGGGTGGCGTTCTTGTAGAGGTCGCAGCGCTCGCAACCCTCCGCCTGCCGCCGCAGAGAGGCAATCGTCTTTGCCTCGGCGTGTTCGCCGGCAAGGGCCGGTCCAAGCTTCGCAGGCTGTTTCGGCATCGTTCCTCGAGGCGCTCCCCCTTTATACTCGCCGCGGCGTCTAACCGTGAGGCTCAAGGCATGTTCCCCTGTCTGCCGATGGCGTGTCACCGCGCAATGGCGACGGCGATGCCTGGACCGGCCAACTCGCTGCCGTCGACGGTCTCGCCCCCGGACGTGTCGCTCGTGAAGATCGGCTGACCGCGTATTGCGGGAACGGCCTGTGTCTCCTGCAAAAGATTGACGCGCAGTTCCAGGCAAGCCTCCCCGAACTGCCAGTCGACGGCGATGATGCCGTCCTTGGTCTCGTATGCACGGCAATCCGGTACGGCGGTGCCGGCGATCAGCGGCACGATGTGCCGCTGCCTTATCCCGGCGAGGTCGCGCATATAGGCAAGATATCGCTCGCCGGCAGGGCTTGTCGCGCGGCTCCAACGCAGCTTTGAGCCGGCAAAGACGGCCGGGTCAAGCGGATCGGGCAGATCATCCATCGTCTTGCCCTCTGGAAGGCCGCCGAAATTTTCGGCTTCGTCCCGGCGTCCCAGCCGGATAGCCTCGGCTATTTCCCCCTGGTAGTCGGCGAAGAAACAGAAGGGCTGCGTCTCGCCGTATTCTTCACCCATGAACAGGAGAGGGATTTGCGGCGTCAGCATGTGCATCGCCGCCAAAACGCGCAGCCTGTCCTCCTGGAGGAGCGAGGCGAGACGTTCGCCGAAGGCGCGGTTGCCGATCTGGTCGTGGTTCTGCAGGAAATTTACGCGGCCTTGCGGCGGCACGCGGGCTCGGCTCCCCTCAGGAGAGAAATTGTCATCCTTTGCCGGCACGGCGAAGCCATCGGCCAACGCGCTGCGGATCTTGCCCCAGGGCTCGTCGGCGAAGGGGCGATAGTGGCCCTTGGTTTCGCCGGTCGCCACGACGTGGAGAGCATTGTGAAGATCGTCGTTCCATCCCGCATCGAAGAGCATGCGCGTGCCGCTCGCGTCGCGCTGCAGAAGGCTTCTTCGGCGGTGAGCGTCTTCCAGCACCAGGTGGATCTGGCGCTCGGCGAACGTTTCCCGAACCTCGTGCTCCAGCGCGAGGAGAAAATGCGGCCGGGTCGTATCGCGGATCTGTTCGGTCGCATCGAGACGCAATCCGTCGAAACGGAATTCGCCGAGCCAGTAGAGCGCGTTCTCGATGAAGTAGCGCCGGACCGCTTCCTCCTCGAAGGCGATCGACGCTCCCCACGGTGTCGGGCGATCCTTATTGAAGAAGCGGCTCGCATAGCGGGAAAGGTAATTTCCCTCCGGCCCGAAGTGGTTGTAAACGACATCGAGCAGGACCGTCAGACCGAGCGAATGGGCCGCATCCACGAGCGCCTTCAGGTCATCCGGCTTGCCGTAGGCATTATGCGGAGCATAGTGCAGCACGCCGTCGTAACCCCAGCCCCGCACACCGGGGAATTGCGCGACGGGCATGATCTCGATCGCGGTGATTCCGGCCCCGGCCAGATGCGGCAAGCGCTCGATTGCAGCGCGGAAGGTGCCCTCCGGCGTGAAGCAGCCGACATGCAACTCCGAAATGACCGTCTCCTCCCAGGGCCTGCCGCGCCAGGAGGAAGCCTGCCATTCATAGGCGGCGTGATCGACGACGATCGACCTACCGGAAGCTTCCCGCTCCTGTGCCGAGGAGGCGGGATCGGCGACCTCGGTGCCGTCGGCAAGGCGGAAGCAATAGCGCTCCCCCGCCTTCGCCTCCAGCGTGATTTCGAACCAGCCGCCATCGAGTGACTGCATCTTATGCGCGGCCCCGCCGAGAACCAGATCGACGTCCCGCTCGTCGGGTGCCCACAAACGAAACCGGCATGTGTCGCCGTCGATGAAATTCGCGCCCCAGCTGTTTCTGAAATGTGCACGTGTCGAGTTCGCCGGCATCGATATGTCCCTCGAGATGAAAGGCGAGGAACTGGCCAAGGGCGGGGAAAGTTCCCCCGGCACTCGTCCGGGAACAGGAACAAATGCCTGCCCGTTGCGTTGCATCAAAGCTGCCGGGCAAGGCGGTAGAGGGCGCGACTGAATGAACCTGACTTTTTCCGAACTCGATTTCATAAAACCTGAACTCGGTGCAGAATACACCGGGCAAGGGACCCATTTTGCGGTTTTCTCGGCGCATGCGGAGAAGATCGAGCTCTGCCTGTTTTCCCCGGACGGGCGCCAGGAAACGGCGCGCATGCCGCTGCCGAAGCGCGAGGGCGACATCTGGTCCGGTTACATCGAGGGTATCGGTCCCGGCACCCTCTACGGCTACCGCGCCCACGGACCTTACGATCCGCACAATGGTCACCGCTTCAATCCGAACAAGCTGCTGCTCGATCCCTACGCCAAGCTGGTCGCGGGTGAGCTCATCTGGGACGATGCGCTCTTCGGATACACGATCGGCAGCCCCGAGGGCGATCTTTCCTTCGACGAGCGCGACAGCGCCCCCTTCATGGTGAAGGGCGTCGTTCAGGACCCGACTTTCGACTGGGCGGGCGAAGAAGCGATCCGCCGTCCCTGGACGGAAACGATCATCTACGAGACGCATGTCCGCGGCATGACCATGACGCATCCCGGCGTGCCGGACGAGCTGCGTGGCACGTTCCTCGGCATGGCGAGCGATCCGATCATCGAGCACCTGACGAAGCTCGGCGTTTCGGCGATCGAATTGATGCCGGTGCAATATTTCCTCGACGACCGTTACCTGGTAGAGCGGAATCTCAGAAACTATTGGGGATATCAGACGCTCGGATTCTTCGCTCCGCACGAGCGCTATCTCAAGGGCGACCGCTTTACAGAATTCAAGACGATGGTGAAGCGGTTTCATTCCGTCGGCATCGAGGTTCTGATGGATGTCGTCTACAACCATACGGCGGAGGGCTCGGAACGGGGCCCGACCTTGAGCTTCCGGGGGCTCGACAATTTCAGCTATTACCGTCAGTCGCCGGACGAGCCGCGCCACACCTACGACACGACCGGTACCGGCAACACGCTCAACGTTGCCCATCCCCTGGTGCTGCGCATGGTCCTCGACAGCCTGCGTTACTGGGTGGGAGTGATGCATATCGACGGCTTCCGCTTCGATCTCGCAAGCACGCTCGGCCGCGAATACATGGAGTTCGATCGCGAGGGCGGCTTCTTCGACGCGATCCGGCAGGATCCTATCCTGGCGGGTGTGAAGCTGATCGCCGAACCCTGGGACGTCGGCGAGGGCGGCTATCAGCTCGGCGGCTTCCCACCGCCGTTCCGCGAATGGAACGACCGGTTCCGCGACGACGTCCGGCGCTTCTGGAAGGGAGACGGCGGCATGGTTCCGGTGCTTGCCGAGCGCATTCTCGGTTCGCCCGTGCAGTTCAGGCACTCGGACCGTGCAGCGACCTCGTCGATCAACCTGGTGAGTGCCCATGACGGCTTCACCCTGATGGACACGGTCTCCTACGGCGAAAAGCACAACGAGGCGAACGGCGAGGAGAACCGGGACGGTCACTCCGACAATCATTCCGACAACATGGGCGCCGAGGGCCCGACCGACAACGGGGAGATCATCAAGGCGCGCAAACGGCGGCGGGCGGCCATGCTCGCCACCCTGATGATCAGCCAGGGCGTGCCGATGGTGCTCGGCGGCGACGAGTTGGGAAACAGCCAGCAGGGCAACAACAACGCCTATTGCCAGGATAACGAGATCGGCTGGCTCGATTGGAGCGGAGCGGAGGACGGCTTCGTGGATTTCTGCCGCAAGCTCCTCGCCTTCCGCAAGGACCATCCTGTCTTGCGGCAGGAGCGATTCCTCGACGGAGAGCCCGACGAGAATGGACGGGTCGAAATCGCCTGGTACAAGGCGGATGGCAGTCCCATGGACGAGGGCGCCTGGCACGACGCCGAGCTCCGCCTGATTTGCGCCTATATATGCCGCGTCGGGCAGGGCGAAGCTTCGCCGGCCGGCGAGATCGTCCTCGTGCTCAATGCAGGCGGTGATTGCGAGATAGCCCTTCCCCGCGGAAACGGAAGCAGGCGCTGGCTACGCGTGCTCGACACGGCAGCCGAAGAACCGTTCGGCACGTGCGCCAGCGCGGATCGCGACACTATCCCGGCGCAGAGCGTCGTCGCCTTCGTCCCGCAGGAGGGAGGCAATGGTTAGAGCAACGATGGTCGACGTGCTCGAACCTCCGCCTTGCGTGATCGCGAATGGTCCGCGGAACGTGGCGGCGGCCGGTCTCGTGCCCGAGGAAACCGGGCTCGTCTATGTCAGCGACAGCGAGCCGGGCATCCGGCGGCAAAGGCGTGGCAAGGGGTTTGTCTACCGAATGCCGGACGGCTCGATCGTTACCGATCCGTCGATCAAAAGCCGCATAGCGGCGCTGGGCCTGCCGCCTGCCTATGAAGACGTCTGGATCTGCCTCGAAGAACGGGGGCATCTGCAGGCCACGGGCTACGATGCACGCGGACGAAAACAGTACCGCTATCACAGCGCGTGGCAGGCTCTCAGGAGCGCCGACAAATTCGCGCAACTGGTGGAATTCGGTAAGGCGTTGCCCAGGATACGCCGCACGATACGGCGCCACATGCAGGGTGACGTGGAAAACATGCAAACCGTGCTCGCGGCGCTGGTCGCCCTGCTGGACGAAGCCCATCTGCGCACCGGCAACCAGGCTTACGTGCAGGCCAATGGGAGCTATGGTGCCACGACGCTTTTGAAGCGGCATCTCAGGCTGGGCGACGGCTTCGTAGAGCTGAAATTCATCGGCAAGGGCGGCAAGCGCGTCCAGCGGCTGCTACGCCGCCCCAAATTGCAGCGGTTGCTCGAAGAGATCGCGGATCTGCCGGGCAGGCAGCTTTTCGTCTGGAAGGATGAAAACGACGCCCTGCGGCCGGTCGATTCCGGCCGGCTCAACCGGTACCTTTCAGAGGTGGCCGGAACAGCGGTTTCGGCAAAGACATTCCGGACCTGGGGCGGCACTCTCGCGGCTTTCACGGCCGCTCGCACCTCGATCGAACATGGTGAGTGGCCGACGATCAAACAGATGAGCGAAGCGGCGGCGTCCGTTCTTCACAACACGCCCGCCATCAGCCGGAGCAGCTACATTCATCCGGATGTGCTCGCTCTCGCCGACAAGTCGGCCTCGATCTCCGCGCGACAGCTTCAGGCGCGCGGGCGCTCGGACAGCGAACTGCGTGTGGAGGAACAACGCTTGCTGAGTTTTCTTCGGCGCTCGGCGCACTCGAGGGCGCGGCAGGCAAGATCTGCCGCGGAGCAGCGACGCGCTTCCAACTAAGGGCTGTTTAGGTTCACGGTGCCGACCGTGCGCCATTGATCGTAGCCGATCAATGGACAAAAACATGCAGCAGCTAAGACGCGCGGCGCTGCAGGAAACTTTTCCGAGGACTGAAATCTCTCCGCCTCGTCCCTGTGACGAGCACAGGGACGAGGCGAGCAAACACCCTCCGCTCTCACGCCCACAATCGCCTCAACTAAGATCGGTAAGGTTCGGGTTCTGCTGAATAGTGCCGGTATCCGCCGTCTCGATGCGCAGGTTGTTTTGCACATTCGTGACTCCAGATACATTCTCTGCACAGTCCTCGGCGCGGCGCTTCGCCCATTTGGAGCTCACCGAACCATTGAGCTGTACTTCGCCGTTCGACACGCTCACTTCGATGTTGGAGGCGTCGAGAGCGCCGTCGTCACTCAGGCGGTCGCTGACATCTTCCTGGATGCGGCCGTCGGTGCGCCTGTAGCCTTTCGGGCCCTTGCCGCGGTGCCGGTCCATCTCCCGCCTGCGTTCGGCATCTTCGTCACCGAACCAGGAAGCGACCTCGTCGCTGGCGCGGTCGAGAAAATCGCGGTCGTGGCGATAGTCGCGCGTTTCGCCGTAACCTCCGTAGCCGCGGTAACGGCCCTCGCCGCGATAGCCATAACCGGGGCCGTGATAATCCCTGAAATAGCGCTCGCGGCCCCTACGATCGTAGTCGTCGTCGCTCCAGCGTTCGCGTTCGCCGCCGCGGTAGCTCCCGGTCGGCCAGTTCATCGAGCTCTCGTAGTCGGCGCCACGCGGCTCGACATCTTCGTCGAAGCGGCTGCGCGCCCGACCGCGGCGCTCGGATCCATAGTTGTAAGGGTCGCGCTGGCGCTCGTTCTCCCAGTCGCGGCGGGCCCAATCGCGACGGCCGTAGGGATCGTATCTGCCATAGTCCGGATGTCTGGGCATGGGCTCTCTCCTGGCTTTTGCTCTTGCTGATGTTGGGTCAAACCCACGATCGCCCCAAAGGGTTCCGCGCTTCGCCCCCGTTCGCTGCGCCGCCGGCGGAACAATCGCGCACGGTCGGGATTGTCCCCGAAAGAGGGGTGTCGCCCCCGCATGCCCAAGGGAGACGAAAATGCCGAACCCGCGTCAGCCGGAGCCGGTACCGGAGCCGCCGCCGCCGGACTTGCCGCCCTGGTATCCCGAGCCGCCGATCGAGGAGCCCGATCCGGACCGCCTTCCGGATGAAATTCCGGTCCCTAATCCGGACGAAAATCCGGAGCCGCCAAAGCACATTTGAAGGTCCCGCGCGGATGGCGCCGCGGGCGGAACAAATGGACGGTCGCGCCGTTTGAAACTCGCCATCAACGAAGTCCAGCGGCGAGGTAAGGGACATGGACGAGCGAAGGGACACGGACAGCGAACGCGAAGAGCTCATCAGGCGCAGAGCCTATGCGATCTGGGAGCAGGAGGGCCGGCCGGACGGGCAGCATCAGCGCCACTGGGAGCAGGCCGCCAGAGAAATGCAGGGATCTGAAACGCAGGGACCGGAAACGCAGAGAGACGGCCCCGCGCCGGAGAGCGGGGGCCAGGCCAACGGCAGCAGGCGGCGCGAAAAGCAGACCGCGGCGGGGGCTGGGGCGCCCGCTTCGCCCGAAGGAAATCCGGCGGCCCGCCCGGACGGCGGGCGCTGAGCGGCCGTAACGGCGGCTCGAGCCTTCCCGGGCAGCCGATGAAACCGCCGACGAAACGTGAAGGAGAAAACAAATGCGTGTATCGGAGATCATGACAAGAGACGTTCATCTTGCAAGCCCCAACGACACCATAACGGCTGTTGCGCGGCAGATGGCGGAAAACGATATCGGCTTCATGCCGGTCGGAGACGATGACCGCCTGATCGGCATGATAACGGACAGAGACATCGTCGTGCGCGGCGTTGCCGATGGTATGGACCCGCAGGCACGGGTGGCCGACATCATGACCACGGACGTGAAATATTGCTTCGACGACGATGAGGTGGACGATGTCGCGCGCAACATGGGCGACATCCAGGTTCGACGGCTGCCCGTGGTGAACCATGACAAGCAGTTGGTCGGGATCGTTTCGCTTGCCGACGCGGCCCGCGAACAGCCGCAAATGGCCGGCACCGGCCTGAAGGGCGTGACCGAACCCGGTGGATCCCACAACCAGTCCAACCGAAGCGGCTGAACGGTCCGGCGGTTGGGCACGGATGGGGGCGCGATGGCGCCCCCTTTCTCATTTTGCAGAAGGGAGGCCGACTATGGCAGGGAAACAGGAAAGCATGCCGATCCGGACTGGTCTCGCTCCCGGCGGTGCCGCGGAGCCCGACGATCACGTCGCCGATGCCGGCGATGCAGGAAGCGGTGCGCCCTATCTCGGCGAGGTGGATCGGGCGCGCCCCGACCCGCCACAGCCGCATCCGCGCAATCTTAGTGGAGGCGACGGAAAGGTCGCGATGACGCTTACGAATACGCCGACCGAAGCGGGCGTCGAAGCGAACGACGCCACTGGCGGCGAATACTGGAATCGGGTGCTCGGCGACAATACGAACGCCGGCACGCTGCGTTTCCTCGCCGCTGTGGGACTGTTCGTTCTGATAGCCGCGGCACTGTTCTGGCTCGTGAGCTGAAGAGCTCGGATCGTTTCACGCAATGGTGAAACGATCTAAGTCTTTGAAATGCGCAACTCCGGACAGAAAATCGCCACGCGATCTTCTCGGAGCTGCTCAAAGGGTCGAAGCCGTGCTTATTGCTGCTGCGGCTGCTGCGGCGTGGACGTCTGGAGCTTTTCCTGAACCTTCTGGGCAAGCGCCGGATCACTCTGCGCAGCCTTGAGGATCGTCGTATACTCCTCCACCGACATGTTCGGCGCGGTCTCTACGGCCTTCACCATTTCCTGACTGGCTTCGTTCTGCAGCTTCGCCTTCGCAGCCTCGTCGGTGGTAGCCCCGATTTTCGTGGAGTACTCCTGCCTTACCTTGTCGACCTGAAGATAGGCCACTGCAAAGGCCTCGATCTTCTGATCGCTGATCGGGGCGCCTGTGCCGCCGGCGTCGGGTTGGGTCTGTGTCGGCTGCGCCTGTTGCGCCTGCGCGATTTCCAGAGCCGAAGCCGGGCTGAGAAGCATTAAGCTGGAGGCTGCAACGGTCAGCGATGCAACGAGTGTATAGCGAGTAATCATGTTCTGTCCTCCATGACGTGCATGACTTGATCGGCAGCAATACCGCCTTGCTCGTTCGCTCCGCCGTCGAAACGACGCAAGCGACTCGGGGAGCATGTACGCCCCGGAAGTGCTCGGTGCGGCGACGACGGGGCAATTTGCTGACCATTAGGCGGCAGCTTTGTGGCTCCCTCCGGGGCCATGTGGAACAAGATGCAGGGGCTTGGAACGCAATATACGCTACGGCTATACATTGCTCGAAACGTGGCGCGAACGGTATCTCCCACACGACCGGGTACGATCTGCGCCGATAAAAGGGTCATGCGACATGAAGCACGAAATCATTGAAATCCCTGTGATTTCCGAAGCAATCCGAAGACTGGGCGCGCCGACCTCCGCGTTGACCTGCGTCGGCGGTCTTCTCTATACGTGCGGGATGCCGCCGATCGACCTGAACACAGGCGAGATCGTCAGGGGGGACATGACCGTCCAGACGCGCGCCTGCATGGACGCGCTCTCGTTCACCCTCCGCCATGCTGGCTCCTCGCTCGACAATGTCTTCAAATCGCTCGTCTTTATCACCGATAACGATTTGGCGGCGGAGATGAATGCGGTTTATCGCGCGTATTTTCCGGGCGGCTTTCCGGCCCGCAGTTGTGTGGCGATCAAGCCTTGGACGCATTTCGATATTGAGATCGAATGTATCGCCACCGTGGAGTGATGCGATCTTTTCTCACAGGAAATCGCAGCCACTCCCATAAGCGGACTCAATGTTTGTCATTGAGTCCGGCTATTTGCGTTGCGGGCATCATGCCCGCCTAATATGCCCAGAATAAACGCAACAAATGAGGGCGCTATGAAACTGGGCATTTCGAAAATTTCCCGCGGTCTTGCCGCCACCGTGATCGCTGGCATCGTCGGACTTTCCGCTCATACGGCTGCCATGGCCGAAACAACGATCCGTCTCGGCCACGTGCTTGCCGACACCCATAGCTGGCACAAGGCCTCGACGGACTTCGCCAAGGAGGTCTCGGAGAAGACGGAAGGCCGCGTCAAGATCGAGATCTTCCCCTCCGGCCAACTCGGCACGGAGAAGGAAGTCATCGAGGGCATGCAGATCGGCACCATCCAGGGCGGCCTGATCGGCAGCGGCTCCTTCCAGTTCGTCGAACCGAAGTTCGGCATCATCGAAATGCCCTATGCCTGGACCAGTCGCGAACAGGCTTTTGCCGCGCTCGACGGCAAGCTCGGCACAGCGCTTGCCGATCTGCTTCGGCCGAAGGGCATCGAGGTTCTCGCCTGGTGGGAAAACGGCTTCCGCAACATCACCAACAACAAGCATCCGATCGTCAAGCCGGCCGATCTCGCCGGCATCAAGATCCGCGTAACGCCGGACAAGGTTCGGCTTGCGACGTTCGAACGTCTCGGCGCGCAGCCGGCGCCGCTGGCCTTCGGCGAGCTATACTCGGCCCTGCAGCAGGGCGTGTTCGACGCCCAGGAAAATCCGCTCTCGATCATCGATGCCTCGTCGTTCTACGAAGTACAGAAATACGTTTCGATGACCGGCCACATCTGGGGCGCCGCATGCCTGACGGTGTCGAGCATGACCTGGGCGCAGGTTTCCCCCGAGGACCAGGCCATCGTGAAGGAAGCGGCCGTCAAGTGGGGCAACGCTCAGCGCCAGATGGTTGCCGATAACGAGGTCGCGCTGATCGAGAAGCTGAAATCGAAAGGCATGCAGTTCAACGAGGTGGACAAGGCTGCCTTCGTCGACGCCCTGAAGCCGATCTGGGAAAGCGAGAAGGACGTTTTCGGTCCCGAGCTGCTTGAAGTCATGGACAGCTATCGCAAGTGATGCGGTCGTCCTGCCCGCCGGTTGCGGGCAGGACGTTTCCCATCGCCGGGCCATGTCCGTCCGTCCACATCCAGCGAGGCTTCCATGCAAGACGCATCGACACCGCGCCCGCGGATTTCCAATGCCATAGACAACGTAGCCCGCGCGGCGGGCGGCCTGGCCATCGCCACCTTCACCGCCATCATCGTCTACGTCGTCATTTGCCGTTATGCCCTTTCCTTCACACCGCGCTGGTCGGAGGAGATCCCGCGTCTTCTCTTGGTCTGGGTGACGTTCATCGGTGCGGTTTCCGCCTTCGTCCGCAACACGCATCTTTGCGCCGGCCTGACGGACCTGCTCGTTGCGCCCGGCCGGTTCCGTTCCTTCCTGGCCGTACTCGCGCGTCTGGCATCCCTCCTGTTCCTGGTCGTCGTCATCTGGTCCGGATGGAAGATAACGGTGCTGACATGGTCGCATGAAACCACGGTCCTGAGCTGGCCCGCCGGGCTCGTCTATCTCGCGCTGCCGGTCACCGGCGCCACCGCCCTCGTTGCCCTCGTTGCCGCGGAACTGCGCAAATGAGCCTTGCCCTTCTCGTCCTCTTTGCGGTCTTCATTCTTTTGCTCCTGATCGATGCACCGATCGCGATTGCGCTTGCGCTTTCCTCGGTCGCTTATCTGCTGGTCGGCGATGTCTTGCCGCTGATGGTGGTCGCGCAGCGCATGGTCGCGGGGATCGACAGCTTCACGCTGCTTGCAATCCCGCTTTTCCTGCTTGCCGGTTTGCTGATGGTGCATGGGGGGCTCGCCCCGAGGATCGTCAATCTCTGCGCGGCTGTCGTGGGACAGCGGACGGGTGGTCTCGCCATCGTGATGATTGCCGCCTGCATGATGTTCGGCTCGCTCTCGGGATCGGGTGTCGCGGACGTGGTGGCGATCGGTTCCATGCTGCTGCCGGCCATGAAGGAGCGCGGCTACGATCCGGGCTTCTCGGCCGCAGGTCTCGGCTGCGCCGGTTCGCTTGGCACGGTCATTCCGCCGTCTATTGTCCTGATCGTCTACGGAACGGCGACCGGAACGTCGATCGGGCAGCTTTTCATTCACTCCATCGGTCCAGGTATCCTGCTCGGGCTCGGGTTGATGGTCGTCGCGTGGTGGATTTCCCGCAAAAACGGTTGGAAGGGCGGGGAACCGTTCAGCTGGACTCGGCTGGGCACCGCTGTGCGCGAATCCGTGCTTGCCCTGCTCGCGCCGGTCATCATCGTCGGCGGCATCCGCTTCGGCATCTTCACACCGACGGAGGCGGCGGGCATCGGCGTCGCCTATGCGCTGCTCGTCGGGGCTTTCGTCTATCGCCAGCTGACGCTCGCCAAGGTCTTCGGCCTCTTGCGCGACACGACGGAAATGACCGGTTCCATCCTCATCGTCATCGCGGCCGCCTCGGTCTTCGGCTGGATCCTGACGGTCGAGCAGGTTCCGCAGCTCGTCGTCAATGCCATCACCGGCGCGACCGAGAGCGCCACGGTCGCTCTCATACTGATGATGGCCGCGGTCCTGGTCCTTGGCACTTTTATGGAATCGATCGCCATCATCCTCATCCTGGCGCCCGTTTTCCTGCCGGTGCTGCGGGTCTTCGAGATCGACCCGGTCTATTTTGGCGTACTCCTGACCATCAACCTGGCGATCGGCGCCAACACACCGCCACTCGGCATCGACCTGATGGCCGCGTGCCGCACCGGTGGCATTCCGATGTCGGCGTCCTTCCGCTACCTGCTGCCGTTCATCGGCGTCATGGCGCTCATCATGTTCCTCCTCATTCTCTTCCCGGGGCTGATGACACTGATGTCGCTCGGAATGTGAGCCGCTTCGTCCGCAATTGCATTTGAAAGGTGAACCATGTCGTTCGCATCGAACACCCGTGCCAACATCGATCGCTTCTGGTCGACCATCGAGACTTCCGCCGAAATCGGCCAGGGGCGGCCGGGCGGTCTCGCCCGCCTCACGCTGACGGACGATGATCGCAGAATGCGCGACCTGTTCGTCAACTGGTGTCGTGATGCAGGGCTGAGCGTCGAGATCGATGAACTCGGCAACATCTTCGGGCGGCGCGAAGGAAGCGACCCGTCGCTGCCGCCGGTGCTGATCGGCAGCCATCTCGATACCCAGATCAACGGTGGTCGCTTCGATGGGATTGCCGGCGTTCTTTCCGGACTAGAGGTGATCCGTACGCTGAACGACGTCGGTCACGTCACCCGCCGTCCGATCGTCGTCGTCAACTGGACGAATGAGGAGGGAGCGCGCTTCTCGCCGCCCATGGTTGCTTCCGGCTGCTTCGTCGGGGCCTATGACGGGGACTGGGTCAAAGAGCTCGTCTCCGACGACGGAGCGCGTTTTGGCGCCGAGCTCGAGCGCATCGGTTACAACGGAAACAAGCCCTGTCGTGCCGGTGAGATCGATGCCTATTACGAACTGCATATCGAGCAAGGGCCGATCCTCGACCTCGAGCAACGCGATATCGGAGTGGTGACGGGCGGATATCCGAGCTACGGGATGAGGGTGCGCTTTACGGGAAAGACGGCGCATACCGGCCCGACGCCGATGGACCTGCGCCGCAATGCGCTGATCGCGGGCGCACGCTGGCTGACTGCCGTGGACGACATCGGCTGGGACTTTGCCGTCGGCGACGGCAAGGCGACAGGCGCCCGGCTGGCGGCGTGGCCGAACAAACCGGGTATCCTCTCCGACACGGCCCAAGCGATCTGCGACGTTCGCCATCCCGATGCGGCGACCGCGCGCGTCATGGGTGAAAAGATGCGCCGTGCCGTCTTCGAAAGCGCCGCCCGCGCCGGCTGCGACGCGGTCATAGAGGACGAGTGGTTTTGGGGCGGGGACATTTTCGATCACGCGATGGTGGATGGAATCCGGGCGGAAGCGGTCCGGATGGGCTACGACTGGCGTGACATCCAGTCCCAGGCCGGCCACGATGCCTATTTCCTCGCGCGACATTGCCCGACGGCAATGATCTTCACGCCCTGCAAGGGCGGCATCACCCACAACAACGAGGAAGACTGCGACCGCGACGATCTTGCGCCGGGCCTCAATGTCCTGTTGCACGCGGTCGTGGCGCGCGCCGACCGCTGATCGATCGGAGCACTTCCAGGAAGATTGCGTACCGGCTTTCCGCCGGGACGCCCTCAGTGCATTTCCGGGTAGAGCGAACGTAGCTCCTGCATCAGGTCGATGAAATGTTGCTCGGCGCGGGAATAGTCACCTTCCGGGTGCGTCACCAGAAACACGTCCGCGCCGAGCGGATAACCCTTGATTTCGAGCGGCCAGAGAAGTCCGCTCGCGACTTCGTCGTGAACGGCCGTCAACGGGAGAATTCCGATCCCGAGGCCGGCGACGATCATGCGTCTCACCTCCTCGAGATTTGGGCTTTGCCCGCTTATCCGTTCGCCGAGACCGAGGCTTTGGCTGAGGACCGCCATCGGCTCGAGACCCATGCCTTCGGTGGCGCAGGTAAAGGAAACAAAGGATTCCTGCCGCAATTCCCTCTTCTCCACCTCCTTACGGCCGAAGAGGGGATGCTCAGCGCCGCAATAGACGCTGAATTCTTCGCGAAACAGCAACTGACAATTCAGGCTGAAGACGGGGCGCGACAGGAGACATAATCCTATTCCGCATTTCTCCGTCTGAATCCGCTTGACCGTGTCCTGGCTGTTCTGGACCTCCATCACCCAGGTTACGGAGGGATAGCGCTGATGGTAGAGACGCAACGCCTCGTTTATGAGCGGGGACTCGAGGTTCGAGATGATCTGGATGCGCACCTCGCCGAACTCCTCGGCGGTTCTTTCCTGCGTGAGCTGGCCAATCCGCTCGACGGCACGGAAGATCTCACTGCATTCCTCGTAGATTTTCTGTCCCCGGGCCGTCAGCTCGAACTTGCGGCTGCCGCGAAGAACGAGCTGACAGGCCAACTGCTCCTCCAGTCGTTGCAGCGCCTGACTGACCGATGGCTGGCTCATGTTCAGCCGGGCCGCTGCCCGCGTGAGGCTTCGCTCTTCGGCGATCATGAAAAACGACCGCAGGAGATTGAGATTGAGATCTGTCGACATCGTACGGGCCTATCCATTTGCAACTCCACTCACGTGGGTCGGCACCAGCTGCTGAACCACGATGGCAGTGCAGCTTCCCGGAGAGATAGAGCACCGACACGTCGAAGCTCAAGAGTGCTGAATTGGCCGGCCGCCGCGCGCAGCCTAGTAGGCCGGCATCAGATCACGGGTTTGCTTGCGCGGATAGCAAAGCGATGCTGGCTTCTGCGCGCAAGGCCCTTGAACAGATTCCAGTTCTTTGCCTGCATCCGGTGTATCTCTCCGAGATCGGTATCGACGGTGATGTCGGCGAAACCGGCGGCCCGCAGCAATTCGACGACGGCCTCGGCGCGCGCTCCTTGCGAGAAGTGGACGCGGGCAAGAATGCTTCGATGCGTTTCCAGCATCTCGCGCGGCTGTGATGGCGCCTCGGGTCTGAGAAGGCCGACACGCTGCCCCCAGGCGTTGAGCGACGAAAAGAACCGCTCGAGCCGGGTCGAATTAACGAAATCGCCGTCGACGACGAGAATCCTGCCGCCGGGCTTGAGGACGCGAAGCCATTCCCTGAAGGCTGCGGCCGGGTCCACCAGCGTCCATACGAGATGCCGGTTCACGACGACGTCATAATGGTCGTCCGGCTCCATGGTATTTTCCGCGTCGCCAATGCGGAAGGAAATATCGCGTCCGCGGCTCTTCGCTTTTTGCCGCGCGCGTTCCAGCATCGGCTCGGCCCAGTCGATACCCGCCACCCGGAAGCCGAGATCGTCGAGAAGGTGCGAGACCACTCCGGTCCCGCTCGCAAGATCGAGCGCAGAGCGACCGGCTCCCTCGCCGAGATGGCGCAGGATGAGCCGATGCCAGGCGGCGCGTTCCTCCTCGGAAAAAATCTCGTGGCCGGGAGAGAGATCGAAAGTGGCCGCACGTTGCGACCAATAGGCTTTGATTTCGTCGCGAAGATCATAATTGGGCCGCGTTGCCACGTCGCTCATTTTCAGTCCCGGTATCGTCTGTTTGGAAGCGTTCTAAAAGATATATGTTGACTGGTAAAGTCATGAAATATTAGAAGGCACCGAATTTCGAAGGAGCAGGGAACGATGAAGGTTTTCAACATGGTGGCCGCTGCCGCCGCAGGTTTCTGCACGCTTGTTTCGAGCGCCGCGTTCGCCGACGCCATCAAGGTAACCGATGTCACCGGTCGCGAGGTCGAAGTCAATGTGCCGGTCGAGCATGTGATCCTCGGAGAGGGGCGACAGATCTACTTTGTCGGCGCTCTCGACAAGGACGAGCCGTTCAAGCGGGTCGTCGGCTGGCGCGACGACCTCACCAAGGCGGATCCCGAGACATACGCCGCCTTTCTCGAGAAGTTTCCCGATATTGCCAAGCTGCCGACCTTCGGCGGCATGAAGGACGGCACCTTCGACGTTGAGCAGGCGGTGGCGCTGAAGCCGGACGTCATGCTGATGAATATCGACGCAAAGACCGCAACCGAGGAAGCGGGCTACATCGAGAAGCTCGAAAAAGTCGGCATTCCGCTCGTCTATGTCGATTTCCGCGAAAAGCCGATGGAGAACACCGAACCGAGCATGCGCCTTATCGGCAAGCTGTTCGGTGAGGAGGCAAAGGCCGAGGAATTCATCAAGTTCCGTGCCGACAGCATCGCCAAGGTGACCGATACCCTCGCCAAGGCCGATCCGAAAAAGCCGCTCGTGTTCATGGAGCGCGCCGGGGGCTATTCGGATGACTGCTGCATGTCGTTCGGCAACGAGAACTTCGGCAAGATGGTCGAGCTCGCAGGCGGCGTGAACATGGCGAAGGACATCATTCCTGGCACCTTCGGCACCGTCAATCCGGAGCAGGTCATCGCGTCCAATCCCGACCAGATCATCATCACGGGCGGCAACTGGGAGGGTTACGTTCCTGGCGGGGCCTGGGTCGGTGTCGGCTACGGCGCGGACGAGAAGGAGGCGCAGCGCAAGCTCGATGCCCTCACCACGCGTCCTGCCTTCACCGGTGTGAAGGCGGTCAAGGACGGCAATGTCCATGCCATCTGGCATCAGTTCTACAACAACCCCTACCAGTTCGTGGCCATACAGCAGATAGCGAAGTGGCTGCATCCGGATCTGTTCAAGGATCTCGATCCGGAGGCGACGTTCAAGGAACTGCACGAGCGCTTCCTGCCATTGCCCTACAAGAGCGGCTACTTCGTCTCCCTGAAGTAAGGCTCCAAGTTCGGAAGGCGTCAGCCTTCCGATTTCCCGTTCGCGAGGTTCCGATGCGGATACTGAGGAAGGCTCTTCTTGCGCTTGCCGCCGTGGCATTTGCCGCGGCGCCGGTGACCGCGGCGGAAATCACCGACGTTACCGGACGAAAGATCGAACTCGATCTCCCGGCAAAACGGATATTGCTGGGAGAGGCGCGCCAGATTCACATCGCGGCGGCACTCAAGCGCGAATCCGTCTTCGATACGATCGTCGGCTGGCGCGACGACCTGATCAAGAAGGATCCGGACTCGTATGCGGGTTACCTCGAGCGCTTTCCGAAGATCGAAAAGCTGCCGCGTTTCGGTTACATCCCGAGCGGTGATTTCAGCCTGGAGGCGGCAATCGCGCTCAAGCCCGATGTGCTGACGCTCAATCTCGAAGCCGAAGAAGCAGTCGAGGAGTCGGGCTTCATCGAAAAGGCGGCAGCCGCGGGCATAGCCGTGGTCTATCTCGACTTCCGGGTGGACCCGTCGAAGAACAGTGAGAAATCCATCCGGATTCTGGGCCAGCTCTTCGGCGCGGAGACACGGGCGGACGAGTTCATCGAGTACCGGCGCGCCCAGGTCGCTGTCGTGAGCGAGCGGCTGGCCAAAGCCGGAGCGGTCGACCGCCCCACGGTCTTCATCGAGCGCTCGCCCGGAATAACGGGTGAGACGGCATGCTGTCGGACCTTCGGCCCGGCGAATTTCGGCGAGATGGTCGAAAAGGCCGGCGGTCACAATATCGGATCCGACGTATTCACGACCACGTTCGGCGATCTCAATCCCGAGCAGCTCGTCGTCGCGAATCCCGAGCATGTGATCGTCACCGGCAGCAACTGGTCGGCCGAGTCGGACCTGAACCAGTTCGTGAGCGTCGGACGCGGCGCCGATCCAGCGGCGGCACGGGAGCGGCTGAAGGGCCTGATGCAGCGGCCGGCTTTTGCGAACCTCGAAGCGGTGAGGGTTGGCAGGGTCTATGCCGCCTGGCACCAGTTCTATGGCGCGCCCTATGAGTTCGTGCCGATCCAGCAATTCGCCAAATGGTTCCATCCGGACCTTTTTGCGGATATCGATCCGGACCGGACCTTCCGTGAATTCCATGAGAAATTCCTTCCGGTTGCCTATCGGCCGGGCTATTTCGTGTCGCTCACCGACGGAGAGAAATGATGGCCGCTATCGCCGAGGAGACCGCAGGCATCGAAGGGCGCGGTCGGTACCGCGCTCTCGTCTTTCGCCGGCTCTTCATGCTGTCGGGACTCGTCGCCGCCCTGTTCATCTCCGTCGCCGTCGACATGGCGCTCGGCCCGGCCAATTATTCCCTTTCGGACGTTCTGACGGCCCTGTTTCATGCCGAGACGGTAACCGATCAGCTTCGCGTCGTGATCTGGGACATACGCATGCCCATCGCGCTGATGGCCGTGACGGTCGGCGCCTCGCTCTCTCTCGCCGGCGCGCAGATGCAGACGATCCTGGCCAATCCGCTGGCAAGTCCGTTCACGCTGGGCATCTCGGCCGCGGCCGGCTTTGGCGCGGCGCTCGGCCTCGTCGCGGGCGTTGCCGTCTTCCCGGTCGCCGTTCAGTACATGGTGCCGCTCAATGCCTTCCTGATGGCTATGATAGCGGCGCTCTTCATCCATTTCGCCTCCACCATGCGCGGGGTCACCGTCGAAACGATCGTCCTTCTGGGCATCGCGCTCGTCTTCACCTTCAACGCCGCGCTGTCGCTGCTCGAATATCTCGCTTCAGAACAGGCGCTTGCGGCGGTCGTTTTCTGGACGATGGGCAGCCTCACCAAAGCGACATGGCCGAAGGTCTGGGTCACGGCCGCCGTACTGCTCGTCGCGGTGCCGGTCTTCGCACGCCGCGCCTGGGCGCTGACGGCGCTCCGGCTCGGCGACGACAAGGCGGCGAGCTTCGGCATCAATGTCCGCCGCCTCAGGCTCGAAACGATGCTGACGGTCAGCCTGCTCGCGGCGATCCCGGTGTCCTTCGTCGGAACGATCGGTTTCGTCGGTCTCGTCGGACCGCATATCGCCCGCATGCTCGTCGGCGAAGACCAGCGGTTCTTCCTGCCGGCCTCCGTCCTTTGCGGCGCGCTGCTGCTCTCCGTAACGTCGGTGGTCAGCAAGATGATCATTCCCGGAGCGGTGCTGCCGATCGGCATCATCACCGCGCTCGTCGGCGTACCCTTCTTCTTCGTGCTGATTTTCACCAACAGGAAGCGCGCATGGTAAGCCTCGCCCTCAAGGATGTCGGCGCCACCTATGGCCGGCGTGTGGTCCTTTCCGACATCAACACAGGCACTTTGAGGGGCGGGCAACTCACCGCCGTCATCGGTCCGAACGCGGCCGGGAAGTCGACGCTGTTCAAGCGGATCGCCGGCCTTGCCGCCGGTCCGGGCCTCGTCCATCTTTCCGATACGGCCAAGGGCGCGGAAGCAATCTGCTACATGCCGCAGGATACCGGCGCCAATGCCGTCCTGACGGTCTACGAGTCGGTGCTGCTTTCCGCCAAACAGGGTTCGGGCTGGAAGGTCAAGGACGGCGAACTGGCGGAAATCGACCGCGTGCTTGCGGCGCTCAAGATCGAGGATCTCGCCTTTCGCGGCCTTGGCGAACTTTCCGGAGGGCAGCGCCAGCTCGTCTCCATCGCGCAGGCGCTGGTGCGCAAGCCCGAGGTCCTGCTGATGGACGAGCCGACTTCGGCGCTCGACCTCTTCCGCCAGATCGAGGTGCTCGGCTTCATGAAGCGGCTCGCCGCTCAATCCGGCATGGCGGTGCTGATCGCCCTGCACGACCTGAACCACGCGCTGCGCTATTGCGAGGATACGATCGTGATCAGCGGGGGATCGGTCGTGGCCAGCGGCCCGACCCATGCCGTCGTCACCGCCGACATGCTGAAAACGGTCTATCGCGTCGAGGCGCGCGTCGAAGCCTGTTCTCGCGGGCGGCCGGTCATCATCGTCGACGACTCCCTCGCCTTCGGGTGAAGTGCCGCCGCTGCGGCAGCGGCCTCAAGCGGAGATAAAGGCAAAGGCACGGTCGCGCTCCGACATCTGTGCAACTTCGAGCGGCCAGGAAATGGCGAGGTGCGGGTCGAGCGGATTGAGCCCGCCTTCCGCTTCGGGCGCATAGGGCTTGTCATGCAGGTAGACGAGTTCGCAATTCTCGCTCAGCGTCTGAAAGCCATGGGCAAACCCGCCGGGGATCATCATCGAGCGGGCATTCTCCGCGCTCAGGATTTCACCGTGCCATTGCAGATAAGTGGGCGAATCCGGCCTGATGTCGACGGCGACATCGAATACGGTGCCGGCCAGGCACGAGACGAACTTCGCCTCGTCATGGGGTGGCCGCTGGAAGTGCATGCCCCGGATCGTGCCCTTCGCTCGCGTCAGCGTGTGGTTGATCTGCGCGATCGTTCCGTCAGCGCCGAAATCGCGCAATTCGTCCCGGCAGAAGAAGCGTGAGAAAAAGCCGCGTTCGTCGCCGGTTTGCTTGCGCTCGACGACCGTGAGGCCGGCGAGAGACGTGGAGAGACGATTGAAGCGCGACATGAATTCCTCGATACAGCGTTCCCGACCGTTGCTTCTTGCACGATCCGGCGTTGACGCGGCAAGCGCTAACTGGAAAAGAGGACACCGAGACAACCCTCTATCGCGCCGAGCTTCTCATCAGATGCGCAAAGGTTGGAGCGGGATGCGGGCGGAAAACCGCACACACTTTCCTCATCCCGCTCTCGAAATATCGGAGTCATTATGATCGAGGTGCATCCCTCGGCTAAGATCAGCCCCCTCTGCGATATCGAGGATTCCGTGCGGGGCACACGAATCGTCGTCGGAGAAGCGTCGGTCATCGACAGCTTCGTCAAGATCAAACCGGTGGGCGGCACCGGCGACCTCACGATCGGCCGCTTCTGTTACGTCAACAGCGGCTGCGTCTTCTATACCGGTAACGGCATAAGCATCGCCGACAATGTTTTGATCGCGGCCAATTGTACCTTCGCTCCGGTCAATCACGCCTATGGCGACCGGGATCGCCTGATCCGGGAACAGGGCTTCCTGCCGAGCCGCGGCGGCATCGTCGTCGAGGAGGATGTCTGGATCGGGGCGAATTCGGTGATCCTCGACGGCGCCCTGTTGCGCAAGGGCTGTGTCATCGCTGCCGGGTCCATCGTGCGCGGCGAGGTCGAAGCCTACACCGTCTGCGGCGGCAATCCGCTGAGGCGGCTGGGGGTGCGATCGTGATGTTCACGGTTTTCGGCGGTTCCGGTTTCGTCGGGCGCAATCTCGTCCGCCGATTGCGCGAACGGGGTGCCGAGGTGCGTGTTCCCTCCCGCGCCGACATGCCGGCCTTCGGCGAGGATCTCGGCCATGTCATCTATGCCATCGGCCTTACGGCCGATTTCCGCACTCGGCCATTCGACACGATCGAAGCGCATGTCTCGCTCGCAGCGAAGGTCCTGCGTGAGAACGCGTTTTCGTCCTTTCTCTATCTCTCGTCCACTCGAGTCTATGCCGGCAGCGAGGATACGCGCGAGGAAGCCCGGCTGTCGGTCTCGCCTCTCGATCCTTCGGATCTCTACAATCTCTCCAAGTTGACGGGGGAAGCGATCTGCCTCGCCTCCGGCCGCGAGAAGGTGCGGATCGCGCGCTTGTCGAACGTCGTCGGGCCTGACGAGGCGAAGTCGGACACGTTCCTCGGCGCGCTGTGCCGCGAGGCGGGCAGCGGCCATATCCAGCTCCAAACCGCGCTCGATTCGAGCAAGGACTATATCTGGATCGACGATGCCGTGGACCTCCTCTTGCGGATCGCGCAGGAGGGCCGCAATTCCGTCTACAACGTCGCAAGCGGCCGTCAGACGAGCCACGCCGAGTGGTGCGCAGCCATCCAATCCCGGACGAAATGCTCCTTAGCTGTGGACGACGGTGCGCCGACAGTTTCATTCGCATCGATCTCTGTCGACAGGTCGAAGGAGGAGTTCGCTTTTGCCGCAGCACCTGTGCTAGAGCGCATCGCAGAAATCCTGGGCGAGGGAGAGCCGGATACCGGTTGCCACCCGCGGCCCTTCAGAAGAAGCAGGATCTGACATGGACCCTATCGAACAATTCCGCACCGAGCGGGCGGCCGCGATCGACGGCTACGGCCGTGACGGCGATTTCCAGGCGCTGTCGAACCAGTGGCGCGAAGCTTCTATGGCGAAGCGTTACGTCTATAATTTCGATTGGCTGGGGCGCCCGATCATTCAGTATCCGCAGGATATCCTGGCGATGCAGGAACTGATCTGGGCGACGCGTCCCGATCTGGTGATCGAGACGGGGATCGCGCATGGAGGCTCGGTGATCATGAGCGCCTCGCTGCTCGCCATGCTCGACATGTGCGATGCGATCGAGGCGGGCGTTTCATTCGACCCCGGCCGGTCCAAGCGCAAGGTCATCGGCATCGACATCGACATCCGCGCCCACAACCGCGCGGCGATCGAGAGCCATCCGATGGCGAGCCGCATCCAGATGTTCGAGGGATCGTCCATCGATCCGGACATTGTCGCGCAGGTGCGTGAGGCGTCGGTCGGCTACAGCCGCGTCATGGTATGCCTCGATTCCATGCATACCCATGCGCATGTGCTCGCCGAACTCGAAGCCTATGCGCCGATGGTGACGGCCGGCTGCTATTGCGTGGTCTTCGACACTCTGGTCGAAGACATGCCCGCGGGATTCTTCGACGACCGCCCCTGGGACGTGGGCGACAATCCGAAGACCGCCGTGCATGAGTATCTGAAATCGCATCCTGAGTTCGAGATCGACCGGTCGGTTCAGAACAAGTTGATGGTGACCGTTGCGCCGGATGGCTTCCTTAAGAGGCTTTGACAGGTCCGCTTCTGATCTAGGATCGACCTAAGTCATCGTGATCGATTCAAGAGGTTAGAGCGGGATGCGGGCGGAAAACCGCACTCACTTTCCAAAGTCCGTTGAGATCGGATACCCGCGTCCGCTTGTTTGACTTCCTCATTCCTGTGCTCGTCACAGGAATCCAGCCAGGCCAAGCCCTTGGGCTGAAAGAACGCTTCCCGCGCCGCAGACGCGGCGCTGCTCTCATCCCTGTGACGAGCACAGGGATGAGGGGAGGAGAGGTTGCAGTCCTCCGATACGTTTCCTACAGCGCCGCGTCTTATGAGACGCGCAAAGGTCGCTGTAGCACTTTGAGCTGCTGCATGTTTTTGTCCATTGATCGGCTACGATCAATGGACACATGCAGTGGCGCACGGTCGGTACTCAATGAATTCGCACGCATCGCCATGCGCGCCGACAAAACCGACCAGAGCTTCAACGCCATTTCCATCTCGCGGCAGCCGTCATAAACTCAAAATGGATCTCTTACAGGCCTTAGACTAGATCACCCGCACTTCCGGAATGGCGACGACGAAGCGGCCGCCCCAGGAACGGATATAGGCGTGGGCGGCGACGATCTCGTCGGTCAGGTTCCAGGGCAGGATGACGATATAATCGGGTTTTTCAGCCTCGATCCTGGCGGGATCGTAGATCGGAATGTGGCTGCCGGGCGAGAGCTTGCCCTGCTTCAGATCGTTGCGGTCGACGATGAAGTCGATATCCGACGCGGTGACCCCGCAGACGTTCAGGAAGGTGTTGCCCTTTGCTGCAGCGCCGTACGCCGCTACGCGCTTGTTTTCGCTTCTGGCCTGCGCGAGAAACGCGCGGAATCCATCGCAGACCGCGGCGATGCGCCTCCCGAAGGCGGCGTAGGTGGGCATCTGCGTGAGCCCGGCGCTTTCCTCCTCGGCCCGTACTTCGGCGAGCTTCGCGGTCGCAGGTCTGTTTCCGGACACCGCCTGGGCGTAAACGCGCAGCGAGCCTCCATGGGTCGGCAGTTCCTCGACATCGAAGACCTTCAGCCCGCAAGCGGCGAAGATACGTTCGACGGCCGCGAGCGAGAGGTAGGAATAGTGCTCGTGATAGATCGTGTCGAATTGGATGCCTTCGATCAGCCGCAGGAGGTGCGGAAACTCGAAGGTAGCGACGCCGTCCGGCTTCAGGAGGATCGCAAAGCCGCTGACGAAATCCGCGATATCCGGCACATGGGCGAGAACATTGTTGGCGGCGGTGAGATCGGCGCGGATGCCGCGGGCGACGAGCGCGTTGGCCGTGTCACGGCCGAAGAAGGCGACATGGGTCGGCACGTTGCGGCCTTCGGCGATCCTCGCGGCATTGGCCGCCGGCTCGACGCCGAGCACGGGAATTTGCTTGGCCGCGAAATATTGCAGCAGGTAGCCGTCGTTCGACGCGACTTCCACCACCTGCGAGCTGCCGTCGAGAGCGAAGCGTTCGGTCATCGCCTCTGAATAACGGCGCGCATGGTCGAGCCAGCTCGTCGAGAATGACGAGAGATAGTGGTAGTCGGCGTTGAAGATTTCGTCCGCCGGGACCGTCTCGGTGGTCTGGACGAGCAGGCATTCGGAACAGACCATCACCTTCAGCGGAAAAGCCTTCTCCCGGGCGATCGCCTCCTCGGTCGGCTCGAGAAACGAGTTGGACCAGGGTGTCGCCCCGAGGTCGGCCACGACGGTTTCAAGCGGGGTCGAGCAGAAGCGGCAGGAGTGGGACATCGTGGATCAAAGGCCTTTCGTGAATGCTTCTATCTGGTCGAGCGTGAGTTGACGCGCAGCTTCGCCGCGGCGCCAACCGTCGTACCAGCGCGCGGTCCACTCGATCGCCTGCTTCTGGGCGAGGCGCGGGCGCCATGCGAGGTTCTCGCCGGCGAGAGCCGGATCGAGGCCGAGCGTCTGCATCTCGCGCGGTTGCTCGAGCGCCGAGACGTCGTCCCATTCGGGGTCGAGCCCCATCGCGGCCTGCACGGCGTTCGCCACGTCGCGCACGGGGATCGCCGGCTCGGATGGCGAGGGGCCGAAATTCAGCGCATCGACATCGCTCTCGCCCTCGTAGAGTGCCTCGGCAAAGAGAAAATAGCCGTTGAGACAATCAAGCACGTGCTGCCAGGGACGCGTCGCGAGCGGGCTGCGAATATTGAGTCGCGAGCCGGATAGGGCGGCGCGCACGACGTCCGGCACGAGCCGGTCGTCGGAGAAATCGCCGCCGCCGATCACATTGCCGCCTCGTGCCGTGGCGACACGAATGCCGCGCTCCTTAAGGTAGGCGCTGCGCCAGGTTGCGACGGCAAGCTCGCAGGCTGCCTTGGAGCCCGAATAGGGGTCATGCCCGCCAAGCGTATCGCTCTCCCGGAAATGCCGCCCGCTCTCGTCGTTGCGGTAGACCTTGTCGGTCGTCACGACGAGGACGGCCTTCACCGAAGGCGTCGCACGGGCCGCTTCGAGCAGCCGGACCGTGCCCATGACATTGACGTCGAAAGTCTCAGCAGGCTCCGCATAGCTTTCGCGGACCAGCGGCTGCGCCGCCATGTGCAGGACGATCTCCGGTTCGCTCTTGCGTGCGATCGTCGCGAGCGCTTCACCGTCGCGAATGTCGCCGAATTGACCGCCCGGTGCTCCGTTCGGATGCAACAGGTCGTGGAGCGACGGCCGAGAGGCGGGCGGCAGTGCATAGCCGGTCACATGCGCGCCCATCTCCTTGAGCCACACACCCGCCCAGCTTCCCTTGAAGCCCGTATGGCCGGTCAGCAGGACGCGCTTTCCCGCCCAGAATCCCGGATCAGGGAGACGGCTCATGCCCAGACTTTCCAGGGCGCGCGGTTTTGCTGCCAGAGCTCTTCGAGCTGGGTCTTGTCGCGCAGCGTGTCCATCGGGCGCCAGAAACCTTCATGCGGGAAAGCCATCAGCTGCCCGTCGCGCGCCAGGCCCTCGAGCGGCGCGCTTTCGAAGGGGACGTGATCTCCCGCGATGCGGTCGAGCACGGAGCGATTAAGAACGAAAAAACCGCCATTGATGCGGCCGTTGTCGCCGGCCGGTTTCTCGGTAAAGCTCATGACCTGCCCGGCTTCGGTGGCGAGCGCACCATAGCGCCCCGGCGGCACCACGCTCGTCACGGTCGCCTCGCGGCCGTGACGCAAATGGAATTCGGTGAGCGCGCGGATATCGACATCGGCGACGCCGTCGCCATAGGTCAGGCAGAAGGTCTCGCCGAGATAGCCGGCGACACGCTTCAAGCGGCCGCCGGTCATGGACTCCGGTCCCGTATCGACCAGCGTCACCCGCCAGGGTTCGGCACTCTTCGTGTGATAGGCTGTCTCGCCCGTCGTCATGTCGAAGGTGACGTCGGAGGAATGCAGGATATAGTTGGAGAAGTACTCCTTGATCATGTAGCCGCGATAGCCGAGGCAGATCACGAAATCCGAAAAGCCGTAATGGCTGTAGATCTTCATGATGTGCCAGAGGATCGGGCGCCCGCCGATCTCGATCATAGGCTTCGGCCTGAGGTGGCTCTCCTCCGAAATGCGGGTGCCGTATCCGCCGGCGAGAATGACCACCTTCATGCCCACGACTTCCCTCTCCATACTGCCTTCGACCGCCATTTCGCGGATTGCCGCGCCGGCGGTTCATTGGAGCATTTTAGCCGCGATTGCAAGAATCGCGCTGGCGGGAAGCCGTGTTGGCGCCCTGCAAGCTAACCCCAAAGGACTAGGGGCGGCGACCGCGGGTCTGCTTGCCGGGTTTAGGGCAAAGGCGCAGAATGCCCGCCGCTGGGGGCAATGGTTCACCGCGGGAGGAGCGAATCATGAACGACATGAGCCTCATCAATCTGCAAAACGGAATAACAATGATCAGCGCCGCGGCAATCGAGGCATTTGCCGCGCGCCTTCGCGGGCGCGTCCTGATTGCGACCGACGCCGCCTATGACGAGGCGCGCACGATCTGGAACGGCATGATCGACAGAAGGCCCGGGCTGATCGTGCAATGCGCCGGAGCGGCCGACGTCGTCAATGCGGTGCGCTTTGCTGCGGAGAACCGGTTGCTCGTCGCGGTGCGCGGCGGCGGTCACAACATCGCCGGCAACGCGGTCTGCGACGGCGGCATGGTGATCGACCTCACGCCGATGAAATCGGTGCGGGTCGATGCGACGACGAAGACGGCCTGGGTCGAGCCGGGGGCGACGCTTGCCGATCTCGACGTGGAGACGCAGGCCTTCCGTCTTGCATTGCCGACCGGCATCAACTCGACGACCGGTATCGCCGGCCTGACGCTCGGCGGCGGGTTCGGCTGGATCACGCGCAAATTCGGATTGACGATCGACAACCTGCTATCGGCCGATGTGGTCACGGCCAATGGCGAACTGGTGCGCGCGAGCCCCACCGAGCACCGCGACCTGTTCTGGGCCATCAGGGGCGGCGGCGGCAATTTCGGGGTCGTGACGGCCTTCGAATTCCGCCTGCACGAACTCGGCCCCGACGTGCTCTCCGGGCTCGTCGTCCATCCCTTTGCCGAAGCCGAAAGCGTGCTGCAGCAATACAGGCAGGCGCTCGAAAATGCGCCGGACGAACTCACCTGCTGGGTGGTGATGCGCCAGGCGCCGCCGCTGCCCTTCATACCGGCCGAATGGCACGGCAAGGAGGTCGTCGTGCTCGCCATGTGCTATTGCGGCGATCTCGAAGCGGGCGAGAAGGCAGTGGCGGAGCTGCGGGCGATCGGCAATCCGATTGCCGACGTGGTATCGCCGCATCCCTTCGTCGGCTGGCAGCAGGCTTTCGACCCCTTACTCGCTCCGGGTGCCCGCAACTACTGGAAGAGCCACGACTTCATGGAGCTTTCCGATCAGGCGATCGGCATTCTCACCGAATCGATCCGGCAGTTGCCGGGCCCGGAATGCGAGGTATTCATCGCCCATGTCGGCGGCGCCGCCGGCCGCGTTGCGGCAGAGGAAACCGCTTTCCCGCAGCGCAACTCGCACTTCGTCATGAACGTGCACGGCCGATGGCGGGACGCGGCGATGGACCAGGCCTGCATCGACTGGGCGCGGCATCTCTTCGAAGCAGCAAAGCCCTATGCCGCCGGCACGGCCTACGTCAATTTCATGCCTGAAGACGAGATGGACCGGGTCGAGGCGGCCTACGGCGCGAACTATGGCCGGCTCGTCGAGGTCAAGCGGCATTACGACCCGCTCAATCTCTTCCGGATGAACCAGAACGTCCGGCCGATAGAGGAACGCGGGGCGGCCTGAAGCGGGTGGCCTCGTTCGTAAGGCAACGCCTGGAGGCAGTTCATGAAGGAGCAAACGACCCGCGAAATTCTTCAACGCGCGGCGGAGCACGCCGCGCGTTTCCGCGACAAAATTACGGAGCTGCCGCAGCGGCCGGAGCAATCGTATCCCGCCGCATTGAAGATGTTTCGGGAAGCTCTGCCGGAACGGGGAAGCGCCGGTACCATAGTGATCGACGAGCTTGCCGCGAAAGCGGAGCCGGGGCTTCACGCGATGACGGGGCCACGCTTCTTCGGCTGGGTCATCGGCGGTTCGCATCCGGTCGGGGTTGCGGCCGACTGGATGACGAGCGCCTGGGGACAGAATGCCGGCAACCATCACGCGGCGCCGGCCGCAGCCGCCGCCGAGGCAATCGCGGCCAACTGGCTGCTCGATCTTCTCGACCTCCCGCGGGAGAGTTCCGTCGGCTTTGCGACCGGCGCGACGCTCGCCAATTTCATCTGCCTTGCCGCAGCGCGCGGAGAGGTGCTGCGGCAGGTCGGATGGGACGTCGAGGCGCAGGGCCTCTTCGGCGCGCCGCCGGTCGCTGTGCTGATCGGCGACGACGCGCATGCGACGGTCTTTTCGGCGCTGCAGTTCCTGGGCTTCGGGCACGACCGCGTGCTGCGCGTCCGGACCGACGACATGGGTCGCATCACCGGACCGGCTTTCGCCGAGGCAGCGGCGCAGGTCTCCGGTCCCTGCATTGCGATCCTGCAGGCAGGACAGATCAATACCGGTGCCTTCGACGACTTCGCCGGCATCATGCCGATTGCCCGCGACCTGGGCGCCTGGGTTCATGTCGACGGCGCCTTCGGCCTCTGGGCGCGCGCCACTCCCGGAAAGCGCGGGCTCACCGACGGGATCGACGAAGCACATTCCTGGGCGACCGATGGCCACAAATGGCTGCAGACCCCCTATGACTGCGGATATGCCATCATCCGCGATCAGGAAGCGCATCGCCGGGCGATGACGATCGCCGCGAGCTACCTGCCGCCGACCACCGAGGGCGAGCGGGACCCGAGCCATTTCGTGCCCGAACTGTCGCGCCGAGCCCGCGGTTTTGCCACCTGGACGATGATCAAGCATCTGGGACGCGAAGGCATCGCCGCCATGGTCGACCGGCATTGCCGCGTCGCCCGCGCCATCGCCGGGCGGCTGAGCGGCGAAGACGGCATAAACGTCCTGAATGAGGTGGTCCTCAATCAGGTCCTGGTACGTTTCGAAGCGGCGATGCCGGGCGATGAAGGCGACCGGATGACCCAGGCGACGATCGCCAGGCTGCAGGCCGACGGCATCCTGTTCGCCGGCGGCGCGGTCTGGCGCGGCCGCAAGGTGATGCGGCTCTCGGTCATCTCCTGGCTGACGGACGACCGCGCCGGCGAGAGGACCGCCGGGGCGATCATCGCTGCCTGGCGCGCCGTTCGTGATGACACTGAGGTGTAAGGCGTTTTTGCCCGGCACCGAAAGAAGGGCGGCCGGTATCGGAACCTCTCCACGCCCTTGCGGTTAGCAGGCGATGGGGCGGCTGTTTTATGCGGCGAAGCCGCCGCGCCGTCTGAGGACAATGCAGCCGCTACCGCACACCGACGTGCAACTCGAGGAGGAGCTCACATGTCACTGATGAAATTTCCGACCGTGACGGCCCTTGCCGCCATCATGGCCATCAGCGCCGCAACGAGCACTGCCGCCCAGGCACCCGCTCCGATTCCGCCCGCAGGAGAAATGCCGGCCCAGGACCAGGGCATTGAACCCGATATGCAACCCGGCGATCAGGGGGGCGGTGGAAGCGTCACCCAAGGCGATCAGCCAGACATGATGCGCGAGGACATGATACGTGGCGACGGGAAGCGCGGCGACCGGATGCGGCATCGCGACCGGATGCGGGGCATGATGATGCACCGGCAGACGATGCACCGTCAGATGATGAAAATCATGTTCGCCATCACCGATGCGGACAATGACGGCGCCCTTTCCTTCGAGGAGATCAGCACGATCCACAAGCGGGTTTTCGACAAGGTCGATATCAACCGCGACGGCAAGGTCACGCCGGAAGAGATACAGGGCTTCTTCCACGATTAGGAAGGCTCCGCTACGCTGGATGAAAGCAGTTTTCCTCCCCGGGACGGTTGCGGCCGCCCCGGCACGTATGGTGGGGACCCTATGGCATCACTCCAGTTGAAGCGTGTCTACCAGGCGCCCGGCGCGTCCGACGGTACGCGCATCCTCGTCGACCGGCTCTGGCCGCGCGGCGTCGCCAAGGAAAAGGCCGGCATCGACCTCTGGCTCAAGGACATCGCGCCGAGCGACGCGCTGCGCAAGCGGTTTCATGGGAAGCCGCAGGATTGGGATGCGTTCTGCGTCGCCTATGCGGAGGAGCTCGAGAGCGGGGCCGCGCAGGCGGCGGTAGCGGAGTTGCGCGAACGATGGAAAGAGGGGCCGCTGACGCTGCTTTATGCCGCGCGTGACGAGGCGCACAACAATGCGGTTGCGCTGAAGGCGTGGCTGGAGCGGGGAGGGGTCTCTTAGCCCCTATGATTTCAGGCCGGATCGGCCTAGAATCGTAACCGATTCTGGTAAGCAGGGCGGCATAGGGGCGGAAAACAGCACACAGTTCGCCTCGCCTCGCCTCGTCGCTCCGAAGACGTGGACAGTGACCACCCTTGTTCACGCGACATTCCGTCCGAGGTTGCCGGTATCAACCCGGGCATGCGGTAGCCGCATAGTAGCCATTCCTTGCATTCGCCGTGCCTGATACCGATTTATGCAATGAAAGCTTCGACCCGTACTCCAACAATAAACGTGGCATACGTCCGCCCGGGCGACCGGCCGCGCCTGCGGAGGCCGCCTTAACGACCAAAGGAGCCAGCAATGCGGGATTCTGCCAAGACCCTGAATGAGATGACGCCTCGCGAGCGCGCAAACCTGATGACCCTTGTCGCGGACGCACTTGAAGCCACCGCGGACGAGGCACAGGAAATCGGCGATGATCGGTTTGCAGCAAACTCGATCAGTCTCGCCAGAATTATCAGCGGTTGCGCCGAAGACGTCGCGACAATGGATTTGCCGGCCGCGGAACTTCTTTTGCAGCACGGTATCTCGCTGATCGCCCTGTTCCGGCGTCAAGCGCCGCCTGTTCTGCATTAAGGCCTGTTGAGCAGCTCAAAGTGCTACGGCGACCTTTGCGCGTCTCACAAGACGCGCGGCGCTGTAGGAAACGTATCGGAGGACTGCAATCTCTCCTCCGTCCTCATCCCTTGTGCTCGTCACAGGGATCCAGCAGCGCCGCGTCTGCGGCGCGGGAGCGTTCTTTCAGCCCAAGGACTTGGTCTGGCTGGATTCCTGTGACAAGCACAGGAATGAGGAACTCAAACAAGCCGCCGCGGGTGGCCCGAATCTCAACAGGCATTAGTTCATGTGCTATGCTGGCCAGGCGGACCGGCTGAGAATGCCGGTGCACGCGATCGCGAGCGGCTCGATCACGGAACGGTGCCCCGGCAGGCCCAGGCGACGTTCGCAAAGGAGCGCGGACCGTCGGGCCGTCCGGCTTCGTAGGCGTCGCGCACGGCGGCACTGGTGCGTGACCGCTCCTCCGCATCGAGCGTTGCCACATATTTTCCGAGCGGCCCTTCGCCCGCGCCGATCGGCGCCCAGTAATCGTCGAAGTTCCGGTAATCCATGCGGATCATCAGCTCGGTTTCCGCAACGTTTGCGAGACCCTGCTCGACAAATGTCCGCTTCATTTCTCCCGGCCGCATCATCGGCTGGGAGCAGTAGCGGGCGCGAAGTGCGCGCCCGCCTTCGCCGAGCGCCGCCACCGTGTCGACCATCATGCGCATGCCGGGCATTCCGCCGAAATGGTCCCACACCGCCGCCGCGACGACGCCGCCGGGACGCACCGCGCGGCGCATCTCGGCCACGGCCTTGCCTGCTTCGGGTACGAAGTGGAGCACGAGAAGGGCGAAGGCGCGGTCGAAGGTCCGGTCTTCGAACGGCAGGGCGCAGGCATCCGCTTCTCTTATCTTTATGCGCGGATCGGTGTTGCGCCGGATCGCCTCCTCCACGAAGACGGGCGAATAGTCGATCGCGGCGATCTCTTCGAGCCTGGCGGCGTCGGCGAGTGCGAAGGTGAGACTGCCGGTTCCGCAGCCGACATCCAGAACCTTCTCTCCATCGGCGACGCCGGCAAAATCTATGAATTTCGGCGCAAGCTTCCGGCTCCAGCGGCCCATGAGCTGCTCATAACCGGCTGCATCATGCACGTTGAAGCTTGATGTCATAAGGGCCTCCCTCGCCGCGGGGAGCTAATCTAAACCTGTGAGAAGGGGTTGCCAAGGCGGCACGCATCACGCGCTTCGGCAGACCTGCGCCGTGCAGCTGCTGGGGGCGACGTGCTGATTTCTGAAGAAGCTCAAAGCCGCCGAGAGTCCGGCAACCGAACGAACTGAAGCCTATTTTTTCCTGCTGATGCTGCTTTTCAATTTTCTAGAACGAAAGCAGAGAAATTATACAACTACATGCACGCTCCGTCCCTTTGTAAATCATGGATCACGGTCTCGGCCCTGAAGAATTCGGGTCGGCCGAAACGAGTTAACAGCAGGAGATCTACGATGAGCATCACCGCCACCACGACGCCCGGCAAGACGTTGCTGTCCCCGACCGATCATGCGCTCGTCCTTATCGACTTCCAGTCGCAGATGGCGTTTGCGACCAAGTCCATCGCGCCGGAACTGCTTCGCAACAACGCGGCCCTCATTTCCCGCGCGGCAGCCGGCTTCGAGGTGCCCACCATCCTCACGACCGTCGCCGAAAAGAGCTTCTCGGGCCCGATGTTTGCGGAAGTCACGGACGCCTTTCCCGGCCAGCGGCTTCTTGACCGTACCTCGATGAACACCTGGGAGGATGCGGCCGTCATCGAGGAGGTGAACCGTATCGGCAAGGATCGGATCGTGTTCGCCGGCCTCTGGACGTCTGTTTGCATCGTCGGCCCGACGCTATCGGCGCTCGACCAAGGCTTTGAAGTCTATGTGATCACCGATGCCTGCGGCGATGTCTCGGCCGAGGCCCACGAGCGTGCGGTGGAGCGCATGGTCCAGGCCGGGGCCCGCCCGGTGACCTCGGTGCAATACCTTCTCGAATTGCAGCGCGACTGGGCCCGGGCCGACACCTACGAGCTCACGACCGGCATCGCGAAGAAGTGGGGCGGCGCCTATGGCATCGGGATCACCTATGCCAAGGCCATGTTCGGTGCCTCCGAGGGCGGTCACGGCTAGAGCGGAATGAGGAAAGGCGATCCTCGGCGCCGCAATCCGGCGGCAGGCCGACCGTGGTCCTCGGAAAGCGCGCGCCGCCTTCCGGGGGCGGGCGGAGCCATCCCGGAATCGATCTAAACGCAGGGAAGGAGAGACCGCATGAAGATCTACCTGCTCTCGCTCGGCGCCGGCCTGCTGGTGGGCGTAGTCTATAGTCTGCTCGGCGTCCGCTCGCCGGCGCCGCCCGTCGTCGCCCTCGTCGGTTTGTTCGGCATGCTGCTCGGCGAGCAGATGCTACCGATCGCCAAGCGTGCCTTCGCCGGACAGGGCGTGACTTCTTTCGTCAAGACCGGGTGCGCCGAGCACGTGCTCGGACCGATGCCTCACAATCGGGAGAAGGACTCATGAGCTTCACCCGTCGCCAGACCATCGCCGGCGTCGCCGCGGCGGCGCTCTCCTCGCCATTCCGCGCCTATGCCAAGGAGACTCCCATGCCCAATAATGACCTGGTCCTCGTCAACGCCAAGGTGACCACGCTCGATCGTCAAAACCCGTCCGCCATGGCCATAGCGATCCGCAACGGGCGTTTCCTGGCGGTCGGTCCCGAAGCCGAGGCGCGGGCCGCAGCACCCGATGCAAGCATCATCGACGTGAAAGGGCGCCGCGTCATTCCGGGGTTGATCGACAGCCACACGCACGTCATCCGTGGTGGGTTGAACTACAATATGGAGCTGCGCTGGGATGGCGTGCCCAGCCTCGCTGAGGCGATGGCGATGCTCAAGGAGCAGGTCGACCGGACGCCTGCGCCGCAATGGGTGCGTGTCGTGGGAGGTTTTACCGAACACCAGTTCGCGGAGAAGCGTCTGCCGACCATCGGCGAACTGAACGCAGCCGCGCCGGATACGCCGGTTTTCATCCTCCACCTCTACGACCGGGCGCTGTTGAATGCGGCGGCGCTGCGCGTTGTCGGCTACACGAAGGATACGCCCAATCCGCCCGGCGGCGAGATCCTGCGCGATACGGCCGGCAATCCGACCGGCCTTCTGCTCGCTCAGCCGAACGCGACGATCCTCTATTCGACGCTCGCCAAGGGGCCGAAGCTGCCGCCCGAATACCAGCTCAACTCGACCCGCCACTTCATGCGCGAGATCAATGCGCTTGGCGTCACCAGCGTAATCGACGCCGGCGGGGGCTTCCAGAACTACCCCGATGACTATGAGATCGTTGAAAGGCTGCACCGCGACGGCCAGCTTACCGTCCGCATCAGCTACAATCTCTTCACGCAGAAGCCCAAGCAGGAACTCGCCGATTTCTCCTCCTGGGTGAAGCAGGTCTCACCGGGTGAGGGAGATGACAGTTACCGGCATAACGGTGCCGGCGAGATGCTGGTTTACTCAGCGGCCGACTTCGAGGATTTCCGCGTCGAGCGGCCGGAGATGCCGCCGAATATGGAGGCTGACCTCGAGCCGGTCATTCGCCTGCTGGCGGAGAACCGCTGGCCGTGGAGGCTCCATGCCACCTATGACGAGACGATCGGCCGCGCGCTCGATGTCTTCGAGAAGGTGAATCGGGACATCCCGTTCACCGGCATCAACTGGTTCTTCGATCATGCCGAGACGATCAGCGATCGCAATATCGACCGCATCGCCGCGCTTGGCGGTGGCATCGCCGTGCAGCATCGCATGGCCTATCAGGGCGAGTATTTCGTCGAGCGCTACGGCGCGAAGGCGGCCGAACGCACGCCGCCGATCCGGAGAATGATGCAGGCAGGGATTCCCGTCGGCGCCGGAACCGACGCGACGCGGGTGGCGAGCTACAATCCCTGGGTGTCGCTCTCCTGGCTGGTGACGTCAAAGACCGTCGGCGGTCTGCGTCTTTATCCGCAAGCCAATCGCCTCGACCGCGAGACCGCGCTTCGGCTCTGGACCGAGGCCAACACCTGGTTCTCCGGCGAGCAAGGCAAGAAAGGCCAGATAAAGGTGGGGCAACTTGCCGATCTGGCTGTGCTCTCCGACGACTATTTCGCTGTGCCGGATGACGACATCGTGCATCTGCGGTCAGTGCTCACTCTTCTCGGCGGTAAGGTTGTGCATGGGGACGGCGAATACACCCCGCTTGCGCCGGAGCTTCCGAAACCGATGCCCGACTGGTCGCCGGTCAGCACCTTCGGCGGCTACCATAAGACGCCGGAGGCGCGCGCCAAGTTGTCGCTGCGCTGCGGATGCGCGAACGGCTGTGCCGTGCATGGCCACGACCACGCCGCCGCGCTCGGCGCCAGTGTTCCCACGGCCGATTCCAGAACGTTCTGGGGTGCATTTGGCTGCGGTTGTTGGGCAGTGTGACGTGACAGGCAATACGCTCCTCGAGCTGTCGCTTGATCGGGGAACTCATTTCGATTCCAGCCGTCGGACGGAGCTGACATGACTGCACACCAATCTGCCGCGGCAAGTAAGGCCGGCCCGCTGAGCTTTCCGGTTTTCCGGGCGCTGTGGATCGCAACCATCGTTTCCAACATCGGCACATGGATGCACGATGTCGGCGCCGGCTGGCTGATGACCTCGCTGTCGCCGAGTCCTCTGCTGGTTGCGCTCGTGCAGGCAGCGACCACCTTGCCGATGTTCCTGCTCTCGCTGCCGGCAGGCGCGCTGGCCGATACTGTCGATCGACGTCGCATGCTGCTGGCGAGCCAGACGCTCGGTCTGGTTGCCGCGGCAGTTCTGGCCGGGCTGACCTGGCAGGACCTGACGACGCCCTATGTGTTGCTGGCCGCCACATTGGTGCTAGGGATATCCGCCGCCCTTACCGCGCCCGTCTTCCAGGCGATTGTACCGGAACTGGTCGATCAGCCCACGCTGCCGGATGCGGTCGCACTCAACAGCCTTGGGATCAATATCGCCCGCGCGATCGGCCCGGCGCTCGGTGGTGTGATCGTTGCCGTGGCCGGAACCGCCGCTGTCTTTGCGCTCAATGCCCTATCGGTCATTGCGGTGCTCGTCGTGCTCATCAGATGGAAGCGTCCGGCCGACTCGCATGCCCTGCCGCCGGAGCACTTCGTCGGTGCGCTGAAGGCCGGATATCGCTATGCCCGGCATGCGCCGGCACTTCGTCTGGTGCTCGTCCGCGCCGTCGGCTTCTTCGTCTTCAGCAGCGCGCTGTGGGCCATGCTGCCGCTGGTCGCGCGGCGCGGTCTGGGGCTCGACGCAGCCGGATATGGCGCCCTGCTCGGCTGCATGGGTGCCGGAGCGGTTGTCGGGGCATTGCTGCTCAAGAAGCTGCGCCGGCATGTTCCTGCCAACACGCTCTCCATCGGCGCGACGCTGCTCTTCGCTCTGGCCACCCTGTTGCTGGCGATCACGTCGAACGCCTGGGCGGCGGGCGTCGTCATGGCGATTGCCGGCCTTGCATGGATCGCCATGCTGACATCTCTCAACGTCGCCGCGCAGATGGCCTCGCCCGGCTGGGTGAAAGCGCGAGCGCTTGCTGTCTATCTTCTCGTCTTCCAGGGAGCCATGACGGGCGGCAGTGTCCTGTGGGGCTCGGTCGCCGCACGGACCGATGTCACGACGGCGCTTGCCATCGCGGCAATCGGCCAGGCGGCGGCACTCGTTCTCGCGGCGATCTGGCGTCTTCCCAGGGATGCAGGCGTCGACTTGGCGCCCTCGCACCACTGGGCTGAACCCGTGGTCTCGGTACAGCCCGCCGGCGACCGCGGACCAGTTCTGGTCGAGATCGAGTATCGGATTGCACCCGAGAGGACGGCCGAGTTCGTTGCGGCCCTGCGTCGCTTCCGATCGGTACGGCAACGCGACGGAGCGATCCGCTGGGATGTGTGGGAAGACGTTGCCGAACCCGGGCGGGTTGTCGAGAGCTTCGTGGTCGAAAGCTGGCTGGAGCATCAGCGCCAGCACGCCCGCGTCACCCATGCCGATCAGATCGACCAGCAGACGCTCAACGCCTTTCATATCGGTGATCACCCGCCGATCGTGCGTCATCTGCTGAGACCATTGTAATCTTCACCCGAGACCACACCGGACGGGAACGCTTCTCCCGGTGCTCTAAATGTCGGAAAGTCCGGCTTCCTCGATGTCAGCGGCTCCGAGCGTCACGAACTGGTTCAGCAGCCACGCCGCGGCCGGTCCCGGCGGGGTATCCCGGCGCCAGATGCCGCCGAACCGGTAGATGCCACCCCTGTGGTCCGGCATGGAAAGCCGGAGCAACGCGCCGCTTGCCAGATCGGGTCGTATGAGTGGAAGAGGCATGTTTCCCCAGCCGATTCCCTCGCGCAGCAGCGCATGCTTCACGCCAAGATCCGCAAGCCGCCACGTACGCGGGCTGTGCACGAAAAAGTCCCGGCCTGCGGTAAAAGGGGAACGGTCCGTCAGCACAAGCTGGACGTGGTCGCGGGCATCGCCCGGCGCTATCCGCTCCATGCGCCCGAGCGGGTGATGGGGTGCCGCCACCGGGACCATTGATACGGAGCCTGCCGCGATGCACTCCACGCCTCGAACGCCGGTCGCTAAGGGACCGGAGATGCCGATCATGGCCTTGTGGTCCAGTACTGCCGCAGTCACCGCTCCGAGCGCCTCGACATGCAGTCGCAGCGATACCGTCGGAAAGGCTTCGGCGAAGGCTCGCAGCACCTTTCCCAGCCGCTCCGTCGGCAGCATCACGTCGACGGCCATATCCACTTCTGCTTCCAGGCCGTCATGCAGCGCCTTGACCTTGGCGCGCAGGCCCTCGATGCCCTCGGCGAGGCCACGCGCTTCGGCGAGCACTGCGCGCCCGGCGGCCGTGAGTTGCGGTTTGCGCGTGCCCTTGCGCTCGAACAGCTCGAGTCCGAGCTGCGCTTCGAGATTGGCCACGCCATAGGTTATCACAGAGACGGCGCGGTTGAGCCTGCGCGCGGCCCCGGCAAAGCTTCCGCTATCGACCACCGCCAGAAAGACGCGGAGCTGCTCGAAGGTCGGAGTTCCTGGATTCGACACTTTCCAACTTTCTGGAACAATACGAAGAAAACCATTCAATTATACCCAGCATATCGGCAAGGCTACACTTGCGATAGCCGCCGCACGGATGGCTGCGACCGCCCTGATAACCGCGGAGCGCAGGCCAACCTGGTTGACGACCTGGCGATGTTGGATGAACCGTTGTTGCCACCCTCGCGGTACCCGGATCGCTCCGGCAACGCAGGCCGCTCGACTCAAGACTTCTTGCCTCCGGGTTTCTTTTTCTCCAGGCTTCCCTTGAGCGCCGCCATGAGGTCGATGACGTTCCCGGCATGGACCGGCTCTCCCTCCTTGCCTTTCGGCTTGGCTACCTTCTTCGCAGACTTCCGCTTGCTTTCTATGATTTCGAGCAGCTTTTCCTGAACGGGATCGCTGACCATATCCGGGTTCCATGGCTTGCTGCGTTCTTCGATCAGCGAGGTGACGAGGCTCATCAGCTTCGGATCGTCATCCCCATCGCCAATATCGGCGAAATAAGTCTCCGGCTTGCGCACCTCGTCGCCATAGCGAAGGGTCCATACGATGATGCCTTTGCCGCACGGTTCCAGCATCACGGCGCGTTCGCGCCGGCCGATCACGAGCCGGGAAATGCCGGCGACCTTCTCGGCTACCATGGCGTCGCGGATCACGCTGAAAGCTTCGTGGCCGACCTCGTCCGAGGGCGTAAGGTAGTGAGGCTTCTCCAGCCAGATCCATTCTATCGCCTCGCGCGGAACGAACTTCTCGATGTCGATCGTCCTGGCGCTTTCGAGCGCCACGCTCTCAAGTTCTTCGTCCTCGATTACCAGGAAGTCGTTTTCGCCGCGCTCGTAACCTTTCACCTCGTCGTCGTCGTCGACCTCTTTGCCGGTCACTGCATCGACGTACCGGGAGACGACACGGTTGTTGGACTTGCGGTTGAGCGTGTGGAAGCGGACCTTCTCGGACTCGCTGGTCGCCGGCATCATCGAAACGGGGCAGGTGACGAGCGAGAGTTTCAGGTAGCCTTTCCAATATGGACGCGGGGGCGCCATCGTTCACCTCCCTGGATCATGATTGTTTTTAGGCCGGTTCGACCTGAAAACATGCACGTGACCGGTTCCAACAGGTAGAGCGGGATGCGGGCGAAAAATCGCAATACTTTCCTCATCCCGCTCTAGCTTGCGCGGCGGCGCTGGGCGGGCGCGCTCTTTGCAGCCGTTTTCGCCTTGGTCTTTGCCGCGCTTTCCTTGCTCGCGCGCTTCTTCGATGCCGCCGGCGGCTTTTTCATCCCGGCGCTCTGGCGGAGCGCCTCAAGCAGATCATTGGCTTTCGAGACCTTCGGCGGTGCGCGTTTCGGCAGCGACTTGCCTTCAAGCTTTGCCTTGATCAGTTCGGCGAGCGCAGCCTCGTAGCGGTCGTCAAATTCTTCGGCCGAGAAGGTGCCCTTCTTCATGCCGATGATGTGCTTGGCAAGATCGAGCATCTCGCCCTCGATCTTGATGTCCGGAATCTCCTTGAAGGCCTCCTTGGCGCTCCGAACCTCGTAGTCGAAGTTCAGGGTCGTAGCGATCAGGCCCTTGTCGTGCGGTCGAAGCAGAACGGTGCGCATGCGGCGGAAAAGGACCGTTTGGGCGATTGCGGCGACCTTCTTCTTGCGCATGCCTTCGCGAAGCAAGGCAAATGCGTCGGTGCCCATCTTGTCGGGTGTCAGATAATACGGCTTGTCGAAATAGACCTTGTCGACGTCGTCGCAGGTAATGAATGCCTGGACCCGCAACGTCTTGTCGCTCTCCGGAACGGCGGAGGCGACTTCCTCCGGCTCGAGCACCACATATCGCTCGTCGCCGATCTCGTAGCCCTTGACCTGATCTTCCTTTTCCACCGGCTTGCCGGAGACACTGTCGACGAACTCGCGCCGTACCCGGTTTCCGGTTTCGCGGTTGACCGTGTGGAAGGCGATCCGGTCGGAGGTCGATGTGGCGGTGTACAGCGCCACCGGCGCAGTGACTTCACCAAATCGGAGGTAGCCCTTCCATTGGGCTCGTGCCGAGACTGCCATGGCTAACTCCCTGTATATCCGGGGAGTCAACCGAATCGCATTCCGCTTTGTTCCGGTACGGAGCGAATCTCTCGGAAGATTTACGCAGCTCAGCAGAATGGGGATGACGAGGCTCGACGAACGATCGGCTCACAAAGCGTCGTTCAAGATTCTCGTCATCCCCGCTCGGATCAGTCCGCGTCCCGTGGTACCGGCGTGTTGAGCAGTTGCTGCTCCCACAGGAAGGCGATGCCGCTGCCGGCGGCATGCTGCACAAGCACCTCCGAAAGCTCGGCGGCATGCTCCGTGCGGGCCCAGTCGCGCTGCCATTCCGCAGCCACCGACAGCCACGTCATCATGTTTGCGCCAGCCATGATCATGCGCTGGATCGCGACCTCATGGGCCTCGACCGATGTGCCGCCGGATGCATCGGTGACAACCGTCACGTCCCAACCTTCGCCGAGCGCCTGGATCGTCGGCATCGCAACGCATATCTCGGTCCACAGGCCCGCGATGATGATCTGCTTGCGTCCGGTGGCCTTGACCGCGTCCACGACCTTCTCATCCTCCCAGGTGTTGATGAACGTTCGATCGATCACCTCTTGGCCGGGAAACACGTCAGTGATCTGGGGGAAGATACGGCCGCCCCGGTCAGCGATCACGCTCGTCAGAATCGTGGGCACGCCGAAGGCCTTGGCGGCCTTCGCCAGAGCCGCCGCATTGTTGACCACCATCTGCGGCTCGTGGCTGTTCACGTTTGTGAGCTGATAGGGCTGGTGGTCGATCAGAACGAGGACCGAGTCTTCGGGTCGAAGAAGCGAATCAAGTCCGTTACGAGGGGTCATCAAGACTTCCTTTCTCTGCCGCTATGGACGGCAACGGGTTTCACGGGAGACATGCGCCAGCGGGCGACGTTGCCTGGACTCAATTTGCTGTTCCTTGTGGTGGTGCGATAGTGCCATAGTCAGACAAGCTGTGTCGCGAAACGAGGAACGCCGGATTGGATATCGAGGATCTACAGACATTCGTGGCAGTGGCCGATGCCGGGGGCGTATCGGCTGCCGCGCGCCGGCTCGGCGTCTCCAAATCGATCGTCAGTCGGCGGCTCTTTCGGATTGAAGCGGAGCTTGGGGTCCAGCTTCTTGCACGAACGACCCGCGGCGCCGCGCTTACAGAAGCGGGAGTGACGTTCAGAGATCATGCGGCCCGAGCCAGCGCCGAGATCGATGCGGCCAGGGAAACGATCCTCCCTACCGGTGATTTGCGTGGCCGCCTGAGGGTTGCCATGCCGCTTTCTTTCGGCCCGACCCACTTCGCCCCCGTGCTTGCGGAAATGGCGCAACAACACCCGCAGCTGCACATCCATACCTCCTACAGCGATCGCTTCGTCGATCTCATCTCCGAAGGTTTCGATTGCGCGATCCGGGTTGGTTACCTTCAGGACTCCAACCTCATCGCGAAGCGCGTCGGACCGATCTATGGAAAGCTTGTCGCAAGCCCGGCCTATATCGAAGCGCACGGTTCACCTGAGACGCCGGAGCAACTGGTCAACCATCAGGCCCTGATGCAGGGAACGGAAACCTGGCAGTTCATGGATGGCAGCCGGATTGTCACGGTTCAGCCGCAGGGCAGGTTCAAGGCCGACAACGCTATGGCGCTTGCCGCTGCCGCCGCGGCAGGACTCGGCATCGCCTGGCTCCCCGATTGCATCACACACGAATATGTGGCCTCCGGCGCGCTCGTCCCGGTCATGAGGCGCTACCCCCCACCTTCGGCGGGCGCGTATGTCGTCCGACCGCCGGGTCAGCACCCCGCGCGGAAAGTCCGTGTTCTCGTAGAAATGCTGATCGAGTACTTCGCACGAAATCCGGACGTTTGGGGCCTCGGCCGTTAGAACACGAACGGGCGAAGCGCTTTGTCAATGAATTCGACGGTCGCTCTGCTGCGAGCTTCTTTACCGCCTAACACCGTTGAGCGATAGAATAGCTTGCTATCACTCAAATATTGTTGGTATTGTGAGTTATAAAAAGGCGCCCTATAACTCATGATCTGGAACTGGCAGCAGGTCAATTGGCCAAAACTCACGTTTGACGCGGCAGCGATTGAACCGCTCGAAAAGCAATTCCTGTTGCGCTCGGGCGAATTCATTGGTGCGTATCGGCATATCCGACCGGATGAGCGAGACATGCTCCGCATCGAGCTTATCAGCGATGAAGCCTTGAAAACCTCGGAAATCGAGGGTGAGATGCTCAATCGCGACAGCCTGCAATCCTCACTCCGTAATCAATTTGGTCTCGGTATCGATGACCAGCATATTCCGCCGCAAGAGCGCGGTATCGCGGAAATGATGGTCGATCTCTATCAAGGTTTTGCCAATCCGCTTTCCGACGAGGCGCTTTTTGCCTGGCACAGGATGGTCATGGCCGGGGAGCGGCGCATTGAAACCATCGGGGCGTACCGCGCCCATAGCGACCCGATGCAGGTGATATCGGGTAGTATCGGCCGGCCCAAAATCCATTTTGAAGCACCGCCATCCAAACAGATACCGACCGAGATGGAGAGGTTCATTGCCTGGTTCAATCGGACGGCACCTGATGGGGATGCACCACTATCGCCTCTGATCCGCAGCGGGATGGCGCATATCTATTTCGAGAGCATTCATCCGTTCGAGGACGGCAATGGCCGAATAGGGCGTGCGCTCTCTGAAAAGGCTCTGGCGCAAAGCCTAGGGCAACCCAGCCTGATTTCTCTGGCCTTTACCATCGAGCGGAACCGAAAGCGTTATTACGATATGCTTGAGGCGAGTAACAAAGGCACGGAAATAACCGACTGGCTCGTCTATTTTGCGCAAACGGTTCTGGAAGCCCAACAGACCACGATGCGGCGGGTCAATTTCTACATTGCCAAAGCACATTTTTACGGGCGGCTTGGCGGCCAACTTAACGAGCGGCAAAGCAAAGCGATTGCCCGCATGTTCCGCGAGGGGATCAACGGTTTCAAGGGTGGGCTGAGCGCTGAAAATTACATCAGCATCACCAAGGCGTCACGCGCGACCGCCACGCGTGATCTGCACGAGTTGGTGGAAATCGGCGGACTGACCAGAACGGGAGAACGCCGCTACACGCGCTACCACCTCAATATCGATGCCGATAGTGAGGAGGTCGGCTCACGATGAGATCGTGTCCCGGGAGTTCTCTAATCGCGGTTGTCAAGTTGATCGCCGAGGGCGTCACAGGTCAGGCTCATGGTTCTCTTCGAGGTCGGCACTTTGGCCGCCTCATCATGGCGTTGGATAGGCTCGGTCGACCAATGTGTTGTTCGCGGTTGCCTGTATCAGACAGCATCGCATTCCTGGGATCGGTCTTGACCGCGCCATCGTCCTGACCGGACGATCTCGCTGATCTCAGCTAATCATGGACATCACTGTAATGATGCCAGATCGCCCGGCTCTTGCGATGACCAACGGAAGGGTTCACCCGATATCCACATTGCGTGAAGGATCACGGCCAGCTTTCGGGCTACAGCTACCTTAGCTTTTCGATAGCCGCCACGCCGCGCGATGCGAAACCCCCAGCTCTTCAAAGCGAGGACCGCGGAATACGCGTCAGCAGCGCATTGGCTGCCTCATACAGGCTGCGTCGGAGAAAGTCGTCGCCCCGTTTCGAAACGCGCCCGGATCTCATCGTCTCACCGGAGGCATAGATGCGAGGTGTTAGACCAAGGTAGGCCCGGCGCTGGACGATCGTTTGAATTGTGTCGGATCATCAATGGTTGCGGCGAAGCCGAGCGCAGTGATAACTCCCACACCAGGAACCGACATCAGCCGTCTGACGACCTTGTTCTGCCGCGCTATCAAGCGAACCTTCGCCTCGAGATGACGGATCTGCTCAAGGATGTTGGCACGTGCCCGCATCAATGCTTCCACGACAGCCTGGATTGTTGGCGACGCATCGAGCTCGCCATCGATGATTTCCTCGGCACGCTTGACGAACCCACCAACCCGTTTGCCAAACAGGATACCAAAGGTGCGAAGGACACCTCTGATCTGGTTTTCCAGGTCGCAGCGGGTTCGCACAAATTTGGCTACGAGTGGCAAGGAGTGCCCGAGCTTCGTGGCTTGCCGTTGACTTGATATGAACGCTCTTGCACCAACCCGTACGAACGATCTACGCCAGGCCAATGGCGTCGTTGCGGTCCGTCTTGGCAGGCATCATCTTTAAGGGCGCATTGGCATGGCGAGCATCCATGCAGACGATGGGAACGCCGCGTTCCTTCAATCCATTCCATAGCCAGACCGACAGGGGACCGGTTTCCAGTCCTGCACGGGTTACCGCGAACGGCTCAAGCGCTTCACTAATCGCCTCTGGGCACGATGCCATCTTCCGTTCGGCAACAGTCTTGCCCTCCTCATCAACGATGCAGATTGAGGTCGTTTGCTGGCTGACATCCAGTCCGGCATAATACTTCATGGCGGTTCTCCTCATCGCTTCGGCACACTGAACACAGTTGACAAGGGACAGTGTGGAGAGCCGCCGCCTCGAAGGCTAGGCCCTGAGCGATTACGCTATGTGGTGGTGTGGTGTAGATGACGGCTTGGTCGCCGTGCTCTCCGGCATTGGCCGGGGGCCCACCCAAGACCATAAGGATGTCGCCGGCGACACATTTGCTGAAGAGGGTCAGGGCCGCTTCTCAATTGCGATCAGGGACACCTGATCCGCGCAGCTCCCATTATGCTGTCAGCGTATTCTTATAGATGCGTCCATCCTTCATTATAATCTTCAGGTTCGCATCCGGATCGGCGATCAGTTTGATGTCAGCGATCGGGTCGCCGTCGACGAGGAGGATATCAGCATAAGCATCCGCTTCGATCACACCGATCCTACCGGGATAAGGATTGCGCGGGCAGGACATCGCCAGCAATGCGGCATTCGAGCTGGTCGCCATAGTGAGGATCTCGTCATTCGAATACCAACGGGACATCGTGGCGAGGATGGCGCCCTGATGTTTGGTCATCGTGGGGTTGGACAGAATGTCCGTGCCCCAAGCTGTCTTGAGCCTGTACTTCTTCGCCAGCTGAAAAATAGGAGAATTTCTCCAGATGATCGATCGCCCTGATCCTCCGGTTCCACCGTGCCTATCGTTTTGCCCTGAACGGCGCCAGCCGAAGCTTGCTTCGATGGTCGTCGGGCGCATCATCGCCCGAGGGATACTTCCCTCGAAAATAGGTCTTTTGCCACTTCTTCCTCGCCGCCTCGGAATCCGGATTGGACAGCGTAGCGTTGAACTGGAAGCGGCCGGCCGCCCATGCCGCGTGTTCGGCCTCGAGCTCAGGGTTCTCCGAGAGCCTAGCCATCCGCGGATCGAGGTTTTCGAGTTCCCGTCGCGCCACCGAAAGACGTGGCAGAACGGTTCGCCTTCCTCGAAATAGACGCGCTGCGCCGCGCGGGTGAACTGCCAGTTCATCGTGAAGGTGTAGGGCGTTAGAGGCTGAGACGCTTCCCTTCTAAGGCGGCGTATTCTCATATCGATACTACGGCGCGGTTCATATTTCAGCCCGTGCTAATTGTAGGATTCAACAATTTCCAATGCCCACATTTGGACTATACCTGCGCGCGTGATTACTGAAAGAGGTATCGCTTCGAATGGAAGATGTAACGTTGTACGCGTATCAGATTTCACCGCCAAATGACCAGTTGCTCTACTTTGCGGAAACGCTTGAGGAATGCCGAGCCGCCGCGTTGGAGCAACGTCAAGAATTGAAAGAGGGTGATCCCGACGACGAGCATGAAGCCATGGCAATTTACCGCTGTTTGGTGCGGATGCCCGATCAGCAAACGTTGCTTCGCATTCTGAACGAGGAAACTAGCCCCATCGAAGCTTGTGTCGTTGAGCGCAAATTGGTTGCGCTGGTCACGGAATAAATAAAGCCCCCGAAGCCGGGAGCTATGAGCGGTAATCGCCAATCATTTCAAGTGCTGCTCTTCAACACTCTACTGCTGTTCGTCAACTCGTTGATCGTGTCTTGGTACTCATCGATGATATGAAGTCTTTCCTTCGCTATCTTGGACAAGAGGGCGTACTCTTCTTTTTGCCCCTCAATCTGAGCCCTGCTTTCGGAAAGCTCTTCGGAAAGCACGTCAAGGCGCTCTTGGATTGCTTTATGCTTCTTCCCTAAAACTCTGTTGAAGAGAATTACCGTCAACAGCGCCGTGCCAAGCAGGCTCAACGCGAGAGTTCCGTACGACAACGTGATCAATTGGCACCGTCTCCAAACCCGATAGGGCTTCCCGCAACATTTCACCCGTAAAAAATTAGGGTATTTACCTCGCGAGGTCTATACCTTCACGTGTGACGGGAGAAAACAATCGCGTGAATGGAGTGCGCTTGCCGATCAAGTCGGTTCACACGGTCGGTTCGTTCCGTGCTCGCATGGTTCTGATAAGATGATAGCCGCCCCATACGGCTATCCAAATGAGCCAAACCACCCGCACCCACCAGTTAAAAGCGGCGGCGGGTGCCCATAGCTCGCGAGCGAAATACACGATACCGAGAACGAAGAATACGCGATGACATTGCTGAGGTGCGGGGGAGCAACCGGTTCAACAGTCAATTCCAGTTCTCCTTTCCGTCCGGCGCGAATCCGTCGTTGACAGATAATGCTCCGTCGGATGCCGGCAAAATCTTCACCTGCAGCGTCCTCAAGTGGACCTGAACAACAGCGCCGGCCTTCTTGGCCGTCTGAAGAATCCGCTCCAGGTCGGCTTGTCTGAACGCGCCTACTCATTGCCGCTTTAGTGCTGCGAGCCGGAGCCGGGCAGCCTCTTTCGCAGAGATGGTTTGCGGTGTTACCCGTCTCGACAGCGCCATTGCTTTCAATCTTGGCGTACTCAAAAGGATTGGTCTTGGTCGGGTAGTCCGATTGGAAAACCTTCCGCACGAACATGCCCACGTGCTGAAGCTTCTTCTGAGCCGTCTCAAGCTCGATTTCTTCGTTTGCCACCCGATGTGTGAGCTTTGCGGCGAAGTCAAATGCTTCCTTTGAGGTCATATTGACCACGTCGATTTCGCCCATGATGGCGACAAAATCGGTAGCCGCCGCCTTGTACCGGTTCACCTTCTTTTCACGCGCCCGCGTATCCAGTCCAAGGAACTTGTCCCCCGACCTTTCAACGAACCGGTCAAACAGTTCAAGCATGTTCAAGGCGGGTGGTTCGACCGCACCGCCAATAGCCGCCACTTCCGCAATGTCGGGGTTCTTGATCTTCTCCAATGCCTCAATACCCCGGCTCATCATCGCGACATAATCTTGAACGGATGCCGCTTCGATGGCTTCGGGTGTGTGGTACTGGATACCGAGTCTTTCGCTCGTCTGCTGGATCAGCGGCATGGTGAGCGGCGTTGAGTCGGAAATTTCGTCAGCCTTAAACAGCTTCATGTACTGGTCGAGAAGGGCAGCGGCTTTGACAATCGCTTCCTTTCGGTCCTTTGTTCCCAAGGTTACCCAAAATTCTCGCTTGCCGAACTTCGCCCGTTTGGCTTTGGGAACTGTAATGCGGAAGCTGTACTTTCCGTTCTTTCGCGGAACGATGTAATCAAGACTCATGATGTGGTGACCGTGCTGAAATAGAAGTGGTGCTGAAATGCCGGACTTATGCAGCAACCGCGTCAGCGGAGTCAACAAGTATTTGATAACACTTGAAAATTCCTGGAATTTGATTTGAAAACAAATTCTCTATGCTTGCGAGAGCGCAAGTGCGGAACAATTTTCCACGGGGGTGCTGGTTCGCCGCTGTTGAAGGGGCAAAAACGTAGCAAAACGTAGCAGAAAAACGTAGCAAAACCGCCGTTTTCTGACCTAAGTCATTGATTTTAGTGTACATAGTGGCGCACCCGACAGGATTCGAACCTGTGACCTTTGGAATCGGAATCCAACACTCTATCCAGCTGAGCTACGGGTGCATCCGTTTGGCGGCAGGGCCGCCGAAGCAGGCTGTGTGCGGTTCTTAGCCTAGCTTGCGCGCCGCTTCAATGGTGATTGACGGGGTTTGCAGCGGAAATTTGCGTTTGGTGCCTGGGGGAGGCGGCTTTTGCGAAGAAAATGCCGCGCCCGTCGACGCGGCATTGGCGGGTTTGTACCACCTCACGCCATCTGCATGGCGCCGGGGCCGGGGACGGCCTTGGGGGGTACCTTGCCCATGATGATCATGCCGAGCACCTCGTCCTTGGTCACGTCCTCGGTGCGGGCGTGGCCGACGACCTGGCCGTTCTTCATGACGGAGACGCGATCGGCGAGGTCGAAGACGTCGTGGATGTCGTGGCTGATCAGGAAGATGCCGATGCCCTCGCGCTTCAATTGCTTGATGAGCTCGCCGACCTGCGCGGTTTCCTGCGGCCCGAGTGCCGCGGTCGGCTCGTCCATGATCAGGATCCGGGCGTCGAAGAGGATGGCGCGGGCGATCGCCACCGATTGCCGCTGGCCGCCGGAGAGCGCCTTCACCGGTTCCTTGAAGCGCTGGAAGTTGGGGTTGAGCCGGCCCATCACTTCGCGGGCCTTGGCTTCCATCGCCACGTCGTCGAGCGTGCCCCAGGGGGTGCGCAGTTCGCGGCCGAGATAGAGATTGGCGGCAGCGTCGACGTTGTCGGCGACGGCGAGCGTCTGGTAGATCGTCTCGATGCCGTATTTCTTGGCGTCGCGCGGATTGTTGATCTCGGCCGGTTCGCCGTTGATCAGGATCTCGCCGGCATCGCGCTTGTAGGCGCCGGAGAGAATCTTGATGAGCGTCGACTTGCCGGCGCCGTTATGGCCGAGGAGGGCGACCACCTCGCCCGGATAGAGGTCGACGGAGGCATCGTCCACCGCATGGATGCCGCCGAAGGAGATGGAAATGTTCTTCATTTCCACGAGCGGAGTGCGTTGTTCAGTCATGTTCGAACTCCTGATTATTTTGCGCGGGCGCGGTAGACGGTGTCGAGCCAGACGGCGGTGACGAGCACGACGCCGACGACGATGCGCTGGAAGGGCGTATCGATTCCCAGAAGGACCATGCCCGACTGCAGGGATTGCATGACGAGCGCGCCGATCATCGCGCCGGCGATGGTGCCGACGCCGCCGGCCAGCGAGGTCCCGCCGATGACGGCGGCAGCGATCGTGTAGAGCTCGTCGAGTTCGCCCTGGGCATTGGTCGCGGCGTTGAGGCGCGCCGTCGAGATGGCCGCCGCAATGGCGCAGAGCACGCCCATCAGCGTGAAGATCTTGACGGTGACCCAGCGCGTCTTGATGCCGGCGAGCTCGGCCGCTTCGGGGTTGCCGCCGAGCGCGAAGACGTAGCGGCCGAAACGCAGGCGGGTGGCGATGAAGGTCATGACGATACCGACGACGATCGCCACCAAAACGGGAATGGCGATGCCGTGCGAGATCTGCAGGCCGCCGTCCGGCCAGGCGATGCCGTTCGCATCGGCATATCTGCGGGCGATATTCACCGGCCAGTAATAATGGTTGGCCACGGCAACGGCGCCAAGCACCAGAGCGCAGCCGAGGATTGCCAGGAAATACTCGGCCCAGACGGGGCGCAGCGGGAAGCCGAAGCGCTTGCGCTGCTTGCGCGAATTCAAAATGGCGCCGACGATGGCGATACAGGCGAGAAAGCCGACGATCCAGCTGGCCGTCGCGCCAATGGAGCCCTCGGTGCCGCCACCCATGAGACGGAAGGTGGCGTCCATCGGGGCAACCGTCTGGCCGCTTGTCACGAACCAGGTGGCGCCGCGCCAGACCAGGAGGCCGCCGAGCGTCACGATGAAGGCGGGAACGTTGAGGAAGGCGACGATCGATCCGTGAAGCGCGCCGATGGCGCCGCCGACCGCGATGCCGCAGGCAAGGGTGATCGCCCAGATGGCGGGATGGCCGAGCCCGAGATATTGCGGCAGGACCTGCGCCTGCAGGACGCCCATGATCATGCCGCAGAAGCCGAGCACGGAGCCGACCGAGAGGTCGATGTTGCGGGTGACGATGACCAGCACCATGCCGGTCGCCATGACGGCGACGGACGAGGTCTGGACGGTCAGGTTCCACAGGTTGCGCGGCTTGAGGAACAGACCGTCGAACAGTCCGCCGGTCATCACCTGGAAACCGAGCCATATGATGACCAACGCGCCGACCATGCCGAGCAGCCGGGTATCGATTTCGGTGGCACGGAAGAAGCGTTTCACCGGGTTTTCGTCCGTCGTGCGGGCGCGGCCGGCTTGCGTGCCCGGTATCTGATCGGCCCCTGTCTGGTTGGCTTTTGTGATGTCGGCCATGGCCATGCCATCCCCCACTTATCTGTCGATGTCGTTCGGTCCGCTTCGCACCTTGCAAGAGCGCCGCAACGGTGTGCGTTGCGGCGCTCTTGAAGATCAGAGATCGGCCATGTCGTTGCGGTTATTTGCAGGCAGCAACGTCGCTCTTGGCGCCCTGGCAGGCTTCTTCCTTGGAAATCCAGCCGGCGTCGATGACGACGTTCAGATTGTCCTTGGTGATCGCCAGCGGCGCGAGAAAGACGGACTTCATGGCGACGCCCTTCGGCCCGCCGTTGAAGGTCTGTACGCCTTCGACTTCGTCCATGGTTTTGCCGCCGGCAAGCGCCACGGCGATTTCGGCTGCCTTCTTGCCGAGCTCGCGGGAGTCCTTCCAGACCGAAACCGTCTGCGTGCCGAGCGCCACGCGGTTCAGCGCAGCCTTGTCGGCATCCTGGCCGGAAACCGGAACCGAGCCGGCAAGGCCCTGGGCGTCGAGTGCCGCGATCGCGCCGCCGGCAGTGCCGTCGTTGGAGGCCACGACCGCGTCGATCTTGTTGTCGTTGGCGGTCAGGAACTGCTCCATGTTCTTCTGGGCGTTCTCCGGCTTCCAGCCGTCGGTATAGGCTTCGCCGACGTTTTTGATCTTGCCCGCGTCGATCGCCTCCTTCAGGATTTCCAACTGCCCGGAGAAGAGGAAATCGGCGTTCGGATCGGCGGAGGAGCCTTTGATGAAGACGAAGTTGCCTTCCGGCTTCTGCTTGAATACCTCGCGCGCCTGCAGGCGGCCGACTTCCTTGTTGTCGAAGGTGATGTAGAAGGCGTCGGGATTTTCGATCAGGCGATCATAGCCGACGACCGGAATTCCCTCGGCGGCTGCCTTCTCGATGGCCGGGCCGATTGCGTCGGAGTCCTGCGCAAGCACGATGAGCGCGTTGGCGCCCTGGGCGATCAGCGACTCGATGTCGGTGAGCTGCTTGGCGGCGGAAGACTGCGCGTCGGCCGAGATATATTTGTCGCCGGAAGCTTCGAGCGCGGCCTTGATGGCTGCCTCGTCGGTCTTCCAGCGCTCTTCCTGGAAATTGGACCACGAAACGCCGATGACCAGATCCTTGGCGATCGCCGCGGAATGCATGGACGTTATGATGGCAGCCCCCGCCAACAGCTTCAAAATGGATTTCATCCTATCCTCCCAAATGGCCCGGCCGCGCGCACGAACCTCCCGCACGCATCCCCGACGAGCCTCCAGATGCTGTCGCTATCGCGTCGCCGCGTTTTTTCTCGACAGTCGAGAAAATAAATGTCAGAGTTTCCGCAAGCTGTCAACAAGGCCGCCGCAGCGTGTGAATCATTGCCACAGCACGTTGAAATCGCTGCGTAAATCATGAACGCGCCTTGTCTTGCAGGCCGCCAAATGCTTTGGGAAGGGCATGTCTTCGAGGGACCCGCTACCGCTGATGCATGTTTCGATTGATCGCGCAGGTTCAGGGATTGAACATGCGGCACCCTGAAGAGCGACAGCGCCCTTCGAGCGCCTCGTCGGGCGCGCGGCGCTGCAAGGGTAAACGATGCTGACCAAATCCAGCACCGAGCTTGTGCGTCAGCAGAACAGTGCCCTGGTTCTCTCGGCGCTCCGCCGTAAAGGATCACTTTCCCACACGGAGATTGCGGCACAGACGGGTCTTGCCTCGGCGACGATCTCCGTCATCACCGCTGAGTTGGAGCGGTCCGGGATCATCGCCAAGACCGAGCAGCACGTCCAGGTCGGCCGCGGCCGCCCGCGGGTTCTCTTCGAGCCGAGACGCGGCTGCGGCTACGTGGTCGTCGTGCGCATTTCCTCCGACGTCGTGCAATATTCGCTTGCGGACTATGGCGGCATCCTGCTCGACCGTTTCGAGGATCCGCGCAGCCACGACCTCCGCGGCACCGCCGTTTTCGGGGAGGTTCTGGCAGCAGCGCTCGAACGCCTGCTCGTCCGCTCGAATATATCGAAGGACGAGGTGCTTGCCATTTCGATCAGCAGCAAGGGGCTCGTGGCCGGCGACGGCGCGCGGCTCATCTGGTCGCCGGTTTTCGGCAACGAGCAACTCGACTTCGTGGAACTGCTCCGGCCCGCCTGGCGCGCGCGGATCATGCTCAGCAACGAGTCGCTGTTGGTGGCGCACGCCCTCGCGGTAAGAGAAGAGGAAAGCGAGAGCGGCTTCCATGCGCTTGCGGCCGTTTCGCTCGGCCACAGCATCGGCCTCGGGCTTGCCAGAAGGGGCAGGTCCGGCGAGCTCGATGTCTCGGCACCGAATTTCGGTCACATGCTGCATCAGCCGTCCGCGGGGCTTTGCCGCTGCGGCAGCTATGGCTGCATCGAGGCGGCAGCGGGCTTCTACGGGATACTGCGCACGGCCTTCGAGGTGCCCTCCGACACCATACCGGCGAAGTTCGTTCCGCCTTCGGAGATGGACAAGATCGCCGCGAGCGCGCGCCAGGGAAACCGGATGGCCGGCTATGCCTTCCGCCAGGCCGGCTTGGCGCTCGGCAACGGCATTTCGCGGATGCTCAGTCTCTATGAGCCGATGCCGATCTTCGTGACGGGGCCGGGCACGCGCTATTTCGATCTTCTGGAGAAGGGACTGGAGGAGGGCCTCGCGCAATCACTGCAGGTCCGCCTGCAGGGCATGCCGCAGATAAGGGTGGTCCCGGACGAGCAGCGGCTCGTTTTCGACGGTCATATCGATCGGGCGCTCGGCGCGATCGACGGCGACATTGCAGCAGCAGGACATCCGTGAGGCGGCGGGTCTGCCGGGTCGGCGCCGCAGAGTTCCGGCAGACGCGAGTGCTGTGCAGACTTCAATTTACGGTTATTTAGAGTCTCGTTGCCAAGCTGTCTTCCGCGTGGGGGACGGCGATGTTTTCAGTGATTGCATGCATACGCGATGATCATGACTGGCGCCTGATCGTGGTGGCGACGGTCGTCTGTCTGGCCGGCAGCGTCGCGACGATGCTGCTTCTCGAGCGCGCCCGGCGCAGCGCAGGCAGTCAGCGGCGCCTCTGGATTGCAGTCTGCGCCTTTGCCTGCGGCATCGGCGTATGGTCGACGCATTTCATCGCGATGCTCGCCTATGACGGGGGAATCCCCATCGCCTATGGGGCCAAAGGCACGAGCTTTTCCATCGCGGTCGCGATCGCGGCGTCCTGGATTGCCTTCTCGGTAGGCCTGGCCGGAGGCTCGCGCCATGCTCCGGCCGTGGGCGGTTTGCTGCTCGGGCTCGGAATCGCCGCCATGCACGTGGCCGGCATGCGTGCCATAGAGGTGCAGGGACGGGTCGCATTCGATCCGGAAACGAGTTTCGCCGCCGTTCTTCTCGGCACGTCGATCGCCACGCTCGCCTTGCATTCGTTCGAGGCGCTGCGCGGCGTGCGCGGGCTCGCCGCATCCATCCTGCTTCTGGTGGTGGCGATATGCGTCCTGCACTTCACGTCGATGAGCGGCGTCGTCCTGATCCCCGACCCGAGCGTCGCGGCAACGGACGTCTTCGATCCGTTCTGGCTCGCGGGGGGTGTCATCGCCGCATCAACCACGCTCATTCTCATGGCCTTCGGCGCTCTCTTCGTCGACAGGCACCTGACGGACCTCAAGGGGCTCGCCAATGCCTCGCTGGAGGGCATGGTGATCCTTCGCGGCGGCGAGGTCATCGAAGTTAACGAACGATTCGTCACTCTCTGTGGTCGAAAGCCCGCCGAGCTCATCGGCAGGCAACGGCGGGAGCTGTTCGCCGAAGCGCCCGGAAGACGCAGCCCGCACGACCTTGGCGCCGGAGAGGGGGCAAGCGAGGGAGAGCTCCTTCACGCGGACGGCGGATACGTGCCCGTCGAAAGGGTCTGCCGAACGATCGAATACAAGGGCCGGCAATGCGATGTGATCTTCGTGCGGGATCTGACGGCGCGCAAGGATGCCGAACGGACGATAGAACACCTCGCTCACCACGATGCGCTGACGGATCTTTCCAATCGAAGCTCCTTTGACCGCCGCCTGAAACAGGCCCTGGCCGCCGCCGTCCACCACAATGAAGCGCTGGCGGTCCTGTGTCTCGACCTTGATCGCTTCAAGGCCGTGAACGACATTTTCGGCCACGGGGAAGGCGACCGTATCCTCAGGAAGGTGGCCGATATCCTCCGGGCGGCGGCAGGAGAGGCCGACACGATCGCGCGACTGGGCGGCGACGAGTTCGCCATCGTCCAGAGCGGAGCGGCGCAGCCGGAAGCCGCGCGACTCTTGGCGGACCGTATCCTCAAGCTCTTTTCGGAAGAGATGGATACGCGGCGCGATCCGATGGCGGTCGGGGTCAGCATCGGCGTAGCGATCTGTCCGGGCGACGGCACCACCGCGGAGCGGCTCTACGGCAATGCCGATACGGCGCTCTATCGGGCCAAGCAGACCGGCAAGGGCATTGCCTGCTTCTTCGACGCCGAAATGGACGAAGCCGTGCGCACGCGCCGGCAGATCGAGAACGATTTGAGGCATGCGGTCGTCAGGCGGCAGCTCTTCCTCGAATATCAGCCGCTTGTCGATGTGCGGGACGACCGGATCGTCGGTTACGAGGCGCTGTTGCGCTGGCGCCATCCCGATCGCGGTCTCGTCGGCCCGAATGTGTTCATTCCTATTGCCGAAGAGAGCGGCTCGATCATTCAGATCGGCGAATGGGTGCTGGAAGAGGCCTGCATGGAGGCGGTGCGCTGGCACCAGCCGCTGCCGGTCTCGGTCAATGTCTCACCGGTGCAATTCCTCCTCCCGAACCTTTTCGACCGGATCGAATCCATTCTGTTGCGGACGGGGCTGGAGCCGAGGCGGCTCGAACTGGAAATCACCGAAGCCGCGCTGATGCATAACCGCGACGACGTCCTCGCAACTCTCGTCCGGCTGCGCCTCCTTGGCGCCAGGATCGTGATGGACGACTTCGGCACCGGGCACTCCTCGCTCAGCAATCTCCAGACGTTTCCATTCGACAAGCTCAAGATCGACTGCAGCTTCACCGCCTCGCTCGACAAGGACCCGGCAGCCCATGCCATAATCCGCGCGATCATCGCGCTCGGCCACAGCCTCAACCTTCCGGTCGTCACCGAAGGCGTCGAAACGGAGCGGCAGAGACAGATCATCGTCGACGAGGGTTGCCGGCACATCCAGGGCTTTCTGACCGGCCGACCCGGGCTGGCACCGAGCGTGGACGCGGCCTCATCATCCTCCACGGTGCCGCATCGGATGGGGGCCTGAAGCGCGATGAGACGAAAAGGGCCGGGCACCGCCCGGCCTGTCTTTTCAATAGGGCGGCAGGTCGTCAGGCGATGCTGATCTGGCGCTTTTCCTCAACGGAGCGGACTGCCGCATCGGCGAGCGCCAGCGCGGCAAGGCCGTCCTTGCCCGACGGGGCGATCTCGGCGCCTTTTTCTATTGCGGCGATGAAGCTTTCGATCTCGTTGGCGTAGGCTTCCGTGTAGCGCGTCATGAAGAAATCGTGCAGCGGCGGGCGCGTGTAGCCTTCGCCGGTCGCGATCTCGATCGAAACGGGGCGCTGGTTTTCAGCGGCGACGGCGCCCTTGGAGCCGTGAACCTCGATACGCTGGTCGTAACCATAGGTGGCGCGGCGCGAGTTCGAGATGATCGCCTGCTTGCCGGATGCCGTCTGCAGGATGACCGAGACGCTGTCATAGTCGCCGGCTTCGCCGATCGCCTTGTCGACGAGCACGGCCGCAGTCGCGGTGACGGAAACGGGCTCCTCGCCCAGCAGGAAACGCGCCATGTCGAAATCATGGATCGTCATGTCCCGGAAGATCCCGCCCGAACGCTTGATGTAGTCGACCGGCGGCGCACCGGGATCGCGCGAGGTGATCGTCACCATCTCGACCTCGCCGATGCGCCCGTCGTCGATCGCCTTGCGTACGGCCATGAAATGCGGGTCGAAACGACGGTTGAAGCCGACCATCAGCTTGGCCTTGGTCTCGGATACGACCTTCAGGCAGCCCCTGACGCGCTCGACGTCGAGATCGATCGGCTTCTCGCAGAAGATTGCCTTGCCGGCACGGGCGAAGCGCTCGATCAGATCGGCATGGGTATCCGTCGGCGTGCAGATCACCACGGCGTCGATGTCGCCGGCGGCCTCGATCGCATCGATCGTCCGGACTTCGCAGCCATAGGCGCCGGCGATCGCTTCCGCGGCGGCCGGAAAGGCATCCGCCACCGCGACGAGGCGGGCATCGGCATTGCCGCTGACGGCTTTCGCATGAACCTTGCCGATACGCCCGGCGCCCAGAAGACCAAATCTCACTGTCATCACTGTCGTCCTTGAATTCCGGTGCGCGACCGGGTTGGCACACGATGATTGACGCTCATCGCGCAAAGGCGTCGCGGGCCATCCGCGGAGGAACTGGAATGAAACGGCTAATTATTGCCTATGCGGAATATTTATTCCAATCGGCTTGGCGCCGTCAAGTGTCAACCGCGGTCGGTTCACCGGTCCGGCCCCAAGTCCTCACCCCGGCCCTGATCGAGCGAAAGAGGTCCGGCCGGGAGAGACCGGCTTCTGGCGGTTGCGGGCGGCCCGTTGCCGAGCCGCTCACGCCGGTGTCTCCCAAGGATTGATCACGGACGCGCCCGTGTCTTCAAAATCCCTGACGTTGCGCGTGACGAGGATCAGATCGTGGACGATCGCGGTCGCGGCGAGGAGCCCGTCAATATCGCCACGCGACCGAATCGCGGCGATGCGGCCCCATTCGACGGCGATCTGGTCGGTCACCGGAAGGATGCGGTCGCCATGGTCGTGGCGCAGCTTGCGCAGCCATTCGGTGAGGTGAGCGGCAGCCTTCGGATCCGACTTCTGTTTCAGTGCGATGCCGCGCATGATCTCGCCAAGGGTCAGGGCACTCAGATGGATGCTGAGCGGATCGACGGAACGCAACCAGGACAGCGCCTGCGGCGTGCCGCGTCGCGCCTCCGAAACGATGTTGGTGTCAACCAGATACATCAGAAGGCCACGCCGCGACTCGGCGTTTTGGCGCGCGCTTCGATGGCATCGGCGAGCTCATCGTCCCAAGGGGGACCGCCAAGCAGATCGTCGACCAGGGTCGGCCGGCCGGCGCGCAGAGCGTCATAGTCGCGGGCGGACAGCACCACGGCCGTGCGCTCGCCACGCAGCGTGACGATCTGCGGCCCTTCGTTGCGCGCCTTCTGCACCACTTTCGAGAAGTGGTTCTTCGCGTCCTGCAGCTGCCAATCCATTATTTTGCTCCAACCTAGCTAGCCTGTCTAGCTTATAGGCCCGTTTGCCAACGATTTGAAGTGCCGCTCTGTTACGAGCAGCGGAAATGCGGAAATCGTCCGCTTCGTTCTGCGCCGCCGAACGGCAGATCTCTGCGCGCTTTTGCTGCATTTGCTCTCATTGCGGAAATGTGCAGTAGATGAATTCGATATCAAGTCTCCCAGAGGAACCAGGATGATCAAATTCATCGATCCGGATCACCCCTTCTATCGTCCCTTGTGGATCCGGCTGCTGATCATCGTGTTCTGCGCCGTGTGGACGGCGGTGGAATTCTACGGCGGGCAGGTGATGTGGGGGACGATCTTTATGGTCGTGACCGCCTATGCGGGCGCGTCCCTTCTCCTCTTTTACCGACCGAAGGAGGAGAGCCAGAGCAAAGGCGAAGCCGCCGGCGACACCACCGACGGAACGAACTGACGCTTATCCAGTCACCTTCCGCCCTTCGATCCGCCTCAAAGCCTCGTCGATAAGCATGTTAGCAAGCTTCATGCGCAAGGTCGCATTGAGCCGCGCTTCCACCGGCAGCCTGTCGGGATGATTCGCCGCGGCGAAACGCCTCCGCTTGGCGGCGAGCGTCAGCGCGGTTTCCGTTTCGCCCAGCGCGAGCTCGGAGGCGACCTCCGCAAGGCCTGTGCGCTTCAGATGATCGGGCATGGAGAACGGTTCGGATCGTTCCTCCGCCGCCACTGCGCGATAGGCCTGCTCCACCGCGCTGCGGGATGCCCAGGTGTGGGCCGCGTTTTCGGCAACGAAGCCCGGCGCCGCGCCGATGGCGGTGCCCCGCCATCCGTCGCTGGCCTCGTCCGACAGCCCGTCGTCCTGCTCGGCCTTGAGGCGCTCGAGCACCGAGTGGAATACCGACATGCCGAACATCAAGTCTCTCCGGACAGGCACTGAGTTGGCCGGAGCTTGCGATATCAAGATTATGCGGACCTGATCACGCCCTGCTCTGCTTCAGGATCAGATCGTAAAGCAGCTTTGCGCTCGGGGGGAGGGCCCGACCTTCGGCGGTGATCAGCCCATAGGGTTTGATGCGGATCGCAAATTCGGTCGGCAAAATCCGGATCTCGCCGGCTTCCGTGCCGTTGCCCGCGACCAGCCTGGCGACGTCGAGCGCAACGGGAGCGATCGCATTGGTGTTCCGCACGATCGACAGCGTCAGGATGGTCGATGAAGTATTGATGACCGTCGCCGGAAGCCGGACGCCGGCGGAAGCGAAACTGTCTTCGACCGCGCGTCGAAGCAGTGTACCGGGCGGCTGGAACACCCAGTCGTAGCCTGGGAGGTCGTGGGCGCTGGCCGACGCCTTGTCCAACAGCGGGTGGCCCTCCCGGACGATGAGGCAGACCTCCTCGAAACCGATTTCGACCAGGTTGAACAGCCGCGGATTGAGGTCGTCGGGGATCCGCCCGACGATGAAATCGTGCCGCGCCGCCAGAAGCTCCCGCGTCAGCACGTTGCTGTTGTCGATCTGAACGTTGATCTCGATGCCGGGATAGGCCGTCGACACCTGGCGGATCGCCGGCACTGCGAGATTGAGCCCCGGGCCGGTGACCGATCCGAGCGAAACCGACCCGCCGCTGCCGGTCTTCAGCTCGTTGATCTCGCGCGCAGCCTCGCGCAACTCGAGGAAGATGGTGCGGGCCCGGCGTGCCAGCGCCTCGCCGTAGCGGGTCAGTTCGACGCCGCGCGCCACCCGCTCGCATATCGGCGCCTTCACGATCGCTTCGATCTCCGCCAGCATGCGTGAGGCTGCCGGCTGCGAAATCCCAAGCGAGTCGGCCGCGGCGCTGATGCGCCGATGGTCGTCGATCGCCAGGATGAGCCGCAAGTGGTTGATCTTCAAGCCGGAGCGGAAAAGCCCCGTCTCCAGCAGTTCTCCCGTAAGCCCGGCTGCATTCTGCCTGCCATCGAGCATCGCATTGGGTTCCGTTTTCAAGAGTTTCAAAAATCACACTCTTTTAGAGCGATATATCAATTTTGGTATGCATGCAAAGCGATATTGTATTTGACAGTTATGGCAATTGATTCCAGTTTCCCAGCATATGCGCCAGCGCATGCGGGAGTATGATAAGACGGGGAGGGCTTCCTTTATCTTGAACCACCGCCGGGGGTCACGCTCGCGACGGTGGTCGCTGCGCATAGACGGAGGCCCCGTGCCTGCCGGTTCAACACTCAGGGAGAGATCTGATGAAATTCTTTACTTCGCTTCTCGCGGCTGCGGCGATCACGGTCGCTGGCTTCGCCGCGCCGGCAGTCGCCCAGGAAAAGGGCATGGTCGGCATCTCCATGCCGACCAAGACGTCGACGCGCTGGATCTCCGACGGCGAGACCATGGAGAAGCTGTTCAAGGAAGCCGGCTATACGCCGGACCTGCAGTTCGCCGACGATGACATTCCGAACCAGTTGGCGCAAATCGAGAACATGGTGACCAAGGGCGCGAAGGTTCTCGTCATCGGCGCCATCGACGGCACGACGCTCTCCGACATCCTGCAGAAGGCGGCCGATGCCGGCGTCAAGGTCATCGCCTATGACCGCCTGATCCGCGATTCCGGCAATGTCGACTATTACGCCACCTTCGACAACTTCCAGGTCGGCGTGCTGCAGGCGACCTCGCTCGTCGAAGGCCTGAAACTCGACAGTGCCACCGAGCCGAAGAACATCGAACTTTTCGGCGGCTCGCCGGACGACAACAACGCCTTCTTCTTCTACGACGGCGCGATGTCCGTTCTGCAGCCTCTGATCGACAGCGGCAAGATCGTCGTCAAGTCCGGCCAGATGGGCATGGACCAGGTCGGCACGCTGCGCTGGGACGGCGCCGTGGCCCAGGCCCGCATGGAAAATCTTCTGTCGTCCGCCTATACCGACGCGAAGGTCGATGGCGTTCTGTCGCCCTATGATGGTCTGTCGATCGGCATCATTTCGGCTCTGAAGGGCGTCGGTTACGGCTCCGGCGACATGCCGATGCCGATCGTCACCGGTCAGGACGCCGAACTGCCGTCGGTCAAGTCGATCCTCGCCGGCGAACAGTATTCCACGGTCTTCAAGGACACCCGTGAACTCGCCAAGGTCACCGTCAACATGGTCAACGCGATCATGGATGGCAAGGAGCCTGAGGTCAACGACACGAAGACCTACGAAAACGGCGTCAAGGTCGTTCCGTCCTACCTCCTGAAGCCCGTTTCCGTCGACAAGTCCAATGCCAAGGAGGTTCTCGTCGGTTCCGGCTACTACACGGAAGATCAGCTCAACAACTGATGCGGCGAACCGGGAGGGTGCGCGACAAGCTCGCGCACCCTCTTAATCCAGGCGGCATGCGTCTCGTCGCAATGTCGCTGTAGCACTTTGGCCCGCCGCGTGGTTTTATTTCGTATCGGAGCCGGTCGAAAGAACCGCGCAGCACGGGAGAGCGCCTGCAGTCTCTCCGACTGCAGCTGGAATGGCTGAGTATGGACAATATCATTCTTGAAATGCGGGGCATCACGAAGACGTTTCCGGGCGTCAAGGCCCTGGACAATGTCTCGTTCAAGGTCCGCGAAGGCGAGATCCACGCGCTTGTCGGGGAAAACGGCGCCGGCAAGTCGACCTTGATGAAGGTGCTGAGCGGCGTCTATCCGGCCGGTACCTATGAGGGCGAGATCCATTACGACGGCGAGCCTCGCCGGTTCAGCACGATCTCGGACAGCGAAGAGCTCGGCATCATCATCATCCATCAGGAACTGGCGCTCGTTCCGCTGCTTTCGATCGCCGAGAACATCTTTCTCGGCAACGAGGTGGCCGAAAAGGGCGTCATTCACTGGCCGCAGACCTTTGCCCGCACCCAGGAACTCCTGAAGAAAGTGGGCCTGAACGAGTCTCCCACGACGCTGATCACCGACATCGGCGTCGGCAAGCAGCAGCTGGTGGAGATTGCCAAGGCGCTTTCGAAGAAAGTCCGCCTGCTGATCCTCGACGAGCCGACCGCATCCCTCAACGAAAACGACTCCGACGCGCTTTTGAAGCTGCTCATGGAGTTCCGCAGCCAGGGCATGACGTCGATCATCATCTCTCACAAGCTCAACGAGATTAAGAAGGTTGCCGATCAGATCACCATCCTGCGCGACGGCGGAACGGTAGAGACGCTCGACTGTCATAAGGAAGACATCAGCGAGGACCGGATCATCAACGGCATGGTCGGCCGGGCCATGGAAGACCGCTATCCGCCGCGCGAACCGAAGATCGGCGACACGCTGCTCGAGGTGAAGAACTGGAACGTCTATCATCAGCATCACCGCGACCGGCAGTTTCTGCACGACGTCAGCTTCAAGGTGCGCGCCGGCGAGGTCGTCGGCATCGCCGGACTGATGGGCGCCGGACGCACCGAGACGGCGATGAGCCTCTTCGGCAAGTCCTGGGGCCACAAGATCACCGGCGAGGTGACGATGCATGGCCGGCCGGTGGACGTGAGCACGATTCCCAAGGCCATCAAGGCCGGTCTCGCCTATGTAACGGAGGACCGCAAGCAGCTCGGTCTCGTGCTGATCAACAACATCATGCACAACACCACGCTCGCCAACCTGCACGCGGTCGCATCGAACGGCGTCATCGACGAGCGCAAGGAACGCAAGGTCGCCGCCGAGTATCGCTCGAAGCTCCGCATCCGTTCCCATTCGATCTATCAGGAGACGGTCAATCTCTCCGGCGGGAACCAGCAGAAGGTCGTCCTGTCCAAGTGGCTGTTCACCAACCCCGAAGTCCTCATACTCGATGAGCCGACGCGCGGTATCGATATCGGCGCGAAGTATGAGATCTACACCATCATCAACCAGCTCGCGGCCGAGGGCAAAGGCATCCTGATGATCTCGTCGGAGATGCCGGAGCTGCTCGGGACCTGCGATCGCATCTATGTCATGAACGAGGGGCGCATAGTGGCCGAGCTTTCCAAGGAGGAAGCAAGCCAGGAATCGATCATGCGCGCCATCATGCGTTCAGGGGAGAAACACTAATGGTCGCCGATACGAGCACCGAAACCACCAAACCGTCGATCGGTGACTACCTCAGGAACAACATTCGCGAATACGGCCTGCTGGTCGCGCTCGTCATCATCATGCTGTTCTTCCAGTTCGTCACCAACGGCGTCCTCTTCAGGCCCGTCAACATCACGAACCTGGTGCTGCAGAACTCGTTCATCGTCATCATGGCGCTGGGCATGCTGTTGATCATCGTTGCCGGGCACATCGATCTGTCGGTCGGCTCCATCGTGGCCTTCATCGGCGCGATTTCGGCGATCATGCTCGTCAAATGGGGCTTGCCTGCCTTCGTGGTCATTCCCGCCTGCCTGATCGTCGGCGGCATCATGGGCGCGGCGCAGGGCTACTGGGTCGCCTATCAGAAGATTCCGGCCTTCATCGTCACGCTGGCCGGCATGCTGGTGTTCCGGGGAATGACCTATGTGGTCCTCGGCGGCCGCCCGATCGGACCGTTTCCGAAGGACTTCCAGATTCTCTCGACCGGATTCATTCCCGACTTCCTTTATTTCCTCAACCCGAGCCCGGAGACGATCAAGAACATGGTCGCGCTGGTCGCCGTGCTGTTGCTCGTCGGCTATGCGATCTTTGCCGGGATTCGCAACCGCCGGATCAACGACCAGCACGGCACGGAGAACGAGCCGTTCGCCTTCTTCGCGATCCAGATGGCGGTCATCAGCCTGGTGGCCCTGTTCCTCGGCTTCCAGCTTTCGACCTATCGGGGCCTGCCCAACGTCCTGGTCGTCATGGGCGTGCTGATCGCCGTCTATACCTTCGTCACCACGCGCTCGACGATCGGCCGGCGGATATACGCGATGGGTGGCAACGAGAAGGCGACCAAGCTCTCCGGCATCAATACCGAGCGGCTGACCTTCTACGCCTTCGTGAACATGGGCGCGCTCGCGGCGCTTGCCGGCATGATCATCACCGCGCGTCTGAATTCGGCGACCCCGAAGGCCGGGGTCGGCTTCGAACTCGACGTGATCGCGGCCTGCTTCATCGGCGGGGCGTCTGCCTCGGGTGGCGTCGGCAAGATCACCGGTGCGGTGATCGGCGCTTTCATCATGGGCGTGATGAACAACGGCATGTCCATCATGGGCATCGGCATCGACTACCAGCAATTGATCAAGGGCCTCGTGCTGCTCGCAGCCGTGTTCTTCGACGTTTACAACAAGAACAAGGGCAAGGGCTGACCGGCTTCCGCTCGGCCCCCGATGATCGCAACAGAAAAACGCGGCATGTTTGCCGTAACCGGGTGGCGTAAGCCCCTCTCGGGCGAAGCGTTGCTTTTCCGCAAGGGAAGGCATTGTGGGAGCCAATTCATCAGGAAGGACAGAACGTGCTGATTTCTCAGGTCAGGAAAGAAGACGGTTCGGTTATCGTCGCCGTGCGGGCCCCGGGCGAGACGGCGCGTGCCGTCAGGGGAGCGGAGAGCGTCTATGCTCTGGCGATGGAAGCGGCCAATAGCGGCAGGAGCCTCAGGGACGTCGTCGACGCCAAGGGCCTTGGCGAAACGATCGATCTCGAGGAAGCCTATTCCCAGGGGCGGCTGCTTTCCCCGATCACGCATCCCGATCCCGCCCATCTGCATCTGACGGGGACCGGGCTCACGCATCTTGGCTCCGCTGCAACCCGCGACGCGATGCACAAGAAGGCGACGGAAGCCGCCGAGGAAACGCTGACCGACTCGATGAAGATGTTCCGCATGGGGCTCGAAGGCGGCAAGCCGAAGTCCGGTGAGAAGGGCGTGCAGCCGGAATGGTTCTACAAGGGCAACGGTACCACGGCTGTGGCCCCCGGCGAGCCGCTCGTGTCTCCGTCCTTTGCCGAGGATGGCGGAGAAGAGCCCGAAATGGCCGGCATCTATGTGATCTCCGACAAGGGCGAACCCTTCCGGCTCGGCTTTGCGGTTGCCAACGAGTTCTCAGATCACAAGACCGAGCGGGTCAATTATCTGTGGCTCGCACATTCGAAGCTCAGACAGGCGAGCTTCGGACCGGAAATCCGCATCGGCGCGGCTCCAGAGGATATTCGCGGGGCATCGCGCATCCTTCGGGGCGGCAAGGTGCTGTGGGAGAAGCCTTTCCTTTCCGGTGAGGCGAACATGTCGCACAGCTTCGCCAATCTCGAATATCACCATTTCAAGTACGGCCTCTTCCGTGCACCGGGAGACATCCACGTCCACATGTTCGGCACGGCGACGCTCTCTTTCGGCGACGGCATCCGCACGGAGGAGGGAGACGTATTCGAGATCGAAGCCAAGGAATTCGGCCTGCCACTGCGCAATCCGCTGGCGATCGCGGCGGAGGAAGAGGTCGCTGTCCACCAGCTCTGACATATCTCCAATGGCAAGCGCGAGGCAGTGACCGCGGCCGCTTGCGGCAAGAAGACAAGGAGGCTGAAGCCCATGACACTTCACCAGAACCTGATCGCCGGCGAATGGGTCGGCGGAGACGGCGTTGCGAACATCAATCCGTCGAACACCGATGATGTCGTCGGCGAATATGCACGCGCCAGCGCCGAAGACGCGAAAGCCGCGATCGCCGCGGCCAAGGCCGCCTTTCCCGCCTGGTCGCGCTCCGGCATTCTCGAACGCCATGCGATCCTGAAGAAGACCGCCGACGAGATCCTGGCGCGCAAGGACGAGCTCGGGCGCCTCCTTTCTCGAGAAGAGGGCAAGACGCTCGCCGAAGGTATCGGAGAGACGGTGCGCGCCGGCCAGATCTTCGAGTTCTTTGCCGGGGAAACCCTGCGTCTTGCGGGTGAGGTCGTCCCGTCGGTCCGGCCGGGGATCGGCGTCGAGATCACCCGCGACCCGGTCGGCGTCGTCGGCATCATCACGCCCTGGAACTTCCCGATCGCCATTCCCGCCTGGAAGATCGCCCCGGCTTTGGCTTACGGCAACACCGTCGTCTTCAAGCCGGCAGAGCTGGTACCGGGCTGTTCGTGGGCGATCGTCGATATCCTCCATCGCGCGGGTCTGCCGAAGGGCGTCCTGAACCTCGTCATGGGCAAGGGCTCCGTCGTCGGCCAGGCAATGCTCGACAGCCCCGACGTCAACGCCATCACCTTCACCGGCTCGACCGCCACCGGGAAGCGGGTGGCCGTCGCCTCGGTCGAACATAACCGCAAGTACCAGCTGGAGATGGGCGGCAAGAACCCGTTCGTCGTGCTCGACGATGCCGATCTGTCCGTCGCCGTGGAAGCGGCGGTCAACTCCGCCTTCTTCTCGACCGGCCAGCGCTGCACCGCCTCCTCGCGCATCATCGTTACCGAGGGCATTCACGACCGGTTCGTCGCCGCGATGGGTGAGCGGATCAAGGGTCTCGTCGTCGACGACGCGCTGAAGGCCGGCACCCATATCGGTCCGGTGGTCGATCAGAGCCAGCTCAACCAGGACACCGACTATATCGCCATCGGCAAGCAGGAGGGCGCCAAGCTCGCCTTCGGCGGCGAGGTGATCTCGCGCGACACGCCCGGCTTCTATCTGCAGCCGGCGCTGTTTACCGAGGCGACCAACCAGATGCGCATCTCGCGCGAGGAAATCTTCGGGCCGGTCGCGGCCGTCATCCGCGTCAAGGATTACGACGAGGCGCTCACTGTTGCCAACGACACGCCGTTCGGCCTGTCTTCGGGCATCGCCACCACCAGCCTGAAGCATGCGACGCACTTCAAGCGCAATGCCGAAGCCGGCATGGTGATGGTCAACCTGCCGACGGCGGGGGTCGATTTCCACGTGCCGTTCGGCGGCCGCAAGGCTTCCTCCTACGGCCCGCGCGAGCAGGGCAAATACGCCGCAGAGTTCTACACCAACGTCAAGACAGCCTACACGCTTGCCTGAAGAAACCGGGCGTAAAGCCGGCATGTCCAGCCCGCGCAGGGCGCAAGGAAGGAAGAAATGAAGAAGAAAGCTGAGTGGCCGCGCAAGCTCCGTTCGCAGGAGTGGTTCGGCGGTACTGGCAAGAATGCCATCATGCATCGCTCCTGGATGAAGAACCAGGGGCTTCCCGCCGACACCTTCGACGGGCGGCCGATCATCGGCATCTGCAACACCTGGTCCGAGCTCACGCCCTGCAATGCGCATCTGCGCGACCTCGCCGAGCGTGTGAAGCGCGGGGTTTACGAGGCGGGGGGCTTCCCGGTGGAATTCCCGGTCTTCTCGACCGGTGAAAGCACGTTGCGCCCAACGGCGATGATGTTCCGCAACCTGGCGGCGATGGATGTCGAAGAATCGATCCGCGGCAATCCGGTCGATGGCGTCGTCCTGCTCGGCGGCTGCGACAAGACCACGCCCAGCCTGTTGATGGGTGCGGCAAGCGTGGACATTCCGGCGATCGTCGTATCCGGCGGACCCATGCTCAATGGAAAGTGGCGCGGCAAGGACGTCGGGTCCGGCACGGCGATCTGGCAGTTTTCCGAAATGGTGAAGTCCGGCGAGATGTCGCTGGAGGAGTTCATGGACGCCGAGCAGGGCATGGCCCGTTCCGCGGGAAGCTGTATGACCATGGGCACGGCCTCGACCATGGCGTCGATGGCCGAAGCGCTCGGCATGACGCTTTCCGGCAATGCGGCCATTCCCGCGGTCGATGCGCGCCGCCGGGTGATTTCGCAGCTTACCGGCCGCCGCATCGTCGAAATGGTCAAGGAGGACCTGAAGCCCTCCGACATCCTGACCAAGGAGGCATTCGAGAACGCGATCCGCGTCAACGGCGCCGTCGGCGGCTCGACCAATGCGGTGCTGCATCTGCTCGCGCTTGCGGGCCGTGTCGGCGTCGATCTTTCGCTGGACGATTGGGACAGGCTCGGCCGCGATGTGCCGACCATCGTTAACCTGCAGCCCTCCGGCAAATATCTGATGGAGGAGTTCTATTATGCCGGCGGTCTGCCGGTCGTGATCAAGGCGGTCGCGGAGATGGGCCTCCTGCACAACGATGCCATCACCGTCAGCGGCGACACGATCTGGAACGACGTCAAGGCCGTCGTGAACTACAACGAGGACGTGATCCTGCCGCGGGAAAAGGCGCTGACGAAATCGGGCGGCATCGCCGTCCTGCGCGGCAATCTGGCGCCGCGCGGTGCTGTTCTAAAACCTTCGGCCGCCTCGCCGCACCTTATGCAGCACAAGGGCCGTGCGGTCGTATTCGAAAGCATCGAGGACTATCACGCACGCATCAACCGTGAGGATCTCGACATCGACGAGACCTGCATCATGGTACTGAAATATTGCGGTCCCAAGGGCTATCCGGGCATGGCCGAGGTCGGCAATATGGGCCTGCCGCCGAAGGTATTGAAGAAGGGGATCACCGACATGATCCGCATTTCCGATGCGCGCATGTCGGGTACGGCCTACGGCACCGTCATCCTTCATACCGCGCCGGAAGCTGCGGAAGGCGGACCCCTGGCGCTCGTCGAGAATGGCGACATGATCGAGGTCGACATCCCGAACCGCACGCTGCATCTCCATGTTTCCGACGAGGAACTTGCACGACGCCGTGCGGCCTGGGTATCGCCGGTAAAACCGCTCACGGGCGGCTATGGCGGTCTCTATCTCAAGACCGTAATGCAGGCGGATTCCGGCGCCGATCTGGACTTCCTTGTCGGCGCGCGTGGATCGGTGGTCGAGCGCGACAGCCACTGATGCGATGAACCGCGGCGGAGCGTTCGGGTACGAGTCTCCGCCGCAACCTCATCACCGAACGGGGCGGTTGCGTACTGCGCCGCCTCGACAAGTTGTGGGATGGGCACCCCGGCCAAACTCCGATCGCAGCTTTCAACGCCATGTCCCCCAACGAGCGGCGCACGGTACTGAAGCGCTGCCGTGATGTCGTCAGTGGCGGCTATGACCGGGGACTGGTCGCTCTTTGCCGGATCCTGCAGTCGACTGCATCGCGGTAAGTGGAGCTTGGAGGCCTGCCTGGATCCTTTCCCGCGTTCAATGAAACGGGAAATGATCCAGGTACTTCCACAACAGAGCATTTCAATGGAAACACTGAAATGCTCTATCCATTTTGATCGACGCACTTGCGGACGGAAATCCCGTTACACACTTCTCCCGGAAGTGCTCTAAGGGCCGCTTCAATTCTGAGCTTGGCTCTGTCCTTGTTGCTCGACCGTCACGGCCACCTTCAGGGTCTCGGTGCCTGTACCGTGCACCAGTCCCGAAACCGGCGAAGCATCGCGGTAACATAGTCCCGAGGCGATGCGGACATAGCGGTCGTCCGGGCAGACCTTGTTGGCGGGATCGAACCCGACCCAGCCAAGGCCTGCAATGTGCACGTCGGCCCAGGCGTGGCTTGCGGTCTGCTGCGGATGATCCTCCATCATGAGATAGCCGGAGACGTAGCGTGCCGGCAGGCCAAGGGTGCGCGCGGCGGAGATCAGGATATGGGCATGATCCTGGCATACGCCCTTGCCGCGCTCCAGCGCCTCCTCGGCGGAGGTCCCGACCTGGGTCTCGCCCGGTTCGTAGCGTACGGTCTCGTGAATGATCGCCATAAGCGCGTGCATGCGCTCGAGTTCAGTGGCGCCTCCGGCGGCTTTCGCGAGCTCGCGGATCCGCTTGCCCGGCTTGGTCAGCGGGGTTTCGCGGGCGTAGAGCCACAGCGGTACATAGGACTGGTGAGCGCCGAATACGCCGGCCCGGTCTTCCGTTTCGACTTCGCCTCTCGCCTCTACGCAAAGGGTCGTTCGATCGGCGTCGACGCTGACGAGATGCGTGCGGTTGCCGAACTGGTCGTCATAGCTCACTTCGATGGCTGCCCCGTCCACCAGCGTCTTCCAGTTCCGCACCGTCTGGCCCGGCAGATTCACCGGCGTAAGGCGCAGTCGCTGCAATGCGTATTGTACCGGTTGGTCGTAATGATACTCGGTCGTGTGGCTGATTTTCAGATACATCTACGCCCCCTGAAGCTCATTGATAGAACCGGTAACCATCTGAGATTTCCCGGCCGAGGCGATTGTTCTGGCTGATGAACTCCTTGAGATATTGGTGTAGCCCCTGATCCATGATTTCCGCGATCGACTGGCTGCGCAGCAAGCCGAGCGTCTGCTCGGCGGTCTCGTGGGCCGCGTGCCGCTCGCCGTATTCGCGCGCGAGATAACCGAGATTGGAGACGAGCTTGTCGTAGCAATAGGCCAGCGAGCGCGGCATGCGGCCGTTTGCGATCAGGAAGTCGGCAATATTTGCGGGCCTGAGTTCGGCATCATAGACCCAGCCATAGGAGCGGTGTGCGGAGACCGAGCGCAGGATCGATTCCCACTGGACGTTGTCCATGGACGATCCGACCGCGGAGACTGCCGGCAGTAGCACGTAATATTTGACGTCGAGGATGCGTGCGGTGTTGTCGGCCCTCTCGATGAAGGTGCCGATGCGAGAGAAGTTGAAGATCTCGTTCCTGAGCATCGTGCCGTGGAAGGCGCCCCGGATAAGCCCGGCCCGCCGTTTGATCGTATCGATGATCTCCGGCATGTCGGTGGTCTTTGCCCTCCTGGCGAGGATCCCCTTCATTTCGATCCAGCATTCGTTGATCGCTTCCCATGTCTCGCGCGTGAGCGCAGTGCGGACCATGCGGGCGTTGTTGCGCCCGGCCTCGATGCACGACATCACGCTTGACGGGTTGGCGCGGTCACGCAGGAGGAAGTCGATCGCGTCGCCGCTGGTCAATCCTTCGTGGATCTGGTCATAGAGCTCTCGCACGTCCGCGCTTTGCAGCACCCCGTCCCAGTCGTCTTCGGCCGATTCGCTGCGCGTGAGCGACATGCGCAATCCGGCATCGATGAGGCGGGCGCTGTTCTCCGCGCGCTCGATATAGCGGAACATCCAGTAGAGGCCGTTCGCAGTCCTTCCCAGCATGGCCTCAGTCCTCCAGCACCCAGGTATCCTTGGTCCCGCCGCCCTGGCTGGAATTCACCACCAGGGAGCCTTCTTTCAAGGCCACGCGGGTCAGGCCGCCCGGAATGATCTGAACCTTGTCGGAGACGAGCACATAGGGACGCAGATCGACGTGGCGCGGCGCAATGCCCTTTTTGACCATGATGGGCACCGTCGAGAGCGACAATGTCGGCTGGGCGATGTAGTTGCCGGGGCGGGATTTGAGCTTCTCGGCAAAGGCTGCACATTCCATTTTTGTCGCGGTCGGGCCGACGAGCATGCCGTAGCCGCCGGAGCCGTGAACCTCCTTGACGACGAGCTCGGCGAGATGCTCGAGCACGTATTTGAGGCTCTCCGGTTCCGAGCAGCGCCAGGTGGGCACGTTCTCGAGCAGGGGTTTGCGGCCGGTATAGAACTCGACGATTTCCGGCATGTAGGAATAGATCGCCTTGTCGTCGGAAATGCCGGTGCCGGGGGCATTGGCGATGGTGATGTTGCCGGCGCGATAGACATCCATGATCCCCGGTATCCCGAGGGCGGAATCCGGGCGGAAGGTGAGGGGGTCGAGGAAATCGTCGTCGACGCGCCGGTAAAGTACGTCGATCGCCTCGTAGCCGCGCGTCGTGCGCATCTTCACCCTGCCGTCGATGACGCGCAGGTCCGAGCCCTCCACCAGTTCGACGCCCATCATATCCGCCAGGAACGCGTGCTCGTAGAAGGCCGAGTTGTAGATCCCGGGCGTGAGGACGGCAACGCGCGGCTTGCCCTCGCAGCCGGCCGGAGCGAGCGAGGAAAGGCTCTGGCGAAGCAGATTGGGATAATTCTCCACCGGCCGCACGCGGTTCTGGTGAAACAGCTCCGGAAACATCTGCATCATGGTTTCGCGGTTTTCCAGCATGTAGCTGACGCCGGAGGGCGTGCGGGCATTGTCCTCCAGAACATAGTACTGGTCTTCGCCGGTGCGTACGATGTCGGTCCCGACGATGTGAGTGTAGACGCCGCCCGGCGGCCGGAAGCCGATCATCTGCGGGAGGAAGGCGTCGTTCTTCTCGATCAGTTCGCGCGGGATGCGACCGGCGCGGATGATCTCCTGCTTGTGATAGATGTCGTCGAGAAAGGCGTTGAGCGCGATGACGCGCTGTTCGATGCCTTGGGCGAGCCGGCGCCATTCGCGCCCGGAGATGATGCGGGGTATGAGATCGAAGGGAATCAGTTTTTCGGAGGAATCCGCGTGTCCGTAGACTGCGAAGGTGATGCCCGTCTTGCGAAAAATCTTTTCGGCTTCCTTCGATTTCGCGATGAGCCGGTTTCTGTCCTGACTGGCATACCATTGATGATAGGTCGAATATGGCTGGCGCGGACTGCTGTCCGCATTGATCATTTCGTCAAATACCAAAGGCGTGATCCCCTTATTTTCGACCATTTGAATACAACGCAGAGTGCAATGCAAGAAGCGTGCACATTTGCGATCGAAGAATTTGGCGGGTGGCGGCGCGGCCGTTTTCAGCGTTTCCGGGCGAAAACCGGGGCAGCGGCACGCACAGCCCGGACTTCGGGCTGCGCAGAAAAAACAGGCTGATGCCCGGATTTTAGGCCCATGGTATTCGCGAAAACGCGTTCAGCAGGTTGTGGAGCGGCCATTCCGATTCGCTGATAGTATCGATCAGAAAAATTCCTTTGACCGGGCGCTGTCGCCGCTCTATCGCGGCAGCGGCGATCCTGCCCGGATCGTCCCCTATCCATTTGCTCAGGAACGATTTCATGCTCGCCCGCCTGGCCCCGGCCATCTTCGTGCTGCTCTGGTCGACAGGCTGGGTCGTTGCAAAATATGCGGCTATCTTCGCCGATCCGCTGACCTTCCTGGCGCTGCGCTATAGCTTCGCCATTCTGCTCTTCATCGGCTTCTGTCTCCTGAGCGGCGCGCGCTGGCCCCGCTCGGCGACGGCGATCGGCCATGCCGTCGTGTCCGGCGTCTTTCTCCACGGCCTCTATCTCGGTGCCGTATGGTGGGCGATCGGGCAGGGTGTGCCCGCGGCGATCTCCGGCATCATTGCCGGCTTGCAACCCCTGATGACGGCTGCGATCGCGCCTTGGCTGATCGGCGAGAAGCTGGCGGGCCAGCAGAAGCTGGGCCTTATCCTCGGCTTTTGCGGCATCGCGCTTGCGGTTGCGCCGAAAATGCTGGCGATCGACTCGGCCGCAACGCCGATCCACCTGCTGCCGCTGGCCGTCAACGTTCTCGGCATGGCCGCCGTCACCTACGGGACGCTCTATCAGAAACGGTACCTGCAGACTGGCGACATCCGGTCGATTGCAGCGTTGCAATACGTGGGAGCGCTCCTCGTGACCATCCCTCTGGCGCTCATGCTCGAGGACCTGCGGGTCACCTGGAATATCGAACTTGTCGCGGCGCTCGCCTGGTCGGTGCTGGGCCTCTCGATGGGAGCGATCGCACTCCTGCTCTATCTCATTCGGCGCGGGCAGGTATCGCGCGCGGCATCGCTGATTTATCTGGTGCCGCCGCTTGCCGCCGGCGAGGCGGCCCTGTTCTTCGGAGAAGCGCTGACCTGGCCCATGATCATCGGCACGGTAATTGCCGTCACAGGGGTCTATCTCACCAACCGCAAGCCGGCCAACGGAACAGCCGCGAGCGACAGCGCAAAGGAAGCGCAGGCGGTTTGACGAACGCGATGACGGGGTGCACTCGAAGCCCTGTCGATCGCACCGCCCGGTATCGTCGGCCGCAACTCATGGTCGGGGCGGTCGAACGGGTCCGGCCGGGTCCGGGTCGGAGGTCATGCAGCGGATCGCTGTCCCGATGATCGGCGGAATGGTATCCTCAACGATCCTCACCTTGGTGGTCATTCCGGCCGTTTATGGCGTCGTGAAGGGCTGGCGGCTGCCCTCACCGGGTGCATCGACGAAAGCCGACCATTTCAATGCCGCACAACACGCGTACAATGGAGAGCAGCGATGAGAAGAAGAGCGTTTCTGATTTCCGCGGCCGCGACCGCGTCGGTTTGGATGATCGGGCCAGCCTTGGCAGCCGGGCGTGAAATGGTCGTCTACAAGGACCCCAATTGCGGCTGCTGCCATGAGTGGGCCGCGGCGATGAAGGGAGCCGGCTTCCAGGTAAAGATCGAGAACGTCGACGACCTGTCTGCGATCAAGCAGCGCCATGCGATCCCGGATGAGATGCAGGGTTGCCATACCGCCGTGGTCGGCGGTTATTACGTGGAGGGCCACGTGCCGCTCGATGCCGTCGAAAGGCTTCTCGCCGAGCGTCCAGACATTGCCGGCATCGCGGTCCCGGGCATGCCCGTCGGATCGCTAGGCATGGGAGACGACCCTCGCGCATCCTATGACGTGTTCGCGGTGAACAGGGACGGCACCAGCGCGATCTACCAGTCCGTCAGGCCCAAGGGCTGACCGGCGCAGGTGATGCAGGGTGTCGAAACGGCGGGGATCTACCCGCCGTTTCGACGACGCTTGGCGCCTAAGAGCGTCCAATGCATTGAAGCACCAAACATTCTAAGTCTTTGACGCTACGCACTTATCCTCGAAGTGCTCTAGCGCTGATGGCCGCGACCGTCGGCACGCTGCGGTCGATTGCCGCCGCCATTACGTTCGCCGGACTGTTCGCTTCCGCGGCGGCCGGCCTGCTGCGGTCCGGGCCGCCCATGGTGCTTCTGCGCCTTGTGATTGCGGTGGCCTTCCGGCCTTCCGTCCGCCGGTCCATGCCCGGCAGCGCGCTGGTCGCGGCGCTCGTGCGAGCGCTCGTCGCGCAGCAGGTCGTCGCCGGCGAATCCGCCCGCTGCCGCCTGGCGCTGCGGCCGATCGCGGCGAGGTCCGCCCTGGCGCTGTCCTGCGCCATTGCCGCGAGGCTGGCCGTTACCGCGAGGCTGACCGTTGCCGCGGCCGCCACGGCCCTTGGAGGGGCGGGCCTGGTCGGCCGGCGCTTCGCCGCTGGCGACAGCGATCTGGATGCCCATCAGCTTTTCGATGTCACGGAGCAGGCGGATTTCGTCCGGCGCGCAGAAGGCGATCGCGATGCCGTCGCGGCCGTTGCGGGCCGTACGGCCGATACGGTGCACATAGGCGTCGGGCACTTCCGGCAGGTCGTAGTTGTAGACGTGGGTGACGCCCGGAATGTCGATCCCGCGGGCGGCCACGTCCGTCGCCACGAGCACGCGGATCTCACCGTCGCGGAATGACTTCAGCGCACGCTCCCGCTGACCCTGGCTCTTGTTGCCATGGATCGAGGCGGCCTTGAAGCCGACATGGTCGAGATGCTTCATCAACTTCTCGGCGCCATGCTTGGTGCGGCTGAAAATCAGCGACAGCCCATCGGGATTGGCAGTCAGAGTCTGCTTCAGGATCGTCGTCTTCAGGTCCTTGCCGGGGACGAAATGCACATATTGTTCGACCTTGTCGGCGGCTTTGCCCGGAGGCGAGACTTCGACCTTGACCGGGTCGGTCAGGTATTCGCCGGCAAGCTCGGCAATCAGCTTGGGCATGGTTGCCGAGAAGAGCAGCGTCTGACGGTTCTTCGGCACCAGCTTGGAAATCTTGCGCAGGTCATGGATGAAGCCGAGGTCAAGCATCTGGTCGGCCTCGTCGAGAACGAGATAGCGAGCCTGGGTCAGCGTCACCGCCTTGCGCGAAACGAGGTCGAGCAGGCGGCCAGGGGTCGCGACGAGAATGTCGACGCCACGGGCGAGCTGTTCGGTCTGCTTGTTGATCGAAACGCCACCGACGACGAGGCCGATCTTCAGCGGGCTCTTCTTCACGAAAAGCTTCAGGTTGGTCGCGATCTGATTCACCAGTTCGCGCGTGGGGGCAAGCACGAGCGCGCGGATGTTGCGCGGATCGGGGCGTCTGCCATCGGCGACGAGCTTTTCGATCATCGGCAGGCCGAATGCAGCGGTCTTGCCGGTGCCCGTCTGCGCAAGGCCGATGAGGTCATGGTCTTTCAGGACCAGCGGAATGGCTTGAGCCTGGATGGGCGTCGGCTTTTCGAAACCATTGGCGGAGAGTGTCGCCACAATGTGCTCGGAGAGCCCAAGCTCTTTGAAAGTGGTCAATGCATATACCTTTCGGGGCGCCAAACGCTCTCGCCGGAACAGCAGGATGCGGTTCCGGTGTCATCTGGCGTCAAGAACCCCGCGTGAATTGGGAACTTGTGGGTTAATAGAAAATCGTCAGGCGCCTGTGCTGCCGCGGAGGGCGGCGATGTTTCGCGCTTTTCCTTCTTCACGGCTTCGAAGTGATGCCGAGGGCGCGCTCACGCGGCGGCCGGAAGGTGACGCAGGCCTTAGATCGTTGTTTTGCGCCGGAAAGTCAAGCTGCATCTTTTCGCAGGTGCGAAAGCATGCCGTCTCGTCGCGCCGGCAGGCGAAACGTCGCCCCCGGCGAAAGGGCATGGACCACACGCCGGCATCCGCGGCGACAGCCGGCAAAGAAGCAGCACGTCACCTATGTTCCCCTTGCAGAAGAAGGGCCTGAGCGTACAATCTAGCCGCTTGACCTCGCCGATTGTCGGCTGCTGACGGGCTGGTGATGCGAGCGGGCCGCGCGACACGGCATGCGCAGATATTCGGCGGCAAGGAACCTGACGCGGCCTCAGCCGTTCTGTCCGTGAACCTCGCCAACCTATCTGCCATCTACACGGGGAGACAATAGTGCGGAACCGGATCTGGATTTTGACAGCCGATGGAAACACGGCGCGCATCGTGAAGGACGTCAACCTGCTGAAGGATGGCAGGCAGCAGCCGGAGGAGGAGACATTTCAAATCGAGACCAAGCGTCGCCAGGACATCATGGCCGACAAACCCGGACGCAGCCATTCGTCCGTCGGTCACGGCCGTTCGGCAATGGAATATAGCAGCGACCCCGTACGCGAGGAGCAACATCGCTTCGCCGTGGAAATCGCCGGGAAGCTCGACCACTATGCCCACGACCAGGCCTTCGAAAATCTCGTGATCTGCGCGGCACCAAGGACGCTCGGCGACCTGAGGAAGCTGCTCTCTCACCAGGTCAAGGAAAAGACCCTTGCCGAGATCGACCGCAATTGCGTCGCCGTTCCGACCGATCAGTTGATCGCGACGGTCAAGTCCGTAGTCTTCCCCGGATAAGCACGTCCGGATTCGGGCAAATCAGGCTTTGTCACCGCGCAGCATCTCCCGCTTGCCGGCAAAGCCGGGACGACGTTCGACGGTGAAACCCGCCGCCGCCAGGTTGCGGCGGACGAAGCCGGCTGCGGCATAGGTCGCGAAGCTGCCGCCTGAGACGGTCCTGTCGAATACCAGCCGCATGAGTTCTTCCGACCACATGTCCGGATTGCGAGAGGGTGCGAAACCGTCGAGATACCAGGCGTCGAAGTCCGGAGGGGAGGCTGACACGCCGTCGAACGCCGTGCCGATCACCACGGTAAGCCGAACCTCTTCGCTGAATGCGATGTCGATCTGGCCGGCCGGGTTCGTGGGCCAATTGGCAACGAGCGCCTGCCGCTCTTCGTCGATTTCCGGCCAATGCGCCAGCGCCCGGCCGATCTCCACCGCTTGCATGGGAAAGCGCTCGAAGGAAACGAAATGGAGGCTCCTGGCCGCGGCCGGCGATTGTTTCCAGCGGCGCCAGGTTTCGCAGAAATTGAGCCCCGTGCCGAAGCCGAGTTCGCCGATCGTGAACGGGCCGCCCGCCTGCCAGCGTTCCGGCAGCCGGTTGCCGGCAAGAAAGACGTGGCCGCATTCGAGCCGTCCGTCGGTGCGGCAATAAAAGTGATCGCCAAATTCCTTCGAATAGGGCATATCGCCCTCGTGCCATTCGAGGTTTTGCCGCGAGGGTGAAGGGCTCTGGCCGGGATCGGTTCCTGTCATGGTGAACCCGATAATTCTCCGGCCCGGGAAGGTCAATCGATGTGCGAAGTTTTGATCGTGGGCGGCGGCGTCATGGGGCTCTGGGCCGCCGTGATGGCCGCCCGCGCCGGGTTCGCGACGCGGCTCCTCGAGCGCAGGCTGATCGGTTCCGGCGCGAGTGGCGGTCTCCTCGGCGCGCTCATGCCGCATATGCCCGACCGGTGGAACGAGAAGAAGCAGTTCCAGTTCGATGCCCTGGTGTCGCTCGAAGGCGAGATTGCCGAGCTTGAAACAGCCACGGGCCTCTCGGCAGGCTATCGTCGCTGCGGCCGTGTCATGCCCCTCGGTAAGCCGCATCTGCGGGAGATCGCCCTTGGTCGCGAGCAGGATGCGGCGCAGAATTGGCATACTCCGGCACGCCCGTTCCATTGGCAAGTCCGCGATGCCGATGCAGTCGGTTGGCCGGCCGCCGATGCGGCGCCCTTCGGTGTCGTCAATGACACGCTGGCCGCCCGGTTGGCGCCGCGCAGCCTGCTTGCGATGCTGCGGGCTGCCTTGGACCAGTTTCCGCATGTCCGATGCGAGGAAGGGGCGGAAGTCGTCTCGCTCGACCCGGCGCTCGGCCGGCTTGCGCTAGCCGACGGGCGCGATTTGGCCTTTGAGCGCCTGATCCTCGCCGCGGGCGTCGAAAGCTTCTCCTTCATCGACGGTTTGACCCAGCCGCGGCTGGCGCCGAGCGGCGGTGCGGTCAAAGGACAGGCGGCGCTGTTGCGCGCCGACATCGATCCGGCCCTGCCCATCATCTTTGCCGACGGTCTCTATGTCGTCCCGCATGAAAGCGGCCACGTGGCGGTCGGCAGCACCAGCGAGAACCGATTCGAGGAACCCTTTTCCACCGATGGCCAGCTCGATGCACTGCTTGCCCGCGCAACGGCTCTTGCGCCCGCATTGCGCGGCGCTCCGGTGGTCGAGCGCTGGGCGGGCCTGCGCCCCAGATCTACGGGGCGCGAACCCATGGTCGGCCGTCACCCCGATCACGAAAGGGTCTTCGTGTTGACGGGCGGCTTCAAGGTGAGCTTCGGATTGGCGCATGCTCTGGCGCGATCCGTGGTCGACGAGATTGCCGGCCGTCCAGCCGTCGCGCTTCCGGATACGTTCCATTGTGCGCACCATATCGCGGCATTGCGATAGGCGAGGCAGGCTTCACGACCCCGTTACGGCCGGCCAAATTCGTCAATCTGTCACGCAAATCACTTAACACGCCGCCATTGGACCTCGAACGGGATGCGGGCCATTCCGCCTTCACGGACTTCCGGAGCTTGCGCCATGCGCTATGCGATCTGTTTCACCCCGCCGATGGGAGACCCGCTTTCTGCGGCGGCTGCCAGCTGGCTCGGCCGCAGCGTCTATTCCGGGGAGGCCGTGGAACTGCCGTCGATTGCCGGCCTCGCCGTTTCGGAGATGGCCTTCTACACGGCCGTTCCACGCCGCTTCGGCTTTCATGCGATGATCATGGCGCCCTTCCGCCTGAAGCCGGATATGGACGAAGCGCAATTGCTCAAGGCGATGATGCTCTTCACGAGCGGGGAGACGCCGTTTCAAATCGAGCGGCTGGAGGTTGCACGCCTCAGCCAGTGCTGGGGGTTGATGCCGGAGGTGCCCAGCCAGTCGATGCATCTGCTCGCCGCCCGCGTCCTGCAGGCGCTGGACCGGTTCCGCGCTCCGCTGAGTGAAGACGATATCGAGCGGGCGGACCCGGACAGGCTCACGGCTCCGCAATTCACCAATCTGCATCGCTGGGGCGATCCCCATGTGATGGACGAATATCGTTTCCACATGCCGCTGACCGGCCCCCTGAACGCCGATGTGGGGCGGCGGGTTGAGGCCCCCTTGCGCGGATTGTTCGAACCGCTGCTGACCGAACCGCTCCTGATCGGCAGCCTCGCTCTGTTCATCGAGCACGAGCCCGGAGCGCCGATGCGCGTGCATTCGCAGCATCCGCTTGGAAAGATTTCCGCGCGCCCGCGCGCCAAGGCAGGACTGTCGATCGGGCAGCGCCCCGGCCCCGACACTCGGGCCACGCCGCCGGTCGCGCTGACCGCCTCGCTTCCCGGCGGGCGGTAACTTCGGAATCGCCATTTTTCCCATCTCGACAATCCGGTGCGGGATGCTACCGTTCCGGAAAAGTCGAAGGGTGAAATCATGTCCGAGAATTCCTATCCGCGCGACCTCGTCGGCTATGGACGCAGGCCGCCTGAGGTGCGTTGGCCGGGCGACGCCAATATCGCCGTGCAGTTCGTGCTGAACTATGAGGAGGGCGGCGAAAGCTGCATCCTCGACGGCGATCCGGCGTCCGAATGTCTGCTGTCGGAGATCGTCGGCGCTCAGCCATGGGCTGGACAGCGCAACCTCAATATGGAGTCGATCTACGAATACGGCGCCCGCGCGGGCTTCTGGCGGTTGTGGCGGATGTTCACGAGCCGGGGCGTGACGCTGACGGTTTATGGCGTGACGCTCGCCATGGCACGCAATCTGGAAGCCGTCGCCGCCATGAAGGAGGCCGGCTGGGAGATCGCCAGCCACGGCCTGCGCTGGCTCGAATACAAGGACGTTCCCGAAGACATCGAGCGCCAGCACATCCGCGAGGTCGTGCGGCTGCACACCGAACTGACCGGCGAGCGTCCGCTCGGCATCTATCAGGGCAAGCCCTCGGCAAACACGCTCAAGCTCGTACTGGAGGAGGGCGGCTTCCTCTATTCCTGCGATTCCTATGCCGACGAGCTTCCCTATTGGGTCCCCGGACTGACGCCGGGCAATCCGCATCTCATCATTCCCTATACGCTCGACGCCAACGACATGCGTTTCGCGACCAATCAGGGTTTCAACTCCGGCGACCAGTTCTTCACCTATCTCAAGGACACGTTCGACGTGCTCTATGCGGAGGGCAAGGAAGGCAGCCCGAAAATGATGAATATCGGCCTGCACTGCCGCCTGGTCGGGCGTCCCGGTCGCGCTGCGGCGCTCGCGCGGTTCATCGACTATGTGATGTCCCACGACAAGGTCTGGGTGCCGCGCCGCATCGACATCGCGCGCCACTGGTACGAACATCACAAACCCAACGGTACGCGCTGATGTCGGGGCGCGATGATTTCATCCAACGCTTCGGCGGCATCTTCGAGCACTCGCCCTGGGTGGCGGAACGCGCCTATGATCGTGCGGCTTCCTCCGGCTTGACCGCCGGCAATGTCCATTCGGCGCTCTGCAACGCATTCCGTGCGGCTTCCCCGGCCGAACGACTCCGGGTATTGCGGGCTCATCCCGATCTCGCAGGCAAGCTCGCGGTGGCCGGCGAGCTCACGGCCGATTCGAAAGCCGAGCAGGCGTCTGCCGGTCTCGACCGGCTCTCCGCCGAAGAGCATGCGCGCTTCACCGGGCTGAACACGACCTACACCAGGAAATTCGGCTTTCCTTTCATCATCGCGGTGAAGGGGCTGACCAAGGAAGACATCCTCGCCGCTTTCGAGAGGCGCATTGACAATTCCAAGGAAGAGGAATTTGAAACGGCCTGTGCCGAGGTGGAGCGGATCGCCCGCCTGCGGCTCCGATCCATGCTTCCGGGAGACGACAATGCCTGACACCATTCCTGATCTGTCCGACCGCGCGACGGGGATGACGCGTTCAGCGTCCGAGCCTTCGGGCGCCAGCGCACAGAGAGCCGGAACGGCAGGCTGATGTCGCATATGCTTTCGATCGAGCCTCTGACCAGGGAGGCTTTCGCGCCGTTCGGCAGCATCATCGAGGCCGACCCGGCCTCGATGCGCTTCATCAACGGCGGCAATACCGAGCGGTTTCACGCGCTCGCACGTGTCGATGCGGCGGGAGAGGGCGCCGGCGTCATCATCAACATCTTTCGCGGGCAGCCCCGGGCATTTCCCTATTCCGTGACGATGATGGAGCGCCACCCGCTCGGCAGCCAGAGCTTTTCGCCGCTTCGGGACCGGCCGTGGCTGGTTGTGGTCGCCGAGGATGAAGGCGACCGTCCCGGCCGGCCGAGGGTCTTCCTCGCGAATGGCAGCCAGGGCGTCAATTACGGCCGCAATGTCTGGCATCATCCGTTGATGTCAGTGGGCGCCGTCAGCGAGTTCATGGTCGTCGACCGCGAGGGGCCGGGCAACAACCTGGAAGAGTTCCATTACGACGAGGCTTTCGTCATTCCCGATCCATCCAAAGGGTGAACGCGATGAGCAAGTCAGGCCGTCTGACGACCCATGTTCTCGACACCGCGCTCGGCAGACCCGCCCACGGACTGAAGATCGATCTCTACCGGCTCGAAGGCGATGCGCGGCACCTGATCCGTACGGTCCATACCAATAGTGACGGCCGCGTCGACGAGCCGCTCATGACGGGGGGCGGGTTTGCGACCGGCACCTACGAACTGGTCTTCCATGCCGGCGACTATTTAAGGTCAACCGGCGTGACGCTTCCGCATCCCGCCTTTCTCGAGCTCGTTCCCCTGCGCTTCGGCATTGCAGATGCCGACAGCCATTACCACGTGCCGCTGCTGCTCTCGCCCTACGGCTATTCCACCTATCGCGGCAGTTGATAACGCGTCGGCGGATAAGCTCGCTGCCACCGAGCGGCTGATGTAGCTGGAGGTGGGCGCCGCTACGATGGGCGCCGTTTGCGCATTGGCTTGCGCTTCAATGGAGCGATGGCGCGAGGTTCGAGGGTCACGCCATCAACCGGCCCCGGGTGAAGAGGGCTCCGGCTTCGCCGGGGTCAAGGCAGGTGACATAGGCTTTCTGATGATATTGCCCAACTGCTGATCGTGCGGTTCCGCCCTAAGTCTTTGAAGCTACGCACTCCCGACGGACCGCACGCTTCCTGCACCTGCTACTCGGCGATGATGTCGCGGCCGACCTCCGCGATGCGGCGTTTGCCGCAGAGCGCCATGGTCGTATCCATCTCCTTGCGGATGATGTCGAGCGCGAGCGTGACGCCTTCCTTGCCGAGCGCGCCAAGGCCGTAGAGGAACGGGCGGCCGATATAGGTGCCTTTCGCACCGAGCGCGATCGCCTTCAAGACGTCCTGGCCGGAACGAATGCCGCCGTCGAGGTGTACCTCGATCTGGTCGCCGACGGCGTCGACGATGCGCGGCAACATGCTGATCGAGGAATGCGCGCCATCGAGCTGACGGCCGCCATGGTTAGAGACAATGATCGCGTCGGCGCCGGTCTTAGCCGCCATTTTCGCGTCTTCCGGATCGAGAATGCCCTTGAGGATCAGCGGACCGCCCCAGCGCTCCTTGATCCACTCGACGTCCTTCCAGGAAAGCTGCGGGTCGAACTGCTCGTTCGTCCAGGCCTGAAGCGAGGAGAGGTTGGTTACGCTCTTGGCGTGGCCGAGAATGTTGCGGAAGGTGCGGCGGTTGGTGCCGAGCATCTTCATGCACCAGCCGGGCCGCGTCGCCATCATCCAGAGGTGTTTCGGCGTCAGTCGCGGCGGCGCGGACAGGCCGTTGCGAAGGTCCTTATGGCGCTGGCCGAGGATCTGCAGGTCGAGCGTCAGGACCAGCGCGGAACACTTCGCGGCCTTGGCCCGGTCGATCAGATTGAGCACGAATTCGCGCTCGCGCATGACATAGAGCTGGAACCAGAACGGCTTCGTCGTCACCGAGGCGACGTCCTCGATCGAGCAGATGCTCATGGTCGACAGCGTAAACGGGACGCCGAAAGCCTCGGCCGCCTGGGCCGCCAGCATCTCGCCGTCGGCATGCTGCATGCCCGTCAGGCCGGTGGGGGCGAGCGCGACCGGCATCGAGACCTTCTGGCCGATCATCGTCGTTTCGAGCGACCGGTCGGACATGTCGACCAGCACCCGCTGACGCAGCTTGATCCCGGCGAAATCCTCCTCGTTGGCGCGGTAGGTTCCCTCCGTCCATGCGCCGCTGTCCGCATAATCGAAGAAAAGCTTCGGCACGCGCCGTCTGGCCAGGGCCTTGAGGTCCCGTATTTCGAGAATCTGCGTCATGGATCGGCCTCATCGAGTGAATGACAGGCGAGCCCTTATCATGATTTCGGAGGACTTGTAATAGACGCAGAAAACAAGAGGTCAAAAAATATTACCTCTTGTTTCAGGGCTGCTCAATCTGCGCCAAGGGTTGATTTGCAAGGTCTTCCGGCGACGTAGGTCTCGACCACGGCGCGGTCGTCGCCCATCGTCTGCAGCAGAAAGAGCTCGTCGGCCAGCGAATTGACCACTTCGGCCCTGAGCGCCATTGCGGGCGTCGCCGCCATGTCGAGCACCGTAAGGTCCGCATCGGATCCGGGCTCGAGCGTGCCGATGCGGTCGGCGAGAGACAGTGCCTCGGCATTGCCGCGGGTCATCATGTAGAAGCTGTCGAAGGGGTTCAGCCTTTCGCCCTGCAACTGCAGGATCTTGTAGGCCTCGTCGAGCGTCTTCAGCATCGAGTAGCTGGTGCCGCCGCCGATGTCCGAGGCGACGGAAACGCGCACCGGTTTTTGGCGGCGCTTCAGCGCCCGCAGCGGAAACAGGCCGGAACCGAGGAAAAGATTGGACGTCGGACAGAAGACGGCCACAGAGCCGGTCTCGCTCATCGCATCCGCCTCGCGTTCGGAGAGGTGGATGCAATGACCGAACAGGCTTTTCGGTCCCAGCAGACCATAGCGGGCGTAGACGTCGGTATAGTCGGTCGCCTCCGGATAGAGTTGCGAGGTATAGGCGATTTCGTCGCGGTTCTCCGAGAGATGCGTCTGCACATGCAGGTCGGGAAACTCGCCGACGAGCGACTTTGCGACCTCCATCTGCTCCGGCGTCGAGGTGATGGCGAAACGGGGGGTGATCGCCACATGGTTGCGGCCCTTGCCATGCCAGTCGGCGATGACGGCGCGGGTCTCGTCATAACTCATTTCCGGCGTGTCCAGCAGGCCCTGAGGCGCATTGCGGTCCATCATCACCTTGCCGGCAACCATGCACATGCCGCGCTTCAGGCTCTCGGCGAAGAAGGCGTCGGCGGAAGTCTTGTGCACCGAACAATAGGCCGTCGCCGTCGTCGTGCCGTGGCGGATCATCTCGTCGAAGAAATGGCGGGCGATCCGCTCCGCATGCGCCGTTTCGACGAAGCGGCATTCCTCGGGAAAGGTGTAGGTGTTCAGCCATTCGAGCAGATCGGCCGCGTAAGAAGCCATTACCTGCATCTGCGGAAAATGCAGATGCGTGTCTATGAGCCCCGGCACGATCAGATGCGGCCGGTGATCGAGCTCGGAGACATCCTCGGGCGCTGCCGCCTTGACCGCTGCATAGGCGCCGGATGCCATGATCACGCCGTTCTCGACGAGAAGGGCGCCGTCGCTTTCGTAAGCATAGGCAGCACTGTCTTCGATGCCTTGAGGTTCGCGATGGAAGCTCAGCAGGCGGCCGCGAATGAGGGTGGATGTCATCGTGTCTCCCCGACGGCGCTTTCGAACCAGGCCGTCACCAACCTGCGCTCTTCCACCGTCATGTCGCTTATGTTGCCGGGCGGCATGGCATGGCTGCGCCCCGCCTGGATATAGATTTCCCGCGCACGGGCAGCAATTTCGGCGTCGCTTTCGAGCATGACGCCGTTGGGAGCCCGAACGATTCCTTCATAGACCGGATCGGCCGCGTGGCACATGCTGCAGCGGGTCGAGATCGTTTCCCGGACTGCGGGGAAATGCGCATTTTCCGCAAAGCGCCGGAAGGCCGGTGCCGTCTCGGCTCGTTCTTCTCCCGTCAGTATTTTCGGCGCCGTCGAGAGCCACATGATCAGGATGAACAGGAGTGTGGTGACGAGCCAGGTCCAGCTAGGCTTGCCCTTGCGCGCATGCGTGGTGTTGAACCAATGACGGATCGTCACGCCCATGAGGAAGACGAGCGCCGCGATGATCCAGTTGAAGGCCGTCGCGAAGGCGAGCGGATAGTGGTTCGAGAGCATGAAGAAGATGACGGGGAGCGTCAGGTAGTTGTTGTGCAGCGAGCGCTGCTTCGCCTGCGCCCCGAGCCGTGGATCCGGCGTGCGGCCGGCGATCAGGTCGGCGACCACGATCTTCTGGTTGGGGATGATGATCAGGAAGACGTTGGCCGACATGATGGTGGCGGTGAAGGCGCCGAGATGCAGGAAAGCCGCGCGGCCGGTGAAGACCTGGGTATAGCCCCAGGCCATGGCGACCAGGACCAGATAGAGCAGCGCCATCAGTCCCCAGGTGCTCTTCCCGATCGGCGATTTGCAGAGAAGGTCATAGAGGACCCAGCCGAGACCGAGCGAGGCGAGCGAGATCAGGATGGCGGTGGTGGCCGAAATGTCCAGGACATGCCGGTCTATGAGGAAGAGGTCGGCGCCCCCGTAATAGACGATGCAGAGCATGGCGAAGCCCGAGAGCCAGGTCGCGTAGGACTCCCACTTGAACCAGGTGAGGTGCTCCGGCATGGCGGCTGGCGCCACGAGATATTTCTGGATGTGGTAGAAGCCTCCGCCGTGGACCTGCCACTCCTCGCCATAGGCGCCCGGAGGCAGATGATCGCGTTTTACGAGACCGAGATCGAGCGCGATGAAATAGAAGGACGAGCCGATCCAGGCGATGGCGGTGACGACATGCAGCCAGCGGACGGCGAAGGCCAGCCATTCCCAGGCAATGGCGAATTCATACATTCGGGGTCCCTTTTCTCTCCGTTGACGCAGCTTGCGAGAAAAAGCCGAAACGGGAAAGGGGCGTTCTCGGCAATCCACTCTGCAGGTTCAGGCGCCGCAATCCTGATTGAACTCCGAAAGAATCCAGTCGCGAAAATTGCGGATCTTCGGGACATTGCGTCGGGCATGCGGATAGACCAGCCAATAGTCGTGGCCATCGCTGCCGCGCAAATCGAAGGGTTGATAAAGCCGACCGAGCGCGACGTCATCGGTATAGAATTGAGGAGTGAGGATCGCAACGCCTTGCCCGGCGATCGCGGCGCCTGCTTCGAAGGACTGGGCGCCGAGCCGTGTCGGAACCCGACCGTCGAGGTCCGCGTCGTGGACGCCGGCAGCGCGAAACCACTGCGGCCACCAGCGGTCTTGAGGGTCGATGATGCGCAGCTTCAGGAGGTCCCGCGGTTCATTCACGCCGCCGATCGTCGCGGCGAGCGCGGGACTGAGCATCGGCGTAAATTCCACTTTCATCAGCCGATGGCTGACGAGACCCGGCCAAACGCCCAACCCGGACCGGATTGCGACGTCCACTGCCTCCTTGCTGAAGTCGATCATCGCATCATTCGCCGACAGCCGAACGGCCATGTTCGGCTGGGCGAGCTGGAAGGTGCCGATATGGCGGGCGAGCCATTGCGAGGCGAAGGTCGCAGTCGAACTGATGAGCAGGGAGGACGCCGCGTCGCCGCGCGCGGAGGCGACCGCCTCCTGCATCAGTTCGAAGGCTTCCGTCACCTTCGGCGCCAGGCGTTGGCCGACTTCGGTCAGTGCGATCTGGCGGGGACGCCTCAGGAACAGCGGCTCGCCGACGCTCTCTTCGATGAGTTTGATCTGGTAGCTGACGGCCGTCTGGGTCATGCCGAGCTCGTTGCCGGCCTTGGTGAAGCTGCCGAGCCGGGCGGCGGCTTCGAAGACCCTCAGCGCATTCAGCGGGAACTGCTTCGACATCTTCATGGATAAGGTCTCTTGATGCATACAGACGGATGTTCGATTGGAATTCGAGCATCTTTCCCGGCATCCTGCAAGTCAACTTCACCGCTTGCAAAGGGTGCTCAGATGTCTTGCGATACATTGGAATATACTGAAAGAAAACCGCTCCTCTCGTTGAACGGAGCGATGCGGCTTGCCGCATCCGCCCTGCGGCGGGTGCGAGGGCGCAGCGCGCGGCTCGATCTGGAATCGACATCCGATTACATGAAGAGAGATTTGGGCTTCATGGATGGTCGCGAACCGCGGCCCGACGATGAAATCCTGCGATAGGGGGAATATCCTCGAGGCGGTTCAGGTCCCTCTAAGTCGCTCCACCGCCATCAGGACACGCTCGGGCGTTGCCGGCGTATCGAGCCGGGGGCACTCGCGATAGTCGGCGACGCTGGCGACGGCCATCGACAGGGCCTCGACCACCGAGATCGGCAGCATGAGGGGCGGCTCTCCCACGGCCTTCGACCTGCCGATCGTCTTTTCCGCGTTTTCCGACCATTCGGCGAGGCGCACGTTGAAGATCTTCGGCCGATCCGAGGCAAGGGGTATCTTGTAGGTCGAGGGCGCATGCGTCCTCAGCCGTCCCTTCTCGTCCCACCAGAGCTCTTCCGTTGTGAGCCAGCCCATCCCCTGGACGAAGCCGCCCTCGATCTGGCCGAGATCGATCGCCGGATTGAGTGAACGGCCCACGTCATGCAGCACGTCGACGCGATCGACCATGTATTCGCCTGTCAGCGTATCGATTGAGACCTCGGAAACGGCCGCGCCATAGGCAAAGTAGTAGAAGGGTGTGCCGCGGCCGGCGGCCCTGTCCCAGTGGATGCCAGGCGTCGCATAGAAGCCGGCGGCGGAGAGCTGGACACGTGCACCGTAGGCTTCCTGCACGAACTGTGCAAAGGGCACGAGCTCGTCACCGATCCTGACATGATTGGCGATGAAGGTGACGTTTTCGGCCGTCGTCTGCCATCGCTCGGCCGCAAAGGCGACGAGCCGCTCCTTGAGCTGACGCGCAGCGTCGAAGGCAGCCATGCCGTTGAGGTCGGAGCCGGAGGAGGCGGCGGTCGCAGACGTATTCGGCACCTTGCCGGTCGTCGTCGCGGTTATCTTCACCCGGTCGATGTCTATCTGGAAACTGTCTGCAAGGACCTGCGCCACTTTCGTATAGACGCCCTGACCCATTTCGGTGCCGCCGTGGTTGAGGTGGACCGAACCGTCCGTGTAGATGTGGACGAGGGCGCCGGCCTGATTCAGATGGGTGAGGGTGAAGGAGATGCCGAATTTCACCGGCGTCAACGCAATCCCCTTGCGGATCACGCGGCTCGATCTGTTGAATTCGATGATCGCCGCCCGGCGCGCCTGATAGTCGGCGCTCGCTTCCAGCTCATCGACGATCCGGCCGATGATGTTGTCTTCGATCTTCTGGTGATAGGGCGTGACGTTGCGGCCGGAATGCGCGTCGCCATAGAAGTTCAGCTTGCGGATTTCGAGCGAGTCCTTCCCGAGGGCGTAAGCGATCTCCTCGATTATCCGCTCGCCGCCGAGCATGCCCTGCGGCCCGCCGAAGCCGCGAAAGGCAGTGTTGGAGACCGTATTGGTCTTAAGTGGTTGCGAGGTGAGCTTCACATGCGGATAGAAGTAGGCGTTGTCCGCATGGAAAAGGGCGCGGTCGGTGACCGGGCCGGAGAGATCGGCGGAGAAGCCGCATCGCGCGGCATAATTCGCCTGGACCGCCTGGATGCGTCCCACCTCATCGAAGCCGACATCGTAATCGACCAGGAAGTCATGCCGCTTGCCGGTGGCGGTCATGTCGTCGTCCCGGTCCGGGCGGAACTTGACGGCGCGGCGAAGCTTGCGCGCGGCGACGGCGGCGAGTGCCGCAAACTGATTGCCCTGCGTCTCCTTGCCGCCGAAGCCGCCGCCCATGCGGCGGACATTCACCGTGACGGCGTTGGATGGAACGCCAAGTACTTGCGCGACCATACGTTGGACTTCGCTCGGATGCTGCGTCGACACCCAGACTGTCATTTCGTCATCCTCGCCGGGAATAGCGAGCGCGATATGGCCTTCCAGATAGAAGTGCTCCTGGCCACCAATTCGCATGTGCCCCTGGATGCGGCGGGGCGCCCGCTCCAGCTCGCCTTCGGCGTCGCCGCGCTCGAGTGTCAGCGGGGGGGTCACCAGTTCGCCGCCGGTTGCCACGGCATCGATGACATCGATCGCCGGCAGGAAGTCACGATAGGTGATCATGGCGAGCCGCGCGGCGCGGCGGGCGATGTCGCGCGTTTCGGCGATGACCGCGAAGGCCGGCTGGCCATGAAACTCCACCCGCCCGTCGGCTAGCACCGGCTCGTCGTGCAGATGGGTGGGGCTGATGTCGTTGGAATGCGGCATGTCCCTGGCGGTGATCACGCAAACGACGCCGGGCACTGCGGCGACGTCGGAGAGGTCCATCTCCAGGATTTCCGCATGCGCCCGGTCCGTGAGGCCGAGCGCGCCATGCAGCGTGCCGGCGGGTTCCGGCATGTCGTCGATATAATCGGCGGTGCCCGCCACATGCTTGTGGGCGCTGTCGTGACGGAGCGGTGCGTGCATCGGGCCGGTGATGGTGCTGACTTCGAGGGTGGACTTATCCATGCCGCGAGCTCCCATGCATGGAGAGGCCCCTCACCCGGCCAGCCGGCCGCCTTCTCGCCGTTTCGACGGGAAGAAGGGACGTTGCCGCGCCGCCCTCGTCTCTCCCCGCCTGCGGGGAGAGAATTAGGGTGAGGGGCCATTCCCACCAACCGGTGAGGGGCAATCTCGACTCGCCAATATCGCGACAGGCGCTCATGCCACCTCCTCGAACCGCTGAAGCTGCACCGTTTCCCCCATGCTCTCGAGAAAGAAGCGCATCAGCAGGTTTTTCGCCGCCAGCATGCGGTAGGCGCCGGTGGCGCGCCAGTCGGTGATCGGCTGGTAATCGGTCTCGAAGGCGGCTTGCGCCTTACGGATCGTCTCCTCGTTCCATTGCTGACCGACAAGGGCGGCTTCGACGGTCTTCGCCCGCTTCGGCGTTGCCGCCATGCCACCGAAGGCTATTCGTGCGCCTTTCACCCGGTCGCCGTCGAACGCCATGCGGAAGGCGCCGAGCAGGGCGGAAATATCCTCGTCGCGGCGCTTCGAGACCTTGTAGGCGGCAAAACGCTCGTCCGCGGGCAGAGCCGGGACGAAGAGGCTCTCGACGAATTCTCCGGGCCTGCGATCCTGCTTTCCATAGGCGATGAAGAAATCCTCGAGCGGAAGCGTGCGCTGACCGTCCTTCGAGCGCAGGGTAACCGTCGCGCCGAGAACGATCAGGGGCGGCGGGCTGTCGCCGATCGGCGAGCCATTGGCGATATTGCCGCCGATCGTGCCCATGTTGCGCACCTGGTCGCCGCCGATGCGGTCGAGCAGCCGGCCGAAGGACGGATAGGCTGAGGAAAGGGCCTCGTGCGCCGCCGTATAGCTTACGCCTGCACCGATCGTCAGCCCTGCTTTCGAGCTTTCGACCCGCTGCAGTTCGGCGATGCCGTTGATGAAGACCACCGGATTGAGCGAGCGCATCTGCTTCGTCACCCAGAGCCCGACATCGGTGCAGCCGGCGACGATCGTCGCGCTCGGATGATCCGAGAGAACGCCTGCAAGATCCGCAGCATCCACGGGTACGATCAGACAGTCCGCGCCGTTGCGGACGACGATCCTCTCCGTTTGCCCCAGCGCCTGGAGGCGCGCCGTAACCGCTTCCCGCGCGCGGGTGATCGGGTCGAAGAGAGCGGCCGGGCGCTCCGCCGCCGCGGCTTCCGCCGCGCGCACGATCGGTTCGTAGCCGGTACAGCGACAGAGATTGCCCTGCAGCGCCTTTTCTATCGCCGCGCGGCTTGGTTTTTCAGTGGTAAGCCAGAGCCCGTAAAGCGACATCACGATCCCCGGAGTGCAGAAGCCGCATTGGGAACCGTGAAAATCCACCAGTGCCTGCTGCACCGGATGAAGCGTGCCGTCTGCGGCGGCCAGGTGCTCGACCGTCACCACATGCGTGGCATTCAGCGATCCTGTGAAGCGGATGCAGGCGTTGACGCTTTCATAGACGAGGTTTTCGGCTCCGCCGCCGTCCCCCGAAAGCCGGCCGATGAGCACCGTACAGGCGCCGCAATCGCCCTCCGCGCAGCCTTCCTTGGTGCCGGTGAGGCGCCGCTCCAGCCTCAGAAAATCGAGCAGCGTCGCTGTCGGCGCCACGTCGGAAAGGGCGATCTCGGTGTCGTTCAGGATGAAGCGGATGCTCTCGGATGCCTGTGCCATGCCACTTCCTTGTCCCTGAGCCGTCGATTACTGCGCCGTCCAGCCGCCATCCATCGAGACATGCGTGCCGGTGATCTGGGCGGCATCGTCGCTTGCAAGATAAAGCGCCAGGGAGGCAACCTGTTCGACGGTAATGAACTTTTTCGTCGGCTGTCCCTTGAGCATCACCTCGTTGATCACCTGCTCCTCGGTGATGCCGCGCGTTCTCGCCTGATCCGGTATCTGCTTTTCGACGAGCGGCGTCAGAACGTAGCCGGGGCAGATCGAGTTCACACTGATGCCGTTCTCCGCCACCTCCAGCGCCACGGTCTTCGTCAACCCCATGATACCATGCTTGGCGGCGACATAGGCGGACTTGAAGGGGGAGGCCACGAGGCCGTGTGCGGACGCGATATTGATGATCCGGCCCCAGCCTTTTCTCTTCATCGGCGGAATGGCGGCGCGAATAGTGTGAAAGGAGGAGGAGAGGTTGACGGCGATGATCCGGTCCCATTGCTCGACCGGAAAATCCTCGATCTTTTCGACGAACTGCACGCCCGCATTGTTGACGAGGATATCGGCGCCGCCGAAGCGATCGGCAACCGTCGCCATCATGTCGGCAATTTCGGAGGGCTTGGTCATGTCGGCCGGGTGATGAAGCACCGTACCGGAGCTCAGGCCTGCGACTTCGTCCGTGACGGTCCTGATCTCGTCCGGTGCACCGAAGCCGTTCAGGACGATATTGGCGCCGGTCTTTGCCAGGGTCCGGGCGATCGCCAATCCGATGCCGCTCGTGGAACCCGTTATCACCGCAGTTCTGGTCATTCCCGCTCTCTCCGTCCTGATGCCGCACAGGTTATTGCGACGCAACAGCATCAGCCTACGCGCAAATGCGCGGCAGTGACAATTGTGTTTTTCCGCCCGGCGAAGCAGAGTCCCTGTCCGCGGGAGCACTTGGCAAAAGTTGCGTTTTGTTTTCGTTTGACATTCGTTTTTCTATCGTATTGAAGTCGTTCGAATGTCGCCCTCGAGGAAGGGCGAGGGGGCGGTATAAGGAAAGCGTATGCGGGCTTCCGCTCGCATTCCGGTCGGCCTTTTCAATCGCGTGCCGAGGAGGGGCATATGGGCGGATTTATTCTCGCGATCGATCAGGGCACGACGTCGACGCGCTCGATCGTTTTCGACGGCAACCAGAAAATCGCAGGCGTCGGGCAGAAAGAGTTCAAGCAGCACTTTCCGAAATCTGGCTGGGTGGAGCACGACCCGGAGGAGATCTGGCAGACGGTCGTCAGCACGGTCAAGGAGGCGATCCAGAAGGCCGGCATCACCGCGAACGATGTTGCCGCGATCGGCATCACCAATCAGCGGGAGACTGTGGTCGTCTGGGACCGCGAGACCGGCAAGCCGATCCACAATGCCATCGTCTGGCAGGATCGCCGTACTGCCGTATTCTGCGACAAGCTCAAGAAGAAGGGACTGGAAAAGACCTTCGTCAAGAAGACCGGCCTGCTGCTCGATCCCTATTTTTCGGGAACGAAGCTCAACTGGCTGCTTTCCAATGTGAAGGGTGCGCAGGCGCGCGCCGCCAGGGGCGAACTCTGCTTCGGCACCATCGACACCTTTCTGATCTGGCGGCTGACGGGCGGCAAGTGCTTCTGCACCGACGCGACGAATGCCTCGCGTACCCTCTTATACAATATCGCCGAGAATGCCTGGGACGAGGAGCTCACCGACATTCTGCGCGTGCCGAAGGAGATGCTGCCCGAAGTGAAGGACTGCGCGGCCGACTTCGGCGTCACGGAGCCCTCCCTCTTCGGCGCCGCGATCCCGATCCTCGGCGTTGCCGGCGACCAGCAAGCGGCAACGATCGGCCAGGCCTGCTTCAAGCCGGGCATGCTGAAATCCACCTATGGTACGGGCTGCTTCGCCTTGCTCAACACCGGCAAGGACATGGTCCGCTCGAAGAACCGTCTCCTGACCACCATTGCCTACCGCCTCGACGGCGAAACGACCTACGCGCTCGAAGGCTCGATCTTCGTGGCCGGTGCTGCGGTACAGTGGCTGCGCGACGGGCTCAAGGTGATCAAGGCGGCCCCCGATACGGGCTCGCTTGCCGAAAGCGCCGATCCCTCGCAGGAGGTCTATCTCGTGCCGGCCTTCACCGGCCTCGGAGCGCCCCATTGGGATCCGGATGCGCGGGGCGCGATCTTCGGCATGACGCGCAATACCGGCCCGGCAGAGTTTGCGCGGGCGGCACTCGAGGCGGTCTGCTACCAGACCCGCGACCTGCTGGAGGCCATGCACAAGGATTGGCGCCGCAACGGCAATGATACGGTCCTGCGCGTCGATGGCGGCATGGTCGCCTCCGACTGGACGATGCAGCGCCTTTCGGATCTGCTCGACGCTCCGGTCGACCGCCCGGTGATTCTCGAAACAACGGCGCTTGGCGTCGCCTGGCTTGCGGGCAGCCGCGCCGGCGTCTGGCCGAACCAGGAGGCGTTCGCCAAGTCCTGGGCCCGCGACCGCCGTTTCGAACCGGATATGGACGAGGCCACGCGCAAGGTGAAGCTCAAGGGCTGGCGCAGCGCGGTCAAGCGGACGTTGATTGCGGCTTGAATAGGCCGCTGTCTGTCTACGATGCGAAGGCGGCACCCCTCCTCTGCCCGGCAGGGTAGGGGTAGGATATCGATCACAATTCAACGCATCGCTATCAGGGTATTGTTTCCGGTGCTCCGTGGTAAGCTGGGTAAGGTTTCGAACGAACGCCCTTGACTCATTCATAGCTCGTTGGCTATAGATAAATTTATAGCCAACCGGGTATATATCCCAGATGTCCGACACGCACGACATGCTCTTCAGAACGCTTGCCGATCCCACTCGGCGGGCTCTCTTCGAGCGGCTGTGCCGCGAAGGGGAAAGGACGGTCGGGGCTCTGACGGCTCGCGCAGGTGTCTCGCAGCCGGTCGTCTCCAAACATCTCGGCGTCCTGAAGCAGGCTGGGTTGGTGCGCGACCGCCACGAAGGCCGCCACACCTATTATAGCGCGCAACTCGGTGCGCTCGCTCCGCTGGTCGACTGGACGCGTGACATGGCCGGTTTCTGGCAGAGCCGCTTCGACGATCTCGAAGACCTATTGAAAAGGATGGACCAATGAACGAAACGCCGAGCGAAACACGTTCCGTCGTCGTCGAGCGGGAGATCGCTCATCCGCCGGAGAAGATCTGGCGCGCGCTCACCCAACCACACCTGATGGAGGAGTGGCTGATGAAGAACGATTTCAGTCCTGTCGTCGGGCACCGTTTCAACCTGCGCGGCGAGTGGGGTGGCGTGTTGGACTGCGAGGTCCTCGTCGTGGAGCCGAACAAAAAACTGAGCTACGCCTGGAATTTCGCCCATGAGGATCCGGCCTACGACTTGAAGAGCGTGGTGACCTTCACCCTCGTCCCGACAAGCACGGGAACCCAGCTGCGCATGGAGCAGGTTGGATTCCGGCCGGATCAGCGGCAGGCCTATGGCGGCGCCAGGGCCGGATGGCAGCAGTTCTTCGAAAATCTGGAGCGCGTTCTCGCGGGTATGAACTGAAACCCGACCGTCGGGCCGGTGCGGGCTCGCTCGCTTCATGTCAATGGGAGATCATTCAATGGATTGGAACGCCTGGATACGTCAGATCCACCGGTGGTTGTCCATCGTCTTCACGGTAACCGTCATCGCCAACTTCGCGGCCATGGGATTGGGAGAACCTCCTGCATGGGCGGTCTATTCCCCGCTGCTGCCGCTCTTCCTGCTGCTGTTCACCGGCCTCTATATGTTCGTGCTACCCTATGCCGCGAGGAGGCGCAGCGGCCGGCCCGCGGCGCAATGAGGTGAAGACGATGGTCGGCAAGACGCCCGGGAAGAGCAGGAATTTTGCGAAGAAGGCCGCCGCCGAGCCGGCCTCGGGACGGCCGACCCTGCTTTCGGGCGGCAACCCCCAGATCGCGAAGGGCTATGGCGATGCTCCCGTGCAGGCCTACATCACGGCGATGCCGGGCTGGAAGAGCGATGTCGGGCGGCGCCTCGATGCTCTGATTGTTGAGGCCGTTCCCGGCGTGCACAAGGCGGTCAAGTGGAACTCGCCTTTCTACGGTGTCGAGGACAATGCCTGGTTTCTCAGCTTCCACTGCTTCACCAAATACATCAAGGTGACGTTCTTCCGCGGCGCTGCGCTCGATCCTGTGCCGCCTGGCAAGTCCAAATATCCGGAAGTACGCTACCTCGATGTTTACGAGGGGCAACTCGACGAAGCTCAATTCTCCGCCTGGGTAAGGCAAGCCAGCCGATTGCCCGGCGAACGTATGTGAGCCACAACCATCAGGAAAGTGAAGACCATGGAGAACAGGACGAGCGGTTCGAACGAAGCGACTCCCTCCAAACTGATAGATGCTAAAATCGATGCTCTTGACGATTGGCGCGGCGAGACGCTCGCCAGGATCCGGAAACTCATCCAGCAGGCCGACCCGGATGTGATCGAGGAAGTAAAGTGGAGAGGGGTCCCCGTGTGGGAACACGCCGGGATAATCTGCACCGGCGAAGTCTACAAGGCGGTCGTGAAGACGACCTTTGCCAAAGGTGCCTCGCTGGAAGACCCTTCGGGCCTTTTCAACTCCAGCCTGGAAGGCAATACGCGGCGCGCGATCGATTTCCGTGAGGGCGAGAAGATCGATGAAGAGGCGTTCATCGCGCTCGTTCGTGCCGCGGTGGCGCTGAACACATCAGCACGCACAGGCGCCCGTTCGCAGAAGAAGCCGAAGAGCGCCTGACCCCAGCGGACATCAGCGGGAAACAGTGCGTTTCCCAAAGGCGCATTTGCGACCTGGTCCTGCGCAGATTATCTCTAGCCTCACGCTAGATCCAATAAGTTGAGGCGCGGAATGCGGGCGGGGAGCCTCACACACTTTTCCTCATCGCGCGCAGACCTCGCAGGAAGCCAGTCATGGAACTCGGACTCTATACATTCGCCGACGTCGATCCGAACGCAGCCGACAAGGGAGCCGAGGGGCGCCGGCGTCTGGCCGATCTCCTGGAGGAGATCGAGCTTGCCGATCAGGTGGGCCTCGACGTTTTCGGCCTCGGCGAACATCACCGGCCCGACTATGCGGCGTCGGCACCGGCGGTGATCCTCGCGGCGGCCGCCGCACGCACCAGCCGCATCCGGCTGACGAGCGCGGTCACGGTGTTGAGCTCCGACGATCCCGTCCGCGTCTTCCAGCAATTCGCCACCCTCGACCTCCTGTCGAACGGACGCGCCGAGATCATGGCCGGACGTGGCTCCTTCATCGAATCATTCCCGCTCTTCGGCCAGTCGCTGGACGATTACGACCAGCTTTTCGCCGAAAAGCTCGATCTCCTTTTGGCGCTGCGCGATCGTGAAAGGGTCACCTGGTCGGGTGCGCTGAGATCTCCGATCAACGATCGGGGCGTCTATCCGCGCCCGCTGCAGGACCCGCTGCCGCTCTGGATTGCGGTCGGCGGAACGCCGCAGTCGGTTGCGCGTGCCGGTGCGCTCGGCGTGCCGATGGCGCTTGCCATCATCGGCGGCGAACCGGCACGGTTTGCGCCGCTCTTCCAGCTCTACCGCGAAGCTGCGCGCCGTTCGGGGCAGGATCCGTCGAAGCTGAAGACGAGCATCAACGTCCACGGCTTCATCGCCGATAGCACGCAAGAAGCTGCAGATCAGTTCTATGGGCCGCAGGCCGAGGTGATGAACCGCATCGGACGCGAACGCGGCTGGGGGCCGACCAACCGAGCCCATTTCGATCAGGCGATCAGCCCGACGGGCAATCTCTTCCTCGGCGATCCGGAAACCGTTGCCAGGAAGATCGTTGCGCATCGGAAGCTCTTCGGAAACGACCGCTTCCTGCTGCAGATGGCGATCGGCCCGATGCCGCATGACCGGATCCTGCACGGCATCGAGCTTTACGGCACCAAGGTCGCGCCTCTGGTACGCGAGATGCTGGCGGAGGAGCGCGCTTCCTAAGCCGACCGCTTCCGGCGGCACTGGCATATGCGGCGTCGTAGCGCTAAATGTGGCCGCGAAAGCGAGACATCCATGACCCTCAACAACGACGAAGACCTCGAAAGGCTGAAGGAAATCGGCCGGATTTGCGCCAATGCGCTACAGGCGATGGGCGAGGCGCTGGAACCCGGCATAACCACGGCCGAGCTCGACGCGATCGGCCGCAAGGTGCTGGAGGAGGCAGGCGCCCGTTCGGCACCCGAGCTTTGCTATGATTTCCCCGGCGCGACCTGCATCAGCGTCAACGAGGAGATCGCCCACGGCATACCCGGCCGCCGGGTGATCCAGCCGGGCGATCTCGTCAATATCGACGTTTCCGCCGAAAAGGGCGGGCTCTTCGCCGATACGGGGGCGTCCTTTCCCGTGCCGCCGGTCAAGACCGAGATCGACCGGCTCTGCCGCGACGGCAAGCGGGCGATGTGGGTGGGTTTGAAACAGGTCAAGCCAGGCCAGTCGCTTGCCGCGATCGGCAATTCGATCGGCGAGTTCGCGCGCAAGAACCGCTACTCCCTCGTCGCCAATCTGGCGAGCCACGGCATCGGCCGGTCGCTGCACGAGGAACCGAGCGAAATTGCAACCTGGCCGGACCCGTCCGAGCGCCGGCGGATGACCGAGGGCATGGTCTTCACGGTCGAACCCTTCCTGTCCATGGGGGCGCAATGGGCTGAAGGAGGCAACGACGACTGGACCCTCTACAGCGAACCTCGCGCACCGACTGTCCAATATGAGCACACGGTGGTCGTCACCCGCAGCGGGCCGCTGGTCGTGACGCTGCCGGCTTAGGCAACTTAGGAGAAGTGTGCGACGGAAGGCTCTCCCCCTCTGCCCGGCAGGGCAGAGGGGGGTATCACACCCGCTCCCGCTTTTCTCAGCGCAGATCATTCGATTCCATCAATGAACCGTTCAATTATAATGATTTGCCGCTCTCTTGCTGCGATGCAATAAGGGGGCATGAGCACTCTCCAGAGACGGCAGGACCGCGAACCGGCGCCCAGGCACTCGACAGAGCCGAGCGGCTTTGAGTCCGCCGGCAGCGGCTCGAGCGGAAGTCTCGCAGCGACCGCGATCGCCGGTGCGGTCGCCATGGCGGTGGCCATGGGCTTCGGCCGGTTCTCCTATACGCCCATCCTGCCGGCGATGATGATCGACACCGGCCTTTCTCCTGCTGATGCAGGCCTGGTCGCCTCGGCGAATTTCATCGGATATCTCGCAGGCGCGGTGCTTGCCGGCTATGGCTGGGCGCAGGGCCGCGAGCGCGGGGTCGGCCTCGCGGCTCTCGTCGCGACGACCGTGCTGCTTGCCGCCATGGGACTTACGTCCTCGGTGCTTGCCTACGCAATCATTCGCTTTCTTGCGGGTCTGGTGAGCGCCTTTGCGATGATTTTCATCTCGGGGATAGTGCTGGGGCAGGGGCTCGCTGCCAGATCCGAGCACGTGCCTTCGGTGCATTTCGGCGGCGTCGGTTTCGGCATCGCGCTTTCCTCCGTCGTGGTCTGGATCGCGCCGCTCGCAGGCATCGCGGACCTTTCGAAGTCGCAGGCCGACTGGTTCGCTGGCGGTCTGGTCGCGCTGGCGGGTACGGTTCTGGTGGCCGCGATGCTGCCGTCGAGCCGTCACGCCGCCATCGGCGGTCCACCGGAGGCGCGGCTCGTCCGCTCTCGGCCGCTCATGACGATGACGCTGACCTACGGCCTTTTCGGGTTCGGCTACGTGATCACTGCCACGTTCCTCGTTGCAATGGCCCGCGACGCGAGCGGCGGCCACAGCATCGAGTTTCTTTCCTGGCTGATCACCGGAGTCAGCGCCGCCCTGTCGGTTTATCTCTGGCGCTTCGCCATGCCGCGTCTCGGATTGGCCGGGGTCTATGCGGCCGGATTGCTGGTCGAGGCGGCAGGCCTCATTCTGACGGTTTCGTTGCCTTCCCCCTTTGCGCCGCTCGTCGGCGGGCTGATGCTGGGCGCCACCTTCATGATGGTCACGGCCTATGGACTGCAGATCGGACGACAACTCGCCCCCGAAAGTCCGCGCCGGGCCCTCGCCTTCATGACCGCTGCCTTCGGGGTCGGCCAGATCGTCGGGCCGCTGGTCGCCGGTTGGCTTGCCGAGCGCACCGGAAGTTACGCTTTGCCGACCCTGGTGGCGGCCGTCGTTCTCATGATCTGCGGGATCGTCGTCCTCGCCGAATTGCGCCGGATAAGTGAAGCCCTGGCACGATGACGGGTCCTCACTAAGCCGGGCAGGCAGCGTCGGCAGCCACATGAAATAACAGTAACATTCGCATTCCGTAATTGTTGCGCAATGTGATTTGCCCTAGTTTCGGCGCATCAGGAGGCAAGTCCTTGACCTCCCCGAAACGAGAGTGCCGTCCCTTGTTCCAATCCTTCTTTCCCAAGCCGAAGCTGTTTTTCATATCTTCCGCCGTCTGGAGCCTGCTCGCCGTCCTTGCCTGGTATGCCGGGGGGCGGGACATTGGCGCCTACGTGGGCTTGCCGCCGCTTCCTCCAGGACAGGAACCCGTCATCGGCGTTTCCGTTTTCTGGTCGACCCCCTTTCTCTGGTTTTACATCTATTATGCGGTGGTCTCAGGATTGTTCGCCGCGTTCTGGTTCGCCTACAGCCCGCATCGGTGGCAGTATTGGTCGGTACTCGGCACGGCGCTGATCATTTTCAATACCTATTTTTCGGTTCAGGTCAGCGTCGCGATCAACGCGTGGTACGGCCCGTTCTATGATTTGATCCAGCAGGCGCTGGCGCGTACGGCGCCGGTCACCGCAGGGCAGCTCTATTCGGGAATGGTCGGATTTTCGGGCATTGCCTTCGTGGCGGTGACGGTCGGTGTGCTCAACCTCTTTTTCGTCAGCCATTACATCTTTCGCTGGCGTACGGCGATGAACGAATTTTATGTCGCGCATTGGCCCAGACTGCGCCACGTCGAAGGCGCATCGCAGCGTGTGCAAGAGGACACAATGCGCTTCTCCAGCACAGTCGAGAGGCTGGGTGTCGGTCTTGTCAGTTCTATCATGACGCTGATCGCCTTTCTCCCGGTTCTCTTCAAGTTTTCCGAACAGGTGAACGTCTTGCCCATTGTCGGCGAGATACCGCACGCCCTTGTCTGGGCGGCCGTATTCTGGTCGGTCTTTGGTACGGTGTTCCTGGCCGCAGTCGGCATCAAGCTTCCGGGACTGGAATTTCGCAATCAGCGCGTCGAAGCCGCATACCGGAAGGAACTGGTCTATGGCGAGGACCATGAAGACCGCGCCGATCCGATAACGCTCGCGCAGCTCTTCGACAACGTCAGGCGCAACTATTTTCGCCTGTATTTCCATTACATGTACTTCAATATTGCCCGCATTTTCTACCTGCAGGCCGACAATCTCTTTGGCACTTTCGTGCTGGTCCCGGCAATCGTGGCGGGAAAGCTCACACTCGGCGTCATGAACCAGGTGCTGAATGTGTTCGGGCAGGTGCGGGAGTCATTCCAGTATCTCGTCAATTCCTGGACGACCATCGTCGAGCTGCTGTCGATCTACAAACGCCTCAAAGCCTTCGAGGCGGTGCTGGTCGACGAGCCGCTGCCGGAGATCGACCGGCAGTTCATCGACGCTGGCGGTCAGGAAGAGCTGGCTCTGTAACGGCGGGCATCAGAAGGCGGAGCGATCCGCCTTCTTTCTTGCAACCTCGATCATCGGCAACGCCTCGGCATAGCTGACGCAGGCGACGTCCGGCTTGTTGCAGGTCTCCGAGAGAAAGCGATCGAGCGCCCGCCAATAGGCGCCGCCGTTCATCTCGACGAAGTGGAAGCCGAGCTGAAGAGGGATCCGCTCGCCTTCATATTCCTTCAGGAAGGCATTGCGGAACGCCGCAAGCGTCCGCTCCTCGAAGCGGACGCTGTCCTTTCTGTTCTCGACTCCCATCGAATGGCGGACGAAGAGATTGTAGTCCATGCCGATAACCGGCCGGTGGGAAGGGCCTTCGGGAATGAGCGGCAGGCCGAAGCGCGGCAGACCGTCGGCGAAGCTGGGCCAGCCGGGCCCTTTGGTGACGAGGCCCGCATCATAGCTGAAACCGAACGCTTCGAGTGCAGGCACCAGGCCGTCGCTGAGTGACAGATAGGGGGCGCGAAAGCCCTTTATGCCGTTCTTCGCGAAATCGGCCCAGCCTTCCGGCTCGGCTTCCGGCTTGCCGGCCCTCTTCCAGGCTTCGGCGAGCGCCGCGCGGAACGCTGAAAACTCCCGCTCCCAATCGGCCTTGCTCCAGCCTTTGCCGTCGAAATGGCCGCAGGCGTGGCTGCCGAGGTCGTGACCATCGCGATGCGCCTGCCAGATATGGCCGACGCGGATCGCGATCTCTTTGCGGCTTTGCGCGAAGCCGACATTCGAGCGTCCCTGCTTCTGTCCGGGCGCCCGGTAGATCTGCTTCCCGTCGGCCTTCGTCATCAGGAAGGTGCAGGAGAGGAAATAGGTGAAATGCGCGCCCGTTCGCCTTGCCAGGGCAAGGCTTTTCTCCCAAAGCGCATTGTCGTGCGCGCCGTCGAAGGAAATGACGACGAGCTGTTTTCCGTTCGGCGACGGGGGTGCCGGCGGCGGATCGGCGAGGGCGAGAGCGGGAAAAAGAGCGAGTGATAAAGCCAGGAAAATACGAATCATGTTTCAACTGTGACGTTTGGTTTCGTCGCAGTTGTCCGGAAATTGCGGCAATCCTTTGATTGGGCTGGAAAATCGGCGCTATCGAAGGTAGTGCGTAGTCAGGTGGATCGGCAAAGCGCGGCGCTGTAGCGGTCCGATATCTCGAACAAGCGGTGACCCATGGCCATACTCGTTCTCGGCATCATCATATTTCTCGGCATGCACCTCGTCCGCGTGGTTGCGCCCGGCTTTCGTGCCGGCATTATCGAAAGCCGCGGCAAGGGCACATGGATGGGGCTCTATACGATCGTCAGCCTCGTCGGCCTCTGTCTGATCATCTACGGTTTTGGTCAGGCGCGTGGCGAAACGGGCATGCTCTACGATCCGCCGATATTCCTGCGCCATATCGCCCTTCTGCTGATGCTCGTCGCCTTCATCGTGCTTGCCGCCGGCTTCCTGCCGGCTGGCCGCATCGCCGTCGCGCTCAAGCATCCGCAGGTCCTCTCGATCAAGATATGGGCGCTGGCGCACCTCCTTGCGAATGGCGAGACGTCCTCGGTTCTGCTTTTCGGTTCCTTTCTCGCCTGGGCGGTGATCCTGCGCATCTCGTTGAAACGGCGCGAGCGCGCCGGTGAGAAGGTGCTTCCCGTGTTTAAATCGACGCGCAACGACGTATTGGCGGTTCTTATCGGCCTCGTCGCCTTTGTACTCTTCGTCTGGAAGCTGCATGAGCTTCTGATAGGCGTTCAGCCGGTCGTTCTCTAAATGTCGATCTCCCCCTTACATAAGGCGTAAAATCGGGTAGAACGCGCCAACTTCTTCACATCAGGGCCGGGCGGCCGGGACGGGACATGGTAAACCAGGACGATAGCTTTATCCGCGAGGTCAATGACGAACTCCGTTCGGACCAGATGAAGGCCGTCTGGACGCGCTTCGGCGGTATCATCATCGGGGTTGCCGTTCTGATCGTGCTCGGCACCGTCGGCAAGGTCGGATACGATTATTGGCAGGAGGCCTCTTCGTCGCAATCGGGCGACACCTTCCTCGCGGCGCTCAACCTTGCCCGGGAGAACAAGTCGGACGAGGCGCTCGCCGCTCTGACCGAGCTCGAAAAGGACGGTTACGGATCCTATCCGGTTCTGGCGCAGTTGCGCCTTGCGACGCTGCAGGCGCAAAAGGGTGAAACGGATGCGGCAGTCGCGGCGTTCTCCGAGATCGGCAGGGATACGCGTATTCCGGCCGCGCTCCGCGATGCGGCGCGGCTGCGTGCGGCCTATCTGCTTATCGACGCAGGGTCCTACGAGCAGGTGTCCTCCGAGGTCGAGCAACTGGCCGTTCCGCAGAACGCCATGCGTCATTCGGCGCGCGAGGCGCTCGGCCTTTCGGCCTACAAGGCAGGTGACTATACCAAGGCGAAGAGCTGGTTCCAGCAGATCGTCGACGATGCGCAAAGCCCGCGCGGCGTCATGAATCGGGCGCAGATGCTGCTGGATGTGATCGCGTCGACAGGCAAGGCCTGACGCAGGCATGTCGCCCAAAAGTGCGCAGCGGTTTTGGGAGAACGACATGCACAAAAACAGAAACTTGAAGCGCGTCGCGTGACCACTGAACGCGAGGCGCTTTAGCACGGATGTCAAGATGAGCTTCACCGTCGCCATTATCGGGCGCCCCAATGTCGGCAAGTCCACCTTGTTCAACCGCCTGGTTGGCAAGAAGCTGGCGCTCGTCGACGATACGCCGGGGGTTACCCGCGACCGGCGTCCGGGCGACGCGAAGCTGGTCGACCTCAAGTTCCGCATCATCGATACGGCCGGTCTCGAGGAATCGTCACCAGACAGCCTGCAGGGGCGGATGTGGGCGCAGACGGAGGCGGCCATCGACGAGGCGGATCTCTCGCTCTTCGTCGTCGATGCCAAGGCCGGCCTGACACCGGCAGATCAAACGCTCGGCGAGATGCTGCGCCGCCGGGGCAAGCCCGTCGTCGTCGTCGCCAACAAGTCCGAGGCCCGGGGCTCCGAAGGCGGATTCTACGACGCCTTCACGCTCGGCCTCGGCGAACCCTGCCCGATCTCGGCCGAACACGGCCAGGGCATGCTCGACCTGCGTGACGCGATCGTCGCCGCACTCGGCGAGGAGAGGGCGTTCCCGCCGGCGGAAGACGTTGCCGAGACGAATGTGGATATCCGCCCCGTTGCCGGTGAAGGTACCGAGGACGAGGAGGTCGAGCCCGCCTATGATGAGACCAAGCCGCTTCGGGTGGCGATCGTGGGCCGGCCGAATGCCGGAAAATCGACTCTGATCAACCGGTTCCTTGGCGAAGACCGGCTGCTGACGGGGCCGGAGGCCGGCATTACCCGCGACTCCATTTCTGTCGAATGGGACTGGCGCGGCCGCACCATAAAGATGTTCGATACGGCCGGCATGCGCCGCAAGGCGAAGGTTCAGGAGAAGCTCGAAAAGCTTTCGGTTGCGGATGCGCTGCGGGCGATCCGCTTCGCCGAGACCGTCGTCATCGTCTTCGACGCCACGATCCCTTTCGAGAAGCAGGACCTGCAGATCGTCGATCTGGTGCTGCGCGAGGGGCGTGCAGCCGTGCTTGCCTTCAACAAATGGGATCTGGTCGAGAACTGGCAGGCACTGCTTGTAGATTTGCGCGAAAAGACCGAGCGGCTGTTGCCGCAGGCGCGCGGCATCCGTGCAGTGCCGATTTCCGGGCACACCGGCTACGGCCTCGACCGTCTTATGCAGGCCATCATAGAAACGGACAAGGTCTGGAACCGGCGCATCTCCACGGCGCGCCTCAACCGGTGGCTGGAAACGCAGCAGGTGCAGCATCCCCCGCCGGCCGTCTCGGGCCGCCGCCTCAAGCTCAAATACATGACGCAGGTCAAGGCGCGGCCACCGGGTTTCATGATTTCCTGTACACGTCCCGAGGCGGTGCCGGAATCCTACACCCGCTACCTCATCAACGGCTTGCGAAACGACTTCGACCTGCCGGGCGTGCCGATCCGCGTGCATTTCCGCGCGTCGGAAAATCCCTTCGAGTCGAAGGCACGCAAAAGGCGCTGAGAGCTCCGGCGGCAGCAAAAGAACTCACGATTCGTTTCGCACTGCGGCGCTTTTTGATGCCATCTACCGCTCTAATAGAGTAAATCTATGTAGCAGGTGAATTGATTTCCTTGCCGCCAAATTAGGCTTGATCTATAACTGAATCCTAGGATGCCGACGTTGGCGAGCCGTGGCAGATTGGCTCGGCAGGCTGGGAAACGGCACTTGGCTCGGCGAGAATTGGACGATCCGCGTCGTCGGGATCGATGTGTCTGGGGCGCGGTCGCGGATGAAGATCGCGTGCTTTTCTCGTTTGCCGCGATCCGTCTCGAAAGCGATGTTCTCATGCTGACAAAAAAAGGAAAGTACGGTTTGAAGGCGATGGTCGATCTTGCCCAGCTTCAGCCGGGCGAAACGGCTTTCATCACGGAAATCGCCGTTCGCAACAACTTGCCGAAGAAGTTTCTCGACACGATCATGCTCGAACTCAGGAATGCCGGCTTTCTTCGCTCGAAGAAAGGCCCCGGCGGCGGCTACGCGCTGGCGCGGCCCGCATCCGAGATCCGCGTCGGTCAGGTGATCCGCACGCTTGACGGGCCGCTGGCGCCGATCCGTTGTGCGAGCCGCACCGCCTATGAAGTCTGCGATGACTGTTCGGATCCGGAAACCTGTCACGTGCGCCGTTCGATGATCGTCGTGCGCGATGCCGTGGCCGACATTCTCGACAACATGACGCTCGCGCAATTTGCAGCAAGCGAGAGAGAGGCCGCCGTAGCGCCGCTTCTCAGCGAAGCGGGCTGAGCGCGGAGGGTGCGGTCCCCCCGCGGCAGACTTAGGTGTACGTCCGTTCCTCATCAATGCGAGCGTTCATCCTCACAGTGACCCGCTGCGCGGCTTTACGCCCTTGAGGTGGTAGTTGCCGACAAGGTGATGTTTCCAGCGCACCGGGTCCTGCAGCGTGTGAGCGCGGGCGTTGCGCCAATAGCGGTCGAGATTGAGCGCAACTTTCGCAGAGGCGGAGCCGGCGAGATCGAAAAGCGCATTGGCTGCCTCCAGCGCGGCCGCGGCGGCAAGGACCTTGGCGGCGGTAACCGAGAGGCTGGCTTCGACCGCGTGTTCCTCGGTCGGATCGACCTGAGCGGTATCGACCTTGCGACCGGCATGCTCGATGAGCGCGGTGGCGGCCTCGATGCGTATTGCGACTTCGCCGACCCTTGCGATCGTCAAAGCATCCTCCGATGCCCGCTCCAGCACATCGCTCTTGGTTGCTGCCGCGTTGCGGACGAGATCGAGGGTCTCTCGGAACGCTGCCCGCGCGATACCGAGATCGACGCCGGCATGGATGATCTCGCCGACGGAACCGATCGTATTCGGTCGCTCGAAGCCGCGGTGATGCGGCACGACAGAACCGAGATCCACGTGAACGTCTTCGAGGACCACCGTGCCGCTGCCGGTGACGCGCTGCCCGAAACTGTCCCAGTCGTCGATGATCCGGACGCCGTCCGTCGCGCGCGGAACGAACGACATGGTCATGCGGCCGGCGGGATCGAGCGCGGAGATGGCGAGCCAGTCGGCGAAGAGAGCGCCCGTGGAATATTGCTTCCGGCCGTTGATCTGGTACCCGGCGCCATTCCCGGTGATCCGGGCTTTTTCGTCGCCGCTTTCCGAAAGTGCGCTGCCGAAGCGGTCGCCTGCCATGGCGCGCCCGAAGAAGAACCGCTTCTGTTCTTCGGTGGCATGCTGACGCAGCGCCTCGAGGACGTAAAAGTGGCCTTGCGGGATCTGACCAATGGAGCTGTCGGCCTCCGCCAGGATCGCCGTTATCTCGGCAAGCACGACGTTGGAGACGTCGATGCCCTCGTATTCCGATGGAATGCTGATCGCCAGCAGTCCCGATTGGGCCAACTGGTCGAGTTCGTCGTGAGGAAGGACGCGCTCCAGATCGCGCTCGATGGCGCGGTCGGAGAACCGGAGCGCGAGCTCCCTTGCAATCGCCAGGGCCTCTTCCTCGCTTTCGATGCGGTGCGGCGTCGGCTTGGTCTTTCCGGCGAATTGCGAGATGTTCCCCATCCTTGTCCCTCCGTGGAGCATTGCCGCCGCCCCTTAGTATGGAGCAGGCGCTATTTTCTTCCAGTCCCTCCAGGAGGCGGTCGCGCAGGTGGACACCCGGTAGGGGCTCGCTTTGGAAAATGAAAAATGCCAAGCAGAATCAATGAATTGTGTGTAACGACGGCGCGCCGTCGCCGTTACCTTTAGAAAAATAGCTTGCCGTTGGGGGCATTTGCAATAGAATACAAAAATTATAGACTACTTCCGAAAAGGATGACCATCTGGCCGAAACGCTGCTGCATGTTTCTTACGTCGGAGCCGATTTGAGGGTACAACATGCAAGAATTGGAAGTCCTGCAGCGGTCATTGCGCGCGCTAGGCGGTATTCGACCGGAGTTTTATTTCGCTTGAAGCGGGAGGGAGGCGGCGCAAGGCGTTCTTTGGCTGGCGCGTCGTCCCGGAAAATCCCGACGGGCGAGCGGTATACGAGCCCGTGAAATTCATCAGAGCTTTTGTGTGTCTCGAAGTCCTGCTTAAGAGTTGCCCCGACCACGGAGCGACAGCCAGCTCGCGAAAGGAGCTCACATGACCGTTCGTGGATTGTTTGCCGGCAGGTCAGCGGCGGCCGCCTCGTCCTCGCAGCCGGAAATTGCAATCGTCGGCCGTGGATTTTCCGGCATCATGATGGCGATCGCGCTGATGAAGTCGATGCGGGGATCTTTTCACCTCACCATGTACGACCCGCATCCATCGATCAGCGGCGGCCAGGCTTTTTCCGCGGCGCAGCGCTGCGAGATCCTCAACAGCCGGGTGCGCGACCTCTCGGTCGCGGCTGGCCAGCCCGACGATTTCAACGACTGGCTTTGCGCCAATGATGAGTTCCGAACAGCCGTTCCGGCGGCCATTCCCGGCTTTCGGCAGATTTTCGTGCCGAAAGGAATCTTCAGCGACTACGTGCATCAACGCTTTTCCGAGGCGCTTGCCCGACGTTCCGACATCACGGTGAGGTTTTCCCACGAGCAGGTCACAGGTTTGCGCCAACTCGCAAGCGGTCGCTTCAGTCTTGTGCGTGACGGCGGACATGACGCATGCGACATCGTCATTCTTGCAACGGGCTTCGGCGTGCATCCGCGCGACCTCGAGGTTTCTGACGAGGAGCGACCGCTTGTGCGGACGCGCCGCCTCGTCGACCCGCGCCACGCGGTCCTGCTCGGCAGCGGCATTCGCGTGGTCGACCAGCTTTTCCAGATGCGCGATAACGGTTATGCGGGAGAAATCACGCTCGTTTCGCGCCACGGCTTCCTGCCGCAGGCGCATACGCAGCTCGCAGCAGCCCCGAGTTTCCCGGTCGATCCGATGCCGCAGGGCCTGCGCCGGATCGTTCGGTTCGTGCGTCAGGCCTGCGCCGAAGCCGAGGCGAAGGGGCAAAGCTGGCAGTCGGCCATGAACGGCCTGCGCCGGCGGGCGCGCTCGCTCTGGCAATCGCTCTCGGCGCAGGAAAAGCGGCAGTTCAACCGCCACCTGCGGGCCATCTACGACAGCCACAGAAATCGCCTCCCGGCGGCTGTCCACGCGCGGCTGCAGCAGGAACTTGCCGAGGGGCGGACCGTGCTTCGCCGCGGACGGGCGGGGCGGCGCCTGCCGGAAGGCATCATGGTGCGCTGGGCGGGTCGGCATGCCGAGGAACTGCTCAGGGCAGATCAGGTGATCGATTGCCGCTGTTCCGCCCCGGAGCTTGATACGCCCTTGCTACGGAGTCTTTTTGCGGGTGGGCTTGCCGAACCCGATGAACTCGAGCTCGGCATCGCGGTCAGTCCGACGGGAGAAGTCTTGAGCCCGTCCGGACGCACGCCGAACCTCTTCGCGATCGGTCCGCTCGGATTGGGAAGCCTGCCCGACATCGACCTGGTCCCTGAGATCGTTGCCCAGACCTATGCGGCAGCACGGCTTATCGCGACAGGCAAGCGGCTGGCGCTGAAAGCCGGATAGACAGGACCGCGGCGGCCGGAATGGCGGCCGACGAATGCCGGTCATCCGGCCCGCTGCAGAAAGTAGCGGTCAGGCAAATTCAAACGGTAGACTCAACGACGACAGGGTCGTCGCTGCGCAGCAGGTCTTCGATATGACGGATGCCGTCGGCCATTACCTCACGCGCCCCACCGTCGCAATCATCGGCGGCGGCTTCACCGGTGCCGTGGTCGCGACGCACCTGGCGCGGGCTCGCGCCATGGATGGCTGGCAGATTTCCGTCTTCGAGCCGCGGGAGCGGCTGGGATGCGGCCTCGCCTATGATACCGCGGAGCCCGCGCATCGCGTCAATGTCCCGGCCGCACGCATGAGCATCGATCCGGGCGATCCCGACCATTTCATGCGCTGGCTCGAGCTTCGGGGCGAACCGCGCGACGATCCCGAGGCGCTTGCCTGCGACGGCCATCTCTATCCCGCCCGGCAGCTCTTCGGCCGCTATGTCGCCGAGACGGTCGCGCCGTTCCTGGAACACGGGCGCATCGCACACCATCGGGAGAGAGTGATATCCGTCGAGCGTCAGGGAGCGGCCTGGGCGGTTCGCGGCGACGGCGGGACGCTAAGCCGCGCCGACGTGCTGGTGGTGGCGACGACGCACCCGGCTCCGGAGGCTCCCGCAGGCGTAGGCGCCATCCTCACGGGGCACCCCCGCTACGTGCCGGATTCGACCGAGCCCGGCACGCTCGACAGAATCCGGGCCGGTGACCGCGTGCTGATCATCGGGACCGGGCTGACTTCGGCCGATGTGATCGCCACCCTGCGCAGAGGCGGGCATAAGGGGCCGATCACCGCCTTTTCCCGGCGGGGTCTGCGTTCTCGTGGACATGCCGACCGGGCGCAGGACCCCTATGGCGACTTCATCTCACGGCCTTGGAGATCGGCCGCGGCGTTGCTCTCCCAGGTGCGCCGGACGATCCGCGATGCGGAAGCCGAGGGCTTTACATGGCATGCCGTCCTCGATGCCCTCAGAGCACAAGGCGGCGAGATCTGGCGCAATCTGCCGATGAGCGAGCGGCGGCGGCTTGTCCGTCACGTGCGGCCTTTCTGGGACGTGCACCGTTTTCGTGTAGCTCCGCAAATCGATGCGGTCGTGAGCGCGGGGCTGAGGGACGGCGATATACGCGTCCTCGCCGGCTCGATCGCTCACATGGCGCGCGTCGGCGAGAATGTCGCGGTCACTTTCCGGAAGCGGCGGGCTGGCGGAAGGGAAGAAGGGGAATTCGACGCCGTGGTGATCACCACCGGCCCGGCGCACCGGTCGATCCTGCAAAGCCAATCCTGGCTGGATTCGCTCGGAGCCGCAGGTTATCTGCGCCCCGATACGGTTGGGCTGGGCCTCGCCTGCAGCGAAACGAGCAGGGCGCTCGACAGCGAAAGCAGGGAGGTGGACGACCTCTTCGTCGCCGGTCCTCTCGCCCGCGGCACCTTTGGCGAACTTATGGGCCTGCCGCAGGTCAACGACCACGCCATTTTCGTGGCGGCGCAGATAGCCGCGCTGGCGCAGGCGCGCCGAGTGCACCCGCGCGCGCCTCCGCGCTCGGCCGCGGCGCCGGCCCGCTGACCCAGCGGCGAGGACGATGCAACTTCTGCGGCAGCATGCATGCGGCATCGCTTACGCTTTCCGCGATTCTGCACTATATTAGGATGTGTCGATTTCGACGAAAGGTGGAGCGGGCGAGGTGGTTTGCAGCTATCCGCCAGTGCCCGCAGACGAGAAGCCGTGAGGTATCGACGGCGAATGGCCCGCATCCTCATCCTGTTGTTCAGTCTCCTGTCGGCCTTCACATTTCCTGTCACGCCGGTGCCCGGAGCCGAGCGCACGGCAATCGTCCTGCACGTCAACGGCGCCATCAGTCCCGCCGCGGCAGAATATGTGACGCGCGGTCTTCAACAGGCCAGGGATCGCGGTGCCGCGCTGGTGGTCCTGCAGATGGACACGCCCGGCGGACTGGATACGTCGATGCGCGACATCATACGCGCCATCCTCGATTCGCCCGTGCCGGTCGCGAGTTTCGTCGCGCCCAGCGGAGCGCGGGCAGCAAGCGCCGGCACCTATATCCTTTATGCGAGCCACATTGCGGCCATGGCCCCGGGGACGAATCTGGGCGCCGCGACGCCGATCGCCATCGGCGGAGGACTGTTTGGCAATGACGAGCAGGAAGGCGAAGAAAAGACGGGCAAGCCGGACGAGCCCGAACCGCGCAAACCGGCCGATGCCGGTGAAGCGAAACTCATCAACGATGCGGTCGCCTATATCCGCGGCCTGGCGGAATTGCGCAACCGCAACGTCGATTGGGCGGAGCGGGCCGTGCGCGAGGCTGCGAGCCTTTCCTCCGCCGCAGCCGCGCGCGAGCAGGTCATCGACTTCACCGCCGTCAGCGTCGACGACCTTTTGAAGCAGGCCCACGGCCGCCCCGTCCGCATCGGCCAATCCGACGTTCGGCTCGATACGTCCGGGCTCGCCATAGAGGATCTTCCGCCGGATTGGCGGACGCGGCTGCTGTCGGTGATCACCAACCCGAACGTCGCCCTCCTCCTGATGATGGTCGGAATCTACGGGCTCATCTTCGAGTTTCTCGCGCCCGGCACAGTGGTGCCGGGTACAATCGGCGGCATCAGCCTCCTGCTCGGTCTCTACGCGCTTGCGGTGCTGCCGGTGAGCTATGCCGGCGTCGGCCTCATCCTCCTCGGGGCGGGGCTGCTGGTGGCGGAGGCGCATGCGCCGTCATTCGGCGTGCTCGGCCTCGGCGGCACCGTGGCCCTGGTCTTGGGCGCTGCCATTCTCTTCGACACGGACATGCCCGGACTGCAGGTGTCCTGGCCTGCACTGAGCGGTATTGCGATAGCCAGTCTGGCGTTCAGCCTGCTGGTCGCGCGCCTCGCCCTTGTTTCGCGCCGGTACAGGGTCGCCACCGGCGCGGAAGAGATGATCGGCATTTCCGGCAAGGTCGACAGTTGGGCGGGCGCGGACGGCTATGTGATCGCCCACGGCGAGCGATGGAGAGCCGTCAGCAGTGAACCGCTTGGACCGGGCGAGGACGTCATGGTCGTCGGCCGGGAGGGCCTCACGCTCAAGGTGGCGCGCAAACCGGCTGGAGCGGGATGATGAAAAGCATGCGCGGTTTGCCGCCCGCGTCCCGCACCAACTCCCCAATCGACCACGGGGGAAAAGGAGACCGCTCATGACCTGGCTTGGAAATCTTGCGCCCTTTGCCGCCGCGCTCCTGTTCCTGCTGATCGTCATCGCCTTTGCGATCAGGATCCTCAGGGAATATGAACGCGGCGTGATCTTCACGCTCGGCCGTTTCACCGGCGTCAAGGGACCGGGGCTGATCCTGCTCCTCCCCTATGTGCAGCAGATGGTGCGCGTCGATCTCAGGACCCGTGTTCTCGACGTGCCCAGCCAGGACGTGATCTCGCGCGACAATGTTTCAGTGCGGGTCAGCGCTGTGATCTATTTCCGCGTCATCGACGCGGAGAAATCGACGATCCAGGTCGAGGATTTCATGGCCGCGACGAGCCAGCTCGCCCAGACGACGCTGAGATCCGTGCTCGGCAAGCACGATCTGGACGAGATGCTCGCGGAGCGCGACCGTCTGAACGAGGACATTCAGAAGATCCTCGACGTGCAGACGGACGCATGGGGCATCAAGGTCGCTACCGTCGAGATCAAGCATGTCGACATCAACGAATCGATGATCCGGGCGATCGCGCGCCAGGCCGAGGCCGAACGCGAAAGGCGCGCCAAGGTGATCAATGCCGAGGGCGAGCAGCAGGCCGCGGCGAAACTGCTGGAAGCGGCAGAAATTCTCGCCCGGAAACCCCAGGCCATGCAGCTGCGCTATCTCAGCACGTTGAATGTCATCGCCGGCGAAAAGAACTCGACGATAATCTTCCCGTTCCCGATGGAGATCGCCGACATGCTGGCGACGAAGAAGGAGGGTTCCTCCTAGTGCCTGTCGAGATCAGACCCGCGGCGGCTTGTTGATCGCCTCATTCCTGTGCTTGTCACAGGAATCCAGCCAGACCAAGTCCTTGGGCTGAAAGAAACGCTTCACGCGCCGCAGACGTGGCGCTGCTGGATCCCTGTGACGAGCACAGGATGAGGGGCGGAGAGATTGCAGGTCGCTGTAGCACTTTGAGCTGCTGCATGCTTTTGTCCATTGATCGGCTACAATCAATGGACACATGGATTGGCGCACGGTGCCGCTTCAGACAGAGGTCGAAAATGCCGAAGAGAAGTGCGGGCGTTCTGCTTTATCGATACGAGGCGGGCAACCTCCTGGTTCTGCTCGTCCATCCGGGTGGGCCTTTCTGGATGAACAGGGATCTCGGCGCCTGGTCGATCCCGAAGGGTGAGTATGATGCCGATGAAGAGCCGGAAGCCGCTGCGCGCCGGGAGTTCCTCGAGGAGACCGGCATCGCGATAACCGGCCCCTTGGAGCTTCTCGGCGAGGAGCGCCAGAAGGGCGGCAAACTCGTCACCGCCTATGCGCATGAGAGCGAATTCGACGTTGCCAGCCTGCGCAGCAACGTGTTCGAGACAGAGTGGCCGCCACGCAGCGGCAGGATGCAGGTCTTCCCGGAGGTCGACCGCGCCGGATGGTTCACGCTCGAAGAGGCGCGCGGCAAGATAAATGTTTCGCAACGGCCGTTCATCGATCGGCTGGAGGCTTCGCGGAACGCCAACCGCTCCGCGGGTTCCGCCTCCTGAGCTGTTGCGTACGCCCGATCTGCATCAATGGGCAGCGCGCAGGCCCGGCTGCGAGACTTCCCTCCCGCGGAAGGCCACCTGGATTACATCGGAACGGCAAGGTGCCGCCTCGACACCCGGCACGATCTCGACAGGAATTCCAAGGCTCTCAAGCGCTGCGATCTCCTCGACGGCACCGGCAAGCGCCATCGGGTTCCCGGACCGAAGGCGCACCACGCGTTTCCCTTCCCCGACGAGGGCCGCGATGTCTCTGCTATCCGTGGCGCTCGGCGCGACGGGGACGCGCCTTGCCTCCCGGCGCGCCAGTTCCAGGACGTCGTCAGGGATCCGTTCGTCAAAGAGGATCACGTCGGCGGCTTGCAGGGCGCGAATTGCCTTCAAGGTGAGGAGTTCCGCGTCGCCGGGGCCGGCGCCGACGATGGTGACGCGGCCGATGGCGGAGGGGCGCGTGACCAGACGATCCACCTCCGCCATCAGCCGCGTCTCTACACCCTCCTCCGGTGTATCCAGAAAGACCCTGTCGACGAAGCGCTCCCAGAAGGCGCGGCGCGCGGCACCGGGTTTCAGGCGCGCGTTCACGCGGTCGCGGATCGCGTGCGCCACCGTTGCCCACCGTTTGAGTGCCGGCGGCAGCAGGGCCTCGATCCGCCGGCGGATCGCCTGTGCCAAGATCGGTGCCGCGCCATCCGTTGAGATCGCAACGACCACGGGCGAGCGGTTCACGATCGATCCGAACTGAAACGCGCAGAAAGCAGGCTTGTCGATGACGTTGACGGGCACGCCGGCGCTCCGAGCGGCTCGAAAGAATGCTTCTGCGTCGGCCTGGTCGTCGCAATCGGCAATGGCGAGTGCGACATCTCGAAAAACACCCTCATGCCACGCCTGGTCGTGGTGAACGAGCAAGCCGTGTTCATGCGCGGGCCCACGGGCGAGGAGGTCGAGGAAGAGATCGCTCAGCGACGTCCGCGGCGCGTAGACGTGAACTTCCGCGCCGCAGGCCGCCAGCAGTTCGGCCTTCCAGGCGGCCGCATCGCTGCCGCCGGCGACAACGGCCCGTTTGCCGTTCAGGGGCCAGAAGAGCGGCAGCGTCGCGAGTGCGGTCACGCGCTGAGGCTTTTGGGCCGGCTCACTCAGCAGCGAGGGTGAGGCAGCCATTTATGATCCCCCTGATCTCGGCGCGGCAGGAGCCGCAATTGGTGCCGGCGCTGAGCCTCTCGCCCACCGCTTCGACGCTATGGCAACCGTCGCGGACGGCCGCAGTGATCTGGTTGACTCCGACGCTGAAGCACGAGCAGACGGTCGCGCCCGGATCGGGCGTATCGGCGCCCGGGCGCCCGGCGGTGACGGCAAAGCGCTTGGCGAGGTTGTGGTGCGAAGCGCCGAGCTGCGATACCGCCCAGCTGCGCGCCACGGCGACCGGCCGCGGAGAAAGGAACAGGCTGGCGAGCAGCCGGTCCCCTTCGAAAAAGGCCAGGCGAAGCTCGCCGGAGGTGCGGTCCGTATAGCCGATCGGTTCGATCTCGGCGGCGATCGCAAAGGTCTTCCGGCACCAGTCGAGCCAGTCGGCATTCGTTTCGGCGAAGGCGAGTTCCACCCGCCACCCGCCCTCGGCTCTGGCGAGCGCCCAATAGGCGGCGTCGAGTTCCCTTGGTTTACGCGCCGAAACCGCGAAGCCATAGGCGGCAGCCGCAAAGCGGCTCGCGCGGATCGGCATGTTCTTCGACGCAGGCTGGCCGGAGACCGGGTCGGTTACCGGCGCAACCAGCGCATCGATCCGCGCCCTGGAGGCGAACTGGTCGTTCCAATGCATGGGCACGAAGAGATTGCCCTCCGCCTGCCGGTCGGTGACCAGCGCCCGGACGATCGCCGCGCCGTGCGGACTTTCCAGAGTGACGAGGTCGGCGTCGCTGATGCCGACCGCCTGTGCGTCACCCGGATGAATCTCGACGAAGGGCTCGGCGAGATGACCCGACAACCTGGCGCTCTTGCCCGTGCGCGTCATGGTGTGCCAGTGGTCGCGCACCCGGCCGGTGTTGAGCGTGAAGCGGAAGGCATCGTCGGCGCTTCTTGGCCGTGGCACCTCGACGGCGACGAAGCGCGCGCGGCCATCCGGATGATAGAATTCGCCCTCGGCAAAGAACCGCCTTTCGTGCGGCGCGCTGCCCTTGGGCTGCGGCCACTGAAACGGCTTCAGGCCGTCATAGGCAGGGCCTTCGATCTCGGCGTGGGCGCTGATGTCGAAGTCGCGGCGTCCGTCGTTTTCGAAGCCCGAAAGCGAGGCATGCTCGGCGAAGATCTCGGCTGGTGAAACATGGGCGAAGGCCGCGGCGAAGCCCATGCGCCTGCCGACTCCGGCGAGTTGCCACCAGTCGGGCCGCGCTTCGCCGGGAGCTGCGAGAAAGGCGCGCTGACGCGAGATGCGGCGCTCGGAATTGGTGACCGTACCGTCCTTCTCGCCCCAGCCGAGCGAGGGCAGGAGCACGTGGGCGTGCCGGGCGGTGTCGGTGTCTCTCATGATGTCGGAGACGACCACGAAGGGACAGGCTTTGATCGCCGCTTCGACGGCATCGGCGTCGGGCATCGAGACGACCGGGTTGGTCGCCATGATCCACAGCGCCTTGATGCGCCCGTCGGCGACGGCGCGGAACATATCGACCGCCTTGAGGCCGGGCCTGCTCGCGACTGCCGGCGCGCCCCAGAAGCGCCGTACCTTGTCCCGGTGGAGTGATTTTTCGATGTCCATATGGGCGGCAAGCATGTTTGCCAGGCCCCCGACCTCCCGCCCGCCCATCGCATTGGGCTGCCCGGTCAGCGAGAAGGGCCCCATGCCCGGCCGGCCGATGCGCCCGGTCGCAAGATGGCAGTTGATGATGGCGTTGACCTTGTCGGTCCCGGCAGCGGACTGGTTAACCCCCTGGCTATAGCAGGTCACGACCTTTTCGGTCGTCTCGAAAAGACGGAAAAATGCATGAAGCTGCGTCGGCGTCAGCCCGGTCGTCTTGGAAAGTGACGGGGGATCGAGCCTCGATGCGGCCGCGACGGCCTCGTCGAAGCCGCCCGTGTAATTCGAAACGTAGTTCCGGTCGACCGCACCGCTTGCGGCGAGATGGGCAAGCAGCCCGCTGAAGAGGGCGACGTCTCCGTCGGATGCGATCGCCAGATGCATGTCGGCGATGTCCGCCGTCATCGTGCGGCGGGGGTCGATGACGACGATCTTCATCTCCGGGCGGTTTGCCTTGGCTGCGGAGAGGCGTTGATAGAGCACCGGGTGGCACCAGGCGAGATTGGAGCCCGTCAGCACCACGAGATCGGCGAGTTCCAGGTCCTCGTAAACGCCCGGCACGGTGTCGGAACCGAAGGCCCGGCGGTGGCCCGCGACGGAGGAGGACATGCAGAGCCGGGAGTTGGTATCGATATTCGCCGAGCCGATGAAACCCTTCATCAACTTGTTGGCGATGTAATAGTCCTCCGTCAGCAATTGTCCCGAGACGTAGAAGGCAACCGAATCGGGACCGTGATTGGCGATACTGTGCGAAAAGCGTTCGGCAACGAGATCGAGCGCCTCGCTCCAGCCTGCGCGACGGCCGCCGATTTCCGGATGAAGGAGGCGGCCGTCGAGATCGAGGGTCTCGGCGAGTGCCGACCCTTTCGAACAGAGCCTGCCGAAATTGGCCGGATGTTCCGGATCGCCCTTGACGCTCACTGCACCGTCATCACCCACGCGGGCAATGACGCCGCAACCGACACCGCAATAGGGACAGGTGGTCTTGACCTCTTGCGCCATGCTTATTCCGCCGCTGCCAGCGAGAGGCTCTCAAGAGCGACGAACAGCGCGCCATTGTCGTTGCGGATGGGGATCGTGCGCACCTCGCCCTCGTCGGCACCGAGCGCCTTGCCGGTCTCGAGCGAGATCACCCAGTTGTGCAGCGGGCAGGTGACGGCCGTGCCGTGCACGATGCCCTGGGAAAGAGGGCCCCCTTTATGCGGGCAATGGTCCTCGATCGCAAAGACCTCGTTCTCGGCGGTCCGGAAGACGGCGATCTTGCCGTTGGGCGTCCTGACGCAGCGGGCCCCACGCAGCGGGATATCGTCGATGTCGCCGATTGCAATCCAGTTCATGTTCATCGGTCACTCCGCTGCCTGATTGAAGCCGACCGTCGCCATCGGCCGGAACTCGTGCTTGTCCTTGCCGGAGACACGCTCCGACCAGGGATCGACCTGGGCGAATTTCTGGCTGAAGACGAAGCGGTCGAAATAGGCCCTGCGCTTTTCCGCATCCTCCATGATCTGCCGGCGGATCTCGTCCAGTCCGATGCGCTTTGCCCATTTGTAGATGCGCTCGAGATAGCGGGCCTGTTCGCGATACATCTGCGTCAGCGCGACGATATGTTCGAGCGCCTCGTCCTCGGTCCTGACCAGACCCAGAACCTCGGTGCCCTTGATGTCGAGGCCGGCGGCCCCTGCGAAATGGATCTCGAAGCCGGAGTCGACGCAGATGACCCCGACGTCCTTGCAGGTCGCCTCCGCGCAGTTGCGCGGGCAGCCGGAGACGGCCATCTTCAGCTTGGCCGGCGTCCAGGAGCCCCACATGAATTTCTCGATGCGGATACCGAGGCCGGTCGAATCCTGTGTGCCGAAGCGGCACCAATCGGAGCCGACGCAGGTCTTCACCGTTCTGAGCCCCTTGGCGTAGGCCTGACCCGAAACGAAGCCCGCCTGACCGAGATCGGCCCAGACGGCGGGCAGATCCTCCTTCTCGATGCCGAGCAGATCGATACGCTGACCGCCGGTCACCTTCACCAGCGGCACGTTGAACTTGTCGACGACATCGGCGATGGCGCGAAGTTCCTTCGCATTGGTGACGCCGCCCCACATGCGGGGTACGACGGAATAGGTGCCGTCCTTCTGGATATTGGCGTGGACACGCTCGTTGATGAAGCGCGACTGGTAATCGTCCGCATATTCGTCCGGCCAATCGCAGACGAGATAGTAGTTGAGCGCCGGGCGACACTTGGCGCAGCCGCAGGAGGTCTTCCATTCCAGTTCCTGCATGACGGCGGGAATGGATTTCAGCTTCTTCGCCTTGATCAGGCGCCGCACGTCGTCATGGCCGAGATCCGTGCAGGTGCACATCGGCTGCACCGCAGCCGGATTGTAGGTGTCGCCGAGCGTCAGCGACATGATCTGCTCGACCAGGCCGGTGCAGGAACCGCACGAGGCGGAAGCCTTGGTATGGGCGCGCACGTCGTCGAGCGAGGTCAGGCCCTTGGAGACGATCGCTCCGACGATCTTGCCCTTGCACACGCCGTTGCAGCCGCAGATTTCCGCATCATCCGGCAAGGCTGCAACGGCCGCCGTAGGGTCCAGCGGAGATCCCCCCTGATAGGCCTGGCCGAAGATGAGGGTGTCGCGCATTTCGGAGATATCCGTGCCGCGCTTCAAAAGGTCGTTGAACCAGGCTCCGTCGGCGGTGTCGCCGTAGAGCACGGTACCGATGATGCGGTTGTCTTTCAGTACGAGCCGCTTGTAGATGCCGGCGGTGGCATCGCGCAGTACGATCTCTTCGCGTCCGTCGGCATCGGCGAAGTCGCCGACCGAATAGAGGTTGATGCCCGTCACCTTCAATTTTGTCGGCGTGTCGGAATGCGCGAAGGCGGCGCGGCGGTCGCCGGCGAGGTGGGAGGCGGCGACGCGCGCCATTTCGTAAAGGGGCGCGACGAGGCCGTAGACCATGCCGCCGACTTCGGCACACTCGCCGAGCGCCATGATGTCCCCGTCGGACGTCTGCATTCCGGCGTCGACGACGATGCCGCGATTGACGGCCAGCCCGGCCTCCTTGGCAAGACCGGCATTCGGCCGGATGCCGACAGCCATCACCACCAGCGTCGCCGGAATGATCCGGCCATCGTCGAGCTCGATGCCCTGGACCTTCTCCTCGCCGAGGATGCGTTTCGTGTTCGCCTTGGTGACGACCTTGATGCCGCGTTCTTCGACGGCCTTCTGCAGGAGGTAGCCTGCGGCCGGATCGAGCTGGCGTTCCATCAGTGTCGGCATGACGTGCAGAACGGTGACGTCCATGCCGCGCGCCTGAAGACCAGCTGCCGCCTCCAGCCCGAGCAGGCCGCCACCGATGACGACGGCCTTTTCGCGCGATTGCGCCGCGAGCAGCATCGCCTGCACATCGTCTAGGTCGCGATAGGTGATGACGCCGCGCAGTTCCTTGCCCGGCACAGGGATGATGAAGGGCACCGAACCGGTGGCGATCACCAGCTTGTCATAGCTTTCCGTAACGCCGTGGTCGGAAGTGACGGTCTTGGCGTCGCGATCGATCGCAACGATTTTGTGGCCCTTGTAGAGGGTGATGCCGTGCTTGATGTACCATCCATCGCCATGGATGATGATTTCTTCATACTCCTTCTCACCGGATAGCACCGGCGAAAGCATGATGCGGTCGTAATTGACGCGCGGCTCGGCGTTGAAGATCGTCACGGCATAACGCCCGGGCGCCTTTTCGAAGAGCTCTTCCAGCATCCGGCCCGGAGCCATGCCGTTGCCGACGATGACGAGTTTCTCGAGTGCAGTTTCAGTCATGTGGTCACTCCGCAGCTTTTACGAAGCGGGCGCTCATAGAAGAATTCGAGCAGTGCTTCGCGGCAGTTCAGGTCGGTTCGATTTGGCCGGCCGAAAACCGGCATAAAAAAACGCCGCTCGGAAATTTGCGCTCCGGGACCGGGAGGAAACCCTTACGGAGGCAAAGACCTTGCGACGTCGGTGTCTTCGGCAGGCGTATGCGGCGCCTGGGCTCGCTTCAGTCGCCGTTGACCGAAGCAGGTGTAGAGATGCAAATGCCATGCCAGATCTCCGCCCGCCGGCCATCGCCTTGAAAAATCTGCAAAAGGCGGAAAACGCCCTTTGTCTTCGAAGTAAGCCCGTTGATTTAAAAATAAGCCGTTTGCGTGCAGTGATGAAATTTTGTGCGGTTCGCGTTGATCAGCCGATTGTGCACCTGTCTCGCCGCGCCCGTTCTTGCCTAACGCCGTCATCCTTCAGCTTGACCTTGGTCAGGGATGACGCTGTGAGAAGCCGGAGGATCGCGGGCTGAAGAAGGATTGACTGCAGGCGCTCCAGATCCCGACGGTCCAAAAAATTTATTTGGGAATGGATTGTTCGCGCAATCTGGAACCCTGGCGATGTGAAAAGCCTGAAGGTTTTCTTTGTCCTCATGGCCTTTGAGCGACGATTCACGGCTTGACGCCATTCGTTCATTTGTGAATATATTATTCAAACTTGTGAAAGTCCGGAGGCGGAGTCCGGAATAGGGAGGACAGCATGAAGACCTTGATCGCTGCGGCCGTAATGGCTGCATTGTCGTTCTGCGGCATTGCCAACGCGCAGGAATACAGCCTGCGATTTTCGACCTCGCAGGTGAATCCGGACGAGCCGATCATCAAGGCCATGAAAACCTATGCCGAGCGTGTCGGTGAGCGCTCCGGCGGACGCATCGCCATTACCGTCATGACGGGCGATCAGCTCGGCGCGCAGAAAAAAGTCAACGAGATGGTCATGAGCGGCGCAAGCCTGCTCAGCGCCACCGACTATGGTCAGCTCGGCCAGTTCGTGCCGGATCTATCGATCCTTGCCGGCCCCTATGTCTATCCGGATCTGGCGGCGACGGACCGTCTCTTCGCTTCGGATCTCTATAGGGACCTTTCCAGCAAGCTGGAGGCGCGGGGCATCAAGATCATCATGCCGAACGGCCTGTTCGGCTACCGCCACATCATCGCCAACAAACCGGTTCGCTCACCCGCGGACCTGGCCGGCGTCACCATTCGCGTGCCCTCCTCGCCGATCATGATGGCGACTTTCGGCAATTACGGTGCAAGGCCGACGGAATTGCCGTGGGGAGACGTCTACAATGCGTTGCAGACCGGGGTTGTCGACGCGGCCGAAGGCCCCTTCGGCTCGATAGCCGGAGCGAAGCTGAACGAGACCCGCAAGGTCATTTCGAAAACCGGCCACCAGATCATGTTCACGGCCTGGGTGGCTTCCAGCCAGCTCTTCAACAGCCTGCCCGAAGACCTGCAGAAGATTCTTCTGGAGGAAGGGCAGACAATTGCCAAAGAGCTTACGCAGATGACGCTGGACACGGACGATGCCTATGCAAAGCAGCTCGCCTCCTCCGGCGTCGAGATCGTGACCGATGTCGACATTCCGGCATTCATCGAGGCCTCGCGTGCAGCCTATGAGAAGGTGCCGAACATCACGCCCGGCATCTACGATCAGGTGCAAAAGGCGATGGCAGAGTAGGAGACGCCGTTTCGAGCGGGATGCGGGCGGAGAGACCGTATACACGTCATCCCGCTCTTGGACGCTGCTGCCGCGGGGGGCCGTCTTCGCCGGCCGGATCGCGCTCCGAACGTCAATCGGGCCCTGCATCGACGCCAGCTCGGATTGCCCCTCAACAATCGAGGCATCATGGAAAGCTCACGCCCGCCGGAGGAGATAATTCCTCTCATCAGCCTGCGCCGCGCCGATGAGGCAATCGGCGTCGTGGCGCTCCTCGTCATCGTCTTCTCGATCCTCTGGGGGGTCGTCAGCCGTTATGTCTTCCCCCAGCCGGCCGCCTGGACCTATGAGCTGGCGATGATGGCCTTCGCCTATCTCGTCTTCTTCGGTGCCGTCGCCGGCGTCCGTCTCGGCACGCACGCGGCGATCGACGTGCTTGTCGCGGCTCTCCCGGACAGCTGGCGAAAAGCCGTCGCCTGGTTCAACTATCTGCTGCTGGCACTCTTCTTCATCGTCATGACCATCCTCTTCGCGTGGCAGGCCTGGATCTCACGCAATGTGCATACGATCGCACTCGATCTGTCGCGCAGCCTGTCCTATGCGCCTCTGGCGCTCGCCTCTGCCGGGATGTTCGTCCAGCATCTGATCGTCGAGAGGCCCTGGACCGTCCGTCAGCATCGCAATTTGGAATCGTTGATATGACCCTGTTCCATTTGGCCGGTCCCTCGCTTCTCGTCGTCGTCCTGTTCTTGCTGTCGACGCCGATCACCTGGGCCATGGCGATCGGAGCGTTCGCTTTCTTCCTCATCAATATGGACATGATCCCGCTCGCCAATTTCGCCCAGGAAATGGCGGAGGGCAGCCAGTCCGTGTCCTTGTTGGCGCTGCCGCTGTTCGTTCTTGCCGGCTGCATCATGAACGCGTCCGGCATCACCCGGCGCCTTTTGGCGCTTGCGGACGTGCTTGTCGGCCACATGACGGGCGCGCTGGCGCAGATGTGCACCGTGCTCGGCACCTTGCTCGGCGGACTTACCGCATCTGCAAATGCCGATGCGGCGATGCTCGCCAAGACGCTCGGCGTCGAGATGTCGCAACGGGGCTACAGCCGGGCCTTTGCCGCGGTCATCACATCGTCGGCGGCCATCATCACCAGCCTCATTCCGCCGTCGATCGGTCTTATCGTCTATGGTTTTCTCGCGGAGACGTCCATCGGCCGGCTCTTCGCAGCGGGTGTGGTGCCTGGCCTCGTGCTGGCGACCGGGCTCATGGTCACCACCTATTTCATCGCGCGCAAGCGCGGTTACAAGCCGTTGCGCAAGGAGCGCGCCACCCGCGCGGAGGGCATCCGGGCGCTGATCGACGGGCTCTGGGCGCTGTCGATCCCGGTGGTGATCTTCGCCGGTACGCGATACGGTCTTTTCACGACCACAGAAGCCGGTGCGGTGGTCGTCGTCTATGTGCTCTTCGTCGCCGTGTTCGGTTACCGCGAATTCACCTTCCGCCAGATCCCGGAGGTGCTTGCCGAGGCGGTGCGCGATTCGGCCGTGGTCATGATCATGATCTGCGCGGCGGCAGCCTTCGGTTTCTATCTCGCCTGGGAGCAGGTGCCGCAGGCCATGTCCGGCTGGCTCGGCGAAGCCACCGACAATCCGCTCCTGATGCTGCTCCTCATCAACGTCCTGCTGATCGTCATCGGCACGGCGATCGAGGGGTCGGCGGCACTGATCATTCTGACGCCGATGCTGATTCCGATCATCGATGGCGTCGGCATCGATCGCGTGCATTTCGGCGTCGTGTTTATCACGAACCTGACCATCGCCGGCATCACGCCGCCAGTCGGGGGATTGATGTACATTTCGTCCATGGTGCTGAAAGTGCCGATGATGGCCTATGCCCGCGAGGTGCTGCCATACTTGGCGATGATGATGGTCATTCTCGTCATGCTGAGCATGTTCCCCCAGCTGTCGCTTTGGCTGCCGAACCTGGTCTATGGGACGACGGCGGTCCAATAGCGCGACGAAATACGGCCTCTGCGCCATTGTGGCGCATAGGCCGGAAACGGTTCCGATAATCCCGACTTCTTACGCAGGTACTGACCATGGATGAGTTCACGCCCACCGTCGGAGTTTCTTCGACACGTCCCGCCGACATGCCGGAAGACCATGCCGCCTTGCCGGTCTGGAACGCCGAAAACTGGTTCTACGAGGATTGGCCCGTCGGTCAGCGCATCCGGTCGTTACGCCGCACGATTGGCGAGAGCGATAGCCACCTCTTCAATACCCTGGTCGTCGACATCCATCCTTATGTCCAGGATCAGATGTTTGCGGAGCGGGAAGGCATCTTCGGCCGTCGCCTCGTTGCCGGCGCCTTCGTGTTCTCGGCCGGTCTCGGCCTCGTCGCCACCAACTGCGTCAACGCCTTTTCCTATGGCTACGACAAGCTCCGGTTCATCAAGCCGGTCTTCATCGATGACACCATCTACACGATCCGGACCAACATGGAAAAAACGCCCCGCTACAAAGACCTCGGGCTCATTCGCGCCAGCTACCAGGTCTTTAAGAACGAGGGCGAGCTGGTGCTCTACTGCGAGCATCTGCAAACGGTGAAATACAAGAACCCGGCGGATTTTGCCGGCAAGACAGAGAAGTAGAAAACAGAAACCGAAGAAAACGAGCGTTCGCTTGCCGGCGTCGCTGTAGTCGGCATGAGCTCGTTTCCCTCGGAATCCTGTCGCGCCGCCGGGTCTCGTAGCGCAACCTTTATCCAAAAATCCGCTCGCCGACATATTCCATCAATCGCATGTACTCATGCGAACACGGAATAAAAACGTTTATATTTTTCGTTGAAATCGTTTTTATCAGCTGATACGGCTTTCGTCGGGAGGCCGCCGATCATGGAAAACACGCAGTCGCCGCGCGTACGGCCGGGGATCAAGGCTTTGGCCGAGGCTACGGGCTATTCCATTGCAACGGTGTCGAAGGCGCTCAACGGCTCTCCCATGGTTGCCCCGGCCACGAAGGCGCTCATCCATCGTGCCGCTGCGGAGATCGGCTATCGTGCCAACGCCCGCGGCATGGCGCTGAGGACCGGCCGGACCTGCCAGGCTGCCGTGCTCATGCCGGTAACGGCTGCGCGCGACTATGAATGGGATGGCGTCGAATATACCCAGATCCTCAGCGGCATCAGTCAGGCGCTGGAAGGCAGCGACTATCGCATGTCGGTCCATGTCGTGCGCAATGTGGAGGACGGCTGCGAGGCGGCGCGCCGGGTCATCGATGAGGGTCTGGCGGACGGACTGATATTCTCAGGCATACGCGCCGACGACCCGCGCATCGATCTTCTGGTCGAGAGCCGATTTCCCTTCGTCTCTCTCGGTCGCTGTCGGAAGCCCCTCGATTACGCACATGTCGACATCGACAACGAGTGGGCGGCCCATGCGGCGACCGCCCGGCTGATCGCCGGCGGACACCGGCGGATCGCGCTCGTCAATCCGCTCAGGCATCTCTCCTACGCCGAGGACAGGGTGGACGGCTTCATGCGGGCTTTTCGCGAGACGGGGCTACCGCCGTCCGACGATCTGATCGCCGAAGGCGATCTCTCTACCCAGTTCGGCCGCGAGAGCGCGCTCGGTCTTCTCGACGCGGCGCGGCCGCCGACGGCCTTCGTCTGCAGCAACGAGTCGACCACGCTCGGCGTGCTTTCGGGCCTGGGCTCGCGTGGACGGCGGATCGGCGTCGATGTCGACGTGGTCGCCTATGACGACATCAATGTCAGCGCCTATTTCACGCCGCCGATCACGACCTTCTATCAGCCCATCGAGATACTCGGGCGAACCCTCGGGGAGTTTCTGCTGCGGCGCATGGCGGGAGAGGACGCGCAAACGTTGAAGCAGGTTTTCAGGCCAACGCTGATCGAGAGGCAGCCCGACAATCTCGGCGGGCGCCTGGCGCAGTCGGCGTAGGAAAAGAATTCACAACGGAGGAGAACCAAGGTGAAAACACTTGTAATTGGACTTGCGATCGCGGCCCTCGCCTCAGGCGGCGCGGCGTCCGCCGATCTCGGGGGGAAGCTGCTGAAGGTCGGCTCGGACACGACCTCGCCGCCGATGGAGAGCGTCGATCCCGCGACAGGCCAGATCGTCGGTTTCGATATCGACGTGGTGAATGCGATCTGCGCAAAGATCAACTGCCAGGCGGAATTCGTGACCACCGGTTGGGACGGCATTTTCGCAGCGCTCGATCAGGGCAACTTCGATCTCGTCGCCTCGGGCGTGTCGATCACCGAGGAACGCAAGAAGGCCATGGATTTCTCCGATCCCTACATCGTCAACAGCCAGGCGGTGCTGATGCGGGTCGAGGACCAGGGCGTGTCGCTGGAAGACTTCAAGTCGAAGGGGAAGAAGCTCTCCGCTCAGGCCAACACCACGGATGCGCAGGTCGCCGAAGGGGTGGTCGGCAAAGAAAACGTCGTCGCCTATGACAGCTTCAGCGCCGCGATCATCGCGCTCAAGAACAAAGATGTCGACGGCGTCGTCATCAACGGGGCCAATGCTGCCGCTTACGAACGCGAGTTCGTCGGCGAACTCGTGGTCGCGATCCGGGACCTCGAATCCGATCCGCTCGGCCTCGTCTTCCGCAAGGGCGATGCCAACGTCGCCGCCTTCAACGAAGGACTGAAGATGATCCGCGACGACGGCACGCTGGATCAGCTCGTCAACAGATACTGGGGCGTGAAGTAACCTCATCCGAGCACCCCGGAGCGGTTCTGCGCTCCGGGGCCGAATTTCTGCGCAGAATCCCCGGAGGGATGAATGTCGTTCCTGAGAAGCGTGCGGCCCAGCAATCTGATCATTCTGACAGCGCTGCCGTTCATCATCTATCTTTTCGCCTCCTCCGGTGACTACCAACGTTCGCTGAGAGCCATTCTCGGAGTCGAGAACGGCTCGTCCGCCTTCGTACCTGGCTTCCTTGCCCTGCTCGTCGCCTTCGGCTCGGGTATCGCCGTTCTCGTCTTTTCGCGCGCCAAGGCGCCGCGGCCGCGGCTGGCGCTCGCTGCCGCCGTGCTCAATCTCGCTGCGGCGGCCATCTTGCTTCTGAGCGACGCCGTTCATCCCTACCTTGCGTCGGTCGTCGCCAATGCCGTCGATCCCTTCACGTCCGATCTCGTCGTGAAGGGGCTTAGCCCCCGGCGATTGACGGACGCCGCGGACATGACCCTGCGCGGCATCGAAACCGTGCTTTTTCCGGCCTACTTCGCGCTGACCCTGTTCGGCTCCATGCTTTTCTTCGGTGCCGGCAAGGCGTCTGCGCGGGAAAGCATCCTGCATCGCGCAGGAGCGTGGAGCATCGGCCTCGTCAACGGTACGGGGCTCCTGTTCATCCTCTTCTTTGCGCATATCGCCTTTGCCGCCGGCGTGGCGACCACGGTCCGCGCGGCCATTGCCGCCTATCTTCTCGCTGCGATCATCGGCCTCATCTGGGTCGGATTGCTTCAGTTGCATTATACGGCGCGCACCAGCCTCTTCTTCGCGCTCGCGACCCTCGGCCTGGTGCTCGTCGCCGCCTGGTTCCTGTTGCAGCCTCGCACGCCCTATGTGCTTGCGGGGCGGCTCGACGGCAGGGTCGCGATCGTCAGCAACACGCCGTCCGGCCTCATAGGCGCGGTGCGCTTCGGCCAATATCCGGGCGCGCCCGCTGAAGAGGCGGCGGTACGAACCTTCCTTGGCCCGGCGGAGGCAGTCGCGGCGATGGAAAAGGACGAGGTGACGGCCGCGCTTCTGCCGGCCGAAGCCCTGCCCGGGGGCTTGCCGCTCCTTTGGGAAACGGCGGCTTTGAACGATCGAGACCGGGCCGCAGGCATAACTTTTGCCGTCCTGGCAATCATCCTCGGTCTGCTCACCTTCGGCGGCTATCTGCACCGTCGTCATCCCCTGGCGATCGGCTCGGAATTCGTCGTCGATACGATCCGCGGCATTCCGATGCTGGTGATCGTGCTCTATGTCGGCCTGCCCTTGAGCGGCGCGTTGAAGGATGTGACGCAGGGCGTGCTCGATCCGCCGAATCTGATGCGCGGCATCGTCGCCATGGCGCTTGCCTATTCCGCCTATCTGGCGGAAATCTTCCGCTCCGGCATCAACGCCATCCCGGTCGGCCAGATCGAAGCGGCGCGCAGCATCGGGCTCAACCGGTGGCAGACGGCGCGGCTGGTGGTCCTGCCGCAGGCGTTCCGGATCATCATTCCACCGCTCGGCAACGAGCTGATCGCGATCCTCAAGGACACGTCGCTCCTGTCGATTCTGTCGATCCGCGACATCACCCAGCGCATGCGCGAGTTCCAGTCGGCGAGTTTCCTGCCCTTTGCGCCCTATAACTCGGCAGCCATCTTCTACATCTTCCTGACGCTCGCGGCGGCGAGCCTCATCAACATGATCGAGCGGAAATATGACATCAAGCATCGATAGGAGACGGGAAGAGGGGCCGCGCACGGTGCTGATCACCGGTGCATCGCGGGGCCTGGGTCAGGAACTTGCACGGCAATATGCAGCCGCCGGCTGGCAGGTGATCGCCTGCGTCCGCCAACCGTCGGCGAGGGATGGGGAAACCGGCATCGAACGTCGGATACTCGATGTCACGGACGCGAGGTCGATGGCGGCGCTTGCCGAAAGCCTCGGCGAGCAGCCGATCGATGTCCTCATCAACAATGCCGGAGTCCGCGGCGACACGGGCGGACTGTCGACCGTCAGGCCCGAGGATTTCCTGGAGGTCATGCGCGTCAATGCCCTGGCGCCGATCCTGATCGTGCAGGCGCTGCTGCGAAATCTCCTCGCTGGCGGCGATCGCATCGTCGCCAATATCAGCAGCCGCGCAGGATCGCTCGCCGAGGGCACGCTCGACGATGACGAAGGAGACTATGCCTATCGTTGCTCGAAAGCGGCGCTGAACATGGCCACGGTCAAGCTCGCCCAGGATTTGCGCCCCCACCGGGTCACCGTGCTGTCGCTCCACCCCGGCTGGGTCAGAACCGATATGGGCGGCCATCAGGCGAGCGTGCCGGTTGCGGAAAGCGCCGCCGGCCTGAAGGCGATCATCGACCGGGCCGGGCTCGCCGAGAGCGGCAGCTTCCGGGCCTTCGACGGAAGAACGGTATCGTGGTGAAGCGAGTGGGACGATGACGACGAGCGAGTTCAAGAACGTGCAGGAAATCGAAGCAATCGAAGCGCTGCTCGCCCGCGAATACGGCGTCGCGGGAGAAACCGTGGCGCTGCCCGGCGAGCACGATCTCAATTTCCGCATTCAGGCGAGCGACGGTCGCGCGTTCCTCCTGAAACTGCATGCCCTCGGCGCGCCCGAGGAGCTCGACATGCAGATTGCCGTTCTCGACCATCTCGCGCGCGAGGCGACGGATCTGCCCGTCTCGAAGGCCCTGCCGAGCCGCTCCGGTGTCTCGTTCATCCGCGTCGAATTCAAAGGAGAGCGTGTCGCACGTCTGCTGACGTGGCTGCCCGGGGAGATCTGGGCACGAGCCGCCAACCGCACGAGCAACAGCGTCGAGACTCTTGGGGCGCTGCTCGGCAAGCTCGACCGCAGCCTCGCCGGTTTCTCGCATCCCGGCGCCAGGAGAGAGTACGCCTGGGATATCGCACGGGCGGAAATGCACCTCGCCAACGTCGTTCTGATCGAGGATGTGGAGAAGCGGAGCGCGGTTCGCGCGATCCTCGATCACTTCGTCTCCACCGTGCTGCCGCGCCTTGAGGCGTGCCCCCGGCAGGTCATCCACAACGATGCCAATGACTATAACGTGCTCGTCGGCGCCGACGGCTGCGTCAGCGGACTGCTCGACTTCGGCGATATGGTCGAGAGCTATCGGGTGGTGGAAGTGGCCGTCGCCTCCGCCTATGCGCTGATCGGCACGCCGGATCCGATCGGCGCCATCGCGCGGCTGGCGGGCGCCTATCACGGCGTCAATCCGCTCGGCGAAACGGAGGCCGAGCTGATCTTCGATCTCGTGCGCACCCGCTACGCCGTCAGCATGTGCATGGCGGCAAGGCAGATCCGCGACAACCCCGAGAACACCTATCTGCTCGTCAGCCAGGAGGACGTCTGGCGCGAACTGAAACGCCTCGAACAAGAGAACCGCTCGTTCGCCATCGCCCGCCTTCGCGACGCCTGCGGCTTCGCACCCATCCCGAGGGCCGCACGGGTGGTGCGGTGGCTGGAGCGCAATGCGCATGATTTTTCGGGCGTCATCAAGCCGGGCATTGCAAGACCGAAGGCAGCCGTCTTCGATTTTTCGGCGAACAGCCCGGAGAACTGGGCAGGTCTCGACAAGGACGTGGCGCAAGCGCGCATCGACGCCCATATTCATGCGGAGGGGGCGGATTTCGGCCTTGGCCTCTACGGGGAGGACAGAGCGGTCTACAAGGGTGACGCCTACCAGGCGACTGCAAGCCTGCGCCGCACGATTCATCTCGGCATCGATCTCTTCGCTCCCGCCAACGAGCCGGTGCATGCACCCTTCGCCGGCAAGGTCGCCTTCTACCATGACGACGCGGTCCCTTACGGTTTCGGGCCGACAATTCTGCTCGAACACACGACGGGCGAGGGCGACACGTTCTGGACGCTCTACGGGCATCTCTCGCGTGAAAGCGCCTCACGGCTTTCGATCGGCCAGCCGGTCGCCAGGGGCGAAGCTTTCGCGACCCTGGGGGATCGCGCCGAAAACGGCGGCTGGGTTCCGCACCTGCATTTCCAGATCGTCACCGATCATCTCGGCCTCGAGGGCCGCATCCACGGCGTCGGAGTCAGAGAGCAGTGGCAGGTCTGGCGGGAGATCAGCCCCGATCCGAGCGTCGTGCTCGGCCTTTCCGTTCCGGCGTCGGTGATTGTCGAGCGCGACAAGGCGTTCCTGGTGCGCGAACGCCAGCGCCGCATCGGTCGTTCCTTAAGCATCGCCTACGGCGCGGCGCCTCTGAAGATCGTCGCCGGCGAGGGCGCCTACCTGATCGATGACGAGGGCAGGCGCTGGCTCGACATGGTCAACAATGTCTGCCATGTCGGCCATTGCCATCCACGCGTCGTGAAGGCGGCGCAGATGCAGATGGCGCGGCTCAATACCAATTCGCGCTATCTGCATGACAGTCTGGTGGAATATTCTCGACGGCTTGCGGCGCTCTTCCCTGATCCGCTGAACGTCTGCTTCTTCGTCAATTCCGGCAGCGAAGCCAACGATCTCGCGATCCGGCTGGCGCGCGCCTATACCGGCAACCGCGACGTCATCACCGTCGATCACGCCTATCACGGCCATCTGACGAGCCTGATCGATGTCAGTCCCTATAAATTCGCGGGCAAGGGCGGGGAAGGGCGGCCGGCGCATGTGCGGGTTGCCGAGATGCCGGACCTCTATCGGGGACGCTATCGCTATGGCGATACGGACGCGGGGCGCAAATATGCCGAGGACGTGCAGCGGCAGATCGATGCGCTGGCGGCGGAAGGGCGCAAACCCGCGCTCTTCTTCAGCGAGGGCATTCTCGGCACGGGCGGCCAACTGGTTCTGCCGGATGGCTATCTCAGCGAGGCCTATGCGCATGTGCGTGCGGCCGGCGGGCTGTGCCTCGCGGACGAGGTTCAGGTGGGGTTCGGCCGCGTCGGCAGTCACATGTGGGCGCATGAGACGCAAGGAGTCGTGCCCGACATCGTCACCATGGGCAAGCCGATCGGCAACGGCCACCCGATGGCGGCTGTGGTGACCACCGAGGCGATTGCTGCGGCCTTTGCAAACGGAATGGAATATTTCAACACCTTCGGCGGAAATCCGGTATCGGCCGAGATCGGCCTCGCCGTACTCGACGTCATCCGGGACGAGCGCCTGATGCACCATTGCGCGGTCGTCGGAAACCGTCTGATGGATGGAACGCGCGAACTCGCCAGCCGCCACACGATCATCGGCGACGTGCGCGGCTATGGTCTCTTCAACGGCATCGAGCTCGTGCGCGATCGCGACACCCTCGAACCGGCCGCAGCGGAGCTCGACTTCGTCATTGCCGAAATGAAGGACAGGCACCGCATCCTGCTGTCGAGCGAGGGACCGCAGCACAACGTACTGAAGATCAAGCCGCCCGCGCCCTTCAGCGCGGACGATTGCGACCGTTTCCTCGATGCCCTCGACGCGGTGCTGGCGCGGGTAAAGGCCGGCTGACGAAAGTTTTCCCTTTACAACGAAGTTAAACGTTTTTATTTTTGATAAAAACGTTTAACAGGCTGACGAGCAGGCGGTTTATCCGCCGCCTGTCGGGAGGAGAGTTTGGCCGCTATTCGCATCGACAATCTTCGCAAGTCCTTCGGCTCGCATGAAATTCTGAAGGGCATCGATCTCGAGATCGCCAGCGGCGAGTTCGTCTGCTTTCTGGGGCCGTCCGGCTGCGGCAAGAGCACGCTCCTGCGCTCGATCGCGGGACTTGAAAATCTCGACGTGGGATCGATCCGTCTCGGCGAGCGCAACATCACCGATCTTCCGTCCGCCAGGCGCGACATCGCCATGGTCTTCCAGAACTACGCGCTCTATCCGCATATGAACGTGCGCAAGAATCTTTCCTTCGGCCTTGCGCTGAACGGCATGAAGCGAAACGAGATCGAGCGGCGTGTCAACAATGCGGCCGAAATTCTGAGGATCACGGAGCTCCTGGACCGCAAGCCCCGCCAGCTTTCCGGCGGCCAACGCCAGCGTGTGGCGATCGGCAGGGCGATCGTGCGCGAGCCGAAGCTCTTCCTGCTCGATGAGCCGCTCTCCAACCTCGATGCCGGTTTGAGGGTGACGATGCGCGTCGAACTGGCGTCGCTGCACGAACGCCTCGGCGTGACGATGATCTATGTGACGCATGACCAGGTCGAGGCCATGACTCTCTCCGACCGGGTCGTGGTGCTCGACAAGGGACGCGTCAGCCAGTTCGGCACGCCGCTCGAACTGTTCTACCGTCCGGCAAATATCTTCGTCGCCGGCTTCATCGGCTCGCCGCGGATGAATTTCCTGCCGGCGGGTGTCGCGGAGCAGGGCGCAACCGGCGTGACGCTTGCCGGAGGCGGCTTATCGCGGCCGGTGACACTCGATACGTGTTCGTCCGAACCGATCGACCGGGTTCGTCCGGTCACCCTGGGAATTCGCCCCGACAAACTCGAACTGACCTCGCCGGAGGAGGCGCATCTCGCTGGCACGGTGAGGCTCGTCGAGCGGCTCGGCACCGAAAGTCACGTTCACATCCGTGTCGAGGGCGGTGGTGATCTGACTGCCGTGGTGCGCGGCACCCATCCCGTCGCGAGCCGAGATCAAGTTCATCTCCGCCTTCCCCCCGAGCACTGCCATCTGTTCGATGCAGAAGGCACGGCGATCGCGAGGCGGCTCGATCCGGAGACGAAGGCACTTATCGATAACGAGAAGGCAAGGGGCGCGCGTGCGCCGGTTTTGGAGGAGAGACATGCCTGATATGAAAACGACGATCATCGGATCGCTTCTGGCCCTGTCGGTTGCCGGCGCGGCGACTGCGCGCGCAGAGGAGGTCTTGCGTTTCGCGACCTGGGACACGGGCGAGAGCCTTGCCATCCAGCAGGCCATCGCCAAAAAATTCGAAGCAAAGCACCCGGGCGTGAAGGTTCAAGTCGAGCCCTATGCCGAGGGCTACGACCAGAAGCTCGTCGCCGCCTTCGGCGCGGGCAATCCGCCCGATGTCATGTATATGTGGAACTTCCCGCAATACTACACGTCGCTGATGCCGCTCGATGAGCTGATCGCGCGCGACTCGGCCGAGATCAAGCCGGACGATTTTCCGGAAGGCCTGATGAACACGGCACGTATCGAAGGCAAGACCTACGGCATGCCCTCGGGTTTCACCACCCAGGTCGTCTTCTACAACAAGGAAATGTTCGCAAAGGCGGGTGTGGAAGAGCCGAAGGAGGGCTGGACCTGGGACGATCTGCGCGCCAAGGCAGCCAAGTTCCGCGACAAGGCCGGCAAGGTTTACGGGTTCGCCGTCGACGCCAAGCCGGACCCCTATGATTTCGAGCAGTTCCTCTGGTCGAACGGCACGAAATACATCTCGGACGACGGCAAGGAGATCGACGGCTACATGAACAGCGACGCGGCCGCCGCGGTGCTCGGCATGTTCGCCGACATGGCCAGGAAAGAAGAAGCCGTGACACTGCACCTCGGAGACGAAACGGGAGGTGACACGCTGTTCCAGGGCGGCAAGATCGCCATGTTCCAGAGCGCCATGTGGGACAAGGCAGATATCGATGCCGCCGGCTTCAGCTATGGCGTCGCACCGCTGCCGACATTCGGCGACCGCCCAGCCCATTCGGCACTCGGCGTTTCGGCGATCTCCATCGCCAAGGACGCCGCCCATCCCGACCTCGCCTGGGAATTCGTGAAATTCTTCTCCTCGCCCGAGTCGGTCGCGATGCGGGTCAACGACCTGCCGGTGCGCAAGAGCGTGGCCGAGGCGAAAGGGATGACGAAGGACCCTGTCTACAAGCCCTTCTTCGATATTCTCGCCACCTCAAACACCGAAAGGCACGCCTATCTGAAGAACGCCAACTGGAGCAAGATCCAGGACAATCTGGCGCGCGCTATCGAGGCGACGATGATCGAGCAGGGCAATGCCAAGGCCCATCTCGACGATGCGGTCAAGCGCTCCAAGCGCCTGCTGAAGTAAGGAGTGCGGGGGATGGACATGGCCGCCCATGCTGAACCGAAGGTGGATGTCGTTCGGCGCAGACGAGCGAATGCCGGAAGGCATCTTGCGCCCTTCCTGTTCATCTCCCCATGGATCCTCGGATTCCTCTTCTTCACCCTCGGCCCGCTCTGCTTCTCGCTGACGATGAGCTTTTTCGACTGGCCCGTCGTCGGCGAGCGCACCTTCGTCGGACTCGACAACTACCGCTCCATGTTCATGGAGGATCCGCAATTCCGGGAGAGCCTTTGGATCACGGTGAAGTTCGCGGCGATCTACGTGCCGTTCAACATCGTCATGTCGCTTCTGCTGGCGCTGTTGCTGCACCATGCGACTTTCGCCAGCGGCTTCTTTCGCACGGTGTTCTATTTGCCGAGCGTGATCTCGGGCGTTGCGCTTGTGACGATCTGGAGCTGGATCTACAGCAGGGAATACGGGCTGCTGAACTTCATGCTGTCGCTCGTCGGCATCGATGGACCGAACTGGCTCGGCGATCCCAGCCTGGCCCTCGTCGCCATCATCGTCGCAAGCCTCTGGGGCCTCGGCGGTACGATGCTGATCCTTCTGACCGGTCTCAAGGCCATTCCGAAAGAGCTCTATGAGGCCGCGACCGTCTCGGGCGTTCCGGGCTGGGCGCAGATGCTGTTCATCACCCTGCCGATGCTCGGGCCGATGCTGATCTTCACCTTCATCACCTCGATCATCTCCGCATTCCAGCAGCTGACGACAGCGCTTCTGCTGACGAAGGGCGGCCCTCTCGGATCCACCTATTTCTTTGCCATGTACATCTACGACAACGCCTTCAAATATTTCGACATGGGCTATGCCGCCGCGGGGTCCTGGGTGATGTTCGCGATCGTGCTGACACTCAGCCTGGTCGTCATGCGCTGGTCCGCCGCATGGGTCTATTACGAGGGCGAGGTCCGGCCGGCCGATGGAGACCGCGATGCGTAAGACAGTCCTCTATGCGACGCTGATCCTGCTGTCCGCCCTGTTCATCGCGCCGTTCTACTGGACCTTCATGACGGCGGTCAAAAGCACGGCGGAGCTATATCAGTTCCCACCGGTCCTCTGGCCGTCCGAGTGGCACTGGGAGAATTTCGCAGCCGCCTGGAACAAGCAGCCCTTCGGCACCTATCTTTCGAACTCGCTGATCGTCGTGGTCCTTTCGACGGTCGGCCAGCTTCTGTCGAGTTCGCTCGTCGCCTTCGGCTTCGCCCGCTTTCGGTTTCCCGTACGCGACGCCCTGTTCGTGCTGCTGCTCGCGACCATGATGATACCCTGGGACGTGAAGATGATCCCGCTCTACATGGAATTCAACATGCTGGGCTGGATCAACACGCTCAAACCACTGATCGTCCCGGCCTATTTCGCCGACGCCTTCTTCGTCTTCCTGCTCCGCCAATACATCATGACGATACCGATGGAGATCGACGAGGCTGCCCGCATGGACGGTGCCAACAGTTTCGACATCTACTGGCGCATCCATCTGCCTCTGATGCTGCCGGCCCTGGTGCTGGTCGGTACCTTCCATTTCATGAATGCGTGGAACGACTATCTGGGGCCACTGATCTTCCTCAACGATCAGTCGAAATACACGCTCACCCTCGGGCTTTCGATGTTCAAGGGCCTGCATGAGATCGACGTCACCTCGATCGCGGCGATCACCGTCATCCTCTGCCTTCCGCCGCTCGCCCTCTTCTTCCTGGCGCAGCGCTATATCATGGATGGAGCCGTCGGCTCTTCGGTGAAGGGATAGGCGATGCTGTTCGACATCGACCATGTTCCTTTCAGCCGAAAGGGGCGCTTCCTGACGCTGTCGACCATGCGTGTTCCCGGGCGCGACGGCGAGCGTGCGCTTTATCTCAGATGCGTCAGCGGCGGCGATGAGCGTCCTTCGCTTGGACGGCTGTGCCGGGTCGAGTTGCTGGACGGGAACGGTCGACCGGCGGCGGCGCGCTTCGAACTGTCGCCGGACCAGCTTGTGGCGCGGACCGGCGAGGGCATCGTCCGCTTCGTCATCGGAGACGGCGAACGCTTGCACATTCGCGGCGAGAATGCCGGCGTGCGTTTCCATGTCGAAGGATCGCGCTACGATTATGTCTACCGCACGCCCGGCGGCGAATACTGTCTCGTGGCAGCAAGTGAGAACGTGAAACTCATTCCGCGGGCCTGTCTCGGTGATCTGGCCGTTTCCGGCAAATGGGACAGGGACCGGTCCACCGACGTTTCCTTCACGCTCTCGGGCGAGGGGACATTCGAGGGCGATGTCGATTTCTTTCGCGCCCTCCCGCCGCCGAAAAGCCCCGGCAGCTTCGAGGTGGCGCATGCAGCCGTCGCAGCCGAGTTCAGCGCCTGGTATCGATCGATCCCGGCGGGTGTCCCCGGACAGGAGGAAGCGCAACGCCTCGCGGCCTATCTCCTCTGGGCGAATACCGTGCCGGCCGAAGGCGTTCTGACCCGGCCGGCGATCTACATGTCGAAAAACGCCATGATCAACATCTGGAGCTGGGACAATGCCTTTTCGGCACTTGGCGTGGCCGGCTTCGACGAAGAGCTCGCCTTCGACCAGTTCGCAGCGATCTTCGACCATCAGGACGCTTCCGGCCTGCTGCCGGACTACGTGAACGACCGCGAAGCGCTCTTCGCCTTCACCAAGCCCCCGGTTCACGGCTGGGCCGTGTCCTGCCTGGCGCGCGAAAATCCCGCCTTCCTGACACCGGAGCGACGGGCCTATCTGCGCGATGCGATCGGCAGGCAGGTCTCCTACTGGCTGACCCACGGCCGCGCGGGCGGCGGCGTGCTGCCGAGCTACTTCCACGGCAATGACAGCGGCTGGGACAATGCGAGTTTCTTTGCCGAAGGCGGCCCGGTTCTGTCACCCGACCTTCCGGTCTTCCTCATCCTGGCCTGCGAGGCGCTTGCCAACCTGCTGGAGGACGATACGGAAAAGGCAGCCCGATGGCTTCGCACCGCAGACGAACTTCAAGCGCTCCTCGTCGGCACGCTCTGGACCGGCGAGACCTTTGCCGCGCGTCTTGCCGCCGACCCAAAACGAATTCTCCCTGGGGATAGTCTGATCCAGTTCATGCCGCTGCTGCTGGGCTCCCGCTTGCCCGGAACGATGTGCCGCCAGCTCGTCGCCCGGCTGGTGGAAGGCGCATTCATCACCGATTGGGGCCCGGCGACGGAGAGCCCTCGGAGTTCCTATTACGAGGACGATGGCTATTGGCGCGGGCCTATCTGGGCGCCGACGACCTATCTCCTCTGGGACGGACTGCGCCGCCAGGGGGAGCGTGCATTGGCCCGGGAAATCGCGCAGAGGTTCTGTGCACTTGCCAATGCACACGGTATGGCCGAAAACTTCGACGCGCGCTCGGGCAGGGGCCTTCGGGATCGGGCATTCGCCTGGACGTCCGCAGTCTACCTGCTGCTGGCGCAATCCCTCCGCGACAAAACCGGTGAAGAGTTGAAGCCGTCATGCAGCGACCGACCATAAAGACGATAGCGCGGGAGACGGGACTGTCGATTGCGACGGTCTCCAAGGCTCTGAAGCATTCTCCGCAGGTTCGCCCGGAGACGAGGGCCATCGTGCTCGATGCGGCCGAGCGCGTGGGCTACGAGCTCAATCTTCATGGCGTGCAGCTGCGCACCGGCAAGACCTATCAGGTTGCCGCCATCATGACGGCGCCAGGCCCGAAGGAAAACGAATGGGAGGGCGTGGAATATGCGCAGCTCCTCAGCGGTATTTCCTGGGCGCTGGAAGAAAGCCCCTATCGCGTCTCGCTCTACGCCGTGCGCGACTTCGAGGAAAGCCAGGAAACGATCAGGCAGATCGTTGCGATGAAGAAGGCCGACGGCATCATCATTTCGGGCACGCGCGCCGACGATCCGCGTATCCGGTTGATGCAGGAAGCGGAGTTCCCCTTCGTGACCTACGGCATGAGCATCCACAATGCGCCGCACGCCTATGTCGACGCCGACAACGCACAGATGATCCGCCTGTCCATGGCGCGGCTGATCGAGCGTGGCCACAGGCGCATCGCGCTGCTCAATCCGAAAGAGCAGTTCACCTACGGTGTCGTTCGCCTGGAAAGCTATCGCAAAGCGCTCGAAGAGGCAGGCCTGTCCTACGATGCCGCGCTCGTCGCTCATGGTCGGCTGACGCCCGCATTCGGCAGGGAGAATGTGGTGGCCATGTCTGCGCTCGCCGATCCTCCCACCGCCTATATCTGTGCCAACGAAGCTACTGCGCTCGGCGCCTTTTCCGGCTTCCATGCGCGCGGGCTGGTGCATGGGCGTGACGCGGTCATCAATGCGACCGACGACCTGAACGTCAGCCAGTATTTCGCACCGCCGATCACGAGCTACTACCTGCCGATCGGCGAGCCGAGCGCGCTGCTCGGCAAATTCATCCTGCGGCGGATGGAGGGAGAGCCGCCTGAAGCCCTGCAGACGCTCCTGATGCCGGACCTCATCGAGCGCTCGGACGACCGACTGAGGCCGAAGCTATGAGCGACCAATCCGCCATTGAGGTCGCCGGTTAATACAAACGTTTAATTTCGCTCCGGCCGTGTCGCGCCTGCTCGCCATGTGCGTCCGCCGCCGATCCAGAAAAACGACAAAGGACTTTACCTTGCACATGCCGCTGACGAGCCCCAATCGCTTCAACTCCGACCTTCGGACGCCTGACAAGCTCGAACTCGGCGTGTGCTACTACCCCGAACAATGGCCGCCCGAGAAATGGGCGGAAGACGCCGGGCGGATGGTTGAGCTCGGCCTCTCCTGGGTCCGCATCGGCGAATTCGCCTGGGCGAAGATAGAGCCGCGGTCGGGCGAATTTCATTGGGAATGGCTGGACGAAGCGATCGACGTTCTGGGCAAGGCCGGCCTCAAGGTCATCCTCGGCACGCCGACGGCGGCCCCGCCGAAATGGCTCGTGGACCGCTATCCCGACATTCTGCCGGTGGATGCGACGGGGACGGTGCGTAAATTCGGCGCGCGACGCCACTATTGCTTCTCGAGCCGGCGCTACCGCTCCGAGGCGGCGCGCATCACCGAGGCGATGGCGCGCCGGTATGGCGAACACATCTATGTCCATGCCTGGCAGACGGACAATGAATATGGCGACCACGACACGATCTACAGCTATTCCGCCGAAGCGGTCAGGGCGTTCCGCCTGTGGCTGGCCGAACGCTACGGCTCGATCGACGAACTGAACCGCGCCTGGGGCACGGCGTTCTGGTCGATGAACTACAACAGCTTTGAGGAAATCGATCTGCCGAACAGCCTGGTGGAGGAGCCGAGCCCGACCCACGGTGTTGATTTCATCCGTTTCTCTTCAGATCAGGTGAAGAGCTTCAACAAGGTCCAGGTCGATATTATCCGGGCGCATTCGCCCGGCCGTCCGGTGACGCACAACTTCATGTCGCAGAATACCGATTTCGACCATTACTCCGTCGGCGAGGACATCGACATTGCCTCCTGGGACGTCTACCCGATGGGCGGCCTGCTCAACGGGCGGCTCGCAGCGAAGGACAAGGAGCATTATCTCCGGGTGGGGGATCCCGACCAGCCGGCCTTCAACCACGACCTCTACCGAGCCGTCGGCCGCGGCCGCGTCTGGGTCATGGAGCAGCAGCCGGGGCCTGTGAACTGGGCGGCGCACAACCAGTCGCCGGCCGACGGCATGGTTCGGCTCTGGACCTGGCTCGCCTATGCCCATGGGGTCGACATGGTCTCTTATTTCCGCTGGCGCCAGGCGCCTTTCGCGCAGGAACAGTTTCACGCGGGCCTCCTTCTTCCAAACAGCGAGGCGGATCAGGGCTATCTTGAAGTCGCCGAAGTCGTCGCGGAAATGAAGCGCCTGCCCGGGGGAGAGGTGCGTGGCAAGGCGCAAGTCGCGATCCTTCTCGACTACGAATCGCGCTGGGCGACACGCGTCCTGCCGCAGGGGCGGAGCTATTCCGCTTCGGCGGTTGCGCTCGATTGGTATTCGACGGCGGCTCGTCTGGGCGTCGATGTGGATTTCATAGGCCAGCACTCGGACCTCGACGGATACAAGCTGATCCTCGCGCCGGATCTCGTCATTGCCGAGGAGGCTTTCGTCGAGCGGCTCGCGCGAGCGGACGCCAAGGTGGTCTTCGGCGCGCGCAGCGGCAGCAAGACGAAGGACATGCACATCCCCGAGGGACTGCCGCCGGGACCGCTGGCGAAGCTCATCGATATCAGCGTCTCGCGGGTCGAGTCGCTGCCGGAGTTTCATAGCGAGACCGTTCTCTACGGCAACGAGGCTTATCAGGCGGCCGGCTGGCGCGAGACGGTAAGGACGAACGAGACCGTTTTCGCAAGCTTCGACGGGGAGTATCGCAACGGCGCTCCGGCGCTCGTCGGCAACGACAAGGCACGCTATCTGGCCGTTGCGGCCAACGGCGCATTGCTCGACAAGGTGATCGGCGACGCGCTCGGCTGGGCTGGACTGGAAAGCCTGCCCGACCTCGGCGATCTTCGCGTGACGCGCCGCGGCAATCTCCGTTTCGCCTTCAATTTCGGCCGGATCCCCGCGGAGGTGCCCGCAGGGCCCTCGGCCGAGTTCTACCTGGGCGGCCGCACGCTGAAACCCGTCGATGTTGCGATCTGGAGGGAATGAACCCCGAGCATCGATGTAGCCGACCTTCAGGCAAGGTCACATCGTCGTGAGCTTGGACTGTACTTGATGACTTGTCGTGCCATTCGCCCTAGGTCGAACGCATGACCATGCTCGTTGTTACGTTCCTTGCGCTCTTCGGTTTCCACTCGGCGGCAGCCGCGCAGGATCAGTCCGTCACCACCTTGCTGACGGCCCTGGCGACCAGAGAAGAGTTGAACCCGCTGAAGACCGTGGTCGTTGCCAGGGACGGGGAGACGATTGCCGAGAAGGGTTATCGCGGCCACACGCCCTCGGAGTCGACCAACATCAAGTCGGCGTCGAAATCGATCGTATCCGCACTTGTGGGCATCGCGATCGGCAAGGGTCTGCTCGACGGCCCGGAGCAGAAGATCGCGCCGCTCCTGAAGGAAGACCTCCCGTCGCAGGCCGACCCCCGGATCAACGACATCACCATCGGCAACCTGCTTTCGATGCAAGCGGGACTGGGGCGCATGTCCGGACCGAATTACGGCCGCTGGGTGTCGAGCCGCAACTGGGTTCGTTTCGCACTGGCACAGCCCTTCGACGACGAGCCCGGAGGTCGGATGCTTTATTCGACCGCCTCGACCCATCTGCTCTCGGCAATACTGACCAAGGTCGGCGGCAAGTCGACACTGGCGCTTGCGCGCGAATGGCTCGGTCCTGTCGAGGGTTTCCGGATCGGCGCCTGGGAGCGGGATCCCCAGGGCATCTATCTCGGGGGCAACCAGATGGCGATGAGCGCGCGATCGCTGCTTGCCTTCGGTGAGCTCTATCGCAACCGCGGCCGCACCGCGGACGGACGGCAGGTCGTCCCGGCCGATTGGGTGGAGCTTTCCTGGCAGCCGCGCACGGCCTCCCGTTTTACCGGCGACGGCTACGGATATGGCTGGTTCACGCGCCGGATCGGCGACGAGGATGTGTATTACGCTTGGGGCTATGGCGGCCAGATGCTCTACATAGTGCCGTCCCTTGACCTGACCGTGGTCATGACGTCGGATGAAAGCGGCCCCTCGGCACGCAACGGCTATCGCGACGCTCTGCACGGGGTTCTGGCGGAGATCATCTCCATCGCCAAAGCGGATTGAGGCAGATGGTTCTGCTCTGTGCGCGTTAAACAACCATGTTAGCAAAAAGCGCCAAGGGCGCGTCAACCTTGATGAATTGACGCGCCTGATCGACTGACTCTTGGCGGCGGGTTTGCTTAGGCCGTCGGCTGCTTCGTCTTCCGGAGATAGGGAAGCACGGTGTCGAACGACCCGAAACGCTGCACGGCGTCCTCGTTGGAGACGGCGGCCGTGATGATGACGTCCTCGCCCTGCTGCCAGTTCGCGGGTGTTGCCACCTGATGCTTGGCGGTGAGCTGGATCGAGTCGATGGCGCGCAGGATCTCGTTGAAGTTGCGGCCGGTGGTCATCGGATAGGTGAGGATCAGCTTGATCTTCTTGTCGGGGCCGATGACGTAGACCGAACGCACGGTGGCGTTATCCGCAGGCGTCCGGCCCTCGGACGTCTCTCCGGCGCCGGCCGGCAGCATGTCGTAGAGCTTTGCCACCTTCAGATCGCGGTCGCCGATCAGCGGGTAGTCGACCTCGAAGCCGGTCGCGACCTTGATGTCGTTCTTCCACTTGGTGTGACTTTCGACCGGGTCGACCGAAATGCCGATGATCTTGACGCCGCGCTTGCGGAACTCCGGCTCGATGCCGGCCATGGCGCCGAGTTCCGTGGTGCAGACGGGAGTAAAGTTCTTCGGATGGGAGAAAAGGACAGCCCAGCCGTCGCCGATCCATTCATGGAAATTGATCGTGCCCTGCGTTGTCTCGGCGGTGAAATCAGGGGCGGTATCGTTGATGCGCAGACTCATGGCGTGTTCCCTCCTGTACGACGAAATTTTGCTAAGAATAACGCAATCGCCGCCGTTTTCGAGGAGGAAACGAGCGATTGACGGCGGCAGAAGGAATGACTGCATCATAGGTGGCCAGGCTGCGGGTATATTTTTGCCGGCTGGCCTAAAAGTCAGGTCTTACAAGCCTTTGCGCGGGTGCGTTGACATCGCTTTGCCACAGCCGCATAGATAGCGCATTCCGAGGGGAGCACCAGACGGTGCTGAGATGGCGTTGAGCCGGACCCTTGAACCTGATCCGGGTCATGCCGGCGTAGGAACGGAAAGAAGGCCGCCAGCGGCAAGTTCGCCTTTTCATCGCCTTTCCTGGATCTCCGTGATGTTCCGTCTGGAGATCGATCGATGACGTCCACTGCCGTACCGCTCGCAAGCATCATCTGCCCTCGTGCGAAGGAGGCCTGGGCATGACGGCGATTGCTCTCACCATCGCCGGCTCGGACTCCGGCGGCGGCGCCGGTATTCAGGCGGACCTCAAGACGTTTTCGGCGCTCGGCGTTTACGGCGCCAGCGTCATCACTGCGATCACGGCCCAGAACACCAGGGGCGTGACGGCCGTCGAGGATGTCTCCGCTGAAATCGTGTCGGCGCAGATGGACGCCGTCTTCTCCGATCTCGACGTGAAGGCCGTCAAGATCGGCATGGTCTCGCGTCGGGAAACGATCGCCGCCATTGCCGATGGATTGCGCCGGTCCGGAAAACGGGCCGTCGTGGATCCGGTCATGGTTGCGACCTCCGGCGACGCGTTGCTTCGGCCGGATGCCGTTACGGCGCTCATCGAAGAGCTGTTGCCGCTGGCGCTCGTCGCCACGCCCAATCTAGCCGAGGCCGCGCTGATGACCGGGCGCGCAATCGCCGAGGACGAGGCGGAGATGGCGCGCCAGGCGGAAGCGATCATGCGGACCGGCGCATATGCGGTTCTGGTCAAGGGCGGGCACCTGAAGGGCCGGAAGGCCACAGACCTCTTCTTCGACGGCGACACTCTTGTCCGCCTTCCCGCCGCGCGGATCGAGACGCGCAACGACCACGGCACCGGCTGCACCCTGTCGGCAGCCATTGCCGCCGGCCTTGCGAAAGGCTTGCCGCTGGTCGAAGCGGTGAGTGCCGCCAAGTCCTATCTGCATGCCGCAATCTTCGCGGCCGACCGCCTGGAGATAGGTCAGGGGCGCGGTCCGGTCCATCATTTCCACCGGTGGTGGGAAGATTGACTGCCGGGTGACGGCTCGGGGAGCTGAAGTGCCTCGCTATCGCCACTGTTGTTCAGCAGCATGACGGCGTCCATGGCTTCGATTGGCAATCGGTTCTCGCGATATGCATTTTCTTACCCGCCGGCTGGAGGCTTTCAACCGTGACGACCTGCCGGATTGGCGGCGGTCGCCTGGCAGGGTGCGGCGTTGTCTTTCGATGCTGCCGTCGCTGGTCGAATATTCGCTTTTCTATGCGCTGGCACTCGTTGCCCTTACGGCGGTCATCGCGCTAATGGCAGCCGCTTGGATCGTCGATCGCCGCAAGGTCTGACGGCGAAGGGCGAAAAGGCCGCGCACAGGTGGCGCGGCCGCGGTCGCCTCAAGCGGCGTTGTTTTCCGTAATCGTATTCTCGACGTAATATTTGCCGTAGCGGTGGCGGTATTTCTCCGCCCCGTCGAAGTCGCTGTATTTGCCGAGTTCGTTCATGTCCGTCTTGTTGAGGATGACGCCCAGCACCTTCGAGTTGATCAATGGTTCCGAGTTGAGCAGATCGCGTACGAGCCGCGAAGGCGTCCTTCCCCACTCGACCACGAAGAGAATACCGTCGGCAAGCGGCGCGAAAGCCTTGGCGTCGACGACGGGGGCGAGTGCGGCAAGATCGACGACGACGTAGTCGAAGGCGTTGCGGGCGTTCTCGATGAGGTTCGCCATGGCCGGGGAGGCGAGCAGTTCATTGCTCTGATGCCGCTGATGCGATGCGCCGCCGGCCGGAAGGATTGCGAGCTTGGTGCGCTGGTCCACCTTGATTCCGGCGGGCCAGGTGGCTTCTCCGGTCAGCGTTTCGACGAGCCCGGTGCGCGGGGCGGGCGTGATCATCTGAGTCAGTCCCGGCTTGCGTATATCGGCATCGATGAGCAGGGTCCGCTTGCCGCTCGCCGCCAGAAGTGCGGCGAAGTTCGCGGCAATGATCGACTTTCCCTCGTCCGGAAGGGCCGATGCAATGGCGATCACGCGGCTTTCGCTGCCGGCGAGCATCTGGTCGCAGGCAAGCTTGGCGTTGCGGAAGGTCTCCGCAAAGGTCGAACGCGGCGCATCGACGACGATGCGCGAAAGTCGTTGGAACGGCATCGTGTCGTCCACAGCTTCGTCGTGTCTTTTTACCGAGCCGAAATGCGCATGGACCAGTTGTGCCTTCTTCTTCATGCGCGTTCCGAGCAGCGGGACGTAGCCGAGCGAGCGATGGCCGAGGAGCGAGCGGATGTCGCCTTCCAGGCGGAAAGTCCGTTCGCGGAATTCGAGGAAGGCCGCGTAAGCCCCGCCGACCATCATGCCGAGCACGGCCGAAAGCGCGAGAGTCATCGTTTTCTTGGGGCTCGACGGCGACACGGGCACGCCGGCCTCGGAGATGACGCGCGCCTTGGCGATCGGGAAGGATTGCTGCTGCGTCGCCTGTTCGTAGCGGCCGAGATAGGATTCGTAGAGCGTCTTCAGAGCCGCTGCCTTCTGTTCGAGCTCCCTTAATTGAACGAGTTGCTCGCTGGCGTCGGAGGTCTTGCCGGCAATGCCCTGGATGCTCTTCCTGAGCGATGCCTCGCGCGACTGCGCGACCTCGTATTCGTTCTTGTAGCTTGCAGTGAGTTGCTGCAGTTCCTGGTAGATCTGCCGCGCGACATCCTCCTGCTCGGCGCGGAGCGATACGGCCTGCGGGTGGTCGGCGCCGAAATTATCCGAGACTTCCCGCTCGCGCTTGCCGACGGTGAGATAGCGGGTCCTAAGGTCACGGATCACCGAATTGTCACCCTCCTTTGAGGAAATGGTGGCGTTCTTGACCGCGTTCTCCGGTCCCTGGTCGACGATCGACTTGTACTGGTTGTAACGGGCCGACGCACTTGCCGTATCGGCCTGGGCGACGATGAGCTGGCTGTTGAGATCGGCCATCTGCTGCTCGGACATCAGCTCGCCGCGTGCAGCCGTCAGACCGTTCTCGGCCCTGAAATGCGCGACTTCGAGCGCGGCGGCCTGCGAGCGCTGCTGAAGATCCGTAAGCCGTTCCTGCAGCCAGACGGAAGCGCGCTCGGTCGCCTCGAAATTGGCGTTCAACTGATCGGTCAGATAGGCACTTGCGTAACCGCGCGCGATGGTCGCCGCAAGCAAGGGGTCGCTCGAGCGAAAGGCAACGGCCACGACCGAGCTGCGCGAAACACGCTCGACCGCGAGCGATTGCTGTATGATCGCGGCTGCCTTCTGCCGCCGTCCGTTGCGCGCCTGTTCTTCCGTAACGTCGGGACCGCCGGAAAAAAGCCCGGTCGCCGATTTCAACCAGTCCTTGACGACGGCAACGGGCGACTGCGGCGGATTGAGTATCGTATCGTTTTCGTCGAGTTTGAGCTTGTCGACGACGCGCAATGCGAGTTCGCCGGATTTCAGGATCTCGACCGCACTCGCAATCTGCGTGTCGAGCATCTGGCTGTTTACCGGGGTAGGTTCCTCCTCGGCGTATTTGGACAGGTTTTCGTCGAGAAGGATCTGCGTCATCGACGTGTAATAGGGCGTGGCAAACAGGAGATAAGCGCCCCCCAGCGCAATGAAGAGCAGGACGAATGCGGCCACGAGCCGGGCACGACGAAAGACTGCGGCGACAAGCCGGTCGAGGTCGATAAAGCCGTCTGACTGGTCTTCGCTGGGCATGATGCTGCTCAATGGAACGCTTCTTTGTTTCATGGGGGCCGTTCTGTTCATCTTCTTCTCCGGTCCTTGTTCCGGCAGTCCCGAAGGACTGCCGGAAGCCGCCGCTTATGCCGCCCGGATGCGGCTTTCGTGAGACAGAACCATGTCGCGGACGGATTCGAAAACGATATCGCCGATGTCCGCACGGGCGAGCGCGAAGGCGACATTGGCTTCGATGAAGCCCTGCTTCGAACCGCAGTCGAAGGTGCGGCCCTCATAGGGATGCGCGTGGAAGGACTGGGATTGCGAAAGCGTCAGCATGCCATCGGTCAACTGGATCTCATTGCCGGCGCCGCGCGTCTGGTGGGCCAGAATCGAGAAGATTTCCGGCTGAAGAATGTAGCGACCGTTGAGATAGTAGTTGGAGGGCGCCTTTCCTGCGGCGGGCTTTTCGACCATCTCGGTCACTGAGAAACCGTGCCGGACCGTCTCGCCCTTGCCGACGATGCCGTATTTCGATGCTTCCTCGGGGGCGCATTGCTCGACGCCGACGACGTTGCCGCCAACCTCGTTATAGAGATCCATGAGGCCGGCCATGCAACCGCGCGCGCCGAAGGAGACCATGTCGGGCAGCAGAAGCGCGAACGGCTCGTCGCCGATCAGGTCACGCGCACACCATACCGCGTGCCCGAGGCCGAGGGGGGCCTGCTGGCGGGTAAAGCTGACCGAGCCGGCTGCCGGCAACATGGCCTCGAGTTCGGAAATCTGCGCGCTTTTGCCAGAGCGTGTAAGCGACGAGATGAGTTCCGGTGCGTCGTCGAAATGGTCCTCGATCACCTGCTTGTTCCGGCTGGTGACGAAGACGATATGCTCGATTCCGGCCTGGCGGGCCTCGTCCACGGCATATTGAACGACTGGCCGGTCGACGATCGTCAACATCTCCTTGGGCACTGCCTTTGTCGCCGGGAGGAACCTCGTTCCGTTTCCGGCAACCGGGATTACTGCTTTTCTGACGGTCCTGACACGGTCCATTTTATCATCCTTTGCTTATTGGGGGTCGTTGCCCAGCGGGGATCGTTCAGCCGCCGCCGTCATGGGGGCGGCACGGGGGGCCGAATGGGAGGAGGGATGCACGAATCGCGCGGCAAGGCGGCGCAATCGGGCAGCGATCGGCATGCTGAGATGCCGGAGCGCAAGCGGGTCGGCCAGCGCGGTCTTGAGCGCGCCGGCCAACGATCTCTTTTTCAACTGCTCGACGAGGACCAGAAACGAGCGAGCTTCGCGGAAGCCGCGCATGCGCCTGCGCTGCATTTTCTGCGCCGGGCCGTCGAGCGCGTAGCGGCGCAGGAAGGCTTCGTCGGCGGCGATCATCGCGTCTATATGATCGAGCCTCAACACACGCGAGATGGAACCCTCGCGGATATGATAGATATAGCCGGCGGACGGCTCGACCGCGCAGCGCCCGCCACAGGCAAGCGCCGATGCCAGCAGGATGTAGTCCTCGCCGATGCGCAGCGTCTCGTCGAAGCGAAGCTGCTGGTTTTCCAGGAAGCGGCGCTCGAAGATCGGTTTCATGTAGCCGAAATTGTGCTCGGATCGAAAGAGCACGTTGGATTCGATGAAGGCGGGAAGCGTGAGCTGCGGCAGCCGGGCGAGGTCGGCTTCGGAGAACATCCTGAGACTGCGCCCGTCCAGCGACACGACGTCGAGATTGTCGACGGCGATCTGCGCCCCGGCCGTGTCCGCTCGTTCGATCATCCGCCTGAGCCGGTCCGCCCGGACCGTGTCGTCCGAATCGAGAACGGCGATCCACCGGCCGCGCGCCGCGCCGATGCCGGCATTGCGCGCGCCGCCCGGACCGCGGTTGCGATCGAGGGCGATCAGGCGGACCCGGGGATCCGGGATCGCCGCCACGAGCGCGGGCGTCGCATCTGCCGAGCGATCGTCGACGACGACCACCTCGACGGTCACGCCTTCCTGTGCCAGTGCGCTTTCGATCGCGCGCACGATCGTATCCGCGGAATTATACGCGGCCACGACGAATGTGACGTCGGGGACCTTATCGATCGCCGGAGGGTTCATGCCGAGGTCACCTCGCGGGCTCCGTATTGTTCGATTTCCTTCAGCCCCAGCAGGCCGCTGATGACGCCGGCATGCAGTACGGCGCGTAGCGCAAAGCGGTTCCGCCTTGCGGCCGAAGGAAAGCAGAGGACCGCGGCAGTTGCGCAAAAGCCGGACTTTGCGCCGGCAAGGGCGACATTCCAGGCCTGACGCAAGCCATTGGCTTTCTCGGCGAGAAGGCGTCCATGGGTCTGTCCGGAGCGGAAACGACGCTTCGCGAGCCAGGCAAGCGAAGTCCTGTTTTCCGGTACCGGCTCATGCACCCAGGCTTCCGGCGAAAAGGCGATCATTCCGCCGGCGCTGTGCATTCCGGCGAAGAAATCCGTGTCCTCGCCGCCGCTCTTGCCGAGCGAAAGCTTGAAGCGCCGGCCATGGAGCGAGGCCGCATCGCGCCTGAGCAGCGCATTGCAGGTGTATCCGGTCCGGATTTCTCCCTTTACCCAGACCGGCAGTGTCGAGTGGAAATCGCCGTTGCGCATCCAGCCGGGAGCCGTAGGCCCGTAATGCGCCCTGACGGGGCCGAGCACGGCGGCGGCTCCCGTGATGCGCGCCGTTTCCAGAAGGCGGATCAGCCAGTCGCCTGAAACGGTCTCGTCGTCATCGAGGAAGGCAAGGAAGTCGCCGGTGCTGTTGTCGAGGCAGCAATTGCGGGCGATCGAGATATTCGAGTGCGGGCAGTGAACGTAGAGGATGTCGAACGGCATCTGCGGCCGAAGCCTTTCGACTAGAGCCCTGGCACTCGGCTCCGCGTCGTTGTCGGCGACGATGACGCGCAAGCTGGCGCGCTCCGGCACGTTCATCGCAGCCAGCGAGCGAAGCGTTTCGGCAAGCTCCGCTCGGCGGTACGTGCAGACGCCGATGTCGATGTGAAGCGTTTCGTTCGGCATCAGGCCACCCTGCGGCGGAAGTCGAGGAGTTCCCGCCAGAACCCGGCGGACCAGGCAAGGTGCATGACCATGGCAGCAACGGCTGCGAGCGGTCCGTAAGGATTACGCTGGCCGAGCGCCATCCAGACGCCATAGCCGAGGCACGCGGCAGCCCAAACCCCCACCGGCACCACGGCCATCCAGTTGACGATCGCGAGAAGTGCGCCGAAAGCGATGGGTGCCACCGCAAGCGGCAGCATCTGCCTGAGCCCCGGCATTGCCCGGTGCTTGAGGAAGTTCTTTGCCCGGCCGCGGCCGTAGCCGAAATACTGCCAAAATAGCGGGACGAGCTTGGCACGGGGATAGTAGACCATGCTCGTCTTGTCGGTCATCCAGATCCGGTAGCCCGCTTTTCCGAGGCGATAGTCGAGTTCGGCGTCCTCGTTGTGGCTGAAGCTCTCGTCATAGCCTCCGACAGCCTCGAAGGCTTCGATGCGCATCAATGCATGATGACCGTGCTCGGCCCAGTGCCCGACGGCACCGGTGCGGTGCTTCGAGCCGCCATTGCCGAGCTTGGAGTTCTGCGCGAAGGCCGTTGCCTTCTGGAAGGTGCTGAAACCGACGGTCTGCATGGCGACCACGACCGAATCCGCGCCGGTCGCCAGCGCGTCCTCGACAAGCCGCTCGCAATAATCGTCCGGATAGGTCCCGTGGGCGTCGATGCGGATCAGGTAGTCGCTGCCGGCGCCGACTTCGGCGACGGCGCGATTGACCGCCGCGCTTTGTATGCGCTTCGGATTGTCGAGGAAGAGCACCCGCGGATCCTCAGTGGCAAGGCGACGGGCGATCTCCCGCGTTCCGTCCGTGCTGCCGCCGTCGGCAATGACCACCCGCGCGTTCAAAGGCGTGAGCGACGGACGCAGCTTTTCGATCAGCGCCTCGATATGCGAGGCCTCGTTGAGGCAGGGTATGACGATAAGGCTCGACGTGGACGTCAGTTCATCGGAGCTCATAGAAATCCACCTTCGTTGTGGCTGGAACCGGCCATCGCGACTACCGGAACGGTCTGCGGCGCCTGGAGCGTGAGCGCTGCCAGCTGCCGCACCAGGGTTTCGCAATCCGCCCGGTCGAACACCCAGGATCCCGGATTGCAGCGGCTGATACGCTCTGCGGCGTCGGCATAGCGTTTTGGCGTCAGCGAGCCGAGAGTTGTGGCGAGGCTCTCGGGGTCGGCTCCCTCGAGAACGAAGCCGATGCTCCGCACGGACAGGAAGCGAGCGGTCTCCGTCCCCTTCATGGCGATCGGAATTCGGCCGTGGCGGCAGCCTTCATAAAGCCTGTTCGGCAGCAGCCAGGCAGAATTCTGGCCCTCCTCGAAGAAGTCGATCGCCCAGGTGAAGTGGACCTCGCCATAGATTTCCGCCAGGTCTTCAGGATTGCGATAGGCGCCTTCGAACCGCATGAAGGGCTCGTTGCGAACGAAGCCGTCGAAATCGTCGAATTCGGAATAGGCGGGCCTGCCGCGCAGAACGATCTCGAAGCGGCCCTCCGTCCTTCGCGAGAATTCGGCGAGAAGGGCGAGCGACCTGCGGCAGCGCAGTGCTCCGAACCAGCCGATCTTCCAGGGTGCGCCGGGCGGCGGGCATTCGGCCGGTGAGGCCGTCCGCCGCTCGACCGTGCCGTCGATTTCGAGCACCTTGTTTTCCAGAAGCATCGGCGGAGCGCCGATGCCGGAAAGGGGCCGGAAGTAATGCTCGATGAAGGCGGGGGAGCTGGTGATCAACAGGCGCGCATTCTTGCCGAGTTGGCTTTCGGCCGCGCGCAGCATCCGCCCGACGATGTCCTTGCGCAGCATGAGGCGGTGGATATCGAGGCATTCGTAGACGATAGGAACCGTACCGCCGAAGAACGCGACCGCTCTCCTCGCCACGGCAAGCATCTCCAGATTGCGCGCGATGATCACATCCGGCTTGCGGACATGGCCGAGCTGGCGTTGCAGCGACAGGCAGGCGCGAGCGACGGCACCGATCCGCTGGGCGAAACGGCCGTCGGCGGTGGTTCCGAGTTCGATCGGCTCGACGCCGTCGATGGCGGCCAGAGGATTGTCGCCGCGGCGGAATCCGGCGAGCGTTACGCGTGCGCCACCCGCGACGAGCGTTAGGGTTCTCCGGCGCACTGCGGGATCGGCAAGATCCTGTGCCAGATAGAGTATCTGCAGCATGAAAACGTCCGTTTTCCTGCCCAGCCCGGGGCTGAGCTTAGTTCAATTCTTTGTGCACTGCAACAAAATGGATAAATTACTCAGTTGCCCGCCAGTCACTCGGATTGCGCCCGCTCCAGCAGGCACGCTACCGACTCGGCGAACTGGCACTCGTCGCCGGCAGCAGTGAAGGCGACGCGATCGACCTGGAGCTTTGTCGGCTCCTTGTAGGAGAAGGTGCCCATCCAGTCGGTGAGCGTGTCCGTCCCCCAGAGGCTGAAGAAGATCTTCTGGGCGTTTACCGGGATCTTCGCCGGATCGGTCACTTCGTGAACCAGTTCGCCGTTGACGTAGTAGCGGATGCGGTTCTTTTCCCAGACGAAGGCGTAGTCGTTGAAACCCTGGTTGGCGCCGCCCGGAACGTCGGCGAGAAATTCGTTGCCGCCCTTTGCCGACACATACTGGTTGATCTGGACCTTCGCCGTGTTCTTTCCGAGAACCTCGAAATCGATCTCGTCATGCGGCTTCTTGTCGGTCGGCCCGATATAGGTGAAGAAGGCCGAGTTCAGCCCGGAACCGTCGGCCGCCTTTATCCGCGCCTCGTAGGTGCCGTAGCCGAAGCGCTTGCGCGTCTGGATCTCCCCGCAGGCGAAGTTGCGCTCCTTTACCTTCTTCTCCTCGAAGGTCAGTTCCAGAATGCCGTCGACGGTCTTCACCTGCTTCTTCGACCAGGTGCAATTCTGATGCCCGCCATTGTTCCATCCGTCCGAGACGAACCAGACGCGGGTGTCGAGAGTGTCGAAGTCGTCCTTGAACGAGGTGCCGTTGGCACCTTCCTGCGCGGCCGCAGCGTCTGCAAGGCCGGCGAGAGGGAGCGTTGCGATGAAAGCGAGACGGGCAAAGCGTCTGTAGCGATCGATTGTCATTGTCGTTACCTTTGCTGGGGCGAATAGCCTGCCTGCGCGCCTTGCGGCGGCTGCGTGGCCATTCGTTTCGTACCTGTTCGGCTGCCGGTAAGCACTCCAAGCAGATCCGGCGCCAAGCGCCCTACGAGATTGTGGGACGCGACGAGGATCGCAATGGCGATGAACGGCGCGGTGAAATAGAAGAGCGGGTAATAGCTGAGCCCGGTGCGGTTCCAGATCATCCAGAACAACACGAGCAGCGGATAGTGGCCGCAGAAGATCCAGAAGCTCAGTCCACTCCCGCGGCCAAATCTTTCACCGAAGCGGGTGCGCACGAGCAGCTCCGAGATCGCCCAGGAGCCGATGATGCCAGCGATCGACGTCAGGCGAAGTGCCATGTCGAGCCAAAGCGGGAAATCCGGGCCGGTGTAATAGAGGCCGACGGCGATCACGACTGCGATCGCCAGGAACCCGGCCGCGATCGGTGCGGCGAAGCGATCGAGCATTTTGATGTTCACGCCATGCAGGCTCGCACAGATTCCAGCCGAGAAGCCGAACAGGATGGACTTCTTGAGAAATATGCCGTTTGGCAGCGGCAGTATCGCATAGGCGAGCAGTGCAAGGAGCGTCACGCGCGGATAACGGCTCACCAGCAATGCCAGAAGCGGCGACAGCAGGATACAAAGCATCAGGTCGCGCAGGAAATACAGGGGCAGATTGACCGGCGTTGCCTCGATCGCGAAGGCCATGCTCAGCCACTGGCGCGGGGTCGCATTGATCGTGTCGGGCAGATAGCCGAAACCGAGGCCCTGGCGCTGGATGGCGTAGACCACCACAAAGAAGGAGCCGCTCCAGATAAGGAACGGCAGGAGAACGGTCCGCGCCTTGGTCTTCAGCGTCTTCCAATAGTCGAAGCCGGCAAGGCCCCTGCGAAAGAGAAGATAGCCGGAGATCGCGCTGAGGCAGGGCACACCGATCCGGAAGAGGCTGTCGCCGAGAAAGACGCGAATCCAGTCCAACATGCCGTAGTTGCCCAGAAAGGGACTCCACTGCGGATTGTACGGGACGTGCACGAATACGATGCCGGAGATCAGCAGAATACGCATCAGGTTGATGCGCGCCGAGACATTCGCGTCCATACTCACGATATCAGTCACTCCCTATCGGGCAGCGCCTCGCGGCAGCCGTTTCAACAGAGCAGACCTCAGCCCGCAGGATGAGAAACTAGGGCACTCCCGAAGAAAAAATATGGCGTTGCAGCAGAAAAGCGAACAGAATCATGCTGCAGTGCACCTAAGCCGCGAGCTCGCGCAAAGAAGATAGCCGCCCGCAGGGGGGCCGCATTCTTGAAAAATCCCAGTTTCGCGGCATGTTGCAGAAATTGCGCCCCGCAATATTTTGGGGCAATCGCCGGTTGAGCGACGCAACTGTGAATTTTCAAAGTTGGGGGCGTTTTCCTGAAGGACTGACCGCGATTGAGGCAGGCTCCGGGCGAAATGCGGCAAGGTTGGGGCGCATGTCGGGGGGTAAGGCCCGCTCAGATTCGGGATACCCGCCGCGGCTTGTTTGATGTCCTCATCGCTGTGCTCGTCCACCAGCCAGACCATGTCCCTGGGCTGAATCCCGCTCCAGTGATGGCGCTCGGCTCAGGCCGTCGTTTCGAACCCGTGCGGGTCGGTGACCATCGGCCAGATGTCGCGCCTTGCCCGCCGATAGGGAGTCCTCGCCGGGTCGTTGGGGTAGGGTGTTCCGGCAGAGCAATAGAGGATCTCGGATGCGATCCTGGAGAATGAGGCGAAGAAGTGGTTCGTGGATTTGATCACGAGGATCTTTTTCGACGTGGGGTCGATGCCCATCACGGAGAAAAGGCTCGGGTCGAAGCTCTGGGCGCGCGTCGTGTTCAGGATGATGTCGATGCCGTGGACGCGTATGTGAACGGCGTCGCCGAAGGGAGCGAAGCTCTCGCCGAAGCGCATTTCAGCATTGCGCACCAGCTTGACGACCTTGACGATGCCATCGATCGGCCGCCCCGTCCCGGGCGCGGATTTCGCGCCGAAGCGCAAGGGGATCTCGGCGCCTTCGCCGGCCGCCATGCAGATCTGCACGGCCATTGGATCCCAGATCGTGCCGATCGCCGTGTCGGTCGCGTCCTTCGCAATGAGTTCCTCCAGCACGACCGTCGCATCGCCCGCCGTGCCGCCGCCTGGATTATCCCACATATCGGCAATCACCACAGGCCCGGCCGGAGCCGCCAGCGCCTGTGCCACCGCCTGGCGCTCGTCGATCTCCGGCATGCGATAGGTGCCGCGCCGGGAGAAGAGCTCCAGACCCAGCTCACGGGCGAGTGCCTCGCCTTTCTCCGCCTTGCCGTTGGTCACGACCAGCATCTTGGTGCCCATTTCCGCCACGTCGCCGGCCATGAAGCCATGCACGACGGACAATGACAGCACATCGGCGTCGTCCCGTTCGATCTGTATCAGTTTGTCGACGAAGCTGCGCATGGGCTCGCGCGAGGTGGGGAAGACGTCTATCATCCGGCAGTCGAAAATGGACATCACCGGCTCTACGCGGCCCTCGAGCTTATCGATCGCGATCCGCCAGAGATCTTCGGCGCGCTCGACGAAATCGGTGTGCGGGAACTCCTTGAAGAAGACGAAGAAATCCGCGGCCGCCGCTCTCCTTGCAGTGAGGTGGCTGTGCGGGTCGAGTTCGGCGCAGACGAGCACGTCCGGACCGACGATTTCGCGCACGCGCTGAAGCAGGTCGCCTTCGGTATCCTCGCAGCCGTCCGCGACCATTGCCCCATGCAGGCCGAGAACGACCGCATCGACGGGCAGGGCGGCACGCAATTGGCCGAGAATCTCGTCACGCAGATCCTCATAGGTCTGCCGATTGACGAGACCGGCAGGATCAGCCCAGGCGGCGGTGCCTTCGATCAATTTCCAGCCTTTTTGTGCGGTCACGCGGCGCCCGACCGTGATCGGCGCCGTGCAGAGCGTCGGTGTTTCGGGGTGCTTTCCTGGCGGAGCGTAAAGCGATGCCTCGAATGCACGCCTGTCGATGCAGATGGGAGAGAAAGTATTCGTCTCGGTCGCGAGCGCCGCCGTGAAGATGCGCAATGGCTTCGCCTTGTCCCTCAACTCAGTTCGACCCCATCGGATTGGGGAGATAGCCGGTGAAGCCGCAGATTTTCCACCGGTCCCGGTGGAGGCGGCAATAGTAAACCGTCTGCCACTTCATTATATCGAACGTGCCGTCCGCTTTCTTCAGCCCCCCGTCGAATTTCTTGCGCGCAAGGGCAAGCTCTCCGTCGACCTCGATGTCTTCCAGGGTCGTGGTGGCGAAGATCGCTTCCCGCGGATCCTCGGCAAAGGACTGCCCGGCGAAGTCCCGCGCCTGACGCAGCCATTCGTCCCGATAGACGGCGAGCGAGGGAAAGGTGAGCCGCCATTTGTCCGGGTTCGCCTCCCGCCGTCCGTCGATGCCGATGAAGCTCTCTTCGACGAAATCGTCGGCTACCATCGACCAATCGGCGGCCAGGAACGCGTCGATATCGCGGGTGACCAGCATCTCCCATATGGAGTGGCGGGCCGTGTCGCTTTCTGGAAACGGATTCTGGAAGGGATTCCGCATGTATTTTTGCCTGGATTGAAATTCTTTTCATAAATGATGATTTTCACTGGTCAAATTCCGCATTCTATGGTCATTTGTCAACGGATAAAGAAAATAATTTGCAGAGCGGGTCCTCGATGTCGATCAAGCGCTATGGTGCCGAACAGGTTGGCGCAGGCGGAAAAACATTGCCTTTCGCACGTGCCGTCGAGGCGGGCGGCTGGCTTCACGTCTCGGGTCAGGTGGCGATGGAAAACGGCGAGATCGTCGGCGGCAACATCGTCGCTCAGACTCACAAGGCGATCGGCAATCTTCTGGCCATCTTGAAAGAGGCCGGTTACGGTGTCGAGCACGTGGTGAGAGTTGGCGTCTGGCTGGACGATCCGCGCGATTTCTGGAGCTTCAACCGGATCTATCAGGAATATTTCGGAGCTCATCCGCCGGCGCGCGCCTGCGTACAGTCCTCCATGATGGTCGATTGCAAGGTGGAGATCGATTGCGTCGCCTACAAGCCGAAGGACGCCTGAACAGGGAAGGGCGCCGTTCGATGGATATTTTCGCGACACTGCAGGAGGAGAAGGGGCGGTTATCCCAATCGGAAAACCGCATCGCCGATATCCTGCTCAATGATTTCGAGTTTGCGGTGAACGCTTCCATCATCGAGCTTGCCGGCAAGGCCGACGTTTCGCCGCCGACGGTCACGCGATTCTGCCGACGCCTCGGCTGCGAGAGCTTTTCCGATTTCAAGGTGCAGCTGGCACGCACCCCCTATGTCGGCATGCGCTACCTGAAGCCCGAGCCGAAGAGCCAGGAGCCCGGCGATGTGGCGCAGGACATCATCACCAAGGCGCAGAATGCGCTCTTTCTGCTGCACCGTTCGCTCGACCTTGCAGCGATCGAGCGCGCAGCCGACCGGCTCGCGCAAGCGGAAATGATCTATGCCTTCGGCTCCGGCGGCAACTCATCGATGATCGCCGGGGAGTTCCAGAACCGTCTTTTCCGATTGGGATTGCGCATCACCGCGAGTTCCGATCACAGCATGCAGATGATGATGGCGGCGGCCGCGCGGCCGGCCGACGTCATTGTCGGTTCCTCCTTTTCGGGACGCAATGCGGAGATGGTGCGCGCCTTCACGCTTGCGCGCGAGGCCGAGGTGCCGACGATCGCCCTTACCCAGAGCGGCAGTCCGGTCGCGCAGGCCGCCGATATCACCGTGCCGGTCGACCTGCCGGAAGGAAACAACATCTATCGTCCGACCTCCACCCGTATCGCATATATCGCAGTGCTCGATATCGTCGCGAGCCTTGTCGCCTATCGCGTCCAGCCGCAGGCGACGGTGACGCTCAGGCGCATCAAGCAGCAGCTGGTGGTGCACAGGGATGGCGACGACCGACAGCTTCTCGGAGACTGACGTGTCAGAAGGAACGCCCATGCCGAAATCCGTAGCGATCGTCACAGGAGCTGCCGGCGACATCGGCCGCGCCATTGCCGCGCGCCTGGGCGACGGACACGATACCGTTCTCCTGGCCGACATCAACAGTGAGGCGGTAAAGAGGACGGCGCTTGATCTCGGCGGAACGGAGCGCTTCCTGGCCATTTCCTGCGATGTGACGGACGCCGCAAGCGTGGCCGCAATGGCGGAGGCTGCCGCATCCGTCGGTACCGTGCGCACCCTCGTGAACAATGCGGGGGCGGCCCGCGCGGTCAGCCTGCACGACACCACGCAGGACATCTGGCGCATGGACAATGCACTCAACCTCGAAGCGGCCTTTCTCTGTTTCCGGGCGGTCGAGGAAATGCTGAAAGAGAGCGGGGGCTCGGTCGTCAACATCGCCTCCGTGAACGGCATGAATGTTTTCGGCCATCCGGCATATAGCGCCGCCAAGGCGGGCCTTCTGCACCTGACGCGACTGATCGCCGTCGAATACGGCAAGTTCGGCATCCGCGCGAATGCGGTGGCGCCGGCGACGGTGCGCACGCAGGCCTGGGAGGCACGCGCGGCCGCCAATGCGCAGGTCTTCGAGGAGGCGAAGCGCTGGTATCCCTTGCAGCGTATCGTCGAGCCGAAGGACGTCGCCGAAGCGGTGCATTTCCTTGCCAGCCCCGCCGCCGGAGCCATTTCCGGCATCTGCCTGCCGGTCGACTGCGGGCTGACCGCAGGACAGGCGGAAGTCGCGCGGACCTTCTCGCAATCGATCCATTACTGACAAACCCAGCTTGGGAGGATGTTCATGCTGCCGGTTCTCTATCGCCTTGAATCTGCCTGGCAACCGGATGGCGGCCCGTTCGGGCGCTTCACCTTCAGCCTCTTCAATCTCTCGGGCGGGCCGCTCAGTGCCTTCCGGCTGGTTTACACATCGCTCACCCGCGTCATTGACGGGGCCGCCTGCGAAAACGCGGTCTTCCTGCGCCGCAACGCCAATTTCCATGAATTCGCGCCACCCGACGGACTGACGCTCGCCCATGGCGAACACTGGACGTTCACCGTCAGCGGTCTGCACCGCGAGGCGAAGCATTGCACCGACGGGGCGAAATCGGCCTATCTGACGCTCGCCGATGGCAGACATGTTCCTGTGGCGGTCTCCGATCTGCGTCTCGAAGGCGCCATGAGCGAACCGCCGCCGGTGCGTCTTCCGGAAGGCTGGCTCGAACTTCCTTTCGCACTGCAGCCCTGGCCTGCCGAAATCGACGCGGCGCCCGGGGACGCGGTCCCGGACGTCCTCTATCCCGCAGCGGTCAGCAATGCGGACGAGATCGATGCCGTTTCCAACGTCCTTGCGCTCTTCCATAGGCTGTTTTCGGCCGGACATGCTCCCTTCAGTCTTGCGCCGTCCTCGCAAGGGCTGCCGATCGTTTTCACGAAGAAGGCGGAACTCGAAGGCGAAGCCTACAGGCTTGCCTTTTCCGAGCGGGAGATACGGCTTGAATATGGAGCGGCGGCCGGCAGGCAATATGCCTTGACGACGCTTGCGCAGTTGATCGACGGCGCGCGAAACCACGGAGGCGAATACAGGTTTCCCGCCGCCGGCGCAATCGCGGATCGGCCACGCTATGGCTGGCGCGGCTGTCATCTCGACGTCTCGCGGCAATTCTACCCCACCGCCGACATCCTGCGCGTCATCGATATTCTCGCCTGGTTCAAGCTCAACATCTTCCACTGGCACCTGACCGACGACGAAGCCTGGCGGCTGGAGATCAAGGCCTATCCGACGCTGACGACACTCGGCGTCATGCGCGGCCCGGACGAGCCCATGCTGCCTCAACTCGGCAACGGCGCCGAACCGGTCGGCGGCTTCTATAGCCACGCGGACGTGAAGGCGATCGTCGCGCATGCCACGGCACTCAGCATCGAAGTCGTCCCGGAGATCGACATACCCGGCCACAGCACTGCCGCGCTCGTGGCGCTTCCCGAACTCTCCGACGGTCAGGAGGCGCCGGAAAGCTACCACTCGGTCCAGGGCTACCCGAACAATGCCCTCAACCCGGCCATCCCGCTCACCTACGAATTCCTCGAGAAGGTGTTCGACGAAATGGTCGAGCTCTTCCCCAGCCGATATATCCATATCGGTGGCGACGAGGTGGCCGACGGCTCGTGGCTCGCGTCACCGCTGGCGCGAAAACTCATGGAGCAGGAAGGGATTTCCGGCACCTTCGCGCTGCAGTCCTATTTCCTCAAGAGGGTGAAGCAGATGCTGACGGCGCGCGGGCGCAAACTCGTCGGCTGGAATGAGGTCGCGCATGGCGGCGGCGTCGGAACCGAGGGCACGCTGCTGATGGCCTGGGAGAACCCGAAAGTCGGGATCGAGCTCGCGCGCGAAGGCTACGACGTCGTCATGACCCCTGGCCAGGCCTATTATCTCGACATGGCCCAGGCGGATGCCTGGCAGGAACCCGGCGCGAGCTGGGCCGGCACGGCGACGCCGGCGCACACCTATGCCTACGAGGCGGAAGGAGAGTTCCCGGAAGAGCTGAAGAGCCGGATGAAGGGAGTCCAGGCCTGCATCTGGTCCGAGCATTTCCTGTCGCGCGGATATTTCAACCGCCTCGTTTTTCCAAGGCTGCCGGCAATCGCCGAGGCCGCCTGGACCCCGAAGGACAAGAAGGATTGGCTGCGCTTTGCAGCGATCGCGCCATTGAGCCCCATTCTGTGAGTTGAGCCATGCGGATCGCGGTCGGTGGAATCCATACGGAATGCAGCACCTATTCGCCCGTCCTGATGACGGCCGAAGATTTCCGGGTGTTGAGGGGAGAGGACCTCTTGCGGTCGGATTATTTCGGCTTCCTCAGCGCCCAAGGGATAAGCCACTTTCCGCTCCTGCATGCGCGGGCCGTCCCCGGCGGACCGGTTTCGCGCCCGGCCTATGACGCCTTCAAGACCGAGTTCCTGGAGCGCCTGAAAGCGGCGCTCCCTCTCGACGGGCTCTATCTCGCCATGCACGGCGCGATCAAGGTCGATGGGATGGACGACGCCGAGGGCGACTGGATCACCGCCGCCCGCGCCGTCATCGGCGCCGATTGCCCGCTTGCCGTGAGCTACGATCTCCATGGCAATGTCAGTCAGCGGATCGTCGATCAGGTCGATATCTTCGCGGCCTACCGGACCGCGCCGCATATCGATACGCGCGAGACCATGGTGCGGGCATGGTCGATGCTGGTGGAAACGCTTCGTTCCGGGAAGCGGCCCGGTGTCGCCTGGGCACCTGTTCCGCTTCTCCTTCCCGGAGAACGCACTTCGACGGAGGACGAGCCGGCGGCGAGCCTCTATCGCGTCCTGCCTGAATTCGACAGGCGGCCCGGCATCCTCGACGCCAATCTGATGGTGGGCTACGTCTGGGCCGATGAACCGAGAGCGACCGCCTGCGCCGTCGTCACCGGCTCGGACAAGGCCGCCGCTTCGAAGGCGGCTGAGGAAATCGCTGCAAACTATTGGCACCAGAGGGACAATTTTCGTTTCGGATCGCTCACCGGCTCGCTTGCCGACATGCTCGACATCGCCGAGCGGGCGACCACGGCGCCGGTAATCCTCGCCGATTCCGGCGACAACCCCACGGGTGGCGGCGTCGGCGACCGGGCGGATGTGCTGGTCGCGCTTCTCGAGCGCGGCTGGCGCGATGCGTTGATCGCCGGCATCGCCGATAGGCCGGCCGTCGATGCCTGTTTCGCGACCGGCGCGGGTGGGACGCTGGCGTTGCGGATCGGCGGCAGTCTCGACCCGTCCAGCCCGTCCGCAGAGGTCGAGGCCAAAGTGGTGCATCTGAATGATCCGGGACCGGTTGCCGAGCGGCAGGCGGTGGTTCAGGTCGGGGGCATAGTGGTCGTATTGTCGGCGCGGCGCCGCCCCTATCATAACATCGAGGACTTTGCCCTCCTCGGTCTCGATCCGAAGACCGTGCGGCTGCTCGTCGTCAAGTCCGGTTATCTCTCGCCGGAGCTTGCGCCGATCGCCAATCCGAACCTGATGGCGCTGACGAACGGCGTCGTCAATCAGGATATCGAGAAGCTGGAAAGCCTGCGCCGGCAGCGGCCGATCTTCCCCTTCGACCGCGATTTCGAGTTTGACCCCAGCGCCAGCCTGTCAGCCCGCTGGACCTGAGATAGTAAGCCCGCCCTGATCTTCGGGCGGGTTTCATCAAGACGTTCCCCCTTGCGGGCGTCGCCGGCCTCTCGCTGTTGCTTTTCCTCGACGGCGACGGCCGAGGAAAAGCGTCTGCGTCCTGAAGAAGACGCGGCAGAAGGATGCCGTGGCGACCTGTCCGCTTTTTACTCGCCCAATATGCCCGGCAGGCGCAGGCCTTTTTCACGAGCACAGTCGAGCGCAATGTCATAGCCCGCATCGGCGTGGCGCATGACGCCCGTTGCCGGGTCGTTCCACAGGACGCGCTCGACGCGGCGCGCCGCATCGTCCGTACCGTCGCAGCAGATCACCATGCCGGAATGCTGCGAGAAGCCCATGCCGACGCCACCGCCATGATGCAGCGACACCCAGGTTGCGCCTGAGGCGGTGTTGAGCAGCGCGTTCAGGAGCGGCCAGTCGGAGACGGCGTCGGACCCGTCCTTCATCGCCTCGGTCTCGCGGTTCGGCGAGGCGACCGAGCCGGAGTCGAGATGGTCGCGGCCGATGACGATGGGGGCCTTCAGTTCGCCGCTGCGCACCATTTCGTTGAAGGCGAGGCCGAGGCGGTGACGATCGCCGAGGCCGACCCAGCAGATGCGTGCGGGCAGGCCTTGGAAAGCGATGCGCTCGCGCGCCATGTCGAGCCAGTTGTGCAGATGCTTGTTGTCCGGCAGCAGCTCCTTCACCTTCCGGTCGGTCTTGTAGATGTCTTCCGGATCGCCGGAGAGCGCCGCCCAACGGAACGGGCCGATGCCCCTGCAGAACAGCGGACGGATATAGGCCGGCACGAAGCCGGGGAAATCGAAGGCGCGCTCGAGGCCTTCGTCCTTGGCCACCTGGCGGATGTTGTTGCCGTAGTCGAGGGTCGGGACGCCGGAATCCCAGAAGGCGAGCATCGCCTCGACATGGTCGCGCATCGAGGCGCGGGCGGCCTTTTCGACCCCCTTCGGGTCGCTCTCGCGCTTGGCTTTCCATTCGGCCATCGTCCAGCCCTTGGGCAGATAGCCGTTGATCGGGTCGTGGGCCGAGGTCTGATCCGTGACCATGTCGGGGCGGATGCCGCGACGGACCATTTCCGGGAGGATTTCCGCCGCATTCCCCAAAAGGCCGACCGATTTCGCCTCGCCGGCCTTGGTCCAGCGTTCGATCATTTCCATGGCTTCTTCGAGCGTCTCGGCCTTCTCGTCGAGGTAGCGCGTGCGCAGGCGGAAATCGATCGAGTCGGGGTTGCATTCGACGGCAAGGCAGCAGGCGCCGGCCATGACGGCCGCAAGCGGCTGGGCTCCACCCATGCCGCCGAGACCGCCCGTCAGGATCCACTTGCCTTTCAGGTTGCCGCCATAATGCTGGCGGCCGGCCTCGACGAAGGTCTCATAGGTGCCCTGCACGATGCCTTGCGTACCGATATAGATCCACGAGCCGGCGGTCATCTGGCCGTACATGGCGAGACCCTTCTTATCCAGCTCGTTGAAATGATCCCAGTTCGCCCAGTGCGGCACGAGATTGGAGTTGGCGATCAGCACGCGCGGAGCATCCTTGTGCGTGCGGAAGACGCCGACCGGCTTGCCGGACTGGACGAGGAGGGTCTCGTCTTCGTTGAGGTCCTTCAGAGACGCGACGATGCGGTCGAAATCGGCCCAGGTTCGGGCTGCGCGGCCGATGCCGCCATAGACGACGAGTTCGTGCGGGTTTTCGGCGACATCAGGGTCCAGATTGTTCATCAGCATGCGAAGCGGCGCTTCCGTCAGCCAGCTCTTGGCGCTGATCTCGGTGCCGCGCGGGCTGCGTACTTCGCGAATATTGTGGCGCGGATTGTTCATGTTCATGCCTCGCTCCCTGTCCTTTTGAGCTCGTTAGCGACTGTTTCGATGCGTTCCAGAATGGTCTTCAGCGGACGGCGAAGCCTGTCGGCTTTCGCTTTGTCCAAAGCGAAGGGCGGCGCTTCCGTCGCCAGATGCGTCGATTGCGCCAGTTCCATCTGGATCGCGTGCACGCCCTGTTCCGGGCGGCCATAGTGACGGGTCGTCCAGCCACCCTTGAAGCGACCATTGAGAATATGGCTGTAACCTTCTGCCGCGGCTGCGATTTCTGCGGTCACCTGCTCAATTTCAGGAGCGCAGGTCTTTCCCGTATCGGTGCCGATATTGAAGTCCGGCAGGCGGCCTTCGAAGAGGAAGGGAATATGCGAGCGGATAGAATGGCAATCGTAGAGCACCGCCACGCCGTGGATCGCCTTGACACGGGCGATCTCTGCGGCGAGCGCCGCGTGATAGGGCGCATGGAACACGCGCAGGCGCTCCGCGATGTCGGCCTCCGTCGGTCCTTCGCCTTCCTTCCAGATAGGTTGACCGTCGAAATCGGTTTCGGGCACGAGCCCGGTGGTGTTCTGGCCGGGATAGAGGCTGACGCCTGCAGGGTCGCGATTGGCGTCTATGACGTAGCGGTGAAAGGTCGCGCGAACCGTCGTCGCGTCCGGCAGAAGGCCTTCGTAGAGATCGTGGATGTGCCAGTCCGTGTCGGCGAGGACGCGGCCGTTGTCGTTGAGGCGTTCCCGGATGGAGGCAGGCACGTCGGTGCCCGTGTGCGGAAAGCCCAGGATGACGGGCGAGCTGCCCTGCCGGACTTCGAAGACGGCCATGTCAGTTCTCCAGTTTCGGAAGAATGCCCGCGGAGACGGCGGCAGCCAGCCGGCCCGACGCGACGAGATCGCCCGCGGCCTTGAGGTCGTCGGCCATGTAGCGGTCTTCCTCGATACTAAAGGAGACGCGGCGCACGGCTGCGGCGGCCTTCTGAAGTTCCGGGCTGGTGGTGAGCGGGGCGCGGAATTCGATGCCCTGCACCGCGGCGAGCGCCTCGATGCCGATGATCGAAAAGAGGTTTTCCGTCATCTGGAGCAGCCGGCGCGCACCGTGGCAGGCCATGGACACGTGGTCCTCCTGGTTCGCCGAGGTCGGCGTCGAGTCGACGGAGGCCGGATGGGAAAGCTGCTTGTTTTCCGACATCAGTGCCGCCGAAGTGACCTCGGCGATCATCAGTCCGGAGTTGAGGCCCGGCTTCCTGGCCAGAAAGGCCGGCAGGCCGTAGCTGAGCGCGGGGTCGACCAGAAGGGCGATGCGGCGCTGGGAGATGGCGCCGATTTCGCACACCGCGAGCGCGATCTGGTCGGCGGCAAATGCGACCGGCTCGGCATGGAAGTTGCCTCCGGAAACAACGGAATTGTCCGAAAGCACCAGCGGATTGTCGGTGACGGCATTGGCTTCGATCGTCAACGTGGCTGCGACGGAGCGCAGGAGATCGAGGCAGGCGCCGTCGACCTGGGGCTGGCAGCGGATGCAATAGGGATCCTGAACCCGCTCGTCGCCCTCGATATGGCTCTGGCGAATTGGGGAGCCGGTCAGCAGCTGCCGTAAGGCGGCGGCCGTGTCGATCTGGCCCTTATGGCCGCGCAGCGTGTGAATATCCGGATGGAAGGGGGCGGAAGAGCCCATGGCCGCATCGGTTGAAAGGGCGCCGGTGATGAGAGCGGCCTGGCCGGCGCGGTGCGCACGGAAGAGCCCGGCAAGCGCGAGAGCCGTAGAGACCTGCGTGCCGTTGATCAGCGCCAGGCCTTCCTTCGCGGCAAGCGTTACCGGCGAGAGCCCCGCCGCCTTCAATGCAGCGTCGCCTTTCATGCGTTCGCCGGCAAAGAAGGCTTCGCCATGGCCCATCATGACCGCAGCCATATGGGCAAGCGGCGCCAGGTCGCCGGAAGCGCCGACCGAGCCTTTTTCGGGAATGAGCGGGATCACGCCCTTGTCCAGCATCGCTTCGATCAGCCGGACAAGCTCCAGCCGCACGCCGGAGGCGCCGCGGCCGAGCGAGATCAGCTTGAGCGCCATGATCAGGCGCACGATGTTTTCCGTGAGCGGCTGGCCCACGCCGCAGCAATGCGAGAGGATCAGATTGCGCTGCAACGTCGCCACGTCGGCGCTGTCGATCTTGATCGAGGCCAGTTTGCCGAAGCCGGTATTGATGCCGTAGACGGGCGCATTGCCCGCCACGATCTCGGCGATCCGCGCTGCGGCCTTGGCAATACCGGTATCGACGGCGGGGTCGAGGCGCGCCGGCGCGCCGGTCCAGTAGATCGTTTCGAGGTCACTGAGCGAAACGGAGCCGGGACTGAGAATAACGGTCATCGGAGAATCCTTTCACCCTTGAAGATCCGCTCCCGAAGAGGATTGAAACCGATGCGGTAGATCAATTCCGCCGGCTGATCGATGTTCCAGATGGCAAGATCCGCAGACTTGCCGGATTCAATCGTGCCGGTCTCTCCGAGGATGCCGAGCGCACGGGCGGCCTCGCGGGTAACGCCTGCGAGGCATTCCTCCAGCGTCAGGCGGAAAAGCGTCGCGGACATATTCAAGGTGAGGAGCAGCGAGGTCAGCGGCGAGGTGCCGGGATTGCAATCGGTGGCGATGGCGATGCGCGTTCCGTTTTCTCGGAGTGCTTCGACAGGCGGAAGCTGCTTTTCCCGGAGGGTGTAGAAAGCCCCGGGCAGGAGGACGGCGACCGTGCCGGACTTTGCCATGGCGGCGGCTCCCGCAGCGTCGAGATATTCGAGGTGGTCGGCCGACAGAGCGCCGTAGGAAGCAGCGAGCTTTGCGCCGCCGAGATCCGAAAGCTGTTCGGCGTGAAGCTTCACGGGCAGGCCGAGCGACTGCGCCTTGTCGAAGACCGAAGCGATCTCCGCCGGCGAAAAGGCTATGCCTTCGCAGAAGCCGTCGACGGCGTCGGCTAGCCCTTCGGCGTGAGCCGCAACCAGGCCCGGCAGGACGACCTCGGCGATGTAGTCGCCGTTGCGTCCGCGATATTCCGGCGGGGTCGCATGGGCTGCGAGATAGGTGGTGACGATGCGCACCGGGCGCAGGCTTTCCAGCCGGCGGGCGGCGCGCAGCATCTTGAGTTCGGCCTCGACATTGAGGCCATAGCCCGACTTGACCTCGACGGTGGACACGCCTTCGGCGAGAAGGGCATCGAGCCGTGGAAGTGCGGCCTCCACGAGTGCGTCGACGGAAAGGGCGTTGGTTGCCTCGACGGTCGAAGCGATTCCGCCTCCGGCACGCGCGATCTCCTCATAGGTCGCGCCTTCAAGGCGGAGCTGGAACTCCCGAGCGCGGTTGCCGCCATGAACGATATGCGTGTGGCAGTCGATCAGCGCCGGGGTGACCCAGCGACCTTCGCAATCGAAGACCTGGTCGGCGCGCGCAAGCTCCGATGGCAGACCGGATTCGGGGCCGGCATAGACGATCCGCTCGCCGCGAATGGCGATGACGCCGTTTTCGATGACCCCGAGTGGCCCCAGGTCCTCGCGAAGTGTGGCAAGGCGTGCATTGCGCCAGAGACTGGTTCCGGCAGAATTTGGGTTGTCGTTTCCGTCCATCTATACCGCCCTTTCCTCGCTGTTAATGTATATACATAATGCCGGCGATGACAAGTGGGAAATATGATCCGTGAGATAACGCGGTGGGAGCTGCCGGCCAGAAGCACGGAGAGAAGCGCAGAAAAGCCCCGAAACTTCCGTCCGGGGCTTATCGAGAGAACTGAGGTCTGGCCTGCGTCGGCGACTATGCGGAAGCGGGAAGCTGTTTCGCGGCGGGCCCGCGTACCATGTTGCGTCTATTCCGCCGCCGCAGTCGCCAGGCGCCGCCGATGGGATCTCAGCCCTGCATAAAGGACGGCGAGCGAAGCCACCGGAAAGAGCGCCGCGAAGAAGCCGAGATCGGCGGCAGCGGTATTCTCGAGCACCCGTCCGCCGATCGCCGTGCCGGTCGCGATGCCGAGATAGATCGCCGAGGCGTTGAGCGACAGGGTCAGGTGGGCAACCTCCGGCGCGAAGCCGACGATGCGGCTCGCCTGAGCCGGCGGGAACGCCCACCCTACGATCCCCCATGGCACCATTATGCCGATCAGCAGCAGGCCGGCGAGATCGCGCGTGAGGAAATGCAGGCCGAGGGCGATCATCAGCGAGACCGCGAGCGCGCAGATGAGCGAAGCTGTCACGACGCGCGTGGCGCCGAGCCGGTCGGCCAGATAGCCGCTGGAGAGATTGCCGATCACCGCGCCGACCCCGAAGGCGAGCAGCAGCCCCGGCAGCGCCAACTGCGAAAGCCCGGCTCCGTCGATCGCCAGCGGCGCGAGATAGGAGATGATTATGAAGCCGCCGGTAAGATAGAGAAACGTCACCATGAGCGACGAGGCCACGCCCGGACGGCCGATGGCGCCGAAGCGCTCGGACATTGTCAGCTTCGTTCCGCTGAGGCCCCGCGGCAGGCGCAGCCAGAGCACGGCAGCGCAGGTGAGCCCAAGCAGCGCGACCGCCCCGAACGTGCCGCGCCATCCCCAGAAGGCGGCAATCAACGCGCCGAGGGGCGCGCCGAGCGCCACCGCGAATGTGGTGCCGCCCACCACGATTGAAATCGCCAATGCGCGGTGCTCCGGTCCGGCCAGTGAAACCGCCGTCGCTTGCGCCGTGGCGGCAAACAGTCCGCTTGCCATTCCCATCACGATCTGGGCGAGCAGCAGCGTGGTGAAGGAGACGCTCATCGCCGCGATGCAGTTGCCGACGACGAAGACGAGCATTGCAGCCACCAGCAATCGACGCCGATCCGCCGCGCCGGCCAGGGCCGAAAGCAGCGGCGCACCGATGGCATAGGAAAGCGAGAACAGCGTGATCAGGTGCCCCGCATGGGGAATGGTCGTGTGCGTGTCGGCAGCGATCGACGGCAGGAGGCTGGAAAAGACGAAGCCGACCGTGCTCATCGTGAAAGAGCCAACGGCGAGCCAGATGATGCGCCTGTCCATCGGGAGACCTCGTTTGTTCAAAAGATATTGAACTATTGAACTTGGTGGCTCGCCGTGTCAATATGCCGACACCGCTAATTGTTGATCCAATGACCCTACCGCATCCCACCGCCGACCAGATCACTCTGTCCAATGTCCTCGCGGCCCTCGGCGATCCGACTCGCCTGGCGATCGTGGGCTATCTCGCCCGCCGCGACGGACGGCCGACCATGTGCCTGAACTTCACGGATTTCGGCTCCAAGACCAATATCAGCTATCATCTGGCCAAGCTGCGCGAGGCGGGCATCACGCGTACCGAAGTCTCCGGCACCAGCCGGTTGATCACGCTGCGGCGGGACGATCTCGACACCCGCTTTCCCGGCCTCCTCGATTCCATTATCGCCGCCGCAGTGGACCTGCCCATGGTCAAGAAGATCGAGGATGCAGAGGAAGCTCTGGCACAGGGCGAGGCGCGATAAAGGATTACCTAACCGCTCGCTTCTTCTTCAGGCAGGGTGATGGCTCTTGGCCGAGTGGCGCTCGACCAGCGCGACGAATTGCCGGCCGGCCACATCAAGCCTGCCGCTGTTGTCGATGACCGTTACGTCGGGATCGGCGATGACGTCGGGTGCCTGCCGCGTCAGGCGGCGCAGCACGTCTTCCTCGCTCTCGCGGCCGCGCTCCGCCAGCCGCTTCGCCAGCACCGGCGGCTCGGCGGTGATCACCGCAACGGCGATCGTACCGAACGCCTGGCGAATGGCAGGGAGGGCGGCACGGCTGCCGTTTACGATCGCGGTCATGCCTCTGGCGATCTTTTCGGCGATCTCCGCCGGGATGCCGTAGCTCAAGCCATGCGCCTGCCACGAAACGGCGAAAGCGCCGCTCCGGCTCATCTCCTCGAATTCGGCGTCGGACACGCTTTCGTGCACCTCGCCGCCTGCATCCGAGGGGCGTGTGATCGCCCGCCGGACGAAGAGAATATCGGGCCGCTGCGCGAAATGGCGGGCGGCAAAGCCCATGACGCTGTCTTTGCCCGCACCGCTCGGGCCGACGACGACGATGAGCGTTCCGGATCCCCGATCGGCGGTCATGCGACACGCCGTCCTTCGCGCCAGACCGAGCGGACGACCGGTATTCCCTCCGGCCGGCGGACGCGCGCGATGTCGGCGCGGAGCCCAACGGCGATCCGGCCGCGATCTTCGAGCCCGACAGTGCGCGCCGGCGTCGCCGTTACCATCGCGATGGCCTGGGGGAGGTCGATCGAGTCGACCTCATCTGCGAGAATGAACGGCGCATGGATGAGGCTGAAAGGTACGTAATCCGAAGAAAGCACGTCGAGAACGCCGCGCTCGGCGAGATCGCGCGCGGCGATGTTGCCGGAATGCGATTTGCCGCGCACGATATTGGGCGCCCCCATCAATACGCTGAGACCGGCGCGATGGGAGGCTTCGGCCGCCTCGAAGCTCGTCGGGAACTCCGCGAGCCGGATGCCGTAGCCGATAGACTCGTCCACATGCTCGAGCGTCGCATCATCATGGCTGGCGACCGTAATCCCCCGCTCGGCGCAGGCTTTCGCGAGCGCGATGCGATGAGGGGTCGCATAGCGCGCCGATAGTGCTTGCTGGCGGTCGATGAACGCGGCAAAGGCTTCGTCGGTAAGGCCGCGTTTGACTTTGTAGTAGATTATGTACTGATCCATGGTCTGGAACTGGCGCTGCCCGGGAGCGTGGTCCATCAGAGAGACGAGACGAACCTGCGGATCGTTCCGGAAGTCCTCATAGTGTTCCAGCACGTCGGCGGTCGACACTTCGCAGCGCAGGTGGATCAGGTGATCGGCCCGCAAACGGCCCTCCTGCTTGGCCTGGGCGAGCGCATCGGCCATGCTGCGCATCTCGCCCTTCGGAAAGCCGCTGTCCTCGTCCGAGCCCAGGCGCAGACAATCGAAGACGGTGGTGATGCCGGAGGTGACGACCTGGGCGTCATGAGCCTGGATCGCCGCGATCTTCAGCCAGCGAACACCGGGGCGAGGAGAATAGTGCGCCTCGAGATGGTCGGTGTGCAGTTCGACCAGCCCGGGCAGCAGGTAGTCACCCTCGAAATCCTCGCCCGTGGCGCTCGCCCCTTCGGAGATGTCGGCGATCCTGCCGTCGCGGATCAGCACCGAACCGTCGAGGATCCGGTCCTCCAGAACGATGCGGGCGTTGGTCAAAACCTGTTCTTTGGGCATGTCATGCAATCTTTCGTTCGGATGCGCCGCCAAGCGGCAGCAGGGAATGGACGGTGAAAGGAGCGCCGCGGCGCTCTTCGGCGAAAAGGGCAATCGTCGAGACGGCAAGCGGCTTGCCGATGAATTCGGCGAAGACCGTTTCGAGCGCCTTTCTCATGGGCCGCTGCATGTCTTCCGGCACCGGCCCAGTCAGCGTCAGATGGAACTGGAACTCCTCGAAGACGTATGGGTAGCCCCATGCCGCCAGGTACTCGCGCTGACGCTGCGTAAGCCTGTCCGGATTGCGGCGGGCGAGATCGGCTTCCGAAAGCGGCGCCCGGAATGGCTCGAAACGGCGAACCGCCTGCTCCGCAAGGCGCTGCAGAGGCGGGCAAGGATCGGCCGAGACGAGCGCGAAGAAGGGGCCGATCTGATGCAAGGCGATCTCCGGCACTTCGAACGGCTCGATCTCCGCGGCGAACTCGTCGAAAGCCGCGATCAAGTCGGCTTCACCGCGGCCGGAGGTAAGCTCGAACGGTGCTTTCAGGGTCCCGTGGAAGCCGTAACGGCGGGGCTCGGTCGTCAATGCCATCTGCTCTTCACGTCCTACTGCCGGATTTTCCGGGCAGTCCAGGGCGCCGCCGGTGGACGCGTCGCGTCCCAGCCAACGGGAAGCGGTCTGCGACAGCCGGTCATCGGACGGCGGCGCGAAGTAGATTGCATAGCGCACGAATTCACACTTTCTTCATCAGTCGCTTCGACGCAGTTGCCCCGAGTCGACGGTTTCCGGGATGAAATGCGCAGCTAGCCGATTTGCATGACAACATCATGATGACATCGGCCCAGAACGCAAATCGGTTCGGAGCGGGATGGATTTGTTTGCAGCTTCGCCTGCTCCCGCGCCAGTGATCGGAATCAGTCATCATTATCCGAATCGACCGGTCCGTTTCTAGACCATGATGATTTTAGGTCGGATCAACCTGAAATCATGAGCGGCGGAAAACCGCACACACTTTTCCTCATCATCCCCGGTTCCTCATTCCTGTGCTTGTCACAGGAATCCAGCCAGACCAAGTCCTTGGGCTGGAAAGGCTCTTCCGCGCCGCAGACGCGGCGCTGCTGGATCCCTGTGACGAGCACATGAGGATGGAGAGGATGCAATCCCCCGAAAAGTGTCCCACAGCGCCGCGCATCTTATGAGAAGCGCAACGGTAGCTGTAGCACTTTGATCTGCTGCATGTTTTCAAGCGCATCGCCATGCGCGCCGACAAGACCGACCAGAGCTTCAACGGCATCATCCATCTCGCAGCAGCCGTCAAAAACTCGAAATGAATCTCAACGCGCGTTAGTGTGTGCGGCCCATGAGACGCGATCGGCAAAGATTGGAGATGCTGTCGAAAACGAAGACGACCATCAAGATCAGCAGCACCATATAGGCGACATTTTCCCAATCCGAATTTGTGCGCATCGCCTCCCACAGCTTCAGGCCGATCCCGCCGGCGCCGACGGCGCCGATAATGGTGGCCGAACGCGTGTTCGACTCCCAGAAGTAGAGAGCCTGGCTGGCAAAGACCGGCAGGACCTGCGGGAGCACGCCGAAGCGCTGGACGGCGACCGGCGCGGCGCCGACCGACTTGACGCCCTCACGCTGCTTGTCGTCGATGTTCTCGAGGGCTTCGGAGTAGAGCTTGCCGAGCGTGCCCGTGTCGGTGAAGAAGATCGCCGAGATGCCCGCGAGCGGTCCGGGCCCGAAGGCGCGGGTGAAGAACAGCGCCCAGATGAACATGTCGACCGACCGCAGGAAGTCGAAGAAGCGCTTCACGAACTGATTGGTGAGGCGGCTCGGCGTGATGTTGCGCGCCGCGAGGAAGCAAAGCGGGAATGCGATGAAGGATGCGAAGAGCGTTCCGACGAAAGCCATGACGATCGTCTGCAGGAGCTTGGTCCAAACATCCAGATGCTGCCATTCCGCATTGTAGAGGACGTTGTTCCAGGCAAGCGAGAGGTTTGAGCGCGCCGGATCGATCCGCTCTCCGGAAACGATCAATGAGGCGACGTCGCTGTAGGACTTCCCGAAGAAGGGCGAGTTGGTGTCGAAGAGGAAATTCGCCCAGCCGAAGAAGCGGTTGCGGATGGAGACCTCGTCGCCCTCCACCTCGGCCCAGCCGGTGGCGCCGAAGGACAGCGTCACCTTCTCGCCCGGCCGCTTCTGGAGCGCCCAGGAGGGAAGGGGGCCCTCCGGTGTCACATTGTCGGCGCCGTCGACCTGAAGCAGGAGCGTCTCGCCGGAATGTGTCACTGTGACCAGCTTATCGGCGACGTCGATACGCGTCGAGCTATCGAAGTTCACCACGGCGTGCGTGACGACTTCTTCGGTGCGGGTCGTGGCGAGATCTTTCTGCGGCGTCTCGTTCGTATCGCCGCCGTGCGCCGCGTTCGGCGCCATAAAGCTGAAAGAGGAGGCGCTCTTCGGCTTCCGGGCCTGCGTCGGGGCCGTCGACGTTTCAACGGTGCGCGTGACCGTCTCTTTTTCGAGCGTGACCCATTCCGGGCTCGGATTGTCTCCAAGCGGCGAATTGCGTCCGTATGAGATGCTCATCGTTCCATCGGGCGCGACGGCGATCTCCGGCCGCACTTCGTAGGATACCCAGTCGGCGAGATAGGTACCGGCAATCCCCCAATTGGCATTGGCGAGCACGTGCCCGATCGAGAAGAACCACCAGCTGAAGATCATGTAGAGAACGACGCCCGCCGTTATCAGTGCCTTGCTGCGCCGTTTCGCGGCCGACGACTGCAGAAGATGCGGATGGCGCGCTGCGATCGCTTCCATTTCGCGCGCGTCGAGGTTGGTCGAGGCAATCATGATGCGGTCCTATTGCGCAAGCTGAAAGGCCTGGTCGCCGACGAGGCGGCGGCGAAGCCAGGCGGAGAACTGATCGACTGCGAAGATCGTCGCGAAGAGCAGGAGGACGATCGCGAGCGTCTTTGCTTCATGGCCCTGGCCGATCGACAGGCGCAGGAGTTCGCCGATGCCGCCCCCGCCGACGGCACCGATGATCGTCGACGCGCGCACGTTGATTTCGAGCCGGAGCAGAAAATAGCTGGTGAAGTTGGGCAGCACCTGGGGGACCATGCCGAACCAGACCCGCTGGATCCAGTTGGCGCCCACGGCACGCAGACCTTCCTCCGGTTTCATGTCGGCATTCTCGACCACTTCGAAGAACAGCTTGCCGAGCGCGCCGATCGTGTGGATCGAGACCGCAGCGATGGCGGGAATAGGCCCAAGCGAAAGGATTGCCAGGAAAAAGCCGGCGATGACGACTTCCGGAAAGGCGCGCAGGATTTCCATCAGCCGGCGTACGATGCCCCTGATCCAGGGATTGGGCATCAGATTTCGCGCGGCGAGGAAGCACAGGATGAAGCCGAAGAAGACGCCGATAACAGTCGAAAAGATGGCAATGTTCACGGTCTCCAGCATCTTGTGAACATATTCCGGGATGTAGAAGCTCTCCGTCACGTAGAGGCGCCCATCCGGGTAATTGTATTTGAAGCTGCCGTCGTCATAGGGCGAAGGCAGATCGAAGAGGGCGCGAACGATCTCTATCGGATCGCGCGGCATGAGATGGCCGACGAAATCGAAGAAGTGCGGCAGCCGGTCGAAGAACTTGCCCGCGTTCGACTCGTTCGCGAACCAGAGCGAACCGACAAGCGTCAACGCGAGAAATGCGAGACCGAGCCAGGTATAGAGACGCCGGCGATTGTTGAGCTCCTGCCAGTGACGCTCGATAAGGGCGCCGTTCTCGCTGAGGTGTCGTGTTGACACGGAAGTGGCCATTGGGGTTTCCGGCCAGGGGGCCGGCCTCTAGAGCGCTTCCGGGAAGAGGAAGTGCGTCGTTTCCAAGAGTAGGATCGCTTGATCGAGACGATCCGCGAGCGGGCGGCTGCAGCTGCCCGATAGTCGAACGCCGGCCGCAGCTTGGCGGCCGGCGCAGGATGACGCGTTCGGCGATCAGCCGCCGATCGTCGCCTTGCGGGCGTCGATGATCGGCTTGTAGAAATCGCTATTGACCTCGACGAAACCGGTGAAGTCGCCGCCCTGGATGGCGGAGAAGCAGGCGGCGTCGGTCTTCGGCAGATCCATCATGAATTGCTTGAACTTGGCCTTCATGTCGTCGTTCAATGCGGTACGCACGACGATCGGGCCGTTCGGGATCAGCGGCGACTTCCACAGTTCGACGAGATCGTTCATGTCGACGATACCCTTGTCCACCATCTTGCGCAGGTTGCCCGAGGTGTAGCCGTCCTTGAACTCGCCGACGCCAGAGCCGAAGGTCGTGCCGGCATCGAAGGTGCCCTTAACGACTTCAAGCACGAGGTTCTCGTGGCCGCCGCCGAAGCCGGTTTCACCGAAATATTCCTTGATCGGCGCGCCGATCGCTTCCGGCAGCGTGACGAGGGGAACGAGATAGCCCGAGGTCGAGTCCGGATCGGCGAAGCCGAGCTTCTTGCCCTTCAGGTCTTCGAGCTTTGTGATGCCGGAGTCCTTGCGGGCGACCATGATCGAATGATAGCCCGTGGAGCCGTCGGTCTGGACGGTCGTCAGGATCGGCTCGACGGCGTCAGCCTTGGCGAGATAGATCTTGGCATAGCCGGAGGCGCCGAGTTCGGCGTAATCGAGCGTGCCGCCGAGAAGGCCCTGGATCACGCCGTCATAGTCGGCCGCCGGAAAGAGGGAGACCTTCTCGACGCCGATGGCTGCCGGGAGCTGATCGACGAGGCACTGGTAGTTGCGCAGGCGGTCGGCTTCGTTTTCGCCGCCGATGATGCCGACGCGGAATTCCTTCAGGTCTTCGGCCTGTGCGTGGCCGACGAGGGCGAAAAGCGCGACCGCGCTCAGAAGAGCTTTTTTAAGCATTGGGTTCGTTCTCCCGTTTCCCGGACGCGCCGGGTCTTTCTCGGTTTCGAAAAGGCGCCCTTGACGCGGGCATTCGATCGCGGCGGACCTTAAGGGCCGGCCAGTGCCAGCGGCTTCAAGCCGGCCGATGCTGTTTCCTGCGGTGCTTCCGCGGGGATGTTGATGCTGGTCGAGGTCATCGACTCTTCGATCGCCGTTTCCGCGCCGTAGATCGCCGCGACTGCGGCGGCCGTCAGATCCTTCGGCTGTCCGTCGAAGACGACTCGTCCATGCGCCATGCCGATAATCCGCTCGCAATAGTTCCGCGCGGTATCGAGCGTATGCAGGTTGGTGATCACGGTGATGCCGTCGCGCTCGTTGATGTCGCGCAGCGCGTCCATCACGATCTTGGCGTTGAGCGGGTCGAGCGACGCGATCGGCTCATCGGCGAGCAGCATCTTCGGCTGCTGCATCAGCGCGCGGGCGATTGCGACGCGCTGCTGCTGCCCACCCGAGAGCGTGCCGGCCGGCTGAAGGGCGGTCTGTTCGATCCCCAGCCGCTCCAGTGCACCGATCGCCATGATGCGCTCTTCGCGGCTGAACATGTTGAGGACGCTCAGTACGGTGGATCGATGGTTGAGCCGCCCGAGGAGAACATTGGTCAGCACGTCGAGGCGAGGCACCAGATTGAACTGCTGGAAGATCATGGCGCAGTCGCGCTGCCACTCGCGCAGGGCCGCCCCCTTGATCGAGGAGACCTGTACGCCCGCGAATTCGATCGAGCCGGAGGAGGGGTCCACCAGACGGTTTATCATGCGCAGGAGTGTCGACTTGCCGGCGCCGGAGCGGCCGATAATGCCAACCATCTGGCCCTGCGGAATGTCGAAGGTAACCGAGCTGACGGCTGTCTTCTTGCCGAACTGGCGGGTTACGTTCTTCAACTGAAACATGGGCAGCAGTTCCTCTTTCGGGGAGACCGGTCATCGGTATGACCCTGCCATATCCGCGCTACATGAAGGCGCAGTGTCAGTTTCGTGTAGGTTCTGTAACAGTGCACAGGTGCGGTTCATCAACCTCGAACGCACCGGCCGAAGTCATCGTGACAGGTGACACCCGTCACCCCCGCAGCCAGCAGCGCAGGTCGGCTTCCAGCCGCGGATCGAACGGCAGCGGAAGTGCGGAATGGTCGGTGCCGAAGCCGTAGCTTTCCGACGTGCACCAAAGGTCCTCATTCGAACTCCGAGCTGGGCACGTCATAGACGAAGCCTCGGGAAACAGCCTGATGCGAGGAGAGGCCCAATCAACGCGTTGAGATCACGCGGCGACGAAGTGCCCTGGCGAAACCTCGTGGTACTGGATTGGTACAGTCTTGTAATCGACCGGACGGATCGGGCTTTTTATCTCCTCATTGCCGATTTGGCCCTTTCCCCGGCGGCGATCCGGGTCGGGGATCGGCACCGCGGAAATCAGTTTCTTCGTATAAGCGTGCTGCGGATTGCCGAAGACCGCAGCGCGAGGGCCCACCTCAACGATTTCACCAAGGTACATGACTGCAACGCGATGGCTGACGCGCTCGACGACGGCCATATCGTGGGAAATGAAGAGGAAAGCAAGATTGAGGCTCTGTTGCAAATCCAGCAGCAGATTGATCACCTGCGCCTTGATCGAAACGTCGAGAGCCGAGACGCTCTCGTCGGCGACGATCACCTTCGGATCGAGCGCCAGCGCCCGGGCGATACAGATGCGCTGACGCTGGCCTCCGGAAAACTCATGCGGGTAGCGCGAAGCCATGTCGGCTGTCAGTCCGACCTTGACCAGGAGATCGGCCACCAGATCACGTGCCTGTTTGGCGGTTCCCATCTCGTGTTCGAGATAGGGTTCGGCGATTGCAGCACCTATCCGCATGCGTGGGTTGAGGCTCGCGAAGGGATCCTGGAAGATCATCTGGACGGTCTTGCGCATCTCGCGCATTCCGCTTGCATCAAGCGTCAAGATCTCGGTTCCATCCACCAGAACGGAGCCGGCCTGCGGCTCGATCAGGCGCATAATCGCACGACCGGTCGTCGACTTGCCGCAACCGGATTCACCGACCAGAGATAGAGTCTCTCCGGCATGGAGGTCGAAGGAAACGTTTTCGACCGCATGGACGCGGCCACTCAAGCGGCTGAACAGGCCGGAATGGATATCGAAATGCTTAGTGAGGTTCCTGACTTCGAGCACCGGGCGTTTCCCGAGTGCAACCGTATCTGCCGTCTCGACCGGAATATCGGAGAGCCCGGTCGCCGTATCGACGACAGGAAAGCGCATGGGCCGATCCCTGCCGCCCATCGAGCCAAGGACAGGAACGGCGGACAGAAGCGCACGCGTATACGGGTGTTTGGCGCGGAAGAAGATATCGCTCGTTGGGCCTGATTCCACCTGCTCGCCGCGGTACATTACCACCGTCCGGTCGGCAATTTCGGCAACGACGCCCATATCGTGCGTGATGAAGAGCACGGAGGTTCCCTCTTCCTCCTGCAGCGTTTTGATGAGATCGAGGATCTGTCCCTGGATGGTGACGTCAAGTGCTGTCGTCGGCTCGTCGGCAATCAGCAGCTTTGGTCGTGAGGCAAGTGCCATGGCAATCATTACGCGCTGGCGCATACCACCCGAAAACCGGTGCGGATATTCATCGAAACGGGAGGCGGCGGATGGAATGCGCACCTTTTCCAACAACCGGATGGTCTCGGCCCTGGCATCCCGCTTGCTCATCTGCGAGTGGCAGAGAAGCGCTTCGGAGATCTGGTCGCCGATAGTGAAGAGCGGATTGAGGCTTGTCATAGGCTCCTGAAAGATCATCGCAACATCGTTTCCGCGCACCTGCCGCATCGTGGTCTCAGGCAGTTGCAGAATATCGCGGCCGTCGAGCGCGACCCTTCCCGCGATACGGCTGGTATCGGCCGGGAGCAGTCGCATGATCGACAGCGAGGTGACGCTCTTGCCGGAGCCGGATTCTCCGACGATCGCCACGGTCTCGCCAGGGGCCACCGTGAACGACATATCCCGCACAACGGACCTCCACTCCCCGTCGACGATGAACGACGTCGTCAGGTTCTCCACGGACAGGATCGGCGGCACGGGTTCTGTTTGTAGGGCGGGGAGGGTTGCCATGTCGGGATCCTTCTTCGGTTTCAGCCGTCGGGTTCAATCCGGCCAGCGCAGTGCGCCATCGAAACGGTGCTTGCTGCGGTTTTCCAGCGGTGTGGCGATGATGTCGTTCGAGGCGCTGGCCTTGTCGAGTTCCTCGGCCAGACGGTTGGCAACGATGGTCTCCTGACCCGGATGCAGGTTGCAGGGATCGAGGTAGAAATAGTGATGCTCGACCTCGTGGTCGCGCACGATGACAGGCGGCGTACCGCGCGCCAGCGCATCGGCAAGATCCCACGCCGTGATATGGGCTTCGTGCGCGCTCACGATCACCCGCAGCCTGTCGAGTGGATTGCCGGTCGGATCGGGCTCGATCAGCGCTGTGATGCCTGGTCGGTTCTCCAGCGTGTCGCGCCAGAGATGGAGATAGCTGGTCTCGCGGGCGCGGATACCGTCATGATCGCGCTTTTCCCAGGCTTCCAGGGCCGCCATGAGGCCGAAGACGCTCTCCTTGCCGACTTTCATGCCCCGCCCAATCCCCATATTCTGAAGGAAGGCGTTGCGCACGAGGTCCTTCCTGCCAGCCACGATGCCGGAAGTCGGGCCGCCCAGAAATTTGTGACCGGAATAAAGCACGATGTCCGCTCCCTGCTCGAGAAAGCTACGCAGATCGTATTCCGATGCCGCATCAACGATGACGGGCACTGATTTCGCGCGGGCGATTTCCACGAATTCCGTCAGCTTCAGCAGGCCGTAGTCGACGACGTGATGCGAGACGACGTAAAGGGCCGCAGCCGTCTTTTCCGTGATCGCGTTCTCCATGTGGTGCCGATGGGTCGAGGTCGCCTGCCCGATCATCACGGTCTTGGCGCCCGCCAGACGAATGGACTGATCGACCGGCGCGCCGTAACTGACGATATGGCCCATCTGCACAAGGACCTCATTTTTTTCTGTGCTGACGCCGGGCAGTTTCTCGATGGCGAGCAGATCGCTGCCGGTGATCGTTCCGGCAATGGCAAGGGTGATGCCTGCCGCGCACGATGCCGTCACGAAACCGGCTTCGCCGCCGGTCAGCCGCGCGATCACGGCACTTGCTTTTCGCTGCAGGTCATTCATCTCGACGAATTGCGGCAGGATGGATGTCATAGCGGCAATCGCTTCCGGAACCACGATCGATGCCCCCAGGCTTGTCATCGTGCCTGAAACATTGATGACCGGACGCAGTCCGAGGGATGTGCGAATGTCTTCACTGGGCATTGTGCTCTCCGAAATTATTGCGGCCGAAAACGGAGGGGATTGCCTTCCGATCATCGACAGCTATGCCATTACAATGTAATAACAGTCCAAAATCATCATGTGAGTTCGTGTCTTGAACGCCAAAATCCACCCCATTTCCGTGATCGATGAGGACAGCGTGAAAAGCGGAAAACGCTCTCGGGTCAGCGGCATAGACCGGGCCCTGCAGGTTCTTGATCACCTCTACGAGACCGGCGCGCCCTGTAGTGCCTATGCTATTGCCAAGGCAATTGGCGCGCCGCTTTCCACGGTCTACGTGATCGTCGATGATCTGGTGGAAAAGAACCTTTTGACGCGCGGTGCCGATGGCTTGATCTGGCTTGGAGCGCGGCTTTACCACTTCGGTCTTGCCTATGCCCGCTCGCTGGATTTCATGAGTGTCGCCACCCATGAAATGCACGATCTCTGTCGCCAGGTCGGTGAAACCGTCCAGCTTTGTGGCCGTGACGGCGACCATATGCTTGTGCTTGCGATGGCGGAAGGTCCAAGCCATTTCCAGGTCGCCTCGCGCGTTGGAACCCGTGTGCCGCTGAACTGGACCGCGTCCGGCCGGCTTCTGGTGGGTCATCTGCCGGACGATGAACGGCTCGAGCTCTTCAGGCGATGCGCCCGCTCCTCGCCGACCGGACGCGCCGATGTCGATCCGGCCAAGCTGTCTGCCGCGGCCGTGGATGCGATGAAGGCGCGACTTTCCATTCAGGCGGGCGAATCCGACTATGCCGTTGCCTGCATCGCGTCGCCGATCTGCGACCGCGATGGCCGGTGCGTCGCGACCATCTCGATCGTTCTGCCGGAGCAGAAGGCCTTTTCCGACGAAACGCATTACACTTCGCATGCGCGCGCTTCCGCGGACAGGATCGAAAAACTGATGGGCTGGCGCGGTCACTGACATGCTTTTTCTTAACCGTGCAGGGCGACGATCGCTTCGATCTCGACGGTGATATTGCCGGGCAACGACCCGAAGCCGACGGCGGACCGGGCATGCTGCCCGGCATCGCCGAAGACCTCGACAAAAAGATCCGAGCACCCATTGATGACGCCGGGATGATCCTCGAAGTCTGGTGTCGCATTGACCATGCCGAGCAGCTTGACGACGCGCCGTACCCGAGAAAGGTCTCCCAGTGCCTCCTGCAGGACGGCCAGCAGGTTGATGCCTGTCAGTCGCGCGTGGCTATAGGCATCGGCGACATCGACGCCGCCCGATCCCACCTTGCCGGTATGCATGAAACCATCGGCCTCACGCGGGCCCTGGCCGGAAAGATAGATCAGATTGCCTTCGCGCACATGCGTCACGAAATTGGCTATCGGCGGCGGGGGGGGCGGCAACACGATGCCGAGCGACGTCAGCCGCTCGGCAGGCGAACCCGTCCTGTCGGCGGCGGTTGCCGTGGAACTGTTCACGCGAACTCCTGTGTCCTGTAAAAATGAGAGTGGCCCCGGCTTAACGGTATGAATAGCCGTGGCTGTGACGCACGAGTTTTCGCGCGCGCGGGATATAGCGGCTGGCTGACACAGCTTCCGCGCCGATGATGGCGTAGCGCGGTTCGAAAATGCGGGTGAGCACCGAGACGTCACCATTCGAATCGGTCGCCTCGATATCGGCATCGACCAGATCGAAAACGGTGAAGTCGGCCCGCTCGCCAACGGCGAGGCGGTTTTCCATCGGCAGCTTGATAACGGACGCCGGCGCCTGAGTAACTGCCTCCACGACCTTGTCGAACGGCATGCCGACCACCAGCAGTTTTGACATGGTCGTCGCCAGATCCCAGACCGGGAAGTTCATCGAGTGGTCGTGCAGATCGGTCGAGATAGAGAATGGCAGAAGACCCCGCTTGATTGCCGCCTCGGCAACCTTGAACGAGAAGGACGCCCCGCCATGGCCGATATCCAGCCGGATACCGTCGCCGGCACATCGCTCGGCGAGATCGAACAGATCCTCGTCTTCCATGATGCTCGAGCCGGCCTTGCCGTTGAAGCAATGGGTGACGATGTCGCCTGGGCCGAGGATTTCCAGCACTTCGTCATAGAGCGCCGGAGGTTCACCGACATGCACCATCATCGGTATCTTGAGGATCTTGGCGATTTTCTTTCCGAGCTTGACCGGCGTCACGCCCCAGGATCCGGTGATGACGTGGCTCGCTCGGACCTTGATGCCGACAATATGCTCGCTGTTTTCGGCGTAGACCTCAAGAATGCGGTCGAGATTGATGTCCTGAATGCTTCTGAGTTCCGGCACACGGTTGCAGGCGACAAGACCGATGGAGCCGAGATTGATGAAAGCCTTGATACGCTCGCGTGACGGCTCGATGATATATTCGCGAAAACCATGGAAATTGGCTTCGCCGGCAGAGCCGGCATCCACCAGGGTCGTGACGCCACGCTCCGCGCCGCATTCGGACGGGCGCAGGGAAATATCCGTGCCGCCGTGCCAGATGTGCACGTGCAGATCGATCCAGCCGGGCGAGATCCACGCGCCGTTGCCATCGATGCGCTGCACCTCAGTGGATACGGCAAGCGACGGGCCGACTTCGGCGATGCGGCCGTCAGCATTGATCAGGATATCGATCGGGCCGTTTGGTGTGCTGGCGCCGAAGGCAATGGGTTTGACATTGGCGAGGAGCACAGGCCCCTTCGCCTCATATCGATAAGACATGTTTCATAAGTCCTTTCGAAGCCTTGGATCGAGAAGATCGCGCAATCCGTCGCCGACCATCTGCAGCGACAGCACGGAGAGAATGATGGCGAAGCCAGGAAACAGCGTCATCCAGTCGGCTTGGCCGATATATTGCCGCCCGGCGGAGATCATCGTGCCCCAGGTCGGGATTTCCGGGCTGACGCCAAGCCCGAGAAACGAAAGTCCCGCTTCGGCCAGCATGGCGCTGGCAAAGAGAAATGTCCCCTGCACGAGGATCGGCGACAGCAGGTTGCGCAGCACATGCCGCGTAATGATGTGGCGCGTCGAAATGCCAAGCGCCCGGGCGGCCTCGATATAGGGAAGCTCGCGGATCACCAGGGTCGACGCACGGACGATACGCGCCAGGCGCGGCGCGTAGACGATGCTGAGGGCGATGATGACGGTGGTCAGCGATGGCCCCAGCGCGGCCACAAGCGCGATGGCAAGAAGAATGTCCGGAAAGGCCATCATCGCGTCGATCAGCCGGGCGATCGGCGCATCGAATTGCTTGAAGAATCCGGCGATCAGCCCGAGCGTCACACCGATGATCGCGGACAATGTCACGACGGCGGCGCCGACCAATAATGACAGCCGCGCCGAATAGATGGTCCGCGAAAACACGTCGCGGCCGAACTCATCGGTACCGAAGATGAACGTGCCGCCCGGCGGTTTCAACCGGTTGACGATGGACAGTTTTGACGGCGCATAAGGCGCGATCAGCGGGGCAAAGATGGCAAGCAGCACGAAGATCGTCAGAACGATCAGTCCGAAGGCCACGGTCTTGCGCTTCAGCAGGCGCCGGATGAATTTGTTGCGCTCACTGAGCGCCGGTTTCGAGACGATTGCTGTCATCAGTAACGCACCCTCGGATCGACCAGCAGGTAGAGCATGTCGATGGCAAAATTGATCAGGACATAGAGTGCGGCAATGACCAGCAACGCCCCCTGGATGACCGGATAATCGCGCCTGAGCACGGCGGATACCACCAGGTTGCCGACGCCGGGCAGGCCGAACACGGTCTCGGTCACGACGGCGCCTGAGACGAGAACCGCCGCAGTCAGGCCGATCACCGTGAGGATCGGAACCAGCGCATTCTTCAACGCATGCTTGAGGATGACACGCCGCTCGATCAGACCCTTGGCGCGGGCAGTCCGGATATAGTCATCTCCGAGCACATCGAGCATCGAGGCGCGGGTGAAGCGCAGGACCAGCGCCGAGGAGACGATGCCGAGCGCAAACGCCGGCAGCGTCAGATGATACATCCGCTCAGCAAACGTCGATCCCGGTCCGCCGTAGCCCGACACGGGGAACAGATCGAGACGGACGGCAAAGACCTGCATCATGATCAGGGCAAGCCAGAAGCTCGGAATGCTGGCAGCCAGCATCGCCAGCGCTGTTGCTGCCTGGTCGAAGAGCGAACCACGCCGATAGGCCGCATAGATCCCGATCGGCAAGGCGATGGCGCTGGCGATGAGGAGCGAGAACAACGTAAGGAAAAAGGTCGGCTCGGCCCGCTCGAGCAGGGCCGATGCGACCGGCATGTTGAGGAAGATCGATTGGCCGAGATCGCCCTTCAGCAGTTGCCCCATATAATAGATGTATTGAACGCCCAGCGAACGGTCGAGGCCCAGCCGCATGCGCAGCTCCGCGATATCCTGGGCGCTGGCGTCCGGCCCGAGCATGACCGCTGCCGGATCGCCGGGCGTCACCCGTACGATCACGAAGACGATCGTGACGACAAGGAACATCACGACGATCATGCCGAAGAGGCGCTGGAGAATATACCGTATCATGAAAGCCTGATCCTCATGCTCCGGAGAGCGCGCAGGTCTGCAAAGGACACCGGCTCGAGCGAGCCGATGTCTCCGACCGAGGAATGATCATTTCGTAATCGACGCGTTCCAGAAAAATGGCCAAGGGGCCGGATCGACGCCTTCCAGTTTTGTCGACTTGGCAGCCACCGCGTTGAAGTTACCGATCTTCATGAAGGCCGCGTCGTCATAGATCGCCTTTTGGACATCGGCGAAGAGCGCAACACGCCTGTTTGGATCGACCTCAGAAGTGAATGCATCCACGGCTGCCTTGCGGGCGGGGGTGTTCCACCAGCCCGGCGAACTGGTCGAAAGCGAGCCGATCAGAGCCGGCTCCGGCAGGAACGGGCTGTGGGTGATATAGACGTCCCAAAGCTTGGGATCGGCCCGGCGCTGCGTCAGCGTTGCCCAGTCGACCACCTGCATATCGACGGTAAAGCCGGCAAGCTTGAGATATTCCGCCGCGACCTGGGCCATCTTGTAATGAAATTCATATTGGCGGCTGGTGAGAATCCGCAGTGGCTCGCCATTGTAACCGGCGGACTTCAGCGCTGCCGCCGCGCCTTCCGGGTCCGCCACATTGTAGGCTCCGTCAGTGCCCGCTTCGGTATGCCAGGAATAGGCCTCCGGGTAGATCGCGCCATCGAGGGAAAAGAAGTCCGGGCTGCCGAAGGCCGCAGCCATCATGTCTTCCATGCTGAGCGCCTGGCGGATGGCCTTGCGCACGGCGACGTCCTTGTTCAGCCCCTCGGCCGTATTGAAGACAAAGACCGGATAGCCGAATGGCTTGAGCATGATCGGCTGCGTCGAGGCCGAAGCCTTGACCTTGTCGAAAGATTCGACCGGGATGGAATCCACATAGTCATACTGGCCGGATACTGCCGCTTCGACGCGCGTGTTGGGATCAGGAACGGGGACAAAGCGGATTTCGTCGAGATACTGGTGTCGAGCGCCGCCGTAGCCATCGCTCTCGCCGGCCCGGGACTTGTAGCCCTCGAAACGGGTCAGCTGGATATATTGGTCGGCCTTGCGCTCCTTGAGCATGTAGGGACCTGTACCGATGAAGTCCTTCATCACGTCATCCTGCTTTTCCGACGGGATGATGATGGCTGCCGAATTGTTGAAGGCGAGCAGGGAAGCCAGCGGCGCGTAGGGCTGCGTCAGGGTGATCTTCACCGTTGCCGGATCGGCAGCTTCGATGGAAGCAATGAAGCCTGCTGCCTGCTTGCCGCGCGAGGCAATCTTTTCCCAGCGGGCAAGAGAGGCGACAACATCCTCGGATGTCATGTCCGTATCATCGTGGAATTTGATGCCGCTACGCAGCTTGATTGTGTAGGTTTTACCGTCGGCGCTGATGTCCGGCAGGCTATCGGCCAGAAGCGGCGTGACGTTCCAGTTTTTGTCGAATGTGTAGAGGGTCTCGAAAATATGCTGCGTGACGATACCGACGAGATCGGCCGTCGATGACATCGGATCAAGCGTCGGCGGCTCACCGATCGTGGCGACATTGACGATGCCGCCCTTTTCTTGAGCGAGAAGGCCGGAAGGAAGGATTGTCAGTGCAGTTCCCAGCAGAAGTGCAGTCACCTTTTTCACGTTGAAGTTCCCCTTGTTCCACTATTATGTTATATGTGTTGTTATAAAAGAATATTGGATAAGCGGTGGCTGTCAATCGAAAATTGAACTGCCACACGTTTCCATTGTCCGATCAGCGGCTGGCCCCCGGGGCTTCGTCCAATGGCGCCGCCTAAGAGCTCGGATTTAACGGAGTTCAACATTGTGCGCGCAGACGCAGATCTTTTGTGGCCGTTGCACAGTAGGCGCGGCGAACCTTCCTCGCTGCGCGCCTTTCCGGGGTGATTTCGTTGAGAGCTTGAACACCGAAAGGACCGGCACTTCGCAAACGATGCGAACGTGGGCAGCCTGATCGATGTCAGGAACGGCTCCTCAGTCGCGTGACGGCTGTTCCACGACGATAAATGGAGTTGTGGCCTGTGGTTTTGGAATTTATCGCGATTGCGGTCCGGCTCGCAAAATTGCTTCAGCTCGGCAGGCGACGCGGGTCGAACTGTCGGGGATCGAGTCCTTCGGCCCGGAAGGCTGCGGGCGGTGCGGTGTCGCTCAGAAGGGCAGCCGCCAGAGCGCCCAGCGCAGGCGAGGTGAGAATTCCATAGCCTCCCTGGGCGGCCAGCCAGAAGAAATCCGGGCAGCCTGGCGCAAAACCGATGACCGGCAGCCGGTCAGGGGAAAAGCTGCGCAGACCCGCCCAGCTCTTGACGATTCTTCTTACCGGGACCGTCGTCGCCTCTTCGACGTAGTGTGCGGCCCAGGCAACGTCGATCTCCTCCGGCTGTACGTCCGATGCTTCGCACGGCGTCGCGTCGGCGGGCGAGGCGAGCAGCCTCCCGCCCTCGGGCTTCATGTAAAAGTCTTCATCTATCTCGTTGATTTCAGGAAGCTTTCCTGCATCGATACCTGCCGGAAGGTCAACGGTGATGGCGGTGCGCCGATGCGGGACGATGCCGCTCGGCCTTACGCCGAAGACCGCGGCGACCGGGTCCGCCCAGGCACCGGCCGCGTTCACGACGATCCTGGCTCCGATCTCACCGGCCACCGTGCCCAGCAGCCAGCCCGATCCATGATGCCGAGCGGCGAGGATTTCATGGCGCTCGAGGATGTCGCAGCCGTTGCGGCGGGCGCCCTTGACGTAGCCCTGGAGCAGGTTCTCGACCTCGATGTCCCAGAAATTCGGGTCATGGAAGGCGGCTGCGACATAGTCGGGATTGAGGATCGGAACGCGGGCAAGCGCCTCGTCCTTCGTGAGCCGTTCGATTTCAGGCGTGAATTCGCGTTCTTCGGCGAGCAGCTTTTCAAATCGATCGAGTTTCCCGGCACCCGCGATCATCACGCCGCCGCGTTGCCTTAACAGCGGCACGTCGCTGAAGCCTTCCGGCGGCCGATCGAAAAAGGCCTTCGATATCGTCGCGAGTTTGCAGATTTCCGGCGCGTTGTATCTGAGCACGAACTCGGCGGCCGAGCGGCCGGTGCTGTGATAGCCGAGCGCCTCCTCCCGTTCCAGGATGGCGACGGAACGATGCGGGCTCAGGAAATAGGCGAGCGACAAGCCGGCGATCCCGCCCCCGATAATCACGACGTCGTAGTTTGCCATATACCGCTCCCGCAACTTGACGGCGGAGAATAGGGACGGTGCGGGTGCCGCTCAAATTTATAGTGGTAAATGTCGCTATCAATCCTGCTGATGGTCGCAATGATCCAGCGCTTCGGTGTCGGCGACGTGGGCGAGGAAGGCGGCTTCGGCCGGATTGAGGATGGAATTCGGATTGGAAATGCGGAACACGTCGGTCGTCGGCAGGTCGCGATAGGGGGGCAACTGCCACAAATCTCCCGCCGCGACGGCCTCGCGGGCGATATGATCGGGCAGCATGCCGATGCCGACATCGGCGGCGATCAGCCGCATGACCTCCTCGACATTGCAGGAGACGCCCCGAACCTGCTGGCCGAAGGAGCCAACGGCGCGGACTGCGGTCACGGAATTCATGTGCTGACCGCCGAGTACATCGGCTATGAAGGCGATGTAAGGATCGCCGCGCAGATCGTGGAAATCAACGCCCTCGACGCCGAAAAGCCGGTGGCCGCGGCCGCAGTAGAGCGCGTAGCGCTCGCGTATGTGGAAGCTCTTGTTCAAGCCCTCCGGTATGATGCCGTCGCAGAGGCCCATCGTCGCGATGTTGCGCTCGACGGCGCTCAACACGTCGACGGTCGTCGCCACCGTCATCGATATCGTCACCTTCGGATGCATGCGAAAGAAACTGCCGAGCTTCCGGTCCCAGGCGGGATTGTGGGCGTGGCTCACCGCATGGATGTTGAGATGACCGGTGATCTCCTCGCCCGCCGTTTCCAGAACATGCGGCAGGCGAATGACGGCCGCGAAGATATCGCGGCACTGGAGGTGCAGTTTCTCACCTGCTTCCGTCAGATCGAAACGCCCCGGGCGGCGGTCGATCAGTTTTTGCCCGATGGTCTGCTCGAGCCGTTTGAGGGCCATGCTGACGGCGGGCTGCTGCAGGAGCAGCCGGTTTGCGGCCGCCGTGATGCTGCCTTCCTCGACGACCACCACGAAGGTGCGCAACAGGTTCCAATCGAGATTGTGGGCGAAACGTTCAAGGCGGTTGTTGGTCATGGTGGCCGGCGGAGCGATAATGTACTTTATGCATATTCAGAAGAATGGTCGCTTGCACAAGGCCAATCGCCACGGCGCCGATCAGATGAATCATGCAGCAGGCGCATGAGCCAGTGTCTCAATTTCGTTTGAAAGCCTTGACCCGGCTTGTCATAACACAGGCGCGACAATGCGACGGGAGATAGAGATGGCCGGCAAAAGCCAATTCCAGTGGGACGATCCGTTCCTCCTCGAGGATCAACTGAGCGAAGACGAGCGGATGATCCGCGACACGGCGCGCGCCTATGCCCAGGAAAAGCTGCAGCCGCGCGTGATCGAAGCTTACCGCGAGGAGACGACGGACCCGGCGATCTTCCGCGAGATGGGCGACCTCGGCCTGCTCGGCGTGACCGTTCCCGACACCTATGGCGGTGTCGGCGCGTCCTACGTCGCCTACGGTCTCGTCGCACGCGAGGTGGAGCGCGTCGATTCCGGCTATCGCTCGATGATGAGCGTGCAATCGTCGCTCGTCATCTATCCGATTTTCGCCTACGGCTCGGAGGAGCAGAAGCGGAAGTACCTTCCGAAGCTTATCAGCGGCGAGTGGATCGGCTGCTTCGGGCTGACCGAGCCGGACGCCGGCTCCGATCCGGCGGGCATGAAGACCCGGGCGATCAAGACCGAAGGCGGCTACCGTCTCGTCGGCTCCAAGATGTGGATCTCCAATGCGCCGCTCGCCGATGTCTTCGTCGTCTGGGCGAAGTCGGAAGCGCATGACAATGCCATCCGGGGCTTCGTGCTGGAAAAAGGCGCGAAAGGCCTTTCCGCACCGAAGATCGCAGGCAAGCTCTCGCTGCGCGCCTCGATCACCGGCGAAATCGTCCTCGACAATGTCGAGGTCGGAGACGACGCGCTGCTGCCGAATGTCGAGGGGCTGAAGGGACCATTCGGCTGCCTCAACCGTGCTCGCTACGGAATTTCCTGGGGCGCGCTCGGCGCGGCCGAATTCTGCTGGCATGCGGCCCGTCAGTACGGTCTCGACCGCAAGCAGTTCAACCGACCGCTCGCCCAGACCCAGCTTTTCCAGAAGAAGCTCGCCGACATGCAGACCGAGATCGCGCTCGGGCTGCAGGGCTCGCTCAGGGTCGGACGGCTGATGGACGAGGGCCGCATGGCCCCGGAGATGATCTCGATCGTCAAGCGCAACAATTGCGGCAAGGCACTCGATATTGCGCGCATGGCCCGCGACATGCATGGCGGCAACGGCATTTCCGAGGAATATCAGGTCATGCGCCACATGATGAACCTCGAGACCGTCAACACCTATGAGGGCACGCACGACGTGCATGCGCTGATCCTCGGCCGCGCCCAGACCGGGCTGCAGGCCTTCTTCTGAGCGGCGCCGCCATGGAAGCGCCGCTCAAGGGCATCCGGGTGCTCGAACTTGCCCGCATACTGGCGGGCCCCTGGATCGGGCAGACCCTTGCCGATCTCGGCGCCGACGTCATCAAGGTCGAGAGCCCGGCCGGAGACGACACCCGGACCTGGGGACCTCCCTTCGTGAAAGGCGAAGGCGACGAAAGGCTGGATGCCGCCTATTTTCACGCGTGCAACCGCGGCAAGAGGTCTGTCGTTCTCGACTTTACGACCGCAGAGGGGCAGGAGGCGGTGCGCCGGCTTGCCGCGCAATCCGACGTTTTGCTCGAGAACTTCAAGGTCGGCGGCCTCGCCAAATACGGTCTCGATTATGAAAGCCTGAGGAAAGTCAATCCGCGGCTCATCTATTGCTCGGTCACCGGCTTCGGGCAGGACGGGCCCTATGCTCACCGCGCCGGCTACGACTACATCGTCCAGGGCATGAGCGGCATCATGGACCTGACGGGCGAGCCGGATCGTGAACCGCAAAAGATCGGCGTTGCCTTCGCAGATATTTTCACCGGGCTCTATGGTGTTATCGCGGTGCAGGCGGCCCTGGCACAGCGGGAACGCACGGGCGAGGGCCAGCAGATCGACATGGCGTTGCTCGACTGCATGACGGGCGTGCTCGCCAATCAGGCGCTGAACTTTCTCGTTTCCGGCAAGGCGCCGCGGCGGCTCGGCAATGCCCATCCGAATATCGCACCCTATCAGGTGTTTCCGACCGCCGACGGGCATCTGATCGTCGCAGTCGGCAACGACCGCCAATTCGTGAAATTCTGCGACCTCCTCGGCCGGCCGGATCTCGCCTCGGATGCCCGCTATCATACGAATGCAGACCGCGTGCAGCACCGCGAGAGCCTGACACCGGAGCTCGCGGCGGAAACGGCGAAGTTCGAGCGGGATACGTTGCTCGCCCGGCTCGAAGCCGCAGGCGTACCCGGTGGCCCGATCAACTCCGTCGCCGACGTTTTCGCCGATCCGCAGGTCGTCCACCGGCAGATGCGGGTGGAGACACCCCACACCGGCGCGGCGGCAGGAACGTCGCCGGGCGTCCGCACGCCGATCCGCTTCTCCGGTGCAACGCTTTCGCTCGAGCGCGGCGTGCCCCGGCTCGGGGAACATACGGATGAGGTGCTGGCGGAGATCGGAATGGTCTTGTCGAAAGACCGGTAAGTCAGGCCGGCCTCAATCTCCTTCGCCCCGCCTGCGGGACGAAGGAGCCTTTCTCTTGAGCCTAAACCTTCAAGGCCCGATCGAACACGCGGGAAAGCCGCTCTGCAAAGGCGCGGGGGTTTTCGGGCTTGTCGCCGTCGAGGACGCGGGCCTGGTCGAGAAGAAGTCTGACCGCGTCCTCCCGGAAGTCCTTGTCCTCCGCGGAGCAGGCGGCAAGCGCGGCGATCAGGTTATGGCCGGGATTGATCTCGAGGACTGGCTTGGGAGCGCCCTCCATGCGTCCGGCGCCTTGGAGCATTTTCTGGAGCTGAAGGTCAGGCCCCTGTTCGGGCGCGACAAGGCAGACGGCGCTTTCCGTGAGGCGGTCGGAGGTGCGGACGTCCGAAACCACGTCGCCGAGCGTCTCCCTCGCGAATGCCACGAACTCGGTGACGGCGGCGCCCGCTTCCGTCGAAGCGGCGGCCGCATCGTCCTTTTTGGCGATGGCGGCGAGATCGGCCGCACCCTGGGTGATCGACTTGAACGGCTTTCCTTCGAAATCGGGAGCGGTCGTCACCCAGAAGCTGTCGACCGGGCACGTCAGGAGCAGCACCTCGATGCCGCGGGCGCGGAAACCTTCGAGCTGGGGCGACGCCTTCAGCTGGGCGAGGTTGTCGCCGGTCAGGTAGTAGATGGCCGACTGGCCGTCCTTCATCTCCTTGACGTAATCGCTCAAACCGCGCGGCTTGTCGTCATCCGAGGTCGTGCGGAAGCGCGACAGCGCCAGGAGTTGGCCCCGCCGCTCGAAATCTTCGTAAATGCCCTCCTTGATCACGCTGCCGAAGTTTTCCCAGATCTTGGCGAAGGCCTCGGGATCGCTTTCCGCAAGCTTTTCGATGCCGGTCAGGACGCGGTTCGTCAGCCCCTTGCGGATATTTGCGAGAAGAGGACTTTCCTGAATCATTTCCCGCGAGACGTTGAGCGGCAGGTCCGCCGTGTCGACGAGGCCGCGCACGAAGCGCAGGTAGCGCGGCAGGAGTTCCGCCTCGTCGGTGATGAAGACGCGCTTGACGTAGAGCTTCATCCGGCCCTTGCGATCGGGGTCGAAAAGATCGAACGGCTTCGAGCCGGGCACGAAGGCAAGCGCGGTATATTCGTGGCGCCCCTCGGCGCGGAAATGAACCGTCAGCGCCGGATCGTCGTACTGCCCGGCAACGCCGCGGTAGAAATCGGTATAATCGTCCTTGCTGATCTCGCTTTTCTGCTTCGTCCAGAGCGCCGTGCCGTCTGCTACCTGTGCCGGTTCTGCACCGGGCTTCTCGACGATCGAGATCGGAACCGGCACGTGACCGGACTGCTCCTTGATGATGCACTCGACCGTCCAGCGCGAGGTGTAGGTCTTGGCGTCGTCCATCAGATGCAGCGTAATGCGCGTACCACGCGACGGCGCGTCCGCGAGATTGACCGCCGAAACCGTGTAGCTGCCCTTGCCGTCGGATGCCCAGTGCCAGGCCTTGTCGGTGCCGGCGCGGCGGGAAACGACATCGACGTTGTCGGCGACCATGAAGGCCGAATAGAAGCCGACGCCGAACTGGCCGATGAGCTGGGCGCCGTCCTTGTTCTGCGCGGCTTCAATCCGCTCCATGAAGGCACGCGTGCCGGAGCGCGCAATCGTGCCCAGCGATTCGACAAGCTCGTCGCGGCCCATGCCGATGCCGTTGTCCTCTATGACCAGACGGGCATTCTCCTCGTCGAGCGTCAGAGTGATGCGCGAGGCGGGATCGCTGCCGAGGAGCTCCGGGGCGACGATCGCTTCGTAGCGCAGCTTCTCGCAGGCGTCGGCCGCGTTCGAAATCAGCTCGCGGAGAAAGACGTTCTTATCGGAATAGACGGAGTGCACCATCAGGTGCAGCAGCTTCGCCACGTCGGCTTCGAAGACATGTTTCTCTACGGACGTTTCGACTTCACTCATTGCGTTTTCGGACCTCGTTGACGTTTGCTCCCAATTGGCAAGCCGCGGCCTGAATTTCAAGGGTCGTCTTGCGGCAGCCCCGCTTCGGTGCGAAGCTCCTGTCAGATGGAAGCGCTGCTCGTCATCAATGCCGGCTCGTCCAGCCTGAAGTTCCAGATATTCGGGATCGCCACGGCGGGGCTCGAGCGGCAGGTTCGTGCGAAACTGGACGGCATCGGAACCCGGCCGCGCCTGAAGGCGACGGCAGCCGACGGCACCGAGCTCATCGATCGGAGCTTGGACAGGACCGATGTTCGCGACCTTCCCGCGGCCCTGTCGGTCGCACGCGACTGGCTGGCGACGCTTCGCGGTTTCGACCTCCGGGCGATCGGCCATAGGGTGGTGCATGGCGGTCCGGATTACGTCCGGCCGGTGCTGATCGACACGACGGTGCTCGACCGTCTGTCAAGCTATCAGGACCTCGCACCGCTGCACCAGCCCAACAATCTCGCGCCGATCCGGCTCGCTATGGAAATCAAACCCGATGTGCCGCAGGTCGCCTGTTTCGACACGGCCTTCCATCGAGGGCGCGCCGAGCATACCGATTGCTATGCCCTGCCGCGCGCCTTCTATGAGCAGGGTGTGCGGCGCTATGGCTTTCATGGGATTTCCTATGAATATATCGCCGGTCGACTGCGCGAGGTGGCGCCGGAGGTCGCCCGCGGCCGGGTGATCGTCGCCCATCTCGGCAGCGGCGCGTCGATGTGCGCGCTGAACGACGGACGCAGCGTCGAAACGACGATGGGCTTTACCGCACTTGACGGGCTGCCGATGGGCACGCGGCCGGGCCAATTGGATCCCGGCGTCGTTCTCCACCTGCTCCGGGACATGAGTGCACAAGCTGTGTCGGACCTCCTCTACCACCAGTCCGGCCTGAAAGGTCTCTCCGGCATATCGAACGACATGCGCGAGCTTCTGGAGAGCGAGGACCCGCGTGCTTCCTTCGCGATAGACCATTTCGTGCACCGCTGCGCGCTCAACGCCGGCATGCTGGCCGCAGCCTTGGGGGGCCTCGATGCTTTTGTCTTTACGGGCGGCATCGGCGAAAACGCCGCGCCGATCCGGGCCCGTATTTCCGAAGGCCTGGCCTGGCTCGGCGCGCGGCTCGATCCGGCCGCAAACGATGCAGATGCCTCGGTCATCTCGAAGGCAGGAAGCCGCGTCGCGCTCCACGTCATGCCTACCGACGAGGAACTGATGATCGCCCGCCATACGCTTGCGATCATCCGTGCTCCTTGAAGAGCCGGCCCGAAATGTTGTTGTTCCGACAGTTCCCCTCCCAATACGGAACGCCTCTACATGTGGCATGCTTCGGCTGAAGCGTGAACCGTGCCGCAAATCGTCTCCCCCCTTGTGGGGGAGATGGCCGGCAGGCCAGAGGGGGCGTCTCGGGGGGCGTCCCGGCGGTCGGCAGGCGCCCGGTCAGATATTGCCCATGCAGAGATATTTCATCTCGAGATAGTCCTCGAGGCCGTGGCGGGAGCCTTCCCGGCCGATGCCGGATTGCTTGATGCCGCCGAAGGGAGCGGCCTCAGAAGACATGCGGCCCGTATTGATGCCGACCATGCCGTATTCCAGAGCCTCGGCGACATGCCAGACCCGCTTGAGGTTCTCGGCGTAGAAATAGGCAGCGAGACCGTAGATCGTATCGTTCGCCTCGGCCACCACCTGCTCGGCAGTCTCGAAGCGGATGATCGGGGCGATCGGCCCGAATGTCTCTTCCTGCGCGATGCGCATGTCGTGCGAGATGCCGGTAAGCACCGTCGGTTCGAAGAAGGTGCCGGTCGTTCCGATCCGGCTGCCGCCCGAGCGCACTTGCGCTCCCTTGGCTACCGCGTCGGCCACATGCGCTTCGATCTTGTCGATCGCGTGGACGTCGATCATCGGACCGATGGCGACGTCGGGAGCAAAACCGTCACCGACCGTGAGTTCGCGCACGCGCGCGACGAACTTGTCGGCAAACGCGTCATGCACCGCGGATTGCACATAGATGCGGTTCGCCGAAACGCAGGTCTGGCCGGCATTGCGGAATTTCGCCTGGAGCGCGCCGTCCACCGCCTCGTCGATATCGGCGTCGTCGAAGACGATGAACGGGGCGTTGCCGCCGAGCTCGAGGCTTACCTTCTTGATCTGGTCGGAGCATTGCCGCATCAGGAGCCTTCCGACCTCCGTCGATCCGGTGAAGCTGATCTTGCGAACCTTGGGATTGCTGCAGAGTTCGCGCCCGATCGGGGCGCCTTCGGAGGCGTAGAGAAGATTGAGTACGCCTTCGGGAAAGCCCGCCTTCTCGGCAAGCGCGAACATCGCGCCGGCTACCAGCGGCGTCTGTTCGGCGGGCTTCAGGACGATGGTGCAGCCGGCGGCAAGCGCCGGGGAAATCTTGCGCGCGACCATCGAAGCCGGGAAATTCCAGGGCGTGATCGTGCCGACCACGCCGACCGGCTGCTTGATCACGAGCATACGCCGATCGTTGGCGGGTGCCGGGAAGGTCTCTCCGTAGACGCGCTTGGCTTCCTCCGCGTACCATTCGACATAGGATGCGGCGTGCAGGACTTCGCCCTTTGCCTCGCCGACGGGTTTGCCCATTTCGGCAGTCAGGATAGAGGCGAGGTCGTCGGCATGCTCGACGAGCAGGTCGTGCCAGCGGCGCAGGATGATGCTGCGATCCTTGGCCGGCTTGCCGGCCCACAGAGGCTGGGCGAGGGCGGCCGCGTCGATAGCCGCGCGTGCGTCATCGATTCCCATGTCCGGAAGCGTCGCGAGCAGTTCGCCGGTAGATGGGTTGGAAACATCGAAGGTGGGGCCGGCCGGCTGTCCGGAAGACGGCGTGACTTCGCCGAGGGAGGCTAAGACCTTCGGTCGCCGGATGAGTCTGGTGAGTGCGGGTGTCAGGGCCATGGGGCGTCCTCCCGCGATGCCTGCGGCGACCGCAGGCTTCGCTTCTATTCCTTGTGAGGGCGCGGATCGTGCGCCCCGGCATGGGCGACCGCGATAGCGGCCGGTCCGGCAGCCGTCAACCGCGTGCTTCGAGGGTCGATGCCTCGATAATGTCGAGGGCTTCTGCGAAGACCTCGTCCTGGATCGTTATCGGCGCCAGGAAGCGGATGACATTGCCATGGACGCCGCAGGTCAGCAGGATCAGCCCCTTTTCGAGGGCAAGGAGGCGGACCTTGTTTGCGAATTCGGCGCTCGGCAGGTTCGTCCTCACGTCGTTGAATTCGACGGCGTTCATGAAGCCGGGTCCGCGGATGTCGACGATTTCCGGTGCTTTCTCGCGGATCGCCGCAAGGCGCTGCTTCAACCGGTTGCCGAGCTGGTTCGCCCGCTCGCAGAGGTTCTCCTCAACAATCACGTCGAGGACCGCATGCGCGGCGGCGATGCCGAGCGGATTGCCGCCATAGGTGCCGCCGAGGCCGCCCGGCCCGGGCGCGTCCATGATCTCGGCTCGGCCGGTGACGGCCGCAAGCGGGAAGCCGCCGGCGAGGCTCTTCGCCATCGTCGTCAGATCCGGCGCGACGCCGTGATGTTCCATGGCGAAGAGCTTGCCGGTGCGGGCAAAGCCGGTCTGCACCTCGTCGGCGATCAGCAGGATGCCGTGCTGGTCGCAGATCTCGCGAAGCGCCTTCATGAAGGCGGTCGGGACCGGATAGAAGCCGCCTTCTCCCTGAACCGGCTCGATGATGATCGCCGCGACACGGGCCGGATCGACATCGGCCGCGAAGAGCTTCTTCAGCGCCGAAAGCGACTGCTCGACAGTCACGCCGTGAAGCTCGATCGGGAAGGGGGCGTGAAAGACGTCTGCCGGCATCGCGCCGAAACCGACCTTGTACGGAACGACCTTGCCCGTCAGCGCCATGCCCATGAAGGTGCGGCCGTGGAAACCGCCCCCGAAGGCGACAACCGCCTGGCGGCCCGTCGCGGCGCGCGCGATCTTGACGGCGTTCTCGACGGCTTCCGCGCCGGTCGTGACGAAGATGGTCTTTTTCGCGAAGTCGCCCGGCACGATCGCGTTCAGGCGCTCCGCCAGATGCACGTAGTTTTCGTAGGGCACCACCTGGTGGCAGGTGTGGGTGAAGCGATCGAGCTGCGCCTTGACGGCAGCGATCACCTTCGGGTGGCGGTGGCCGGTATTGACCACGGCGATGCCGGCGGCAAAGTCGATGTAGCGGTTGCCTTCCTTGTCGAAGATCTCCGCGTTTTCCGCGCGCTCGGCATAGACCTGCGTGGTCATTCCGACACCGCGGGAGATGGCTGCATTCTTGCGATCTGTGAGGCTCGTCATCGTTGTCGTCCTGGTCGAGAGGGAATATATTGCATTTTTTCTGCAACTTTTCTCAGGAAGAGGTACATTTTTCAGGATGGATTGCAAATCAAATTTGCTGATCGAGACAACACCCGGATTGATGGGCGCTTCTTGTGCAGCCGCCGCGCTCGCGGCTAGATAGCCGCCGGCGATCGGCGGCACGGATCCGGCACGGTGATGAGGATATGAATTGATGGGCGGTATTGGCACCATTCGCTACAAGGTTGCCGAGGCGGCAAGGCTAGCGGGCGTGTCCGCCTCGACGCTCAGGCTTTGGGAAACGCAAGGTCTCGTCGTGCCGGAGCGTTCGGTGACGGGGCATAGACAATATACCGATGCCGATCTCGCCCGGCTGAAGCGCATTTCCTGGTTCCGCTCCGAACGCGGCCTCAACCCCGCAGCGATCAGGGAGGCTCTGGAGGCTGAAAGCGCCTTTACCGAAGACGAAAATGGCTCCGCCACGCCCACCGACGACAATGGCGACCTGCAGGTCGGGCGGAAGCTGCGCAGTCTGAGACATGCCGCAGGCAAGACGCTGGAGCAGGTGGCCGGCGACATAGGCATCGCCGCATCCGTGCTCTCGACCCTGGAGCGGACGTCGCAGGGCGTCTCCGTCGCCGTTCTGCACAACCTCGCCGAATATTTCGGAACCACCGTATCGAGCCTCTCCGGCGAAGGGGAGACAAGAGCGCGGGCGCTCGTGCGGGCCGGCGAATGGCGCAATTGGCCGCGCACGACACCGGGGGTGACGGTGCAGTTGCTGGCCGAAGGCAAGAACCAGATGGATTGCCATCGCTTCGTTCTGGCACCAGGCGCCTCGAGCGAGGGCGCCTACCGGCATGAGGGGGAGGAATTCGTCTACGTCCTCTCCGGACATGTGGAGTTCGTGCTGGATTCGGATCAGTTCTACGATCTCCACCCGGGCGACTCCCTTTATTTCGAGAGCCGCCGCCGCCATGCCTGGTCGAACAGGCACGACGGCGAAACCGTGTTGTTGTGGATCAACACGCCGCCGACGTTTTGATAGAAAACATCGGCACTTACAGCGTGAAAATAATTCAGATGTTTATGTGCTGACAGATGTATTCCGACGTAATGAGTCGGGCCGCTGCCAACCAACGCCTATTCAATCGCGCCGACGCTAAATATTGCGCCCAAGACACACTCCCGGCGTCTTGGGAATCGGCCGGCTATGTTGATGAAGGGCGGAACAAAGTTTGGCCCGATTCCCCCGTTCAGCCTCGAACAGTTCTTTAGCCTGCCCGACCGCTTGCTTCCATCGCCAAGCGATCAACGAACCTGATTGCAGACGATGCACCTGTTCGCGAATCGACGGAAGAAAGCTCGAACGGAGAGGGAGTGTTGATGCAGATGGTGCGCGACCAGCAGCTGGACGGCCTGAGAGCCGTAGCTGTCACAATGGTGCTCTACGCGCATTTCTTCGCAGCCGATGGATCCCATTGGGGCCATCTCGGCGTTCGGCTGTTTTTCGTATTGAGCGGCTTCCTGATAACCCGCCTGCTGCTCGATGCGCGCGACGCTGCCCGTTTCGAGCCGGCGACGGCACTCAAATCCTTCTACGCGCGCCGCGCACTTCGCATCTTCCCCCCTTACTTCGCCGTCCTCGCCGCCGTTTTTTTTCTTGATCTGGAACGATCGAAGGAGGTCATGGCGTGGCACGCCCTCTATCTGTCCAATTTCTGGTACGCGCTGCAGAACGAATGGTCGCCGTGGGTTCTCTGTCATACGTGGAGCCTGAGCATCGAGGAGCAGTTCTACCTCGTATGGCCACTGATCGTGCTGCTCGTGCCGCGCCGGTCGGTTGCCGGGGTTTGCATCGGCGTAATCGTTTGCTCGCTCGCCTACCGCTTTTACTGGCCGCTCACCGGTACTCCATCACTCGCGCGGGACCTTTTGCCGCCGGCGTCGATGGATGCGCTGGCCGTGGGCGCGCTGCTCGCCGCCCGCCCATCCTGGCGAGTCGGTTGGCCGGCATGGGCAAAACTGAGCTGGATGCCGCTTTCGCTCGCTTCGCTCGTCCTCGTGTGGTCGAAGCCGGTCGCCATGACACCGGTCGTCGCGTGGTTCGCCTGGATTGGCCTGGAGGTCCTCCCGCTCCTGCCGCTCGCCATGCTGGTCGGCGGCTGTTCGAAGGGGATCGGCGGGCTTGCCGGTCGGCTCGTCGCGCTTTCGCCTTTGGCGGCGCTCGGCCGGATCAGCTATGGCGTCTATCTTTTCCACGCGGTCGTGCTGGCCCTGGTCGTTCAAGCGCAGCCTTTCATCCCGGTCAATGTCTCGGATCAGGGGGCAGGGCGGTTCGTCGTTGCAAGTTCACTGACCCTGATGCTCGCCTCGGTTTCCTGGCTGTTCTTCGAAAAGCCGCTCAACGGGCTGAAGCGGCACTTTCCCTATATTCGTTCCGACGGCGGAGCCGGGGCGGCAGTCGCTATCCCTGGCGCCGGTCGTGACGAAGCCCTGCAGCCCCAGAACCTTCGATAAGCTCACGAGCCGAACCATGCCGACGCCCCTCGTCTCCATCGTCCTGCCTGTCTACAATGCGGAGCCGTACATCGCCGCAGCTATCGAGAGCGTGTTGCGCCAGGACTACGAGCGTCTGGAGGTAATCGCGATCGACGACGGGTCGACGGATCGGTCGCGGGACATTCTCGAACGCTATCGCAAGAGCGATTCTCGCGTTTCCATCATTTCCCGCGAGAACCGCGGCCTCATAGCGACACTGAATGAAGGCCTCGCGCTTGTAAAGGGCGAGCTTGTCGCGCGAATGGATGCCGACGACATCGCCTATCCGTCGCGCCTGTCGCGTCAGGTCGCATTGTTTTCCGCAGAGCCCCGGCTCGCCCTTTCCGGCACGGGCATCGACATGCTGATCGGCAATCGGATCATCCGCGGCAAGCCCAATCCCATATACCGCCCGGGAAGCCTGCGAATCCTGTCGATGTTCTTCACCATCTTCATGCATTCGACCGTTGTCTATAATCGTAACGTCATCCCGGAAGAGATGCTCCGCTACGACCCGAACTATGTGCATGCGGAAGATTTCGATCTCTTCAGGCGGATCGCGGATCGTTTCCCAGTCCACATGATCGACGAGGCACTGGTCGCCTATCGCATCCATGAGGATAGCGTGACCAGCAAGCACAAGCGGCAGATGCGCCGGACCCATTTGACCATCGTCGCCGAGAACCTCGCGCGGGATGCCCTTCTCGGAGAATCCGCAGCCCTCGAAGCAATCGGCGCCGCGGTGACGAGCGAGACGGTGGCACGTCTTGCCTACTGGGTCCTGGCGCTAGAGGGCGAGATTTCGGCCCAGCCGGGCGAGGTTCGGCGTGCCTATGAGGACGGCGCCCTTTGCTTCTTCTACTTCCTCTACCAGCTCATTGCCGACGAGGAGCAGCCGCGACTGACCCATGAGTTCCTGACGCGGACCGGGAAATGGGGCCTCATCCGCCGCCGCGAGCGATACGGGCTGCTTGCGGCCGCTCGCGCACCCTGGTGCAGCCGGATTTCGCTCGCCGCGAGCAAGCGGGTGGATCGGCTCGCGCGCCACCTGCAGTCGGTGCCCGCCGCGAGCGTGCTTTCCGGACATGGCTGGACCTGACATGGCCGTCGAACAGCCTGCAAAAGCGCAGAAACATCCAAGAGCACAGGCTGCTCGGCACTCGGTGGCCGCTTCATTGCTCGAAGCGTCGGAGCCGTTCGTCAGCTTCATCGTCTGCACGCGCAACCGCGTCCGGGCGCTTGGCGCCTCGATCCGATCGATCGAGGCCGCATGCCATGCCCATGCGGCGAACAGGAGCGAACTCGTCGTCGTCGACAACGGCTCCACGGACGGCACCCCGGAAGAACTCGCACGCATGGCAGCAGCCTCGACAATGCCGATCACGCTCGCCACCGAGCCTCGCCCGGGTCTCGCCGCGGCACGCAATACAGGGATGGCGCGCGCGCGGGGCCGGATTCTCGTCTTCATCGACGACGACTGCGAGGTGGACAGGAACTATCTCGCCGACCTCCAACGGCACTACGCCAGTGGCGATGCGCGGGTCATCCGCGGAGGACGCGTGGAACTCGGCGATCCTGCCGACCTGCCGTTCACCATCAAGCGGTCGAAAGTCGCGGCACGTCTGACCCGCGACGTCCACCCCGGCGGCTTCGTGCTCGGCTGCAACATGACCATGCATCGCGACGTCGCGGCACGCATCGGTCCTTTCGACGAGCGCTTCGGCGCAGGCGCGCCGCTGAAGGCCGCGGAAGATACGGATTACCTGGTCCGGGCATTTCGGCTCGGCATTCCGGTCGAATACGTGCCGGACATGGTAGTCCATCATCATCACGGCCGCCGCCTTCGTGCGGCGATCGAAGAACTGCATCGTAATTACAGCCTCGGCAATGGCGGGCTCTGTCTGAAGCACCTGCTCGGCGCGCCCTGGCTCCTCAAGCATTTCGGCTGGACCGTCAGGTCCGCATGCGGCGAAGTTTTCGGAGGCGCCCGCTTCGACCCGAAGCTGCAACTGTCGCATTGGCCGATCGTTTCGATGAACATTGTCGGCGCCGCGCGCTTCGCGCGGATCGCTATGGCAAACGCGGCGCAGCCGACCGAACGGCGCCAGCCCGAACAAGCAGCACCGAAGCTCAGGTGAGGACCGCAAATGCGTAGATTCCTATTGCCGGGACTGGAGGTCCTGCGCGGCGCGCTGGGGCGGCAAATGCGCCTGCTGCCGGCCGTCGTCATTCTCGGCCTCGCCAGCGCCGCGCTCGAAGGCGCCGGCATCGGCCTCATCATTCCGATGCTGGGCATCATCGCAGGAGATGGACAGGCCAACGGCTTGAGCGGCATATCCGCTTACTTTCAGGCGGTAGGAGAGGGCTTGGGAGACGGCGAACGCCTGCTGGTCATTGCGGCAGCCGTGCTCGCGCTGATCGTGCTCAAGAATATCCTCGCCTTCGCCAACACGTTGCTCACGACCTTCATCTACGGCAAGGCCAGCCACGCCATCCGCAGCGCGCTTTCGGATCAGCTCCTGCGGATTGGATATCCGTTCTTCATGCAGCAAAGTCCCGGCCGGCTGCTCAACATCATCTCCAACGAGTCGTGGCGCGCGTCCGACGCGATCCAGACGGTCCTTTCGTCTATCGTGCACGGCTCGGCGGCCGTCATTCTGCTCGCCTTTCTCTTGCTCATGTCCTGGCAGATGACGCTTTTCGTGGCGCTCGGCCTCGTCCTTGTCCAGCTTGCTCATGCAGCGCTCTCCGCGACGCTCAAGGGCCCAAGCCGCCATGTGACCTCCTTCAACAGCGAGCTTGCCGCCAGAATGCTGCATCTCGTTCATGCCGGAAGGCTGATCCGCGCGTTCGGCCAGGAAAGGCGCGAGAAGGATGCATTCGATTCCGCGTCCGACGCCGTTCGCCGTGCCGGCTTTGCCCTCCAGTCACGACAGGGGGCGCTGCCGCCGCTGACCGAGGTGCTCCACTCGGCGTTGTTTCTGGCCGTTGTGGTAAGCGCCTGGTCCGTCGGCGTCAGCTTTCCGGTGATCGTCGCCTTCGTCGTGCTGCTATATCGACTGCAGCCGCATATGCGCGCCCTGCAGATGTCCTGGAGCCAGATTCAGGGCTGGAGCGGATCGCTCGAAGAGGTGCGATGGCTTCTCGACTCCTCCGACAAGCCGAAGCCTCCTCAGGGCAATGCCCCGGTCGACGGCCTGCACGAGGGCATGAAATTCGACCGGGTGACCTTCCGGTATCCCGGTTCCGAGGTGCGTCCCCTGGTGCTGCATTCCGCAAGCTTCGAAATCCGCAGCGGCCGTTCCACCGCGATCATCGGCCGTTCCGGCGCCGGAAAGACGACGATCGTCAATCTCCTCTGCCGTTTCGTCGAGCCGGATGAAGGACGCATCCTCGTCGATGGCGTGCCGCTCGACGAGATCGATCCCGTTCAGTGGCGCCGCCAGATCGCGGTCGCCAGCCAGGACCTCGAACTGGTGGACGGCACCGTCCTGGAGAACATCACCTACGGTCAAAGCGCCACACCTGCAGAAGCGGAACGCGCCGCGAAGCTTGCCGAAGCGCACGGCTTCATCGAGCAGCTGCCGCAGGGCTATGAGACGCTCGTCGGCTACAGGGGTGCAAGCCTCTCGGCAGGCCAACGCCAGCGCATCGCGCTTGCCAGGGCGCTGGTGCGCGATCCGGCGATCCTGATCCTCGACGAGGCGACGAATGCGGTCGACGGCCTGTCGGAGGCGGCGATCGTCGAGACGTTGAGATCGAGGGCCGGCAGGCGCACGACGATCGTGATCAGCCATCACCGGAGCACGATCTCGTTCTGCGACGACGTCGTGGTCCTCGGCTCCGGGCGCGTCAAGGGCCAGGCCGCGCTGGCGGACGTCGCGTCGCTCAGCATGGACCAGCTCTACGAGCATGAGACCGGCACGGGGGGCGGAGGGTAGAGGTTTGCGGCACGGGCGCAGACTGCCGGATGCAGGGCGCGCGAGGACCCCGGCTGCTTGTCCATCGACCCTGGTTGCGGGCGCTGAGGCGCGGCCCCTACCCGCTGCCGCGACCTCCCCGTTTGGACGGGGAGAAGGGGCCGGCAGGCGGAGGGGGCTCTGATCTGAAAATTATGCGGCGGCGTAGCGCTTGGCCATCTCCGGCAACCGCAGCACCCGGATCTTCGATGCCTGGCCGGCGGCGTGGAAGGCCTCGAAGCGCTCCTTGCAGACCTCGGTCATGTGGGCAATTGCCGGCTTCAGATAGTTGCGCGGATCGAAATTATCCGGATGTTCGATATGGTGCTTGCGGATCTCGCCGGTAAAGGCGAGGCGGAGGTCCGTGTCGATATTGACCTTGCGCACACCGAGCGGAATGGCCTTCTGAATCTCGGACACCGGAACGCCCCAGGTCTTCTTCATCTTGCCGCCATAGGCGTTGAAGAGTTCCTGGAGATCGGCGGGGACGCTCGAGGAACCGTGCATGACGAGGTGGGTGTTCGGCAGACGCTTGTTGATCTTGGCGATCGTCTCGATCGAGAGGATCTCGCCGTCGGGTTCGCGGGTGAACTTGTAGGCGCCGTGGCTGGTGCCGATGGCGACCGCAAGAGCGTCGACGCCGGTCTTCGAGACGAAGTCGAGGGCCTGCTCGGGGTCGGTCAGCAATTCCTCGCGTGAGAGCTTGCCTTCAAATCCATGGCCGTCCTCCTTGTCGCCGGCACCCGTTTCCAGATTGCCGAGGCAGCCGAGTTCCCCTTCGACGGAAACGCCGGCAGCATGGGCGATCTTCACGACTTCCGCGGTGACGGCGACATTATATTCGTAGCTCGCGACGGTCTTGCCGTCCTTCTCCAGCGAGCCGTCCATCATCACGGAGGTGAAGCCGTTGGTAATCGCCGAGATACAGGTCGACGGCTGGTCGCCATGGTCGAGGTGGAGGCAGACGGGGATATGCGGATATTCTTCCGCAGCGCCGAGGATCAGATGGCGCAGAAACGCATCGCCGGCATAGGCCCGGGCGCCGCGGCTTGCCTGCAGGATGACAGGAGAGTCGGTCGCATCCGCGGCCCTCATGACGGCCTGGATATATTCGAGATTGTTCACATTGAAGGCCGGCAGTGCGTAATTGTTCTCTGCCGCGTGGTCGAGCAGTTGCCGCAATGTGATCAATGCCATTCTTAACTCCCTGATGCTCCGCGCCACTCGAGGCGCCAGTTCAAGCGCACAATAATTCATGCGGGGCGTTTGGCAACCGGGCCGGCGGTCGTGCGGGTCGCTTGATGGACGTGCGTCAGACCAAATTGCTGTGGATGAGAAATCCCCCTGCCAGAAATCGCTACTTTCGCCCTCTGGTGGTGTTGCCAATCTCAGTTGTGCCCGCAGAGCAGCCGCGGGTTTTCGCGACCGGCGGCAGGTTCGGTCCGGAACGTGGCGGCGTTCGCCGTCCGCATGAGGGTGAGCCGATGTGCAAAAAGATTGCAGCGATTGGGGCAATTTTTTATGCATATTACGTAAAGTGCCGCTACAATTCATGAAGGTTGCATGACTGCTCTTTCGGAGCATTCTTCCGTAACGAAGCGCAACATGCCGAAGCGATCTACAACGTTACAGGTGGATCTCCGCGCGCCGGGGCCGGCCGGCAGACCTGCGTCGTGAAAGGGAGGAAATTCGTCGCAAACGCCTATACAACCTAAGCGATTATCGGCGTTCGCGTTTTAAAGAGAAGGCTGCAATTTTCCGGGCAGATCGCTTGCGTTCGCTGAAAATTTGCACTTCTCTCCTGCGATCAATGAACCCAAAACGAGGGGAAGGAGAAGAAAAATGGCTTCACTGAAACTCAATCTCAGGGCCGCTGCGCTCATAGGCTCGCTGCTCATCGGGGCAAGCCCCGCGCTCGCCGAGGCGGTACTTCACCGCGGCAATGCCGGCGAACCGCAGACGCTCGACCAGGCCCACACCTCCATCAACATCGAGGAGTTCATCCTCAAGGACCTCTATGAAGGCCTGACGATCTACGATGCCGCGGGCAAGATCGTTCCGGGCGCCGCCGAAACCTGGGAGCTTTCGGACGACGGTACCGTCTACACGTTCAAACTGCGTGCCGATGCCAAGTGGTCGGACGGATCGCCGGTGACGGCAGAGGATTTCGCCTTCTCCTTCCGCCGCGTGGAGGATCCGAAGACCGCGGCCGAATACGCCAACATCCTCTTCCCGATCAAGAACGCCGAAAAGGTCAACAAGGGCGAAGTGCCGGTCGACCAGCTCGGCGTAAAGGCCGTCGACGAAAAGACCCTGGAGGTTACCCTCGAACGGCCGACGCCCTTCTTCCTGGAACTGCTCGCACACCAGACGGCGCTTCCGGTCAGCAAGGCGAGCGTCGAAAAGAACGGCGCGGACTTCGTTAAACCGGGTGTGATGGTTTCGAATGGCGCATTCAAGCTGACGGCGCATGTGCCGAACGACAGTCTGACGGTGGAGAAGAACACCAATTATTGGGATGCCGCCAATGTCAAGCTCGACAAGGTGATCTTCTATCCGATCGACGATCAGGCGGCCTCTGTCCGGCGTTTCGAAGCAAAGGAAATGGATCTCGCCTACAACTTCTCCGCCGACCAGATCGAGCGCCTGCGCACGTCCTATGGAGAGCAGGTGCACGTTTCCCCGACGCTTGCCACCTATTACTACGCTTTCGACACCCGCCAGGAGCCCTATAGCGATGTCCGCGTCCGCCGGGCACTTTCGATGGCGGTCGACCGCGACTTCCTTGCCAAGGAAATCTACAGCGGTTCGCAGCTGCCGTCCTATTCGATGGTCCCGCCGGGCATCGAGAGCTACGGCGATCCCGCCAAGGCCGACTTTGCCGACATGTCGCAACTCGACCGCGAGGACAAGGCGATCGAGTTGATGAAGGAAGCCGGTTACGGCGAGGGCGGCAAGCCGCTCAACATCGAAATCCGCTACAACACCAATCCCAATCATGAGCGTGTCGCGACGGCGGTCGCCGACATGTGGAAGAACACCTTCGGCGCCAAGGTCTCGCTGGTGAATCTCGACGTGTCGTCGCACTATGCCTACCTGCAGGAGGGCGGCAAGTTCAACGTCGCGCGTGCCGGCTGGGTCGCCGATTACGCCGATGCAGAGAACTTCCTGGCACTGAGCCTCAGCACCAACAAGACCTTCAATTACGGCCATTTCGAAAACGCCGAATTCGATGCGCTGATGAAGAAGTCCTATGAGGAACAGGATCCGGCGGCACGATCGAAGATCATGCACGAGGCTGAAACTCTGCTGATGAAGGAGCAGCCGATCGCGCCGTTGCTGACCCAGGCGGACCTCTGGCTCGTCGCGGAACGGGTCAAGGGCTGGCAGGACAATGCGCCGAACGCGCATCTGAGCAAGTTCCTGAGCATCGCCGAATAACGAACTGAGGCGACGCGCGGGCACCCGCGCGTCGCCTCCGGAGCAAAGTCAATGATCTCCTTCATCCTTCGCCGGCTGGCGAGTGCGGTGCCGACGCTGTTCATCGTCGTCACCATATCCTTCTTTCTGATGCGTTTTGCCCCCGGTGGGCCCTTCAACCTCGAGCGTCCTCTCCCGCCCTCCACGATGGAGAACCTGATGAGGACCTATCACCTCGATCAGCCGCTCTGGCGCCAATACGCCACCTATCTCGGCAATGCCGTCACGGGCGACTTCGGTCCGAGCTACATTTACCACGACAACAATGTCGCGCAGCTAATCGGCAAGGGACTGCCCTATTCAATGGAGCTCGGCTTTTACGCGCTGTTGCTCGCGGTCGTCGGCGGCGTCATAACGGGAACGATCGCCGCCTTGCGGCAGAACAGCTTCCTGGACTTCGCGGTCATGTCGGTTTCCACGATCGGGGTCACCGTGCCGAACTTCGTCGTCGGTCCCGTGCTGACGCTGATCTTTGCGATCGTGCTCGCGTGGCTGCCCGCCGGCGGCTGGGGCGACGGTTCTCTCCGCTTTCTCATCCTGCCGATGATCGCGCTCGCGCTTCCCCAGCTTGCGGTCTTCGCCAGGCTCACGCGCGGCTCGATGATCGAGGCCCTCAATACGGATCATATCCGCACCGCGAAAGCCTATGGCCTGCCGTCCCGCGCCGTGGTCGTGACGCACGCCATGCGCGGTGCCATGCTGCCGGTCGTCTCCTATCTTGCTCCTTGCGCCGCCGCTCTCCTTACGGGCTCGGCCGTGGTGGAAACGATCTTCACTATACCGGGCGTCGGGCGCTACTTCGTGCTCGGAGCGATCAACCGCGACTATACGCTGGTAATGGGCACCGTGATCCTCATCGCCATCTTCGTCATCCTCTTCAATCTTCTGGTCGATATTCTCTACGGCCTGCTCGATCCGAGGGTTCGCCATGACTGATATCGCTCAGATCCCGGCATCGATGCCCGAAACCAAAGGCCGAAGCCTCTTTCAGCTTGCAACGCTGCGCTTCCGCCGCAACCGCCCGGCCATGGCCGGTTGCGTCATGCTTGTGCTCATCGCGCTCTTTTCCTTCGTCGGGCCGCTTTTTTCGCCTCACAGCTACGATCAGGTCTTTCCGTCCTATGTCACGATCGGCCCCAGCCTCGAGCCGCGTCCGGACACCTCGACACTTCAGGACGTGATGGAAGGCGTGGCGACGCGTGCACGCGTCACGCTCACGGAATTCAACGTCGAAGGCCAGACCTTCACCGCCACCGTGACCTCGGACGAGCCTATCGATCCTCGCGCCACGCGCTATTTCGACCGGGCGAACGAGTTCGAGAACACCGAGGTGGTCGCGACGGAGAACGACGGCCGTACCCTGAAGGTCGAGGGCGAGGTGGCTCGGGAATATTTCCCCTTCGGCACCGATTCCAACGGCCGTGACCTGCTTGTCCGGGTGATGCTGGGCGGCCAGATCTCCATCGCCGTCGGTCTGCTGGCGAGTCTCGTTTCGCTCGGCATCGGCGTCGTATACGGGGCGACATCGGGCTATATCGGCGGGCGCGTCGATAACGTCATGATGCGCCTGGTCGAGATCCTCTATTCGCTGCCCTTCGTTTTCCTCGTCGTGGTGCTCGTCGTCTTCTTCGGCCGCAGCTTCATCCTGATCTTCCTGGTGATCGGGGCTGTCGAATGGCTGGATATGGCCCGTATCGTGCGCGGCCAGACGCTGGCGCTCAAGCGGCGTGAGTTCGTTGGAGCGGCGCAGGCGCTGGGTCTGACCGACTGGCAGATCATCCGCCGGCACATCATCCCGAATACGATCGGTCCGGTCATCGTCTTCGTCACCGTCGTCGTGCCGAAGGTCATCCTGCTCGAGAGTTTCCTGTCGTTCCTCGGGCTGGGCGTGCAGGCGCCGCTTACGAGCTGGGGTGCCCTGATCTCGGAAGGTGCGAACAACATACAGTCGGCGCCGTGGCTCTTGATCTTCCCCGCCATCTTCTTCGTCGTGACGCTGTTCTCGCTGAATTTCGTCGGCGACGGCCTGCGCGATGCGCTCGACCCGAAGGACCGCTGACATGACAGAGATGAAGGACTCCATTCTCGCTGTGCGCGGCCTGAAGGTCGACTTTTCCACCCCCGACGGCACCGTCGAAGCGGTCAAGGGCATCGATCTCGACGTCCGTTCCGGCGAGACGCTCGCAGTTGTCGGCGAATCCGGTTCGGGCAAGAGCCAGACAATGATGGGCATCATGGGTCTGCTCGCCAAGAACGGGACGGTGACGGGTTCGGCGCGCTATCGCGGCCAGGAACTCGTGGGCCTTGCACCGAAGGCACTGAACAAGGTGCGCGGCTCGAAGATCACCATGATCTTCCAGGAACCGATGACTTCGCTCGACCCGCTTTATACGATCGGCCGCCAGATCGCCGAGCCGATCGTCCATCACCGGGGCGGCAGCTTCAACGAGGCGCGCAGACGCGTCCTCGAGCTCCTGGAGCTCGTCGGCATTCCCGAACCGGGGCGGCGCATCGACAGCTATCCGCACGAGCTTTCCGGCGGCCAGCGCCAGCGCGTCATGATCGCCATGGCGCTTGCCAACGAGCCGGACATCCTGATCGCCGACGAGCCGACGACCGCCCTGGACGTGACCATCCAGGCCCAGATCCTCGATCTGCTCAAATCGCTGCAAAGGCGCTTCGGCATGGCGATCGTTCTGATCACCCACGACCTCGGCATCGTCAAGCACTTCGCCGATCGGGTCGCGGTCATGCGCCGCGGTGAGGTCGTGGAGCAGGGGGTGACGGCCGATATCTTCGAGCGGCCGAAGGCGGACTATACCAGGATGCTGCTGGAGGCCGAACCGAGCGGGCGCAAGGCTCCGCCTTCCGACAATGCCCCGATCATCCTGGAGGGTCGCAATGTCGCGGTGGACTATACGATCCCTGGCGGCCTCTTCCGCGGGGCCTCGGCCGCTTTCCGTGCAGTCGACGGCGTCAATCTGAGGCTCAGGCAGGGTCAGACGATCGGGATCGTCGGCGAATCCGGCTCCGGGAAGTCGACGCTCGGCCGGGCGCTGCTGAGGCTTCTGCCGAGCAGCGGCTACTACCGTTTCGGCTCGACCGACATTTCCGGCTTCGACCGCGGCGCGATGCGACCGCTGCGCCGCCAGCTGCAGCTCGTCTTTCAGGACCCTTACGGGTCGCTCTCGCCACGCCGGACCGTGGGCGAGATCATCACCGAAGGCCTCCATGTGCATGAGCCCGACCTGAGCCGTGCCGACCGCGACCACAGGGCCATCGCAGCGCTGAAGGAAGTCGGTCTCGACCCCGCCTCGCGCAACCGCTATCCGCATGAATTCTCCGGCGGACAGCGCCAGCGCATCGCAATCGCCCGCGCGATCATCCTGAAGCCGAAGGTCGTCATTCTCGACGAACCGACTTCGGCCCTCGACCGGTCGGTGCAGGGGCAGGTGATCGAACTCCTGCGCGGTCTGCAGGAAAAGCACGGTCTCTCCTACATCTTCATCAGCCACGATCTATCAGTGGTGAAGGCGATGTCCGACTATGTGATCGTGATGAAGAACGGCCGGATCGTCGAAGAGGGGGAAACGGACGCGATCTTCGATGCGCCGAGGGAGCCCTATACCAAGACGCTGATCGGAGCCGCTTTCAACGTGTGAGGCAGGCAATCTCGTGCCGGATTGCCCCTCATCCCGCTGCCGCGTCCCTTCTCCCCGCAGGCGGGGAGAAGGGGCTATACGGCCCGAATTCGTCAACATGACCGCACTTTTTCAGGGCACGTCCCCTCACCCCGCGTGCGGGGGAGCACTACCGCTCCTCCGATAACGCCTTCTTGTCGAGCCCGAACTTCTGCATCTTCTCGTAAAGCGTCTTGCGTGAAATGCCGAGCGACTCGTAGACGGGCTTCAAAGCGCCGCCATGGGCCGCGAGAGCGCTGGCGATGACGCTCTTTTCGAAGGCGGCCACCTTGTCGGCCAGGCGCCGGCCGTTCGCCGATGCAAGCACCTCTTCGCGTTCGGCTTCGAGCCCGAGGACCAGACGCTCCGCGGCATTGCGCAACTCGCGAACGTTGCCGGGCCACTCGCGTGCGGCCATTTCCGAAGCGAGCGCGGGCGAGACGACGATGTCGTCCCGGCCGTAGCGAGCGGCGGATTCGCGGACGAGCTGCATGAAGAGCAGGGAGATATCGGAACGGCGCTGCGAAAGCGTCGGCACTCTCAAGGTTGCGACGTTCAACCGGTAAAGCAGGTCGGCACGAAAGCGGCCGCTTGCTACCTCGCGTTCCAGATCGACCTTGCTGGTGGCGATGAAACGAACATCGAGCGGTACGGTCTCGTTCGAGCCGAGGCGCGTTATGACCCGCTCCTGCAGCACGCGAAGGAATTTCGCCTGGAGATCGAAAGGCATGGAGCCGATCTCGTCGAGCAGGATGGTGCCGCCGCGGCCATGCTCGAATTTGCCGTAGCGCGGCCTGAGCGCCCCGGGGAATGCGCCCGGTTCGTGCCCGAAGAGCTCGCTTTCGATCAGGTTTTCGGGAAGAGCGGCGCAATTGATGGCGATGAACGGGCCGCTCGCGCGGCTGCTCAAATCGTGGAGCGCGCGGGCGACGACTTCTTTTCCAACTCCCGTTTCGCCGATGATCAGCGTATCGGCGTCGGAGGCGCCGATCGCCCTGATGCGGTAGCGCAGGTCGACCATTGCCTGGCTTCGCCCGGGCAGCCGCTGTTCTATGTCGTCGCGTTTGCCCGCAACCGCCCGCAGGCGGCGGTTCTCGAGCACGAGACCACGCCAATCGAGCGCGCGGCGAATGGTGCCGGCAAGCATCTGGGCGGTGAAGGGCTTTTCGACGAAATCATAGGCGCCCTCGCGCATCGCCCGGACCGCCAGCTGCACATCGCCGTGTCCGGTCACCAGGATCACCGGCAGTTCGGCATCGATCTCGCGGATGCGCTGCAGAAAGGTCATTCCGTCCATTCCGGGCATGCGGATATCGCTGATGACGACGCCGTGGAAGCTGAAGGCGATGCGTTCGAGCGCATGCTCGGCGCTGGCAAACGTATCCACCCGGAAGCCGGCGAGTTCCAGCGCCTGAGCGCTGGAGCGACGCAGTTCCTCTTCATCGTCGACGAGCAGGATGCGGGTTTCGCTCATTCGGCTGCCTCCCGCCCGGCTTCTCCGGCAACCGCAAGCTCGATACGAAAGACCGCGCCACCCTCCGGATGGTTCGACACGGTGAGGCTTCCTCCGAAATCCTTGATGATGTTGTAGGAAATGGACAGGCCGAGTCCTAGACCTCTTCCCACGCCCTTGGTCGTGTAGAACGGATCGAAGATGCGTTCGGCAACTGCCGGAGCAACGCCCGCGCCCCGATCGCGCACCGTCAGCACGACCCTGCCGCCTTCGCGCCAGGCGCGCACCGAAAGCTTGCGATCGTCAAGTCCCTCGACGGCGTCGGCGGCGTTCGAGATCACGTTGACGAGCACCTGCTGCAAGCGGACCGAACCGGCGAGGACCGCCAGCTCATCGCCGAGATCGGTATCCATTTCGGCGTCTGCCGCTTTCAACCGGACTGCCACGATCTCCAGCGTGTCGCGCATCACCTCGTCGAGACGGACCGGGCCGAGCTTTTCATTGGGTTTTCGCGCAAAATTGCGCAGGTGACGGCTGATCGAGGCCATACGGTCGATTAAGCCCGAAATCCGCCGGACATTATCGCTCGCCTCGGCCGTGCGGCCACGCTCGATGAGCAGCGCGGCGCTGTCGGCATAGGTCTTGGCGGCGGCGAGCGGCTGGTTGAATTCGTGAGACAGGGCAGCGGACATCTGTCCGAGGCCGGCGAGCTTGCCCGCCTGGATGAGATCGGCCTGGGTCTGGCGCAACTGCTGCTCGGTGAGCCGCCGCTCGGCGATCTCCGCTTCGATCTGCGAATTGACGCGTGCAAGATCCGCCGTGCGCTCCTCGACGCGGCGCTCGAGTTCCTCCTGCGCCTGCTCCTGCATCAGAATGCGTTCCCTGAGCCTTGCGCGCCGTTGGATGATGATCGCGATCGCCAGGCCGGCAAGGCAAAGGAGCAGCATGACGGCTGCAACCGTGGTCAGGGCCTGGGTCCGCACGGATGCGGTGTCCGTAAGAACGTTCACGGTCCAATCCGCCTCCGGCATATAATGCGAGAGGGCCAGATATTCCCGCTCGCTGCCCTCGGACACCTTTAGCAATCGATGTCCGGAAAGCTCGCTTTGTACGACCGGCAGGGGGCGGAGCGTGGCGTCCGCATAGCGCCGCGAGCCCTCCGTCCGGGCAAGCCGGTCAGGCGTCAGCGGCAGGATCCCGGCATAGAGCCATGCAGGATTGCCGCTCATGAAGATGATGCCTTCGGGGTCGGAGACGAAGATCCGGTATTCGCCACCCTGCCAGGAGGCTTCGATGGTTTCGATATCCACCTTGAACACGATCACGCCGCGGATGTCCCCTCCGACGCGGACCGGCGCACCGAAATAGTAACCGCGCTTCAGCGATGTCGTGCCGAGAGCATAGAAGCGGGACTGGTTCCCCTTGAGTGCGTCCTGAAAATAGGGGCGGTAACTGAAATTCTCGCCGACAAAGCTCGTCGGTCCATCGTAATTGCTGGCGGCGATCGTGTTGCCGTCCGGTGTGATGACGTAGATGTCGGAAGACTTGAGGAGTCCGTTGATCTCCTTGAGATACGAATTGACGGCCCCGCGCAGCCGCCGGTCGCGCGGACGCGTGACCAGTTCCTTGACGTCATCATGGTCGGCGATCAGCGCGGGCAGGGCCTGATAGCGGTTCAGGTGACCGCTAAGGGCCGCAACCGCCAGCCGCAGAGCCGTGTTCGCCTGCGAGGAAGCCTCCTGCATATAGCTGCGCGTGGCGACGGCGGTTCCCTGGACGGCGATCAATCCTGCGGCTGCCGGCAGGAGAAGGAGGGCAAGAACGAGACGGTATTTCACGGGATGGCCGGGCTCCTCCTCCCGCTCGCGGTGTTGGCCGCAGGATCGAACGTTGCCGGCCGCCGCGATGCTAAATGGCGCTCTGACGCGTGGCAAGCTGCCATGCAGGCAGTCCTCTCCGGTCTGTGGTCGTAATTGTTAACGGTCATTCTGTCGTGTCAACACCCCATTGACAATCCGTTCTTTCGCAACGGTCTTTCGCTCTCGGCGTCCAGAGAGCATCTAACCGACATCAACGCACCCCGCAAAGCGCGGGCAGAAAGGAAGCGGATCATGCTTGACCAGATCAAAGGCCTGCATCACGTAACGTCGATGGCGAACGACGCCCGCACGAACAACCGGTTCTTCACCGATACGCTCGGCCTGCGCCGCGTCAAGAAGACGGTGAACTTCGACTCGCCGGACGTCTACCATCTCTACTATGGCGACGAGACCGGCACCCCCGGCACGGTGATGACCTATTTTCCCTTTCCGCAGATGCCGCGCGGCCGCGCGGGCACCGGAGAGGTCGGGACGACCGTCTTCTCAATCCCGCGGGGCTCGCTCGGCTTATGGCAGGAGCGCCTGGCGACACTCGGTGCGACCGGTCTCAACCAAACGGAAAGCTTTGGCGAAAAGCGCCTGAACTTTGCCGGTCCGGACGGCGACGGCTTCGCTCTCGTCGAGGTCGAGGATGACCCGCGTACGCCCTGGACCGAAGGCGGCATCTCCTCGGATCACGCCATTCGCGGCTTCCACTCGGTCGCCATGCGGCTACGCGACGAAGGCGCGACTGCGGAACTGCTGAAGTTCATGGGTTACGAGGAACTCGACCGCAAGGACGGCGTAACCAGGCTGATCGTGCCCGGCGGCAACGGCGCGAGCCTCGTCGATCTGGAGACGCTGCCAAACATCAGCCGCGCCGCACAGGGTGCCGGCTCGGTTCACCACGTCGCGTTCGCCGTCGACAACCGCGAGAAGCAGTTGGAGGTGCGCAAGGCGCTGATGGACACCGGCTACCACGTGACGCCGGTGATCGACCGGGACTATTTCTGGGCGATCTATTTCCGCACGCCCGGCGGCGTTCTCTTCGAGATCGCCACGAACGAGCCCGGTTTCGACCGGGACGAGGACATCGCGCATCTGGGAGAGGCGCTGAAGCTGCCGCAGCAGCACAAGCATCTGCGCCCGGTTCTCGAAAGCCATTTGCAGAAGCTGGACGCCTAGCGGCCAGCACCCTGTGCGCTCCTTCCGCTGGCGCAGGAAGGAGCGCACTTCTTTAGATAGAAGAAGTGTTCGCAACCACACGCGCACAAAGGAGAAATCGATGGTCGATCATGGCTATGTGCACACATTGAAATCCGGCAGGCCCGGCGGTCCGATCCTTTTCGTACTTCACGGGACAGGCGGCGACGAGAACCAGTTTTTCGGCTTCGGGGCGCAGCTCCTGCCGGAGGCCACCGTCGTGTCGCCGCGGGGCGACGTATCGGAACACGGGGCTGCCCGCTTCTTCCGGCGAACGGGCGAGGGCGTTTACGACATGGCGGACCTCGCGCGTGCGACGGAGAAGATGGCGGGTTTCGTGAAGGCGCTCGCTGGCGAACACGACGCCTCGGAGATTGTCGGTCTCGGCTATTCCAACGGCGCCAACATTCTCGCGAACGTACTGATCGAAGAGGGCCTCTTCGACAAGGCCGTGCTCATGCATCCGCTGATCCCGTTCCGTCCGGAGGACAATCCCGCGCTCGCCGGCCGCAAGATCCTGATTACGGCCGGAGAACGCGACCCGATCTGCCCGGCCCCGCTGACACGGGCGCTCGGGGACTACTTCACGAAGCAGAAGGCGAAGGTGGAATTCGAGTGGCATTCCGGCGGCCACGACATCCGCCAGAACGAGATCGCCGCCATCGAAGCGTTCGTCAAAGGCTGAGATCATAAGTGCGGTAGCGCGGTATCTTGCAAAGACATGTGGAGTGAACTAAGTTTAGTGAACTAAGTTCGATTACGAGGACTCCGATGGAAACCGTCAACATTCACGAAGCGAAAACCCACTTGTCGCGACTGATCGAGAAGGCGGCGCAGGGGCAGCCCTTTATCATTGCAAAAGCGGGAAAGCCGATGGTGAAGGTGATCCCGATCGATCAGCCTTCCGATTCGAAAGTGCAGCGGATCGGCTTCATGGCGGGTCAGTTTACGGTACCGGACGACTTCGATCAGATGGGCCGTGACGAGGTTGCAGATCTTTTCGGCGCATGAATATTCTTTTTGATACGCACATTCTCCTCTGGGCGGCCGGTGTACCCGGCCGCTTGTCGAAAGAGGCCCGCGCTCTTATCGAAAGCTCCGAGAATACGCTTTACTTCAGTGCGGCCAGCGTGTGGGAGATCGCGATCAAGCGTGGCTTGGGGCGGATGGACTTCGATGCCGATCCACGGCTCCTGCGCCGAGGTTTGCTGGACAATGGTTACCGGGAACTGCGGATCGACGGCACCCATGCGGTGGCACTTGATCAACTCCCCCTGATACACAAGGACCCATTCGACCGCATTCTCATCGCGCAGTCTCTCGTCGAAGGACTTACGCTCGTCACGTCCGATGAAGTCGTCAGCCGCTACCCCGGTCCTATCCGGCTTGTATAGTCTTCATTCGAGCCGCCTGCGGAACAGCCACGCGGCCGAGGAGAGGGTGACGATCGCGATCAGGCAAAGCGGCAGCGTCTGGTGGACGACTTCGGCAAGGGGAATGTCCTTTAGAAACACACCTTTCACGATCACCAGGAAATAGCGCAGCGGATTGATCAGCGTCACTGGCTGCAACCAGGCGGGCATGTTTTCGATCGGCGTCGCGAATCCGGAAAGCAGCATGGCCGGGACCATGAAGAGGAAGGCCCCGAGGATCGCCTGCTGCTGCGTCATGGACAGCGCCGAGATGAAGAGACCGAGGCCGACGACGGCGGCGAGATAGAAGATGGCACTCCCATAGAGCAGGAACAGCGAGCCGCGCAGCGGCACGCCGAAGATGAAGACCGCGGCAAGGATATAGATGGTGATGTGGAAGAGGCCGATCATCATCGGCGGGATGAGCTTGCCGAGCAGGATCTCGTGGGTGCGCAACGGTGACACGATGAGCTGGTCGAAAGTGCCGAGCTCCCGCTCGCGCGCGACCGACAGCGCCGTGACGATAAGCCCGATCAGGAGAGCGATGCTCGCGACCAGGTTCGGCACCATGAACCATTGGTAGGTGAGGTTCGGATTAAACCAGTTGCGGACCTGGACCCGGATCGTCTCGGAGGCCGCACGCCTGCCCGCCGGCGTGTCGGCCGCGACGGCGCCGACGATGCGGCCGAGATAGCCGGAGACGATCTGCGACGCGTTGGAACGCCGGCCGTCGAGGATCACCTGCACCTCCGCCGGTCTGCCCGCCTCGATATCGCGGGAGAAGGTGGGGCCGATCTCCAGTACGGCCAGGACTCGCTGGGTATCGATCGCGAGGCGGACCTCGTGAGGGCTGCTCGCGAGCTCTATCGAGCGAAAGGTCGGAGAGCCGCCGATCTGCTGCACGAGTTCCTGGCTCCATTGGCCGTTGTCACGGTTGAGCACCATGAGATCGACGTCAGTCACCTCGAGCGTCGCCGCATAGGAGAAGACCAGGAGCTGGATGATCGGCGGGCCGATCAAAACGGTGCGGCCCTTCGGATCGCGCAGGACCGCGAGCAGCTCCTTGACGATCAGGGCTTTCAGCCGCGTCCACCACATGTCAGCCGATCCTCTTTCTGGTGCTTCGCGCCGCCAGCGCGAAGAACATGCAGCCGATCACGAACATCACCGCGATGGCGCGTGCGAACATCGGCCAGATATCGCCGGCGAGAAACACGGTCTGCAGACTGGGAATGAGGTAGCGCGCCGGGACGGCATAGGTGACCCATTGGATGACGGTGGGCATAGAATTGATCTCGAAGAGGAAGCCGGACAGCAGGAAGGCCGGCAGGAAGGCCGAGATCAGCGCGAGCTGCGAGGCGAGAAACTGGTTTTTCGTCGCGGCCGAGATCAGCAGCCCTTGTCCGAGCGCCGGCATCAGGAAGGTCGCCGAAAGGGCGTAGAGCGCCGCCACCGATCCCCGGAAGGGGACATCGAAAAGAAAGACCGCCACAAGCACGCAAAGCGTCATCGACGTAAGGCCGAGGACGAAGTAGGGCAGCAGCTTGCCGGCGAGCAGCTCGGCGGCGGAGACTGGCGTCGCCATCATCGCCTCCATCGTGCCGCGCTCCCATTCGCGGGCGACGACGAGCGAGGTGAGCAGCGTGCCGACCAGCGTCATCACGATCGCGATCGAACCCGGAACCAGGAAGTTACGGCTTGTCAGTTGCGGGTTGAACCAGAAGCGCTGTTCGGCGGAGATCGCCGGGGGCGGGCTCCGGCCCTCGCTCAAGCGCTGGCGCTCCCAATTGGCAACAGCACCCTGTGCATAGTTCTGCACGAAATTGGCGGTGTTCGGATCGGAGCCGTCGACGATCACCTGGACCGACGGATGGCGCCCCGCCGCGTGGTCGGCGGCAAAGCCGGCGGGGATCACGAGGATGCCGCGTACCCGTCCGAGAACGAGGTCGTCCTCAAACTCCCTGCGGTCGCGTCCGGTGACGACGGAAAAGTAGCGCGATGCCTCGAAGCTGGCAGCGAGATCGCGCGTGAGCGGGGTCGCCTCCTCGACCACGAGGGCGACGCGCGTGCGCGTCGTATCGAGCGACACGCCATAACCGAAGAGGAAGAGGAGGACCAATGGCAGGACGAAGGCGATCAGGATACTGCTCGGATCGCGTACGACCTGATAGGTTTCCTTGCGCACCAGGGCGGCAAAACGCCGGGCCCGGCCCGCGGGTTCGTACGCTTTCGCCATTTTCCTCTCGGCGTTCATGCAGCCTCCTTCGCCTCGGAGCCTTGAACGAGCGCGATGAACGCGTCCTCCATGGTCGGGTCGGGGAGGTCCTTGCTTGCGACACGGGCCTTCATGTCGTCCGGCGAGCCGAGTGCGATCGAGCGGCCGCGATAGATGAGTGAAATGCGGTCGCAATATTCCGCCTCATCCATGAAATGCGTGGTGACGAGAACGGTCACGCCCTTTTCGACGAGGCCGTTGATATGGGTCCAGAACTCGCGCCGGGTGATTGGATCGACGCCGGAGGTCGGTTCGTCGAGGAAAAGCACTTCCGGTTCATGGAGCACCGCACAGGCAAGCGCCAGACGCTGCTTGAGACCGAGCGGCAGGTCCTTGGCCGACATCTCGAGGATCGTGCGGAAGTCGAAGATTTCGCTCATCAGAGCGATGCGTTCGCGTTTTCTCGCGCCGGACAGCCCGTAGACGCCGGCAAAAAAATTGAAGTTCTGGATGACGCTCAAATCACCGTAGAGAGAGAATTTCTGCGCCATGTAACCCAGCCGATTGCGCGCCTCGGGGGCGTTGCGCCTGAGGTCGAAGCCGGCGACGCGGCCTTCGCCGGCGGTCGGCTTCAGGAGGCCGCAAAGCATTTTGAACGTCGTCGACTTGCCGGCGCCGTTGGGGCCGAGGAGGCCGAAAATCTCGCCGCGTGGAATATCGAAGGTGATGTTGTCGGCGGCGGTAAAGTCGCCGAAGCGTTTCGTCAGACCCCGCGCTTCGATCACGGGTCTGCCGGCGTCTTCGGCGAACTCGCGCTGTGTTTCCGCAAGCCTCGACCGGCCGCCGGGACCTCCGCCGAGCATATCGACGAAAGCGTCCTCGAAGCGGGGCGGGGTGACCGCTGCGTGAGCGACGTCGGCCGTGTCGCCGAGCGGCGGTGAAAGACCCTGCTTCATGACGAGACGTATGGCTTCGCCCTGGATCACGCCGTCGACCACGCCTTCCCCATCGAGGAGGCGCGCAAGCGCTTCGCGGCGGCGGCCGCGGATGCCGGAGAGGCGAAAGACGCGGTCCTCGACGCGGCCGGTCATTTCCGCCGGCGGGCCGGAAAACATGAGCCTCCCCTGATTGAGCAGGAAAACATGGTCGCAGGCTTCCGCCTCTTCGAGATAGGCGGTCGACCAGACGACGGCGATGCCCTCCGCCCTCAGATTTCCGACCATCTTCCAGAGGTCGCGCCGCGAAATCGGATCGACGCCGACGCCGGGCTCGTCGAGAAGCAGGAGCCGCGGCTTGCGCAGGAGCGCGCAGGCGAGGCCGAGCTTCTGTTTCATTCCGCCGGAGAGCTTGCCGGCAAGCCGCGTGGTGAAGCGGGCAAGATCGGTGAAGTCGAGCAACTCGCCGAAGGTCCGGCTGCGCTCGGTCTTCGGCAGGCCGCGCAGATCGGCGTAGAGGTCGAGGTTCTCCTGGACCGACAGGTCTTCATAGAGGCCGAAGCGCTGCGGCATATAGCCGATTGCCGCCTGGACACTGGCGGGATTCCTCCGGGTATCGTAGCCGAGCACTTCTACGGTGCCTGCATCCGGCAGCATCAGGCCGGTCATCAGCCGGATCAGCGTCGTTTTGCCTGCGCCATCCGGACCGACGAGACCGGTTACCCATCCGCCGAAGATTTCACCCGCAACCGCGTCTAGCGCCGGGGGCGCGGTACCGAACCGCTTGGTGACGGCGTTCAGCCGAACGAACGGGGTCGTGCCGGGCTCCGTTGCGGGGGCGGGCATCAGGAAGCCTCCTTCGCTTCCGGCAGGTGCACGGTGACCGGCATGCCCTGGCGAAGATCCTTGCCCGGATCGGCGATCACGATGCGCAGCCTGTAGACGAGATCGGTTCTGAGCTCGGGTGTCTCAACCGATTTAGGCGTGAACTCGGCGACGGGGGATATGAAGCCGACGGTTCCCTCATAGTTGCGATCGGGCGCGGTGTCGGAGGTGATCGTCACCTTCATTCCCGGATGTACACGGCCGAGGTCGGGCTCCGCGACATAGGCGCGGACCCAGACCGGTTCCGTCAGCGAAAGCACGTAGACGATATCGGCGGGCGAGACGATCGCACCGGTTTCACGCACGCGGGATATGATGACGCCGTCGCTCGGGGCGGCAAGTTGGGTGTCATCGAGCGAGATGCGGGCGCTCTCGGCTTTTGCCGTCGCGGCATTCGCCTGGGCCGCCGCTGCCGCTATGTCCTCTGCGCGGTTTCCCTCTTCGAGAAGCACCAAAGCCTCGCGGGCCGACCTTGCGCGTGCATCTGCCGCTGCACGGCTGGCGTTTGCCTGGTCGAGCTCCGCCTGCGAGATCGTGCCGTTCGGACGCAGCTGCTTTGCGCGTTCATAGGCGAGCTTCGCATTCTCAAGCTCCGCAAGGCGTTCTTCATGCGTGGCGCTCGCCTGGGCGATTTCGGCTGCGCGGGCCCCGGCCTTTAGCTTTGCCAGCGTCGCCCGGGCAGCCTCGGCGTCCGCTTCGGCGGCACCGAGCGCCTGGCGGAACGGCTCGGCGTCGAGCCTCGCGATCACGTCGCCTGCCTTCACGCTATCGCCCTCGTCGACGCGCAACTCAGCGATCCGCCCGCTCACCCGAAAGCCAAGCAACACCTGCCGAATGTCAACATTGCCGTAGAGCACCGCCTGCCGCGGCTCACCCGCAAAGCCGAGGCGCGCCGGCAGGTCGAACCACCAGGCACCGGCGAGAGCTGCGGCGACGATTGCAACGAGTATGGCGACCTTCCTCATGACCGGCGGTCCCTCTCGGCACCGAGCACCGCCACGAGTTCGGCGGCATGGCGGTGCAATGTCTCGATCTCCTTCGGTCCGGCAGATTCCCATTCGAGCTGGGCATAGACGGCTGCATGCGCCATTCGGAACACCAGAACGCTTCCGACGAAGGAGAGAGTTCTCAGACGAATGTGCTCCGAAGCCGGGTCGTCCTCGATGATCGCGCCGATCAGCCGGCTCGCCATGTCGATCATCGGCCCCATGATGCTGCCGTAGATGCGTTTGAATGCTTCGGTCGGCTCCATCTGCTCGCGAATGATGAAGCGTGCCCAGCTTTCCGATTCCTTGCTGACGAAGAGAGCGATCATCCTCTGGACCATCTGGGTCAGGAAATGCCGCGCTTCCATCGGCGTCATCGCAGCGCCTTCTGCATCGAGTTCGGCAAGGCGGGAGACGATCATGCTCCGCAGGTCGCCGACATGGCCGCCGATCATCGACGCAAGGTGCTCGGCGGCGGCTACATAGAGCCCTTCCTTGCCGCCGAAATAATAGGGAATCGCCTGGAGATTGACGCCCGCTGCATCGGCGAGCTTTCGCGTGGACGCGCCATCGAAGCCATAGCGTCCGAAGACGTCGATGGCCGTGTTGAGCAATTTCTCCCGCGTCGCGTCGCCGCGGTCGGCTCGGAGCACAGTGGGGCGGTTTCCATTCTTGATCATGCATCGATGATGCGCCAATCAATCGACTAAGTCAATCGATCGAATGAAATGAAGTGACTGTCTTGCAACGCCAGAGAGCAGCCCGCGTCTGCGGCGCGGGAAGCGTTCTTTCAGCCCAATTACTCGGTCTGGCTGGATTCCCGTGACGAGCACAGGAATGAGGAAGTCAATATAAGTCGTCGCGGGTATCCGATCTCAACAGGCCTTAAGCAGCCGCGGCGAAATCGATGGTGATTTTCGTCCCTCCGCCGGGAACCGTATCGACCGCGATCCTCGCTTTGTGAAGCTCGCCGATACGGTGAACGATCTTGAGGCCGAGCCCAAGCTGGCCGGAGCGCTTGACGTAGCCGAGATCGTCATTGTGCTCCGGCAGATCGACGAGGCCCCTGCCGTTGTCCTCGACAGACACCAGAGGTCCGGGACCGCAGGCGAGCACTATGCGCGTATTGGGCGGATTATGCTTCACCGCGTTTTCGATCAGGTTGCGGAGCATGTTCTCGATGAGCGGCGCAATCACGCTTACGGGCGGTGTGCCGTGGTCTACGAATTCGATGGACTTGCCGTTGTCGAAAACAAATGGCGCAGTCGTCTGCGCGACCTCCGCCCCGATCGCCGAGAGGTCGGCGCGCTGAAAGGCCGAGGGGTCCACAGAGTCGGCCCGGGCAAGCGAGGTCAATTGTTCGAGAATGTGGGTCAGCGCATCGAGATCGCGCTCCGCATTGCGGGCGCGCGGATCGTCGATGCGGCTCAACTCCATCTTGGCGATCGAAACCGGTGTGCGGATCTCGTGGGCGATCGAGGAGGAAAAGACCTTCTGCGCCTGGATGAGATCTGCAACGCGCGCCAGGAGACGGTTGACGGCCGCGACAAGGCGCTCGATCTCCTCTGGCATGCGCGACGAGGGGAGGCGGGCATTGCCGTCACGCGGATCGATCGCATCGGCCGCCCGCACCGCAGCTGCCACCGGTTTGAGCGCACTGCGGATCGACCAGATCGTGGCCCCGATCACGAGGCAGAACATCAGCGTCATGGGCACGATCATGGAATCGAACATCTCGCGCAGCAAAACGCTGTACATGAAGCCGTTGGGGTCCTTCAGGACGGCCAGCTCTACGAGCACGATCTCTCCATAACGCTCGAACGATTGGCCGCCGGCAACGCTAAAGGGTTTGCCGGGTGCGATCAGCCGTTTCCAGAAAGTCGGTGCGTTGACGGCGAGCGGAAGAAAATGCTCCGAACATTCGGCCGAGCAATTGGTGAAGAGCACCGAGCCGGAAGCGGTGCGCACCCTCACATAGATAGCACCCGGTCCATCGCGTTCCAGGTAACGCTCTTTCAGCTCGTGACCGAGCTTGAATGTCAGTTCCCCGTCCTGCTTCGCGATTGCGGTCGACAGGGTGTCTGTCTCCTCCTGCAGCATCAGAACGCTGAGCTCGTCATCGTCGAACCAGTAGTCGGCGAAGACGACGCCGACCTGCAGGATCATGGCGAGCAGTGAGAAGGCGATGACGCGGCGGGCGACGATGCCGATGAGCGACGGGTTCCAGCTCTTCATCAAACCGTCCGAAGCAGATAACCAATGCCGCGCACGGTTTCGATCTGCACGCCGGTTTCCGCCGACTGCAGTCGCTTGCGCACCCTGGAGACGGCGAGTTCCAGCGCATTCGAGCTCAGTTCCTGGCCGTATTCGGAAAGAGCCGTTTCGAGCCTGCGCTTCGGGACGACACGTCCGACCTCGCGCAACAGGATTTCGATCAGCGAGCGCTCGCGCGGAGGAAGCGGCAGAACGGCGCCCTCGCAGGTAAGCTCCGCCGTTGCAGGATCATAGCGCAGCGCACCGGCCTCGAGGACCGGCTGTATCGCATTGGGATTTCGCCTGAGCATTGCCCTGCAGCGGGACAGAAGTTCGCGATGGTGAAACGGCTTGACGAGATAATCGTCGGCGCCGGCGTCGAGCCCGGCGATACGCTCGTCGACCGATCCGCGTGCGGTGATGATCAGCACCGGCAGGCCGACATGCTCCCGCCGGATCCATTGCAGGAGCTGCAGGCCGTCGCCGTCCGGAAGGCCGAGATCGAGGAGAACCAGATCGTGCTCGCGCGCGGCAATGGCGGCCTCGGCATCGCGCAACGTCGAAACGCCGTCGAGCCGCCAACCCGCGTCATGCATGGTCTCGCTGATGAGTTCGGTAAGGCGAGGACTGTCCTCGACGAGGAGTAAACGCATGCAGATCGCAGCCTGAGTCTTCTGGCGCCGGTGACGGGGGACCATAGGACGTTTTTCCCGGGGTGCCAACTTGCGAAATCCGCCGGGCGCGGGGACGCCGCTCGTACCGGCGATGCCGACAGCTTTCCGACAGCTCGTCCGGGCTACTGGGCATGCTCCCCTGGATCGCAAACGGTGCAGGGAACATGAAGGTCACGCCGCACCATGCCTGCAAGGGGCGCGGCTTTGGAGGTGAGCAACTTGAAGATCCCGCGGATTCCCCGGCCCGAGATTGGCAGTATAAGCCTGAGCGCGATCGTCGCTCTCTATCTGCTGCTGGCGACCAACAACTCGTTCTGGGCTCATGCCAACGTCTATTTCGATCACGCCCGGATGAGCCTGCTTGCCTTCGCAGCGGCACTCTACCTCGTCCTCTTCGCGATCTTGACGCCTCTCTCGGTCAAGTACCTGATGAAGCCGGCGCTGGTTATTCTCATCCTGGTGTCGGCGACGGCCGCGTATTTTGCCGACACCTTCGGCATCGTCATAGACCGGGACATGATCGGCAATGCCGCCGTTACGACACGGGCCGAAGCCAGCCACCTGCTGACATTCAGCCTTGCGCGGCATCTCCTCGTCTACGCCGTCCTCCCTTCGATCCTGATCGCCTGGGTCAGGGTACGCCACCGCCGGTTCCTGCGGAAGGCCGCGGTCAATTTCGCCTTCGTCTCCGTATCGCTCCTCGTCGGCGCAGGCCTCGTCTATTCCAACTTCGCGACGGTGGCCTACGCGCTGCGCGAACATACGGACCTCATGAAAAGGTTCAATCCGTCCGGACCGCTGATTGCCGCCGTGCGCTACGGCCTTTCGACCTATCGGGAGCGCAATCTGGTCGTACACCCTCTTGGAACCGACGCGCATCAGGGCGGGCGCGTTGCCGCCGCGGGGAAACCGGTCGTCGTCGTCGTCGTTGCGGGCGAGACGGCGCGTGCCATGAACTTTTCGCTCAACGGCTACGAACGCGAGACGAATCCGGAATTGCAGGCACTCGGGGTCGTCAACTACCGCAACACGACGAGTTGCGGCACGGCGACCGCCGTCTCGCTTCCCTGCATGTTTTCGGTCTATCCGCGCAGCCAGTACAGCGACTGGAAAGCGCGCTCGACCGAAAATCTCGTCAATGTGCTGACGCATGCCGGTGTCTCGGTGAGCTGGTGGGACAACAATACCGGCAGCAAGGGGATTGCCGATCTCATCAGCTTCGCAAGCCAGACCGGCCGCAAGAACAGCCCGCTTTGCACCAACGGCGAATGCCTGGACGAGATCCTCCTCGGCGATCTCGACCGGAAACTCGGGGCGGCGACGTCGAACAGCGTCATCGTGCTGCATCTGCTCGGCAGCCACGGCCCCTCATACTACCTTCGCTATCCCGAGGCGTTCCGCCGCTTCACGCCCGACTGCCGAACGCCGGAACTCATGCGTTGCTCGACCGCGGAACTGGTCAATGCCTACGACAATACGATCCTCTACACCGACCACATCCTCGCCACCGTCGCGCGGCTGCTCGAAAAGCATCAGGACCGCATTGCCGGCGCGATGATCTATATGTCGGATCACGGCGAGTCGCTTGGGGAGAACGGCCTCTACCTCCACGGCGCGCCTTATGTGATCGCCCCGAAGGAGCAGACCCAGGTGCCGTTCATCGCCTGGTTTTCGAAGCCGTACCAGGCTGCGATGGGCGTCGATGCCGGCTGTCTTGCCAAGGACGCCGACCAGCCCAAATCGCACGACAACCTGTTTCACACGGTGCTCGGCATGATGGACGTCGAGACGAGAATCTATAACCGCGATCTCGACGCTTTTGCCGCCTGCACCCGGCCCCTAGACAAAGAGAACCGGCCGGTGCCGGGATATCACGCGGCCCAGAATGGCGAACCCGCATCAAGCGCCGGCGGGTCGCAGGAAGCGAGGTGGGCGCCCGGCCTTCTGTGATTTTCCGATATGCCTCTCCCACCGGCAAGCTGTCGACCTTCGCCAAATCTGGTAGACTGCAGGCCGGTCTCGCATCCGCAGCCGGCGGGGCGTCCATCAGAGGAGAATCAGATGCAGATCGCCGGAATTCAGGTCTATCCCGAGCGCGGCGGCAAGGCGGGTTTCACCGTCGAGTTCGTCGGCACCAACGGGGAGGTCGTCTCCGTCTCCTGCCCGCAGAACGCCGACGGTAGCCTCAACAGGCTGAATGCCGTTTCCCAGGCAAAGGAGATACTCGCCGCGGCCATCGAGGCGGATGAAACGCTTCTTGCCATTACCGGCACGAGACGGTCTCCTTCGGTCCCCGAGGGAGCGCTTGCGAATGCCCGGCAGGCGCATGACCGGGACGCCATGGAAGAGCAGTTGGAAGAGGGTCTCGAAGATACGTTTCCCGCAAGCGATCCCGTCTCGATCACCAGTTCGGCGATTCCGAAGGGATCGTCGCACCGGTAGTCCTTGGGCAGATCTCCCTGGGGCCCTCGTTCCTGTGCCCGTCACAGGAATCCAGTCAACCCCAAGTCCTTGGGCTGAAACGATTCTTCCGCGCTGCAGACGCGGAGCTGCCGGGTCCCTCTGACAAGCACCGGGGCCAGGTGGACAAAGCCGTCGTACGCCTGTCCGCGCTCACTGTTCCTGCCACGCATCGGGCTTTCCGAATATCGGTTCCGATTGTCCGGGCGATGCGCTAAAGCTCTCGGACCCTGGGCGGCTTCAGATGGCCGATTCATATCAGCGACGAAAGGAGCGCGCCGTCTTGGACGAGCAAAGGAGAAGCGATTCATGAATAGCCGGCGTTTCACCTTCGCCGTCGGTGACATTCACGGTTGCCTCGCACAACTCGAAACCTTGCTTGCCAGCATAGAATCCGTCGTCGCCGGCGGCCGGGTGGTCTTCCTCGGCGACCTCGTCGATCGCGGCCCGGACAGCCGCGGCGTCGTGGAGCGCATCATGGCCGGGCCGCGCAGGCCGGGCTGGGAATGGATCACGCTCAAGGGCAATCACGAGGCCATGCTGCTGGCGGCACGCAAGGGCCAGGCCGAGATGTCCCTATGGCTGACGAACGGGGGAGAGGAGACGATGGCTTCCTATAGCGGCGCCATTCCGTTGAGCCATCTGGTCTGGATGGCGGAACTGCCGTCGCTCGTCGTCGATCAGCACCGCATTTTCGTCCATGCCGGTGTCGACGAGACCATTCCGCTCGAAGAACAGGGCGACGACATCCTCCTCTGGATCCGCACCGATCCGAACTACTCCGGCACCTATTGGGGCAAGCATGTCTGCCACGGACACACGCCGAGCCGAAGCAATCCGCGCACCGTCGGGAACAGGACCAATGTCGATTCCGGCGCCGTCTTCGGCGGCATGCTCTCCTGCGCCGTTTTCGATGACGACAGGGCGGGAGGCCCGATCGATTTTCTGGTTACGGATGGATACAGCTAAGGGCCTGTTTAGATTCGGGCTACCCGCCGCGACTTGTTTCATTTCCTCATTCCTGTGCTTGTCACAGGAATCCAGCCAGCCCAAGTCCTTGGGCTGAAAGAACGCTTCGCGCGCCGCAGACGCGGCGCTGCTGGATCGCTGTGACGAGCACAGAGAGAGATGAGGATGAGGAGAGGGTGTGAGGCGGCGCGGCAGGTCCCGGTCACGCCCGTGTACAACGTCCCGCTTCGCTTCGATGCGAGAATGTAGACGTGACCTTTCATTGCGTGACAGGCTGACCATTCCCTCACGTATCCGCAAGCTAAAGTTGTAGGAGCCGCACATCCCGGTCCCTCATTCCTGTGCTCGTCACAGGAATCCAGCCAGCCCAAGTCCTTGGGCTGAAAGAGCTCTTCCGCGCCGCAGACGCGGCGCTGCTCTCATCCCTGTGACGAGCACAAGGAGAGGTTGCAGTCCTCCGGAAAGTTTCCTAAAGCGCCGCGCGTCTTATGAGACGCGCAACCCGCTGATGCGCTCGATGTATCGGTCTGCCGTATCGGTTGAGCCAGACCGTTCGCGACACGATTAATCCTACTCCCCTTCGGTAGGTCACAGGTTCCTGCAACCGGGGCAGTGCGATAAGCGTGCGGAAAGCAATTGCTTTAGCATTGTGCAACGCCGCGTCAGGCTATAGTTGTGCCGACCTGCAAGGCATGTGAACTCGAAATCCAAGGGACACGGTGTGGACACGTCCTCTTCCGCAATCTTCACGAAGAATTTCGCCGCCCTCCTATTCGACATGGACGGCACGCTACTCAACTCGATGGCAGTCGTTGAAAGGGTCTGGGGATCCTGGGCACTCCGCAACGGAATAGACCCCGTGGCGCTCATGAAGGTCGTCCATGGCGTGCGAGCCGTCGATACGATCCGCGCGCTGTGCCTGCCGGTCGATCCGGAACAGGAGGCGCGCATTCTTGCCGAGGCGGAGATCGCCGATGTCGAGGGGATTGTCGAAATTCCGGGGGCCGTCACCTTCCTGAAGACATTGCCGCCGGAAAGGTGGGCGATCGTTACGTCGGCGCCGCTCGAACTCGCCGCGCGCCGGCTCCAGGCGGCCGGTATTCCGGTGCCGCGCCATATGGTGACCGGTGAGGATGTCTCGGTCGGGAAGCCCGACCCGCAGGGCTATCTGCTCGCGGCAGAGAGACTCGGGGTGCGTGCCGAAGATTGCCTCGTTTTCGAGGATGCGCCTGCGGGTGTTCTCGCCGGCAAATCCGCGGGCGCCGAGGTTGCCGTCATCACCGGGGCGCATTCGGCTGCGGCCGAGATGCCGCATATCATGCTGTCACATTACACCGACGTCGAGGCTCGCCTCGTCGAGGACGGATGGCTTTCGCTGCATCGCCGCCGCGGCTAGAGCACTTCCAGGAAAACTGGCTGACGTTTTCCGTCCGCAAGTCTGTAGTTTCAAAGGTTGAGAGCCGGCGCGATGCGAGGCCGACGACCATCGGCCGCCGGCTGCTTCAAAGATCACGTTCAGGCGGCGAGCCAGCACTTGGTCAGCGCATGTCCGCCCATGAGTTCGCCGTTCGGATCGTCGACCCAGCCGCCGACCTTGTCGCTGGTGGCGTCGATATAGTTGTTGAACATCGGCGCGATCACACCACCCTCATCGCGCAGGATCATTGCCGCCTCGCGATAGAGAACCTTGCGCTTCGCCTCGTCCAGCTCGCCGCGCGCCGCAAAGATCAGCTTGTCGAAATCCTCGCGGAAGAAGCGGGTGTCGTTCCATTCCGCCTTTGAAAGATAGGCGATGGAATAGACCTGGTCCTGCGTCGGCCGGCCGGTCCAATAGGACATGCTGAAGGGCTGCTTGTTCCAGACGTCGGACCAGTAGCCGTCTCCGGGCTCGCGCTTCAGCTCGACATCGATGCCGCACTTCGCGGCGCTTGCCTGGAAAAGCTGCGCGGCGTCGACTGCCCCGGGGAAGGCGACGTCGGAGGTACGCAGCAGGATCGAACCGTCATGGCCCGACTTCTTGAAGTGGAACTTCGCCTTGTCCGGATCGAAGACGCGCTGCTCGATATCGTCGTCGAACAGCGGGTAGCCCTTGATCATCGGCGTATCGTTGCCGACCGTGCCGTAGCCGGCGAGTATCTTTGCCACCATTTCCTCGCGGTCCACCGCGTATTTCAGCGCAAGCCGCAGGTCGTTGTTGTCGAAGGGCGCCGTGTTGCAATGGGCGATCAGGACATAGTGGCCCTTGCCGGGGACGTTGCGGATCGTGATCCCTGGAATGCGTTTGACGAGCGCGACGATCTTCGGTTCGATGCGATTGATGATGTGCACGCCGCCGGACTGGAGCGAGGCGGTGCGCGCCGTTGCGTCATTGATGACGGTGATTTCGATCTGGTCGGCATGGCCGCGCTCGGCCGCTCCCCAATAGCCGTCCTGCAGCTCGCCGACATGCTTTACGCCCGGTTCGTTGACGAGGACTTTGTAGGGCCCGGTTCCGATGCCGGCAGTCGGGTCGTCCTTGCCGCCGTTCGGCTGGATCATCAGATGATAATCGCTGACGATGAACGGCATATCGGCGTTCGGCTGGCGCAGCGTAATGACGACCTTGTCGCCATCTGCCTTGATGGTGTCGAATTCCTGGACGAAGGGCAGGGCAGCCGATTTCGAGTTCTTGTCGGCATGACGCTCGAAGGTGGCGACGACATCGGCGGGCGTCAGTTCCTTGCCGTTATGGAAGGTCACCCCCTTGCGGATCGTGAACGCCCAGGTCTTCGCGTCCTTCGACGCTTCGTAGGATTCAGCCAGCCGATACTCAATTTCGCCCGCCGGCGAAACTTCAAGCAACTGCTCTCCCCAGCAGCGGCCGAATGTGTAGGGCACCTGGCTCGCCCAGGTCGCCGGATCGAGGCTGTTCGTGGATTCTCCGCCGACGAGCCCGGCCCGCAATATGCCGCCCTTGGCCGGGCCGCTTGCCCGCGCGGCATTGCCGAGCAGCACCTGGGCCGAGGCGAGCGTTACGCCGAGCGCTGCCGCACGCCCGAGAAAATCGCGCCTCGACAGGCGGCCCGAAACGACCCCCCGGCTCATGAATTCCAGTTCTCCCGCCATCGATTTCCTCTCCTCCATTGCAACGTGCGCACCGGTCAACCGGCATCACGCTCAGGTTGCAATGGATCCATATGGCGAAGGCTGTCTGTTGGCGGCGAAGAATGTCGCAACGAGGCGAGACAAGCCCAGCTATGTCACAACGCCAGAGAAGAGACGTGCTGAGGTTTCCTCATCCCGTGTCGAGGCGCGCGTGCGGGCGATGCGGCCTTCGAGTTCCTCGAGGCGGCGGGCAAAGCCGAGATTGCCTGGCTGGAGCGCCACAGCCTCGGCGAGCATGTCGCGAGCGACCTCGAGTGCGCCGTCGCGGATGTGGCGGTTGGCCCGATGGTAGAGAAAGTTTACACGCTCCACAGGTGAAAAGCCTTCTCCGAAGCGTCGAAGACACCGGTCGGCCCAGGCAGGGTGGCGAGCAATCGCCGCAATGGCGATCTGATAGGGGCGCATCGGGGCGCCGATCCGCGCCGAGCGGGCGAGTGCGCGCAAACCGGCGCGGTCGTCCGCGCGGCAAGCCTCGATGAGCGAAAGCGCGCGCGCCGTCCCGGTGAAGGCCCGAACGGTGCCGTGACCGGTCATATGCACGGGGATGAGATGCGTCTGGCTCTGTATCGTCGCGATCCGCTCCGCGTGCCGGCGATCGACGGCATGAAAGGGGTCGTAGAACAGATAGGCGCGCCCGGCCGCCTGGTCGGGGGCGATTGCCATGTTCGTGTGGAGCCCCGGAGCGAAGTGGCGGACGAAGCGGTTGTCGAATGGTACTGTCTTCGGATCGATCGAGATCTGCGGGCAAAAAGCAACGGCGACGCTTGCGCCAAAACGCCGGCGATAGCGCAGCGCCGCATAGCCGCCTTGCGAATGGCCGTAGAGGATCCGTTCCGGCGCTTCAGCAAGGATCGGCGCAGCAGCCTCGACCGCGGCGACCACGCTTGCCGCCGGAAACCAGTTCGGCCGCCGGCTGATGAAGCCGAGTGCGGCGATGCCGGCTTTCTCGCAGAACCGCTGACCCCAGAAGCGGCTGCCGTTCGCCTGCATCTCCATCTCGTTGAAGGTGACGAGAAGATAGGGCGACGATCCTCGCCGATGGATCACTTCCAGGTTTTCGTCGGCGTAAACGAGCATGGGAATTCCCGAGCAGCTGTCAATTTGAGTGGAGCCGCAAGCGGCTAGACCAAGGCCTGTGCCGCCGCTTCATATTGCCCGGCACCAAGAGAGCTCCGCCTGTCCTTCAGCAGCCGACGATAGAGATCGGCATGCGCGCGGGCCGATTCCGCGTGGCCGGTCGGAGGCCGCAGCGTGGCGTGCAGCCGGTCCCATGCCTCGGGGTTGCCCAGCACTTCCGACAGCCGGTCGGCCAGATCCTGGGCGCTGCCGGCGCGGAAGTGGAGCCCGTCCCTTGCGTCCTGCACCTTCTCTGCCATGCCGCCGATGTCGGAACAGATAATGGGCCTGCGGTGGTGCAGGGCCTCCTGGATGACGACGGGCGAGTTCTCCCACCAGATCGAAGGCAGCACGACCCAGTCGACCGAGCGCATCAGCCTCGGCATATCGGCATTTTGATAGGCGCCATAAAAGCGCACCCGGCGCCCGGCGTCGTCGATGAGCTTCTTCAGGCGCTCCTGGAACTCGGTCGGCTGGCGCTCGAGATTACCGCCGAAGATCATCAGGCAGGAGTCCTCGCCCCAGATTTCTTCCGGCACGCGCGAGACCGCGTCGACCAGCACGTCGATGCCCTTGAAGGGTGTCATCTGCCCGAAATAGGCGAAGCGGTTCCGTCGGGCGGACGGGACCGGCAGATCGCGTACCGGTGCGGCCTCGCCCATGACGATGCCGTTGTCGATCACGGAGAGCTTTTCCGCGTCGATGCCCCATTCGACATAGCGGTTTGCGAGGAACATGCTCGGGGAGATGAAGGCATCGGCAAGGCCGAGCATGCCGCGCAGAAATTCCTCGCGCCTCAGGAAACGGGAAACCGGGATATCGGGAAAACAGCCATGGCAACTGATCGGCGACGAACTGTTGCAGAGCTGGGCGGATGGTCGCTTCACCATTTGTCCGTGATTGTGGCACAGCGACAGATACTCATGGAAGGTGACGACGATTACCGCCTCCGGCAGCGCTTCCCGGAGAGCGTAAAGCGCCTCCATTCCGAGGCCGATCAGGTGATGAAAGTGAACGACATGAGGCGACAGATCGCCGACGAAACGCAGGAGGTCGCGGCGAATCGCGTCCGTATCGCCGTTGGACAGGAAGAAGTGATCGTAATCATCCGCATGGAAGAGCACTTCGTCCACTGCAAGACGCAGACTCATCAGTGCTGAGGCGCCGTGGCGAGGGACCGGACGGCCGACGCGGGCGAGATAGATCGACTCGACGCCCGGCAGCGTGTTCAGGCCCTTGTGCAGGCTGTGGGACGCTATCTCGGCCCCGCCCAGCGACATCGCCGGATGTCCATGCGAGACGACGAGAACACGGAGCCGCTCGCTCATGCGGAAGCCTCCTTGATGCGATTGCCTTCGCCCTGCGGCTGCGGAGCCCATCGGGCCGAAAACAGTCTTTCGTCGATCCGCTCGACGAGAGGAGCCGCGGAGGCGCTGCCGGTGGAGAACGGCTCGTCCGAGCCCAGCATCTGCACCGAGGGCAGCCACCAGGATTCGATCCCCGAACGGCTGAGCCTCAAGCCGAGATCCTGCCCCTTTTGCCGGGATCCGAGATAGCTGCCGGCAAAGCCTCCGGCGACGAGGAAAGCCTCGCGCGGCATGATGCAGCATTCGAAAGAGGCCGCCGCGATCCGGGTGAGCTTGAGACCCGTCACCGCGCTCAACGGATAACCGGCATAACGGCCCGAAAGCGAGTTTTCGGACTGCGCGTCGGCCCAGGAGCCAGCCCATCGAACGGAATGGTCCTCATAGGCGAGCGTCGGCGAAATGATCCCGCCACTTTCCTCGTAGGCGGCAACCAGCCTGCCGTACCAGCCGCTCCTGCGGGGCAACAGCGAGCCGGCGAGCAGAACCACCGTCTCGCTCGAAAGCGCGCGAATGCCGGCTTCCAGGAGATCGTAGACGTCGTCCGTTTCGGCCGACATCAGCCTGAGCGGAAGCCGATAGAACTGCGCGAGCTGCCTGATGCGGCCGGCCTGGCGGCGAAAGCACTCGGAGTGCAGCACGAGCGCGATCGGCGCATGCCGCGTTTCGGGATCGAGCGCCAGAAGGCCGAGAAAAGGGGCAAGCTCCTTTTCTTCCGCTTGGCCGGCAGCCACGATGATCGGCGGCCCCGAAGCCTCGTCGAACGCACCGGCATCGAGGATAGCCCCGACGCCGGGCGAGGGGCTCTCCGACGCGCACAGGAAGGGCACGATCTGTCGATCGACGATTTCCGTCAGGCCCCAGTTTTCGGGATCGATGGACTTGATCTGGCGGAGCGCCGCCTGACGCGGCGGAAGCCGCGCGGGTGTCAGCGGCAGAAAAGCCCGGCGGGAATCCTTGAGCGTCAACTCCAGGTGTAGCGGGGCCGTACCATCTGCCCCAAGTCCGCCGGCAAACACGATGAAACCATGCGGGTGGGTTTGTCGGTCGAGCATGCTTTTGAACAACGGCTCTTCGGTAAAGGCATCCGTCACATCCGAGCGCTCGAGCCGCGTCCAGCGATCGTCGAGCCGCATCTCGCGTTGTCCACGGCGCAACCGGACGCTCTGGACATGCTCATCAGGGTCGAGGAGCCAGCCGGAGATCAGAAAGGCGCCACTGTTCGCCTGAAAGATACTGTCCACTCCCAGACGCACCGGAACGGGAAGAGTGGAGATCGTCTCGCGCCCCTCGAAGCTGTTGGCGGCCGAACGCAGCCGGAGCAGAACGGCAGGGGTGCTGTGCGTCTGAAGCAGCACGGGGCGGATATGCCCGGGCGTCTCCGTGGGACCGCCGATCAGCCGGTGCTCGTGAACCGAAGCATAGCGCCAGCCCCCGCGCCCGCGATAGGCGAGCCCCTCGACGTCTCGTGCGCGAAGCGGTTCGCTTGCCGCCAGCAGACCGATGAAGCCTGCGCCGCCTTGCGGAATGTCCTGCCGGGAGAAGGTCGCGATGCCACAGTCGGCAACGACCGGATTTTCGCCGCACACGATCACGCGAGCGTTGCCGGGATCGGCGGCGCGGGCCCAGCCTCTGAGGAAGATCGCTCCCTCGTGGGTCTCGCCGACGAATTCGAGGAAGCCGTCGCTACCCTTTCGCGCCTGTATCAGGGCAACTATTCCCGCAAGCCTACGCCGACCGTTGGACATCTGCATCATCGCATCCACGAGCGGGTCCAGCACCTCTGCCAGTTGGGCGCCGGCAAGCTCCGCGAGGACCGTCACGCTATCGCGAACAGCAAGCGTGCGGGGGCCGAAGATATAGCGCCTGGGGCTGCCCTCCTGACCCAGGCGGAGCGTGGTAAGCGGACGGCCGGCGTCATTGGTGGGCAGCAGCGCCGCGAACCCGTGCGTGGCGGTTGGCGACTGCGAAGCCAGGCGCCAACCGATGATGGAGGCGCTCGTCGCGGTGGCGGGGTCGTCGTTGATCTGTGCCGGCACCTGGCCGGCGACGGGCGCGCCCGCGCCTATGACGAGCAGCAGCGTATCGTCGATCGGGCAGGCGACAACCCTCCCACCGCGCATGATCCTCGCGGCTGTTTGAGATGTTTGAGGAAGCGCCTGTTCTGCTCCGGCCATGGTACTCCTCATGCCCCGGCGAAAAGCGAGAGGGCAGCGCCCGCGGCAAAGCCCGCGAGAACGAACAGCAGGAGCAGCAGCGGTTTCAACTCTCCATTCGACCGCTTCTGCAACGCTCCGAGGTTCTTCTCCATCGCTGCAACCACGCCATCGAGCCGCATCAAATGAACATCGAGATCGTTCAGGCGCTTCCCGATCTCGGCGGCGGCGGCAGGCCCCAAGGCCCCGCCTTCGCCGCCATCGTCATTATGCGTGCGCTGGAGAGATCGCTGCGAGACCTGCAATTGCCGCTGAGCCGCCATGAGGACGTCGAGCTTGTCGAGAACCTTGGCGAGCGGCGCGGCGATGAGGGCTTCGGCCGCCTGTTCGTCGGGCCGCGGAACGCGCAGCTGCTGTTCGGTGCCGCGTGCGTCCAGGGCCGTCACCTTGAGATCGGCGGTGCGCGAGGCTGCCGCCTCGGGAAGCGCGATTTCGAAGGCATAGCCGCCGTCGCCGATGCCGTTGCGCTTGAGATCGGGGCGATTGCGGTCGGCGACCGCCTGGGCGATGACGCTGCCGTCGAGATAGACGCGAATGGTGAGGCGCTTGTCGGGTGCTGCCGGATCGAACGCCCAGCCGAAGATGCGCCCCTGGTCGATCGCGTCGACCCGGCCGGTCATCGGCTTCGTATTGTCCTGATCCGGTGCGGCATTTGATTTCTCGGCAACAGCAGCCATCGATTTTCCCTTTATGCCGCTTCGATACGTGACGGTTCGATCGCCTCGATCAATTCGAGATAGCGTCGTGCGGTGGTGTCGATGTTCTCCGGTTCCCGCGCATGCGCGGAAAGCCGGCGCGCCAAGGCGCCGTCTTGCGCGAGGCGGCGCATGGCAGAGGCGAGCGCCCGGGGATCGTTGGGCGCAACGGTGAGGCCGTTTGCACCGTCCTCGATCATCTCGGCCATGCCGCCGATATTGCCGGCTATGACCGGCCGTCCGAGGGCCTGTGCCTCCTGGATGACCAGCGGCGCATTTTCCCACCAGATCGAGGGTACGATCGTGCAATCCACCGCTGCGACGAGGTCGGCGACGTCCTCACGCCGGTAGGGCCCGCGCTGCTGCACGGTCGGTGCCGTTTCCCGGAACAGGCGCGTGATCTCGTCGACGAAACTCTCGCTCTGGAAGGGTGCGCCGCCGTGGACGCGCAACTCGAATTCCAGCCCCTCGGAAATGAGCTGCCGTGCCGCCTGGAGCAGTACCGCCACGCCTTTCCAGGGGTTGAGATTGCCGAAATAGCCGAAGACCGGACGATCCGAACCGATCCGGCGGGCCGCTGCCGGCGCGCCGCGGGGCGGCAGTCCGTTGGGAATGACGCTGATCCTGTCCTCCGCCAGCCCCCACTCGACGAAGCGCTGCTTGAGGAACCGGCTGGGCGATACGAACCGGTCCACGTCGCTCAAGAGGGCATTCAGATGGCGTTCGCGCAAGGTGAAACGGTCGAGCGCGATGTCCTTGAAGCAGGCGTGGCATCCGTCGGGGCTCGCCCCATGGCAAAGTTCCTTGCCGCTCGTTTTCACCATCAGCCCGTCATGGTGACAGATCGGATAATAGTCGTGCAGCGTCATGACGATCCGGCACTGCGGCAGCGTTCGACGAACGATATGCGGAAACTCCGCGCCGAGCAGGAGCAGATGGTGGATATGGACGACGTCCGGCCTGAAGTCGCGCAGCAGCTCCGCAATATCGGGAACGACGCCGTAGAGATCGATCTGGCTCATGAAGAAGCGATCGAAATGTCCGGACCACAACAGCAACTCGTCCCCTGCAGGCCCGATGCCTTGAAAGCTCGTACCTGGCCGCGCCTGGCGGTGGATCTGGTTCGTGGCTCCGAGAAAGAGCGCTTCGCAGCCTGCGCGCTTGTAGGCGCCGAACAGGTCGTGTGCGAAAATCTCCGTGCCTCCCGGGTGGAGGGCCGGATGGTTGTGAGCCGCTACGAGCACGCGCATGCTCACGCGCCGCCTCCTCGGCGTTCGGCGACGAAGATGTCCTGGTAGTGCTCCGCCTCCTTACCGCGCCAGGCGCCGAGCGCCTTCAGGGTGATTGCGAGACCGGCCCGGTCGAGGGCGGCGTCAAGAAAGCCGTCGTCGAAACCGACGGCGGCAAGGCGTGGCATGTCGGGGACGTACCAGCATGGCCCGTCGCCGTCGCGGGTGAAGGAAAGGCGCGCGTCGCGCCGGCCGTTTTCGTTGTCCGCTGCGACGTGATCGACCACGAATGCGGTCATGAAGAGGCGGCCGCCGGGTTTCAGAAGCCTTCCGACCTCTCGCAGATAGACGAGGACTTCGTCCGGCGGCAGATGCGTCACGATCGACGTCATGATCACAAAATCGAAGTGACCGTCGGCATAGGGCAGTTTCAACGCATTGCCGCTGATTTTTCCGCTCGGATTATAAAGCTCATGGGCAATATCGACACGCTGGAAGGCGAAATTCGGATAGACCGAGGTGATGAAACGGCGGCACCAGCCGATGCCGCCCTCGACCGGATCTATCCCGCTGTAGCGCCCCTTCTCGAAATCCAGATACTGGGTGAGCGGGACAGCCATGCGGCCGATGCCGCAGCCGATATCGAGAACGCGGCTTTCCGGACGCAGTCCCCCCAGCCGGATGAAGTGGCCGAGGAATTCGACGCCCACCGCCCTGAAGGAACCGTCGCCGACGAAGACACTGTCGGGATCAGGTTCGGGAAGGAAGCGGTTTCGAAGAATGCTCCCGAGCAGGGACTCCACGCGTTCGTCGCGGGCGGGCAGTTCCGTGGCAGCTGTGTTTTTCTGGCGCAGCGCAGTCTCGCTCATGCGGCGGTCCTCGTCGCCGCGCCGATCCCGAAGAGAGCCGGCATCTGGTCGCGGCCGCCGAGATCGGTTTTCATCAATTCGGTGATGTCGTCGTTCCAGCGTTCGGTGTGCAGCCAGGAATTGTACTGGCTGGCGACCCCGCGCATATAGTCTTCGCTGCGGCGGATCGAGCGGCGCTCGAAATGATAGAGACACGCCGACGGCTCGTAGGCGATGTCATAGCCGCACCGGCGGATTTTCAGGCACAAATCGCTGTCCTCATAATCGCCGATCACATAATCCTCCGTGTATCCATCCACGAGCTCGTAGATCTCCCGGCGCGTCACCAGGCACGCACCGGTGATGCCGGGCACGCTGCGGGCAAGTTGAGCCGCCCCGTAGTCGCCGGGCATGCCCTTGTGGAAATGATGGTTGAGCCATATGCCGCGCTGGTCGCGAGCGAAGTAGAGGCCCGCGTGTTGGAGCGATCCGTCCTCGAAGATCAGCTTCGGGCCGATCGCGCCGAGGCTCCTCTGCTCCATGAGCGGCCGGATGAGCTTCTGCAGCCAGCCGGATGCAGACGGAACGACGTCCGAGTTCAGCATGACGACGACCGAGCCGCGGGCAAAGCGCGCGCCCGCATTGCACGCCCGCGCGTAGCCGCTGTTGCGGTTCATCACCACAAGCTTCATCGGCAACCCGTGGAGGAGATGCAGTCCGCCAAGCAGATGCTCCGTCTCGTCCTGAATCTCCGGCGAATCCAGAACGTAGATGATCTCCGCATTGCTTGCGAGCCAGCGATCGGTCGCCATGCCGGAGAGCTGGAACCGCAGGAAGTCGAGAACACGGTAAAGCGGCACGACGATCGAGACCAACGGCGCCTTCTCGGGCAGGTCGTAATCCTTGGTGTAGTCGACTTTGGAAGCTCTTCCCAACCTCTGTTCCACGTCCTGCAGGGCGGGGGCAAGGATCGTCCGGAACGCCTCGTCGATCGCGTGCTGCGGCGGGACAGCGCGCAGTATGCGGTTGCGCTGGGCCGAGGCGTCAAAGGGTTGCGGCTTCGGCACGAGCGGTTTCACAGCACCGGATGCCAGCCGCATCTGGAACCGCGGCTGGAGCAGGGCGCCCCGCGGATCGTTCGACGGCAGCCAGGCGACAAAGCCGGTCACGTCGGCTCGCGATTTTTCGTCCGCTCCGCGTGCCCAGGCGGCGAACTCGTACCAGTTGCCATCAAGCGGTATCGTCGTGCCGTCCTCCTTGAGGTAGTCGATGCCGGCAAGAGTGGCTGTCGGATCATGGGTCCACCCCCCGGCAAGCAGACCGCCGGAAAGCGTCAATGCGAGGTCCACCTCCGCTGAAGGATGCATTGCAGACCTGCCGATCCGCCTTTCAGGGAGCGGCGACCGCAGCTGGAGGTCGACGGCTGTCGCAAGTCCATCCTCCGGTGTCGTCGAGAGCCAGCGGACGACGTATTCGCGCAGCTCCGGCGTATCGCCTCGTTCTGCCCACCAGGCCTGGAGGTTGGCGCAATGAGGGTTGCCGGAGGAGAGCTCGCGCACGGCGACGCCCCTTTTGCCGACAAGCACGAAAGACTGGGGGTATCGGGGAGACTCGACGATGAAATGGCAAGGACGAAGATTATGCTCGCGTTGGGCGCCGATCAGCGCCGGCGACGCCAGTGGCAGGATGGCGTTGGCTCCAAGGGCATAGATTGCGCTGATCTCGCCGAAGTCGGGGCTTATCGCTGTTTCGATCAGGTATCGCCCCTGGTTGATCGGGCATGCAATCTTGGCGGGCGCCGGCCGCGATGTCAGCGCCTGAAGCGCATCCTCGACGAGGCCGATGAAGAACGGGTCCCGGGACAGACGGAACGCGCTTCGCCAAACGGTGAGCAGATTGTTCAGGAACTTGACGCAGCCCTCCGGCGTGAGTGCGGAAAACAGGTCCTCCACGTCGAGGGGCGGAAGTTCACCGACGGGCCGGAGCACGATCGTCTGAACGAAGTCGCTTTCGATGTAAATCTGTCCGCGGCGCGCTTCGTCGCCCGGGCGCATGGCCCAAAGCACACGCTGTCCACCCTCCGCAAGAGGAAGCATCGTGCTGACGAGCGGGACGGGTTGCTCCGGCATGACGAGCGTGTGTTTGGCTGCGGCCGGCAACCTGGCGCGAACGTCGGAGATCAATACAGCCACGTCGGAACCGAGCCGAAAGGCCTTCGCGTCTTCGAAAATGCCGCTGGCGCTCCGCGTACGGTCGTCAAACGTCACACGCCACTCCTCTGACTAATTCTTGGATGGTGCGCCCCACGGGAGGAGGGCAGGGCGCACCGTTCGAAGCCAATGCGGGATGATGAAAAGCCGCCTGCGGTTTTCCAGCCGCGTCCCGCGTCTCAAACTATCAGTGGACAGTGAAATAGTTCTCGGGGTGGGCCTGAATGTCTTCGGCGTCGGCATTAACCAGGGTCAGCGTGTCGCCATGGCCGAGGTCGATGACGACATTGCCGCCGACCTGAGTGATACGCGAAGCGAGATCCTCGGGCGCGGTGACGTCGAGGCCGTTGATGCCCTTGGATATCTGCAGGACGTCTTCGCCGGGGGTAAAGTCGAGGATGACGTCGTTGCCGCCGCCGCCGTCGAAAACGAAGATATCGCTGCCCTGACCGCCGGCAAGAAGGTCGGACCCTGCACCGCCGTCGATGACGTCGTTGCCGGCGCCGCCGAGCAGCACGTCGTCGCCTCTGCCTCCGAGGAGGAAGTCGCTGCCGGCGCCCCCAAGGAGAATGTCGTTGCCGTTATCGCCGTAGATCAGGTCGTCACCCGATCCGCCGACCAGGATGTCATTGCCATTTTCGCCATAGAGAACGTCGGTGCCTTCGCCGCCGAACACGGTGTCGTTTCCGTTGCCGCCGAACAGCAAGTCGTCACCGTCGTCGCCGAAGATGATGTCGTCCCCATTGCCTCCGTTGACGAAATCATCACCGCCATGGGCGCGAATGAAATCGTCAAAGCGGGAGCCAAAAAGGGCGTCGTCGTATGCGCCGCCTTCCAAAGTGGCCATCTGCTTCTCCTCTTCGTGGTTTGATGCATGCGTCATCGGCACGGAGCCGAGGATTGCGTGCCGGAGTGTGCACTGCAATAATTACGAACACAACACAGATGTGTAAAATAAAACGACGATAATTCGGAGGAAAGACGGCGTCTTAAACATAACTCGACCATGTGCCAATATTGGCACAATATAATTTTAGGAGTAATTCTGACGAGAATGCAGACAAAGCACTTCAAAATTTAAAGTAATTTACGACGGCAGGAGATATCAAGCGTTAGACAGATCAGTCTTCCCGAAACGCCCGGTTGAAACTGTCGGAGACCGGGGCGACGAGGTAGTCGATTGCCGAACGCGATTTGTGCACGATCAGCACTTCCGCGGGCATGCCGGGATAGAGGCGGATGTCCGGGTTGGCGGCGAGCGATTCAGGCGCCACCTCTGCCCGTGCGACGAAATAGGCGACGTTGGACTTCTCATCCACCGATTGGTCCGCCGCGATATAGGTTACCTTGCCCGCCAAGGGCAGGTGCGAGCGCTGGTTATAGGCCGTCAGGCGGATTTGCGTACTGGAGCCGATCGTTATGCTGTCGATGTCACGTGTGCTGACATGCATCTCGACAAGCAGCGGTTCGTCCTCGGGGACGATGTCGAGAAGCGGCTGACCGGGCGTGACGGCACTGCCCGGCGTCCGCAGCTGAATGTTGGCGACGATACCGGCCTGGGGGGCACGGATTTCCAGGCGGCGAAGCACGTCCTCGGCGGCGGTGATGCGCTGCTCGACTTCCGCAAGTTCGAGGCGCGCCGTGGTGATCTCTCCGGCGATCTCCGACTGGAAATCGGATTCGATCCCGATGAGCGCAAGCTCGGCCCCCGCCATCGCCTTTTCCGCCTGGGCCTTGTCGCCGGCGAGTTCGCCGCGGGTCGCGGCGAGCTCGCTGAGCCGTGCGTCGATCTCGATGAGTTTCGAGCGCTGGGCGAAGGCTTTTTCGACAAGGGTCGCGATAGCGGTGCGCTGCTCGTTCATCAGCTCGATCTGCCTGTCGGTCGCCTGAAGCTGGGCTGCGAGAGACTTCGCCTTCTCCGAATATTCCTCGATCGTCTTTCGCTGGATTGCCAGACGGCCCTCCTTGGCCTCGCTCCGCTTCTCGAAAAACGCGTTTTCCGCCGTTACCGCATCCGCGGCAGCCTCGCCCTCGGAGACAAGATCGCCCGGGAAGCTCACCGCCTGCAGTCCCGCCCGCTCGGCCCGCAGCCGCGCCAGTTTTGCGATCAGGCCGACACGGCGGCTTTGCAGCGCCTCCAGGTCGGAGCGGGCGCGCGTATCCTCGAGCTTCATCAGCGGCTGGCCGGGCGCCACATGATCTCCCTCCTGAACCAGGATCCGGCCGAGCACGCCGCCCTCGAAATGGCTGACCGTCTTGCGCTTCGAATCGACGACGATCGTTCCGCTGGTGACCGAAGCACTGCTGAGCTCCGTCGAGAACGCCCAACCGAAGAAACCGCCGAAAGCGACGAGGATCGTCGTCAACCCGGCGATGACAAGGCGTCGGATCGGCGAATGCGTGTTGTCTTCCGAAAGGTCCGGCGCCGGCATTGGCGCGGAGAGACGAGCCGGCGCGGCCATCGGCAGGCGGCGTTCCGGGCTCTCAGCCTTCACGGGCGGCTGCAGGTCCAGGCGAACCGGCAGGATCTTTTCCTTGTTCATGAAGCGGTACCTTCGCGTCTTGTTTCGCCGGGCATCATGGTCGCCACGACATCCGTTCGCGGGCCGAACTGGCTGATGCGGCCGCCTTCCAGCACGAGCAGCTTATCGGCCACCTGCATGATGGCCGGCCGGTGGGCAATCAGGATGACGATGGCGCCGTCGTTGCGCGCCTCGTCGATCGCGCGGATGAGGGCGCGCTCGCCGAGGGCATCGAGATTGGCGTTGGGCTCGTCGAGGACGAGCAGGCGTGGCCGGCCGTAAAGGCAGCGCGCCAGCGCGATGCGCTGCCTTTGCCCGCCGGAAAGCGTCAGATGACCATCGCCCACCGGCGTATCATATCCGAGCGGCAGTCGTCCGATCATGTCGTGGACGTCGGCGAGCCGCGCCGCCTCGAGCACCTTGTATGGATCGCTCTCCGCCATCCGGGCGATATTTTCACGGATGGTTCCTTCGAGAAGGGAAACCGATTGCGGCAGATAACCCGCGATCTGTCCGAATGAGCTCCGTTCCCAGAGGTAGACGTTGTTGCCGTCGAGGAAGACGCCGCCGGCAGTGGGCTTCAGAATGCCGACCAGAAGCCGCGCCAGCGTGGACTTGCCCGCCGCGGAAGGGCCGACGATTCCAAGCACCTCGCCTGGTGAGAGCGAGAAGTTGATGCCCTTGATGATCGGCACGTCGATGCCCGGTACCGCGTAGACCAGCTTGTCGACGACGAGGTCGCCTTCGGAGCGCGGTGTCGGCATGGTCTGGCGAACGGCCAGGTCTTCCTTCAGTGCCGTTTCGACGCGACGCCAGCTTGCGATCGCCAACACCCATTGGCGCCAGTTCTCGATGACGGAATCGAACGGCAGCAGAAGGCGGCCCACGAGAATGGTGGTCGCCATCATTGCGCCCGGCGAGATCTCCTGCCTCATCACCAGCAGGGCACCCGTGCCCAGCGACGCCACCTGGATGGCGAAGCGCAGCGAGCGGGTGATCGAGGCCATCGCCCTGCTTCTGATCCCGCTGGCCTCCAGCACGCTGAGCGCGTGCAGTTGCGCGGCGCGCCATTTGTGGGCGAGCGCCGGCAGCATTCCCATGGCTTCGATGGCCTCGGCGTGACGTAATGTCGCACCGATTTTCGACACTGCCTCAATATTAGCCTGGCTTGCCTCTTTCATGAGCTGGCGCGTCAGAAGGTCGTTGAGAAGGCCGCAACAGACGAGTACGACGACGGAGATCGCACCGATCAGCCCGAAGAGGGGGTGCAGCAGGAATAGAACGCCCAGAAAGATGGGCGACCAGGCGGCGTCGAGGGGGGCGCTCACCGCCGAAGAGGTGAGGAAGCCGCGCAGCTCGGTAAGGTCGCGCAGGGACTGCGTCGCGCGCGCAAGTCCCTGATCGGCCGAGGCCTGGACGGCGGCGGTCAGGACCGGCAGGTTCAGCCAGCGGACCACGGCGCTGCCCATGGCCTGAAAGGTGAGGGCGCGAATGTAGTCGAGCACGCCCAGAACGATCAGCGCACCCAGGGCGAGAATCGTCAGCATGACGAGCGTATCCATGCTCTGGCTGTTCAACACCCTGTCATGCACCTGCATCATATAGAGGGGCATTGTGAGCTGGAGGAGGTTGATGCAGGCGCTGAGCAGGGCTGCATAAAGAAGCGTCACCACGAACACACGCCGGGCCCGCAGAACCAGGAGCTTCGGCGCGATTGTTCCGTTTTGCGCCGGTGTTGGCCGATTGGGGCCCTTGCTAATCAAAGGATTTCGAACAGTATCACGCATGTGGCGATCTTCTAATTAGCGCATTCGCGGGTTTCATGGGGCGATCTGATCCAGATTCACTCAAATCACAGTATTGTTGCGATAAGTGTGACACAATAAACATCGCCAGCTCAAGAGCACGCAATTTCGGGGCAGGGGTGCTGTGAAATTTACTTCAAGTTTTGAAGTAAATTCCGGAATTGGAAGTACGTTCCCAATGGAGAGAGGGATGAACCACAGGATACTCTATCCGTTCGCAGACTTTGGAGACACTGTTGCAATCCTTCCCGCGAATGAAACGCAGCGGAAAGGCCTCGATACCTCTGTAGACGATCGTGACGGAGATGATTCGCTCGTCACCTATTTCGAGCTGGCCCGGGTCATGGAGCGCGCAAGCCGCCGGTTTTCCGGCCTGTTGCGTGCGGAACTGACGAAACTCGGGGTCGAAGATATCGGTCCCGCGCAGGCGATGGTTCTTCTGGCCATAGGCGAGGCGGAGCTCTCGGTGGGAGAGCTTCTGGACCGGGGCCACTATGTGGGTTCGAACATTTCCTATTATCTGAAGCAGCTTGCCGACGGCGACTACATCGACCGGATCGCATCGCAGCGTGACAAGCGTTCTGCCCGCATCCGGCTTTCAGAGAAAGGCAGGCAGCTTTGCACCGGCCTGCGACAGGCCGCCAAGGGCTACGAACGCGCCCTCAGCCATGGCGATCAGGACCGGCGGGATCTGGAGACCGCTTTCCAGACACTGCACCGCCTCGAACTCGTCTGGGGAAATGCCGCACGCTACGGCATCTGACGCTCCATCACTGCATGTTCCTCAAAGCGCAACCGAGCAAGGGCGGTAACAAGCAGGAAATCCAAGTGTTGCAACGAGCTTTGCGCGTCCGTTCGGACGCGCGGCGCTGCAGGTGTGATCGATCACTGACAAGTGGCTTATGAAGATGCATGTAGCATTCGTACACCGCCGTGGGTTCGGCCAGTTCGCCGCCCTGGCAAGACATATGGCTGAGGCGGGGAACGAGGTGACGCTCGTGACGGAGACCGTGGACCAGCGGATACCTTCCGTCCGGGTCGTCCGGCATCGGGCGGAACCCGGTCCGCGACCGAATCCCCACATAGCGCGCCATCTTGCCGTTCCCGACCATCATGTGCGGATCGGGCACAGGGTAGCGGAAACCTTCGAGGCGATGGGCCGCCTTGGACAGACCCCCGACGTCGTTCTCGGCCATATAGGCTGGGGCAGCATGATGTTCGTGAAGGATGTCCTGCCGCGCGTGCCGGCACTCGGCTATTGCGAGTTTTTCTATCGGTCGGATGGGGCGGATGTCGGCTTCGCGCCGGACGACCGCCCCGACCCGGAGACGCGCAAACGCTTGCGCCTCCGCAACATCGCGCAGCTGCTGTCGCTGGAGGCGATGGATGGCGGTATCAGCCCGACCAATTGGCAGAAGAGCCTCTATCCGGCCGACGCTCGGCAACGAATCGCCGTCTGCCATGAGGGGGTGGACACGCGCCGTTTCCGCCCCGACCCGGCGGCTTCGCTGAAGCTGCCGGACGGGCGCGTCCTCAAGGCCGGCGATCCCGTCGTCACTTTCGTGGCACGGGACCTCGAGCCCTACCGGGGCTTTCCCCAGGCACTGGAGGCGGCGGCGAAGGTCGTCCGCCGGCACCCGGACGCGCTGTTCGTCTTCGTCGGCGGCGATGGGGTGAGTTACGGCGCGCCGCCCCCTGGCGGGGGATCGTGGAAGGATCATCTGCTTGCGTCTGTGGATATCCCGCGCGAAAGGCTCATCTTCCCCGGCGTCGTGCCGCATTCCGTGCTGCGTCAGCTCTTTCAGATATCGGCGGCGCATCTCTACCTCACCTATCCATTCGTGCTTTCCTGGTCGGTACTGGAGGCAATGGCCTGCGGCGCTCTTGTCATCGGCTCCGATACCGCGCCGGTTCAGGAAGTCATCCGCTCCGGCCGCAACGGCCTTCTCGTCCCGTTCTTCGATACGGATGCGCTCGCCGAGACGATCGTCGGGGCCTTGAACCGCCCGGACAACTTTCGCGAACTGCGCGGCGCCGCGCGCAGAACGGTCGAGCAGAGATTCCGGTTGGACGACTGTCTCGCACGTCAGTTGACGCTGATCGGCGACCTCACCGGTCGAAATGCTGCGCAAGCGAAAGAAACACAGTTTGTCTGAATATTACTTCAATTTTTTAAGTATAAATACCGGGTGAAACCCCAAGAATCTATTGTTGTGCACTGCGGAATCCACGGATATGGTTCGATCCGTGAGGTTCTGGGGCAAGAATATTTCCAGGCCATCAATTTCATCTTCTGGATAAATCGATTTATTCTGGGGTCGCTGCGTGCAAGAGTTGATGTCTTCTAACGTGAGGCAGTCGCCGGCGAAGCGAAGGCTCGTTGTGGCGTCCGGTCTGGACCGGGAAAATTTCGAAGGGAGCGACATCGAGCATCTGGTGCATTTTCTCGACCCGGATGCAGCTTCGCGATCCCCCCTGCAGAACGCCTTTCCTCTGATCGCGCTTGCCTTCTCGGATAAGGGTGAAGCCGATCTGCGGGAGGGGCTCGCGTCGATCAATGCCCTCGGCACCATTCCCGAAATACCGCTTCAGCGGATCGACGTGGGCGGTAAGGCGGAGAGCCTGGCGCTCGTGCAGTCGCTGGTGGAGGGTGGAGTGGGCCGGCTCTCCCGCTTCACGTCGTCGGTAACCGCCGAGCTCGCCATTCTCCGGCGTGAGCGGGAAACGCTGCTCGAAAATTACCGCGCGCTGGAGGATGCCTTCCAGGCCCGCAACTGGGAGCCGGTCGCGGAGATATTCGCCCATGATCCTTATGCCGACCCGAAGGACGAGGGCATCGGGCAGCTCCTTGCGACCGGATGTGTCGAGCAGCTTCTTCCAGTATCCAGCCTTGGCGTGGCTGGGATCGCGCTGCACCTTCATTCCGTGCCCAGGGACGGCGGCGAGCTGGTCGTCATGCTGGGCTATGTCGAGAACGGCGAGGGCGTGGCCGAATGGACCGTCCCCTATGCGCAGCTCGCGGCAAACTGGAATTTCCTCGCCCTGCCACGCGCTTGCGGCGGCGCAGCGAGAACGCTGCGGCTCAGAATCTCCACGACAGGCACGGAGACTGTAGGGCTTTCACTCGGCTATCCGATCGCGAGCGAGCGGTACACGGCCAGATCGGAAACCCCGCATCCGGATCTCGATCTCCGGCCCCTGGCGTTCCGCGTCTTTACGGGACTGCCCGGCGTCAAACCGACGCGCATGCCGAACATGATCGCTCCGACCGCCTTGCTCGAGGGCCATTTCATCGAGGACTATCGCCTGGCGGTCGAATTGCTGAGCCAGATCGTCGACGTATCGGTCACGCCGGTCGTTCCCGAGTTCCAGACCGTCCGCTTCCTCGAACACGAGAATGCGGTCGTTTGCCACCCGCTGCCGAGCGGAATCTCCGCCGGCACGATCGGCCGCGCCGTGGAACCCGGCACCATCTCCTTCTCCGCAAGCGCGATCATCGATCACCCGAAGGGCGCACCCGCGGCCGTGAGCTTCCTGCTCGCTCCGGCGAACTCCAATGCGCGCTCGGAAGTGGCGGAGCTCGCACGCAAGGGGGCTGCCAAGCCGTCGGCTTTCTTCAGCGGCTGGCGCGAGGTCACCGCCGAGCAGGCGGTCAACGTGAACTTTCAATTGGACAAGCCCGTGCGTGAGCCGATGGACCTCATGATCCTCAGCCGAGCGGTGACGGATACGGTGGATTTCTCCTGGCTCAAGGTCTCCGGCTTCCGATTGGTAAAGCAGTCCTCAGGGGCGTCCAATGTCCGGAAATAAGGAAAACTCGGACCTGATCGTGGTGGCAATGCCGCTTTACGGCCATGCGGCCCTCGTCCTGGAGGCGATCGAGTCCGTGCTCGCTTCGAAGCTTGCCGGGTGCAGGGTGGCAGTCGTGGTGTCCGTCGATGGTGATCCGCGGCAGGAGACATTCGATCAATTGCTGCTCTATGCGGCGGCCCATCCTGCGGTTCATGTGCTTTTCGGGGCCAATGCCGGGCCGGGCGGGGCGCGCAATCGCGCGATCGACTACGTGCTCGCGAATCTGCCGGAAGCCGAGGCCGTCTATTTTCTCGACGCCGACAATCGCGTCTTGCCCGGGACCATCGAGACTCTCTACCGGCAACTGCGCGCCAGCGGCTGCGGCTGGATCTATACCAATATCGACACATTCTCGGTGAGCTGGCGCGCTCATTACGGCAATCGCTACTCGCGGCTCCTGCACTGCGTCACGGACAATATTTGCGACACCGGCTCGATGATCTCGATCGACGTGTTCCGGGCGGGTGTGCGCTTCGACGACGACAGGCAAAACGGTTTCGAGGATTGGGAATTCTGGCTGTCCTGCATCGAGCAGGGCTTCGTGGGGGCGCCGTGCCACGACACGACCTTCGAATACCGGCTGAGGGCGGAAAGCCGCTTCAAGGAGGCGAATCGCGATCGCGCCGCCTCGGTGAGCTTCCTCAGAAAGCGCCACCGTGCGCTATTCCAGCGGCCAATGCTGGTCGATTTCGAGCACGAGGAATGCCCGCGCTATCTTTTCGCACGGACGGAAGATGCCGCCATTTCGTTCTTCACGGATCCGACCAAAACGGCCAAGCGGCTTCGTCTCGACGATATCATTCCAGCATTCTGGGCGAGCATCGGCGAACCGGACAACGTTCATTTCCCGCCCTTCCTGATCGCCGGAAGCGGCGCCACGCTCGACCTGCTGCTGCGCTCCCGGATGCTGCCAAACGTGCTCTCGCACCTGGAGCGCCTGAGCGAGAAGGCGAACGTGGTCTTCGTCCAGCTTGGCAACGATGCGGCGCAGCGCAAGATCGAGCCGGTCTTCCTGGAGGCGGGCGCCCAGCACAACGCGCCGGCCGACCTCATCTTCCTGTCCACTTCGCTCGTGCGCGACGTCATTCATAACAAAGCGCTGGACTGGTTTGCCTCCATCGGCAACCAGCAGGTATGGCCGACATCGGCAGTTCTGAAAGTCCGCTTCCCTTTCCCGAGAAGCCTGCCGCGCCGTTCGCTCATCACGCCCCAGCAGGTGATGATCAACTGCGTCAATGCCATCGCGACCAGTCCGCTGCGGCGGACTGCCGGCAAACGCTGGACCTGGCGTCCGGCACGGCTCGTTCCCTATTCCGACCTCCACAAGGCTCTTCGCCACGAGATCGGTGGCTCGCCCGTGTTGCCGCTCGGTCATAGCGAAGGGGGCAGGAAGACCGCAGCCCTGCTTGTTCCGAATGCATCCTTCGGCGGCGCCGAGAAGGTCGTATATGCGGCCTCGCGCGAGCTGAAGGCCGCCGGCTACGAGACCCATCTCTTCGTGCTCGGCACATCCAGGATGGATGTGATCGACGAGTTCGATCAGAGCTTCGACTATATTCACTTCTGGGACCAGGGCATTCCCGCCTGGGGCGGCTCCGGCTCTTTCCTGGGGCAGGACTTCATCGCCGAGGGCCACGACGTCGATTGGGCCGCGCTCAAGGGTCAGCTTTCCGGCTTCGACCTCGTGATCAACAATCACGTCATGGCGGTGCATCCGCTTATCGCACGGTTGCGCTCGGAGGGAACGCGCACGGCCTGCTACCTTCACGTGGTCGACAATACCGGCTTCAAAAGGCCCGCCGGCCAGCCCTTCGCGGCGATAGCCCACGAGCATTGCTACGATGCCTTCCTGACCTGCTCGGAGCAACTCAAGATCTATCTGCACAGCTTCGGCGTTCCCTATGAAAAGATCTTCGCCGTCCCCAACGGCGCGAGCTTCTCCGTGCCGCCCAAGGTGCTCGCGGAGGTGCTGTCGGTCAGGCGCATCGAACGCAAGGACGATCGGCTTCGGGTCCTCTATATGGGCCGGCTCGATCAGCAGAAGGGGATCGACCGTCTCGCTGCGGCGTTCGCCGAATTGCGGGCTTCGCGCGTGCCCTTCGATGCCCGGGCGATCGGCGGGGAAATCCTCGCGGATGCCACCTTGTCGTGGACGGATCGCCTGAGGGACCTCGGCGTCGAGGTGCGCCCGCCGGTCTTCGCAAGCAAGGATCTGATCAAGGCACTCGGTTGGGCGGATGTCCTTCTGATGCCGTCGCGCTGGGAGGGCGCTCCCTTGATGATCGCGGAGGCGCAGCAGCTCGGCTGCGTGCCGATCGCGACGTCGGTCGGTGCCGTCGACGAACTCATAACCGACGGCGAGGACGGCATCCTCATCGAGGCCGCCGCCGATCCGCAGGTGGTCCGGGACATGGCAAAGGCCATTGAGGAGGTGGCCCACAACCGTCAGATGCTCGCGCCCCTCATGGAGGGGTGCCTGAGAACGGCGGCACGCCGCTCATGGACGTCCTCCTTCTCCGAGTTCCTCGGCTGGTGCGACCGTTCCGTGAACAATTCGTCGCTTTCGCGCGCAACGGTTATCCGTGGGCGCGAAGCATCCAATCCCGGAGTTGCGGCCGTGGGCTGAGGCCCCGCCGGTTTTAAGAAGAAGGGTCGATTGCATGCGTCCACGGATCCTCGTGACGGGAATTCCTGGTCATTACACGCGCCTCGCCAACGGCGCCCAGGGATTGGCCGTCTCCTATTCGGAGCGACAGAAACAGCCCGAGACGAAGGAGGAGTTTCTCCAGGAGCTTCGCAATATCAGCAATACGGGAAATTACCTGATCGGCGAGGGGGCGCTGCGCGCGATTGCCCCGCATGCGAAGCAGGTCCCGTTCTGGCACCTCTATAATTGCAGCCAGAACGGCGTCGGACTCGACGAGTTCAACGCCAATTTCGACATCTGCGTCTTCACCTGCGCGAACCTTCTGCGCAAGGGCCTGTCTGCGGATGCAGAAGCGGAAGTGCTTGGCAAGCTCAAGATGCCGATCGTCATGCTCGGTATCGGCCTGCAGAACCGCCGAGACCTTGAAAACAGCCTGCCGGAAGGTACGAAGCGGCTTCTGGACGTTCTCAAGGAGCGTGAGCACTATTTCCTGACGCGCGGGTTCGAAACCGCCGGCTTCCTGAAGGACCAGGGCTTCTCCTATGTGCAGCCGACGGGCTGCCCTTCCATCTATCTGATGCCGCACAACATGCGCGCCTCGCTGAAGAAGCTGCCCAATGTACCGGTCGGCAAGGCGCGGACCATCTTCTCCGGCTATCTGGGTGCCAACCACGATTGCATCGTCGACGCCGCGGCGCTGGCGCCCGAGGGTTCGCGGCCCCAATACGTCATCCAGGACGAGTTCCTCCATTTCGACATGAACGTCGAAGCGAACGGCGACGGCCGCGTCTACGACTCCGCCTCCGGCACGATGCTCGGGGAACTGAGCTATCCGGGCACCGAAAGGCTGAAAACGCCCTTCGACGTGCGGACCTTCTTCGATACGAACCAGTGGCGTGCCTGGGCGTCTTCCATGGATTTCAATTTCGGCCGGCGTTTTCACGGCTCGATCATCGCGATGCAGGCGGCCGTGCCGAGCCTGATGGTAGCGGTGGACGACCGGATGCGGGAAATGCTCGGCTACACGGGCCTGCCGGCGATCGACGCAGTCGAGGTCGACAAGGCGGAAAACCGGGCCGAATTCGTCGCCGACCACCTGGCCGGGCTCAATGCTTCCGAACTGGTTGACAGATATTCCGATCGCGAGCGCACGTTCCGCTCGGCTCTCCGGGAGATCGGGATCGGGCAATAAATCTACGCGAGCGTTTGCAGGCTCTAATCTCAGGTGTAATCGATGCGTATCTTGCTTACGGGAATCCCGTCCTATCTGCAGCGAACCGTCTCGGGCGTGTCCGGCGCGGAGGTTCGGCACAGGCCCTATTTCGACGAGGTCAGAACCAAGAAGGAACTGATCGATCAGGTCAAGAAGATCGCCAATACCGGCAACTATCTGATCGGCGAGGGCGCGGCCCATGCCCTGCGCGGGCATGACGTCACCTATTTGCCTTTCTGGCATCTCGTCAACAACAGGAATTCCGACGAGGCTTATGAAAGCCTCAACAAGGAATTCGACATCTGCGTCTTCGCTTCGGCCAACCTCCTGCGCCCGGGCTACTCGGCGGATCTCGAAGCGGAAGTATTCGAGAAACTGAAGATGCCGGTGGTGATCATGGGGATCGGTATCCAGCGGAGGGAAGGGCTCAAGGAAAACCTGCCTGCCGGCACGCTCAAGTTCCTGGAAGTGCTGAGAAACAAAGAGAGCTTTTTCCTCACGCGCGGTTATTTCACGGCCGAGTTCCTGAGAGAGCAGGGGATGAAGTTCGTCAAGCCGACGGGTTGCCCCTCGCTCTTCTTCGCGCCGGCCGAGATGAAGCGTTCGCTCGCCGCGCTCGCCAATCCGGATCTCGCTTCCTCCCAGAAGATCGCCTTCGGAGGCTATCTCGGAAGCGTGGCCGATACGATCGTCGACGCCCACGCGCTGCTGAAACCGGAGAGCGTCGCGAGCTACGTCGTCCAGGACGAGGTGGTCGCCTACAATCTTTCCCTTCCCGTGGACGACGACTTGCCCGTTTACGACCGAGCAAGCGGGCGCATCACCGGCCAGACCGCCTATAAGCATTCGGAGAAATGGCAGCGCAAACACGAGCTTCTGGTGTTCTTCGACACCAATCAATGGCGAAGCTGGGTCTCCGCGCGCGATCTCTGCTTCGGGCGCCGTTTTCACGGCTGCATCATCGGCATGCAGGCGGGCGTGCCGTCGCTCATGATCGCGGTCGACGATCGCATGCGGGAAATGCTGGAATTCATCGGCTTCCCCTACATGGAGGCGGCAGTCTGGAACCGGGAGCCGGACAGGAAGGCCTATCTTGCCAGCTTCCTTTCCAAGATCGATTCGCAGGCTGTCATCGACCGGTACTCGGCCTGTGAGACCAACTTCCGCAATGCTCTGGCGCATGTCGGGCTCTAGAGCAATTCCGGGGAAAGTGCGCAGCGGTTTGCGGCCCGGGACTTCAGCGAACCGAGGAGCAGCAGCATTGTTCCTCGGCGCCTTGCTGACGCTTTCCGCACCCGCGCATGCCGATGAAGCTTCGGCTGCTCGCATTGGCGTCAATCGGATGAATCTTGCCTGGCTGCCCCGGGGCGACCAGGAGAGAATACTGACCGACATCGCTGCCAGCGGCGCGACGGATGTCCGTCTTTCGCTTTCGCGTCCGGTGGACAAGAGCATAGAGGCGCTGGCAATCGCCCATCGCCTGGGGCTGCGCATCCTTCTCGAGATTCAGCTGGGAAACAAAAGCTACTATCCCCAGAGCCTCAGACCGAGAACGGGCCATGGCCGTATCTGGGACGTCTATCGACTGTCGGATTTGGATCTTGTTCGGTATCGCAGGGAGTTGCGGCAAGCGCTTCAACGCATCGATGCCCTCGGCGTGCGTCTTGTAGCGATCGAGCCGGGAAATGAGATCAACTATGCCGGCTACAACGGCGATCTTGCCGTCTATCGAGAACCGGGCGCCCTGTCGCCGCGCAGCATCGCCGAGCTACGGGAGCGGACAAGGTTTGAACGCGGCCTCGACAACTACGTCAAGGCGCTGGAGATCAGCCGATCGGAGCTGCGCAAAACCGTACACAGCCGCGACGCAGCCGTCATTTCCGCCGGTCTCTCGGATATGAGCGCCGCAGAAGCCGACAGGCGCGGAATGGAAAGGCTCGATCCCGGCGAATTCGTCGCGCTCCTTCGTCAACGCGGCATCGACAGTCTGGTCGATGCCTATGGCATCCACATCTACCCCGGAAAGAAAGCCGCGCCAGCTATTGCAGCGCGGGTCAGAAGCATTCTCGATTTCTGCCGGACCGCGGGAACCGGCAAGTCCTGCTGGGTCACGGAATGGGGGATCGCAAACAAGGCGCGCTCCTGCCCGGTGGACGATCGATCGCGAGGGGAGGCGATCCATGTCATGCGCGCGACCTTCGGCGAACTGATCGAGGCAGGCCGGCTGACGGCTGCCTACTATTACGACTGGGACACCGAGCCTTCCTATAGCCTCTGGCGCTGCGGCAAGCTCAGTCCCGTCGGCGCCGCGGCGATCGGACCGGGCGAGGGCGCAGGAGCGCAAGCAAGATGATGGCCTCGACCGGAGTGGGCGCATGAAGGGCATCATCCTTGCGGGCGGCCGGGGAACCAGGCTGTACCCGGTGACGATCTCGGTTTCGAAGCAACTGCTCCCTGTCCATGACAAGCCGATGATATATTATCCGCTCGGCATGCTGATGCTGGCCGGTATTCGCGAGATACTGGTGATCACCATGCCCAGGGACCGGCCGCTGTTCGAGGAGCTGCTGGGGGACGGCAGCCAGTTCGGCCTCGCGATCTCCTATGCCGAGCAGCCGGAGCCGAACGGGCTCGCCGAAGCCTTCATCATCGGCCGGGATTTCGTCGCCAACAGCTCGGTGGCGCTTATCCTCGGAGACAATATTTTCTACGGTGCCGGCCTGCCCGAGCTTTGCGGCGATGCCGCGGCCCGGTCGAGCGGTGCCACGATCTTCGCCTATCGTGTGGATGATCCCGAGCGCTACGGCGTCGTCAGTTTCGACGGAGAGACCGGACGGGCCGTGACGATCGAGGAGAAACCGGAGCGGGCGAAATCCAGCTGGGCGGTGACAGGCCTTTATTTCTATGAAAACAGTGTGCTTGACATCGCTTCTTCAATCAAACCTTCAGCACGTGGCGAACTGGAAATCACCGATGTGAACCGGGCCTATCTGGAGCGCGGCGACCTTCACGTCTGCCGCCTCGGGCGGGGCTATGCCTGGCTCGATACGGGCACGCACGACAGCCTGCACGATGCCGCTTCCTTCGTACGCACGATCGAGCACCGGCAGGGCGTCAAGATCATGTGCCCGGAAGAAATCGCCTTCGAGCTCGGCTACGTTTCGGCGGATCAGGTGCTCGAGCGTGCCGACCTTCTCGGCAAAAACGACTATGCGATCTATCTCCGGAGACGGGTCAGGGAGCTCTCGGATGCTTGATGTAAGGCCCCTGGGCCTCGACGGGGTTCTGGAGATCGTCCCGCACAGGCTCGGCGACGAGCGGGGCTTCTTTTCGGAGACCTACAATGCCGAGACCCTCGCCGCCAACGGCGTCACGGACACCTTCGTACAGGACAACCATTCCTATTCCGCGGCTGCGGGCACGCTGCGCGGCCTGCACTATCAGCTTCCGCCCAAGGCGCAGGCAAAGCTCGTTCGCGTTGTTCGAGGCAGGGTGTTCGATGTCGTGGTCGACATTCGCAAAGGTTCGCCGACCTTCGCGAAATGGGTCGGTCTCGAACTCTCGGCCGAGAAATGGAACCAGGTTCTGGTGCCTGTCGGCTTCGCCCACGGCCTCGTCACGCTCGAGCCGGAAACGGAAGTCCTCTACAAGGTGAGCGAGCATTACAGCGCCGAGCATGAGCGGTCGATCCGCTACGACGATCCTCAGATCGGCATAGGCTGGCCTGCCGCTACCGACCGTCTGCAACTGTCCGCGAAGGACAGGAACGCACCATTGCTCCACGAATCCATTGTTTTCGAGTTCACCGCATGAGGGGAGAAACCATGCGAGTTTTGGTAACGGGTGGCGCGGGTTTCATTGGATCGGCGGTTTGCCGGCATCTGGTCCGAAGCGGGGCCGAGCGCGTCGTCAATGTCGATAAGCTGACCTATGCCGGCAGCCTTGCGTCGTTACGGGCGGTGGAAAGCGATCCGCACTATGCCTTCTACCGGGCCGATATCCGCGACGAACAGGTTCTGCTGCAGATCATGCGCCGGGAGCGGATCGATGCGATCATGCATCTTGCTGCCGAGAGCCATGTCGACCGCTCGATCGAGAGCCCCGACCCGTTTATGGAGACGAATGTCCTCGGCACGGTGCGATTGCTCAACGCCGCACTGGCCTACTGGTCGGGGCTCGGCACCGAGGAGCGAGAGCGCTTCCGGTTTCACCATGTCTCGACCGACGAAGTCTTCGGCGACCTTCCGTTCAACCGCGGGATTTTTTCCGAGGAGACGCGCTACGCACCTTCGTCCCCCTACGCGGCCTCGAAAGCGGCAGCTGATCATTTCGCACGTGCGTGGCACCACACCTACGGCCTTCCGGTGGTCGTTTCGAACTGCTCCAACAATTACGGCCCGTTCCATTTTCCCGAGAAGCTGATCCCCCTGACGATCATCAACGCGATCGAGGAGAAGCCGTTGCCGCTCTACGGCTCGGGAGCGAATGTGCGCGACTGGCTCCACGTCGACGATCATGCGACTGCGCTGGAACTGGTCGTCAGCCGGGGCAGGCCGGGGGAGAGCTACAATATCGGCGCCCGTGCCGAGCGCAACAATCTGTCGGTCATGGAAAGCATCTGCGATCTGCTCGACATCCGATCGCCGCGAAAGGGCGGTCATAGCTATCGGGACCTCATCACCCTTGTTCCGGACCGGCCCGGTCACGACCGGCGCTATGCGATCGACCCCTCGAAGGCCGAGCGTGAGCTTGGCTGGAGGCCGAAGCGGAGCTTCGAGGGCGGACTGAGCGAGACTGTCGACTGGTTCCTCGCAAACAGGTGGTGGTGGGAGCCGATCCGGCGCGAGCGCTATTCCGGCGCCCGCATCGGCGAGCAGCATCGGAGCGTTGCGTGAGAATTGCCGTGACCGGCTGCGAGGGGCAGTTGGCTCTCAGCCTGGTCGAACGGTCTGGTCGTTGGCCGGGCGTGGAAGTCGTTACGATCGGGCGGCCGCATCTCGATCTCACGGAGCCGGCAACGATCCTGCCGGCGATCGAGCGGTGCCGGCCGGACCTCGTCGTCTCGGCGGCAGCCTATACGGCCGTCGACCAGGCCGAAAGCGAGCCGGAGGCGGCCTTCGCGACCAACGCGTTCGGGGCTGGCGCGGTCGCTGAGGCGGCCGCACGCCTCGAAGTGCCGATCATCCATATCTCGACGGACTATGTCTTCGACGGGAGCAAACAGGGGAGCTACGCAGAGAGCGACACACCGGCTCCGCTCAGCGTCTACGGCGCATCCAAGCTTGCCGGAGAAACCGCCGTTGCCGAGGCAACCCCCCGCCATCTCATCCTTCGCACGGGCTGGGTCTACAGCTCCTTCGGGAAGAACTTCGTCAAGACCATCCTGCGGCTCGCGGAGGAGCGCGAGGATATCGCGGTCGTTGCGGATCAACGGGGAAATCCGTCATCGGCGATCGACCTTGCGGATGCCATCCTCGATATTTCGGCGCGGCTGACGAAATCCGATGAGGACGCCGCCTTTGGCCTCTATCACCTCGCTGGCACGGGCGTCGTAAACCGCGCCGATTTCGCGCGGCATGCTCTTTCGGCGAGCCGTGCCGAAGGCGGTCCCTGGGCGCATGTTCGGGACATCGCGACGGGGGCGTTTCCGACACCTGCAAGCCGCCCTCCCAACTCCTCGCTGTCAAGCGCCAAATTTACCGCGGCCTTCGGCCGGGCCATGCCTGCCTGGCAGTATTCGGTGGAGCGAACCGTAAGGCGGCTTGTCGGGAGCATTTCGAGTGAAACCCGTTAGGGCGGAGCGCGGACGGAAAGCCGCACGCACTTTCAGGCCGAAACGATTTACTGCCGGGCTGCCGCCTGTTGGGCGTCGGCACGCGCGGGCGGATCGGGCGTGGCCCATTCCGCCGCCGCGATGGCGGAGCCGAGCAGGAGGGCGGGCAGAGCGAGTGCTGCGAAAAACCGGAGCACGTGACGGCGACGCATGCGCTTCTTATCCCGATCGTAAACCATCTTCCGCCCCGCTTTGGATAGATTGAAAACAGCCCTCGCATGATAGAAGCAGAGAAGCCTCGCAAGGTCGAGTTCCCTGGGTAACACAACTTTGTGTCTGTGACGTCACGGCCGACGGTCGGACTCCCGGAAAGCACGATCGCCGCCGACTCGATGAACCAAATGCGTTCTCATGAGTTCCATCTTCGATACAATTGAACCAGGAGGATTACTCATGGACTGGAATCGTGTTGAAGGTAACTGGAAGCAGGTCAAAGGCAAGGTCAAGGAGCAGTGGGGCAAGCTCACCGACGACGATCTGGACCAGATCTCCGGCAGCCGCGAGCAGCTCGAAGGAAAGATCCAGGAGCGTTACGGAATCGAGAAGGACCGCGTAAGGCGCGACATAGACGATTGGTACGGCCGCCAGACGTGGAATTGGTGATCAGCAAACGCCGGTCGAGACCCGCCTTGACGGGTCTCGATCCATGCCTAACGATTGTTCCCCTTGAGGAAGGCGAAGATATTTGCCCGATAAAACACGGATAGTCGATCTTGGCTTCCGCCGCCGGAGCTACGCGTCTATGCTCGCGATGGGAGTCCGAAGCCGGCAGATCGGCACTAACCTGCGTTTCGCTCAGGAGGCTCAGCCATGACCACCGACAATGAACGGGACAAGCGCATCCGCGCACGCGCCTATGAGCTGTGGGAAAATGACGGAAGACGTCACGGAGACCATGAGCGGTACTGGCACGAAGCCGCTCGGGAAATCGACGCGGAGGGTCATTCGGGTCTTGCCTCGGACCTGCAGCCCGGTGGAATGCAGCCCGACGGTGGACCGGCCGGGGGTGTCGCGAGCATTGAAAGAAAAGGGGCCGATAAGGCCAAGGCTCCGCCCCGCGGGGCCGGCCCGCGGCGGGGCGCGGCGAAAACACTATAAAGAAGGCTTCGGTGCAGTTGGGGAATGACACGCGCCCCTGAGGCTGTGTGTCCCCGACGGCCCTGCAACGGCGCCTGCGGCGTAGCCAATCAGACCGAGTTCAGCTCTCCTTCCTAATTCTGTTCAGGCCTCGGCTCGTCGACCGTGCCGTCACGGTCGGTCTGTCGTGGCATCTGACCCGGAGCGGAACAACGAGAACCCGGGTTGGTTACCAGTGATCGCACCCGCCAATGGGTCATGTGACCGCAAGCCGGATTGAACAAAAGCCTGCCGGTTTTGTTTGACCTCTGCAAAACGAAAGGAGATCGCAATGAAAGTGCCCCGTAAGGATAAGGCGCTCTCGCGCGACGAGGATTATCGCGACTATGAGGAGCGCGATCTTCGCGAAGGATGGCCCTACGCGGATGGCAGCGGCAGTACATCGAGCAGCCCCGAAAACAGAAGCTACGGCGCTACCGGCGCGAATTTCGAAGAGGACCGCGGGAAGGGCTTCATCGTGGATGAGGCCGGCGCGGACGGTCTTGAAGAAAATTCCGCGGACAATGGTCGTCCTCTGCCGCCTGACCGCATCGACAGCGACGAACTGGAAGCGGTGATCACGGATCTGCTTAGCCAAAGCGGTGAAGCCGAGCCCAACAGTATCGACGTGCGCGCCGACAAAGGCATCGTAACCTTGGAGGGTGCTGTCGAAACCTTGGCGATGGCGCGCCGGCTCGTGGCAGCGGTGGAGGCCGTGCCCGGGGTCCTGGAGGTTCGCAACAATCTTCAGACCCTTGGCGTCGATTCCCACATGCCTGACGACGGGTAGCGACGACGCCTTTGCGGCTGCGGCGCCCCCGCCGGACATCGATGGAGGGTCCAATGTCAGTGTTCGAAGTAATCGTCGAGCAGGAAGTGGCCGAAGAGCTCGGCGTCGCCGTGGTCATATTGACCCGCGAGCATGGCCGTGGTCTCCCCCGCAAAGGGATAATGCTCACGCAGGAACTCGTCGACGACGCGTTCGAAGGCGACCGTGAACGGGCGGCTGAGGCAGCAAGATCCGGCGTGATCGACCATGAGGCGATGCGCCGGATCGAAAGTCCGGACAGGCTGGTTTATCACCCGCGAGACGCAGCCGATCCTGTGGAATGGACGCTTGCTGCGTTCAGCCGCGACGATTTGGGACTGTTCGAAGGACCGGTCCGTTCCGGTGGGGCCGGGGCGGGCGGTATCCAGGCTTAGAGTGCTTTCAAGGCAAAGTGTGCAGCGTCTTTCCGTCGGGAAGTGCGCACACCCTTTCGTCATCCCACTTCTACTGCGCACAGGCGGGTTGCCAGGGAACAATCCTGTCAATCCGCGGTTGGCTACTCGAAGGGACGTTCGAATGGAGAACATCCGATGAAGGGTATCCTTATCAAGAGTGCGCTCGCTTTGAGCCTCGGGGTTGCGTCCACCCCGGTCTTTGCACAGACGGAACAGCCGGCACAGGGGCAGTCCACCGATTGCCCGGCCGGGACGGAATGTCCGCAGGGCGGCGCGCAACAGGATCAGCAGCCTGATGCTCAAGGGGGTGCGACACAGCAGGACGGGCAGACGGGCCAGGACCAGCAACAGCCGGCAGATCAGCAACAGCCCGCCGATCAGCAGCAGCAGCCGGCCGATCAGCAGCAACCGGCCGACCAGGGCCAGCAGCAGGATCAGCAAGATCAACAGAAGCAGCCTGACCAGCAGCAGGACCAGCAGGGCGAAACAGGCACGCAGCAGGATCAAGGCGGCTCGCAAAGCGGGGAGACGGGGACCGACACGCAGACCGAGCAGCAGGACTCCGAACAGCAGCCCGCGCAGGGCGAAACCGAGGAGCCCGCTCAAGGCCAGTCCCAGTCGACCGAGCAGGGTCAGACCTCCGGCTCTTCCGGAGATGTCGACGTAACGGTAGAGCAGAAAACCGAAATTACGCAGATCATCAAGGAAGAGAACGTCGAGCCGATCGACGTCGACTTCGATGTATCCGTCGGAGTGGCAGTACCGGAAACCGTCAAGGTCAAGCTGAGGCCGCTTCCGACCCGCATCGTGAAGATCGTGCCGAGATATGAAGGTTATCTGTTCTTCATCCTCGCCGACGGTCGGATCGTCATCGTCGAACCCTCGTCGCTTGAAATCGTGGTGATCCTCGCCTGACGGCTTGCCTGATGAAGCTGCCCGCCTGATTCTTCAGGCGGGCCATTCTCGTCGTCCCACGGTCGTGTGCCGTGGGGTTTCGATCCTTTCCGGCGGCGCCTCAAACCTCGGGGTTCGAATTATGCCGGCGCCAGATATCCAGGAGCAGCAGCGTCACCGTGAAGGCTACGGGGCCGATCACCAGCCCAGCCGACCCGAATACGATTATGCCTCCGATCATGCTCATGAAGGCCGTCAGCGTGTGGAGCTTCAGGCGATCTCCCACGAAAATGGGGTAGAGGAGATTGTCGATGGTCGCGACCACTCCTGCGCCCCAGGCGACGAGTATAAGCGCCTTTCCCCACTCGCCGCCCAGGGCCAGCGACAGCGCGGCCGGAAGCCAGACGATGAAGGCGCCGAGCACCGGCACGACGGCGAGCAAGCCCATGGCGAGGCCCCAGACTACGGGTGCGGGCAGACCGAGCAACCAGAACATCAGGCCGCCCATCGCGCCCTGTACGGCAGCAACGGCCACCGTGCCGAAGACGACGGCCTGCACCGTTTCGTTTACCCGCGTGAACAGCCGGTTCATCTCCTGCGAGCTGAGAGGGGAATATTCCTTCAGCGCGCCCAGTGCCTGCTGGCCGTCACGCAGGAAATAGAACAGAAAATAGAATGTCAGGATCGCGTCGACGATCTGGGCAACGGACCCACGCACGAATGAGGCGCTGAAGTTGGTAAGCCAAGTGGTCGCGCTGCCTGCGATCCCGGCCAGATCGAGCTGCGTTTCGATCCAGACGACGATCGGCGCAAGGCGTGGATGGTTGGCGAGCGCATCGCTCCAGGTACCCGACCTCACCGCTTCTTCGACGATCTGTGCCCCTTTGGCAGCCTCGTTCACCAACCGTTCCGCCATGAAGGTGAGCGGAACAGCCACGACGAAGACGGCGATCGCCACGGTCGCCGCGGCGGCGGCTTCCGGGTAGCGGAAGCGTTTTTCGATCCGACGATGCAGCGGCCGGAACATCACAGTGAGCACGAGCGCCCATGTGAGAGCGGGCAGGAAGGGCACGGCGAGGAAGTAGCAGACGACCAATCCCACGGCGAGCGCGACAAGGATTGCCAATGTCCGCGACCGCCGCGGCGTCAGTAGGCGTTCTGGAGCATCCTTTTCCTCAGCTACGGAAACACTCTTCGCCATCGCGTTTTCTTCGCTCGTTTGCGGGCAGTTCGGGTCCAGTCGGACAGACTTGTCAAAAGATAACGCATCTCACCGAAAGACGTTGCGACCGCCAGATGCAAACGGGCGCACCGAGCGAGGAATTGTCCCGGCAGTTCCCGTTGGTCCCGGCTGGCGGGAGCCACTACACGACACTTTGAACATGGTTTGGTGGCGCAACCGGCGTGGATGCTGGAGAGTTCGTGCGGGCGAGAAGGTGAGGACCCTGGGGCATGAGGGTGGCGCATGGGCGCCGGCGCGGTTTTGGTTCGGTGGAACACAGGACGATAGATATGTCTTTCAGGCCGCTTTTCGGTAGTGGGCGAATTCGGACTGCCGGAGAGCAGCCGGCGCAGCCCACGACAGCTTGCTGGGCCGGTTCCTCGGTCGTTTTCGATCGTCGCCGATGGGCGTGCCGGGAAGCCGAACTTCGCTGGACGGCGCCGCATCACGTACTCGTCCTGACGGAGGAAGGCGCCACATCGCAGACCTCCATCCAATCCGATGGAAAGATGGTTTATGAGGGGCGGGACCGATCTGGTGCGATAACGTTCGTGCCCGCGGGGGTGGAACGCCTCGGTGCCTATCGCGACGTCGACCTTACCTATTCCGCCCTGTGGATCAAACCCCGGTCTATCTCTCCCGCCAGTGATCACCTGCAGGATTTGCCGGTCCTGATAAACAAGAGCGACAATGTGATCAGCGCGCTGTTGCAATCGTTGAGCAGCGAGATATCCAGCGGCCATATCCCCGACTCGGCCTATATGGAACATCTGATTGCACTCGTCACTTTGCGGATACGTGGCTTCGCTGATGAGCCCGTACCGGTTCCCCGCCATGGCTCCCTCGGCAGCCGCGTCGTCAAACGGGTCCGTGACTATATAGACGCACACTTGGACGGCGACATTTCCCTCGGCGATTTGGCCGATGTCGCCGGTGTTGCCTCGGATTCTTTTGCGCGTCGCTTCAAAGTCACGACCGGCTTCGCGCCTTACGCCTATGTGCTCGAGGAACGCATCCGGCGCTCGGAAGTGCTCCTGTGCGAGACCGACACGACGCTGAGCGCGATCGCGTTGAGCTGCGGTTTCTCGAGCCAGAGCCACTTCACCACGACATTCAAGCGCCTGCGAGGTGTCACCCCGCACGCCTATCGGTCGAAAGTTATTCCGGAATCCTGATAACCCCGCCGATTTCCTGAAAGAAATGGCAGGCGCGGGAGGCCATGTTGTCTCCTGTCGATGCGCGCCGCTCGGCGCGTTCCAGGCGGCGGGAATCCACCTCGCAGTCGAATCCGGAGATGACTCATGGACGAAACGCAAAAGGACAATGGACCGACGCGAAGGGCGGTGCTCGAGGGCGGTGCAGCCACGACCCTGCTCCTCATCGCCGGCCTGCCCGTCGGGCGCGCCGCTGCAACCGGTGCTGCTGGCGCACCGTCAGCAGGCCCGGCGTCCACGCTGCCGGTGCTGCTCAACATCAATTCCAATGACGTCGCGGTGGAAGTGGATCCGCGGACCACGCTGCTCGACACCTTGCGCAACCATCTCGGTCTCACCGGTTCGAAAAAGGGTTGCGACCATGGTCAATGCGGAGCCTGCACCGTTCTTGTGAACGGACGCCGCATCAATGCCTGTCTGACGCTCGCCGCGATGCATGAGGGCGATGAGATCACCACGATCGAGGGGCTTGCAGGTGAGGACGAACTTCACCCGATGCAAGCGGCATTCATCGAACACGATGGTTTTCAGTGCGGCTATTGCACACCCGGACAGATATGCTCCGCAGTCGGAATGCTGCGTGAGGCCAGCGAAGGTTGGCCGAGCCACGCAACCGCCGATGTTGCGGCCGCCTCCCACAATCTCACCGATGTCGAAATTCGCGAGCGCATGAGCGGCAATCTCTGCCGTTGCGCCGCTTACCCCAACATCGTAGCCGCCATTCGCGATGCGGCAGAGAGGTCTTGAAGCATGCAGCCCTTCTCCTATCAGCGGGCCGACACAGTGGAGACAGCCGTTGCGGCTGTGGCGGGTCGGCCGGCGGCACGTTTCATCGCCGGCGGCACCAATCTCCTGGATCTGATGAAGCTGGGTATCGAGCGCCCGGATCATCTCGTCGACATCGGCCGTTTGGGACTCGACCGTATCGAGCCGACCGAGAAGGGCGGATTGCATATCGGCGCTCAGGTCCGCAACAGCGATCTCGCCGCCGATCCGATCGTCAGGGCACGCTACCCGGCTCTGTCTCAGGCGCTGCTGGCGGGCGCCTCCGCCCAGATACGAAACAAGGCTTCGACAGCCGGCAACCTTCTCCAGCGTACGCGATGCCCCTATTTTTACGACCGCAACATGCCTTGCAACAAACGAGAACCGGGCGCCGGTTGCGCCGCACTCGAGGGCTTCAACCGGATGCATGCGGTCATCGGAACGAGCCAGGCGTGCATTGCCGTGCATCCCTCAGACATGGCGGTCGCCATGGCGGTGCTCGACGCTGCAGTCGAAACCGTCTCACCGGGAGGTGAAACGCGTTCGATCCCGATCGGAGATCTCTACCGGCTGCCTGGCACGACGCCGCACCAGGAGACCGTGCTTGCCCACGGCGAAATGATCACCGGCGTCACACTGCCGCCACCACCGGCGGGCCGGCAGGCGTATCGCAAGGTGCGCGACCGCGCCTCCTATGCGTTCGCCCTCGTTTCCGTTGCAGCGATCATCGAGGTTTCCGGCAATCGGGTGCGAACCGCTCGTGTCGCCTTGGGCGGCGTTGCGCCGAAACCCTGGCGGGCCCTGGAAACCGAGAGCAGGCTCGCGGGTGCGGCACTATCGGACCATGTGCTGACGGACGCCGCGGAGGCCGCCCTGGCGGGAGCCGCCGGGTATGGCGGCAACGACTTCAAGATTCCCTTGGGCAAGCGGACGGTGCGTTACACGCTCGCCTCCCTGGCCGAACAAGCATGATCCGAGCAAACTGGTGGAAACTATGACGGATAAGGCGCAGCGAAATACCACAAGCGGTGGCGGCAGCCTCATAGGCAAACACATCGACCGCGTCGATGGACCGGTCAAGGTTACCGGCGCCGCCACCTATGCCTACGAAGTTGCGGAGGGTCCGCCTCCGGCTTTCGGTTTTGTGCTGGGTGCGGGCATCGGCAAAGGCCGCATTCTGGAAATCGAAACCGGCCAGGCCGTGCGAACGCCGGGCGTCCTTCACGTGATGACGCATCTGAATGCACCGCCCCAACCGGAATTTGGTCCAGCCGTCACGCCGGCCGTGCGCGATGTTTTCACCCGTGCGCGACCCGTACTCCGCGACGACCGCATCCGCCACTATGACGAGCCCATCGCTCTTGTGGTCGGCGAGACCTTCGAGGCCGCACGAGCCGCTGCGGCCCTCATCAAGGTGCGCTACGAAGAAGCAGCCGGCGACTTCGGCCTCGAAGAGCGCCGCGGAGCGGCCTACGCACCGCAGCGGACCAATGCAGGCTTTGATACGGATAGTGCAGTGGGCGATTTCGATGCAGCCTTTGCCGAGGCGGCGGTGCGGATCGACATGACCTACCGTACGCCCTATCAGCACCACAATCCGATGGAGCCCCATGCGACGTTGGCGATCTGGCAGGGCGACGACGTGACGATCCATACCTCGGCCCAGACCCTCTCGAACTTTCGTGCCGGTCTCGCCGCCACGCTCGGCGTTCCTCTCGAGCGCGTGCGCGTGATCAGCCGTTACATCGGTGGTGGTTTCGGCTGCAAACTCATTGTCCATGCCGATTCGGTGCTCGCGGCTCTGGCCGCGCGCATTCTCGGAAGACCCGTCAAGGTCGCCCTGACGCGCCAGCAGATGTTCGCCAATGCCGGGCACCGTGCGGAAATGCTCCAGAACGTTCGATTGGGCGCGAGCCCCGACGGAAAACTGCTTGCTCTCGGACACGATGTCTGGTCGGCAACCTCTCGCGTCGAGGAATTCTGCGAGCAGACGGCGGTCTTCGCCCGTTCGCTCTATGCCGCGCCCAGTCGCCTGACCCGCCATCGGCTCGTTCCAGTCGACCTCAACAGAGGCGAGTGGATGCGATCTCCGGGCGAGGCGCCAGGCATGCTCGCGCTGGAATGCGCCATGGACGAGTTGGCCGAGCGGCTGGGTCTTGACCCGATCGAGCTCAGGATCCGCAACGAGCCCGATCTCGATCCCGAGCGCGGGGTGCCGTTTTCCACGCGTAACCTCGTGGCATGCATGCAGGAGGGCGCGCGGCGCTTCAGTTGGCAGCGGCGCAGGTCGGAACCGGGCAGCCTGCGCGAAGGCCGGAAGTTGGTTGGCCTCGGCATGGCGGCTGCGATCCGGCCGAACTACATCGGGGCCGCGGCGGCTTCGGTTCGGATCGATGCGGAGGGGCGAGTGACCGCTCGCCTCGACATGACCGATATCGGTACGGGGACCTACACCATCCTGACGCAGATAGCCGCCGATGCCCTCGGCGTTCCGATTGCGGCAGTCACGATCGAGCTTGGAGATAGCCGCTTTCCCTTGACTGCAGGCTCCGGCGGTTCCTGGGGAGCGGCAAGTGCCGGGACGGCCCTTTTGCGTGCGTGCGAGGCACTGAAAGGCAAGATCGTGGCCGCGCTGCGCACGCAAAATGGTGCATCCGACCAGAATTCCGGGACTGACGACGTCACGATGGTCGCAGGAGCGATCCGCTTCGGCGAACGGACGGAAGCATTGCCGGAATTTATGCGGCGCGTCGCACCCGAAGGGCTCGATGCCACGGGCTCGGTCGAGGCCGGTGCGAGCACCGAGAGCTACCGCGCATTCTCGCAGCATTCGTATGGCGCGCATTTCGCCGAGGTGAGCGTCGATTGCGACACGGGAGAGGTTCGTGCGAGGCGCTTGCTCGCCGTGATCGGCGCAGGCCGTATTCTCAATGCCAAGACGGCGCGTTCACAGATACTCGGAGGTATGATCTGGGGTCTCGGCGCAGCCTTGATGGAGGAATCCGTCCTTGACCGCCGCTACGGATGTTTCGTCAATCATGACCTTGCCGAGTACCACGTTCCGGTCAATAGCGACGTTCCCGCCCTCGATGTCGTGTTCATGGAGGAGAACGATGACAAGGCCAATCCTTTCGGCGCAAAGGGCCTCGGAGAGCTCGGCGTTTGCGGTGCCGGCGCAGCGATCGCCAATGCGGTCTATAACGCCACCGGAGTAAGGGTTCGCGAGTTCCCGCTGACCCTGGACAAGGTCCTGCCGGGCCTGGCGACGGTTGCGCTTTGAATTCCGGCGAAAGCGAGCTGCGGCCCCTTCAGGTCGGTGTCGAGCCCATCACCAGACCCTCGATGTCGTGCTTCTGCGTGACGGGGATCAGTTCCTCGACGACCCTGCAGACGAGGTGCTGCTTCACCAGAACGGGCAGGGCATCAAAGTAATCCTGCGTCACCATCATGTCGTGCAGTTCGGCGTGGCCGGCGCCGGGCGCGTCGACGCCGAGGACCATGACCGGACGGGCGATCGGCGAAGCATGTTCCGTACCCCGATGGATGGTGAGCGCGGAGCGGCACGAAACATCCCCCAGCTTCGGATACTTGCGCGTCGCGAGCTCCTGAAACTCAGGCCACCTCTCCTTGGGCGGGAACATTTCATGCTTCCACTCCCTGCCGTCGAGCCACTGGGTGCCGGGGGCGATCTCGAACGGCCCCATGTCCTCCGTCACGTCCACGCCGGTGAGATTGAAGGCAAGCGAGGTGATGCGGCGCTCGACATAGGTTTCGGGCGGCGAGGGGAAGTCGCGGTGCCAGGGCTGGTACTTCGCCCCCTGGAACGGCACGTCGAAGCCGATCTCGACGATCTGGTAGTCGGGACCGAGCACCGCCTCGCACATGCCGGCCACCCACGGATGGGTGACGAGGTCGACGAAGCCGGAAAAATCCTGCGGATGGATCTCGACGTACCAGCGGCGCGGGCCACGGCCGACGGCGCCACCCGGCCGCTGAATGGCCGACCAGAAGGCCGTCATCATGTCCTCACGCATCGTTTCGGCCCATTCGCGCGAGAAGGCACTCTTCAGTCCGGTAATGCCCTCCCGTTGCAAGGCTTCGACGGACGCGCCGAAATCGTAGTCCGACCGGGTTTCATGTGTTGCTGTCGTAGTCATCACATTTCCTCTTGCTTCGCATTGTCGCGGGCTTCACCATGGCCGCATCTCAGACGCGTTCCTCGCCTGTTCGGCGTGACATCAATCGCGCCTGAAGAACGACGACGATCAGCAGGAAGCCGCCGCGGATGACGGATTGCCAATAGGCCGAAAGGGAAATCCACCCGAGGCCGTTCTCGAAATTCAGGATATTGAACACCATCGCGAGCAGAAGGGCGCCCGCAAGCGTCGCCCCGACAGAGCCCGAACCGCCTGTCAGAAGCGTACCCCCGACGACTACGGAGGCGATCGCGAAGAGTTCCCAGCCGACTCCCTCGGTAGGTTGGCCGGCACCGAACTGCGAGGCGAGAATGACGCCTGCGAGCCCCGCCAGCGCGCCGGAGCCGACATAGACGGCGGCGAGCGTCCGCCTCACCTTGAGGCCCATCAATGCGGCCGTCGCTTCGCCGTCGCCGATCGCCAGCACATGGCGGCCGACGGGCAGGCGTTCGAGCACCAGCCAGCCGGCAACATAGACGAGAAGGGCGATCCAGGCGGGAATCGGAAAGCCAAGGAAGTCGTCCTGGCCTATCGCCGTGAAGCCGCTGTCGTAGGAAACGGAGACGGACTGGTTTCCCGCAAGCAGCAAGCCGGTTCCGTAGGCGGCCAGCATTGTCGCGAGCGTCGCGATAAAAGGCTGGATGCGCATGACGGTCACGGTGAAACCGTTCAATGCTCCGACGGCAAGACCCGCCGCGATGCCGCCGAAGAGACCTGCGGCCCAATGATAGGGCGACAGAAGCGCGGCGACGACGCTCGCCATGGCTGCGGTACCGCCGACGGAGAGATCGATGCCCCCGGTCATGATGACGAAGGCCATGCCCAACGCGATCAGCGCGAACATGGAGTTGTAACGCAGGAAGCTCAGGATGTTGTATTGCGACAGGAAATTCTCGTAACGCAGCGCGCCGAACAGGATGAGGCCGAACAGCGCCAGGATAACGCCGAGGCGGGCCATATCGCCGGGGGACTTGAGGGCAAGAGCCTTGAGGAGTGAGTTCATCGGCATTCTCCCTCACGACTTTCCGGCGCGCTGCTGGATGAACACCGCAAGTAAGATCAGTGCAGCCTTGACGATCAAGGCGGCCGCGTCCGGCACGCCATTGGCGAGCAGGGTGTAGCGCACCAGCTGGATGACCAGGGCGCCGATCACGGTGCCGACGATGTTTGCCCGCCCGCCGGTCAGAAGCGTGCCGCCGACGGCAACTGCGGCGATCGCGTCGAGCTCCATGCCGAGGCCGACGAGGTTCGCGTCGCTTGCGGAGTTGCGCGCGACGACGATGAGGCCCGCCACCCCGGCAAGCGCGCCGCTGATCGCGTAGACAAGCAGTTTGACGCGGTGAACGGGTATGCCGGTGAGGCGTGCGGCCTTCTCGTTGCCTCCGACCGCGATGACCTGCCGCCCGAACATTGTGTAGCGGATTGCCGCCCAGGCGATCGCCGCGATCGCAATCATCAGGATCACCTGGGCGGGAATGCCGACGACACGCCCCAGGGCGATGAATTGGAAACCTTCGTTCCGGAAGACCTGCAGGTTGCCGTTGGTCATCACCTGGGCGATGCCGCGGCCTGCGATGAACAGCACGAGGGTCGCGATGATCGGCTGGATCGCGAAGCGGGTCACAAGCAGGCCGTTGAAAAGACCGAGCAGCCCCGTCGCGACGACCGGCAGAACGAAGGCCAGCGCCACGGCCACGGGCATGGAGGAAACCGGAAACAGCGTCCCCATGAAGATCATCGGCGCAAGCGCACCGCCGATCGCCATCAGGGAGCCAACCGAAAGATCGATGCCGCCGGTGGCTATCACGAGCGTCATTCCGATGGCGACGATCACGATCGTGGCGACCTGGGTGAGATTGACGTTGAGCGTCTGCAGCGACAGGAAGTTCGGAGTGAAAACGACGTTGAACAGGATCAGGGCCAGGAAGGCGGCGACGGTGCCGTAACGCCCGGCGAGCCTAAAGAAACGTTTGCCGGAGGGGACGGTGCCTGCGGTCGCCTGTGTCTCGATCGTCGTCATGCTACTCCACCTGATGTGCCATGGCGGCAAAGAGCGCAGCCTCGCTCAATTCCTTGCGCGGCAGCACGGCGACCGAGGTTCCGTCGCTGAGCACGGTTACCCGGTCGGCCGCCGCCAGCAATTCCTCGAGTTCGGACGAAATCATCAGCACGCCGAGGCCCTCGTCGGCGAGCCGGCGCAGGAGGCGGAGGATTTCCGATTTGGCGCCGATATCGATGCCGCGGGTCGGCTCGTCGACGATCAGCAGCTTGGGATCGGTACAGAGCCATCGGCCGAGCAGGACCTTCTGCTGATTGCCACCGGAAAGTTCCTTGATAGGCTGGTCGGGAGAGGTGCATTTGATGCCCAGCGCCGCGATGTAGCGAACGACGATTTCATCCTGGCGGGCGCGATCGACGATACCGGCGCGGGCGAGCTTCGGCAGAAGCGCGAGCGTCATGTTTTCGCGAATACTCATATCGGGAATGATGCCGTCGACCTTCCGGTCCTCGGCGACGAGCCCGATGCCGTCGGCAATTGCGTCCGCGGGCTGGCGATAGGAGCGGGCTTCGCCATCGTAGCGAATTTCGCCGCGCTGCAGCCGCTCGGCGCCGAAAATCAGGTTGGCCGTTTCGGTTCGGCCGGAGCCGAGCAAGCCGGCAAGCCCGGAGATCTCGCCTTCGCGCACCGTGAGGCTCACATCCCGCACGCGGAGGCCGGCGCCCGCATTCCGGACCGATAGCCGCACCGGTCGCTGTGCGCCCTCGTCGGCGTCCTTGGCGATCGCTTCGAAGGCCGCGAGTTCTTTGCCCAGCATATGGCGCACCAGTGCGAGCTTCGGCATGTCCGCCATTGCGGCCGTCGCCACGGTCTTGCCGTCACGCATGATGGTGACCCTGTCGCAGATCCGGTAGAGCTCGTCGAGACGATGGCCGATGAAGACGACCGAGACGCCGCCGCGTTTGAGCGTCCTTATGGTGTCGAAAAGGATGCCGACTTCCCGCTCGTCGAGGGAAGAGGTCGGTTCGTCCATGATGACGAGCCGTGCCTTCTGTGTCACGGCGCGGGCGATGGCAACCATCTGCCTGGTAGCGGCGCTGAAGCCGGCGACAGGTCGATCGACGTCGATCTCCAGATTGAAAGTCCGCAGGACGGCGGCGGCGCCTTGTCGCATCGCGGCCCGGTCGATCATGCCGAAGCGGCGGGGTTCGCGCGACAGATAGATGTTCTCGGCGACGGAGCGCTGCGGGGCGAGGTTGATCTCCTGGTAGATCGTCGCAATGCCCCGGGCCTGGCTCTCCGCCGGCATGCTGAAGGATACGTCCTCTCCCGCAAAGACGACCGCACCCTCGTCGCGCCGGTACGCGCCGGTCAATATCTTGATGAGCGTCGACTTGCCCGCGCCGTTCTGCCCGACGAGTGCCATCACCTCGGCTTCGCCGACTTCGAGAGAAGCCGCACGAAGCGCCGGAATGCCGTTGAACGACTTGCAAATGCCCTGCATGGACAGAAGCATAAGTCCTCCCGATGCCGATCTGTCTTTATCGCAGCCGATTTCGCAGCGATTGCGGATTTCGCCACCCGGCCGGAGCGTTCCGGCCGGCCGGCGAAGGATGTCAGTAGGCGTTGGCGAGTTCGGCAGCCGCGTTCGACGCGTCGTAGAACTTGTCCTCGTTTATGACCATGGGGTCGATCTTCTCGCCCTTGGCATAGCGCAGCATCGTCTCGAAGGCCTTGGGGCCGAAGCGTGGATTGCACTCGACCACCGCGGCGATCTTTCCATCGATGACCGCCTGCACCGCTTCCTTGCCGCCGTCGATCGACAAGACCAGCACGTCCTTGCCCGGGACCTTGCCGGCCGCCTCTATTGCGGCAATGGCACCGATCGCCATCTCGTCGTTATGGGCATAGACGATGTCGGCATCCGGATGCGCCTGCAACAGGGCTTCGGCGACCTGCCGGCCCTTGTCGCGTGCGAAATCGCCCGACTGCGAAGCGACGATCTCGAAGCCGCCTGCCGCCTTGATCGTCTCGTCGAAACCTTTCTTCCGGTCGTTGGCCGGCGACGAGCCGGTCGTACCCTCGAGCTCGATGATCTTCGATTTGCCGTTGGCATTCTTGACGAGCCATTCGGCGATGCGCCTGCCCTCTTCGATGAAATCCGAGCCGATGAAGGTCACGTAGTCCTCGCCGGCCTTGGCAAGCGACGGATCGACGCTGCGGTCGAGCAGGATGACGGGAATGCCGGCCTTCTTGGCGGCCATGACGGCGGGGATCAACGGCTTCTCTTCGCGCGGCGCCAGGAAGATCAGGTCCACACCCTGGGCGATCATCGAGTTGACGTCGGCCACCTGCTTGGCCGCGGACCCGGCGGCGTCCGTGTAGACGAGCTGATGGCCGAGCTTCTCGGCCTCGGCTTTCATGCTGTTTGTCTGGGCGATGCGCCAGGGATTGTTGGATTCCGTTTGCGCGAAACCGACCTTATAGGTCTCCTTCTGCGCCAGTTTGGGCAGTTCCGCGAAAGCGACGGTGCCGGCGACGGCGATTGCGCCGGCCGCCGTGGCCGCAAGCATGAACGCGCGACGTGAAATCCTGTTCATCGTGTTCTCTCCTCCCGGTTTGCCGGTACTCCTCTACCGGCTGCGAGCAACTTTATGCTTCACACGGGAAAACCTTGCGCTAATATTATTAGCAGTCAAGGCTAAAGTTATTAGCGCATGCACAAATTGAATGCGGCGTTGCAGCGCCGGACTGGGGAACGAAATGGCAAAGGGCAATGGGGGCGGTGCCTCGACTAAGGAAGGCGGCGGCGGCCGGCCGACCATGACCGACGTGGCGCGTATCGCCGGCGTCTCGCAATCGAGCGTTTCCCTCGTTCTGAATGAAATGTCCGGAGCCCGCATCTCGGCTGAAACAAGGGCGCGCGTGCGGGAAGCGGCGCGCAAGATCGGGTACAGGCTGCCGAATACCCGGCAGGATCTCGCCCGCGCTCCCGCTATCGAAAAGGATACGATAGCCTTCATCGTAGACGAGATATCGACCAGTCCGCACCCGGTGGTCAGCCTCGACGGAATTCGCGACTACGCCTTCGAACAGGGCCTGCTCGTTTCCGCGCACGCGACCCGTTCCAACCCCGACCTCGAGAGCGCCGTGCTGCGTGCTGTATTGCGCGATCCGGCAATAGCTGGAGTGATTTATGCGACGATCTTCACACGAAAGGTGAGCGTCCCGCACGAACTGGCGAACATTCCGACGATCCTGCTGAACTGCTATGCCGAGCCGCGCCAGCACCTGGCGATCGTACCCGGAGAGGTCGCCGGAGGCTTCGCGGCGACGGCGCATCTGACTTCCCTCGGACACCGGCGTATCGGCTTCATCAACGGCGAACCGTGGATGGATGCGGCAATCGATCGGCTCAAAGGCTATAAGCAGGCGCTGGCCACCGCCGATATCGCCTATGACGAATCCCTGGTGCGAAATGGCGACTGGCTGCCTTTGCGCGGCTACGAGGCTGCACTCGAGCTGCTTGCCATCGACAATCCGCCGACCGCCATCTTCTGCGGCAACGACCTGATGGCGATCGGGGCGCTCGAAGCAGCTTCGGAGCGCGGGCTTCTCGTGCCGCAGGACCTGTCGGTAATGGGTTACGACGACCAGGAACTCGCCCGCTACACGCATCCGCCGCTTTCGACGCTGGTGCTGCCGAACTATGAAATGGGCCAGAAGGCGGCGGAAATGCTGATCGACATGGCGATACACGGAAAGAACCCGCGCCCGATGACGATCAAGGTGGATGGCCCTCTGGTAGAACGGGGAACGACGGCAGCCATCCCCGAGAGGATGACTGGACGTGCTCTTGCCTTGCGCGAGGGGTGAGGCTGCGTCGAACCGGAAATGCCCGACGCAGGCGCGACGCGACGGCTTCAGATCTTGCGGCTGTGCGGTTGCAGACGGAAAACCGCTTCCTTGAAGTCTATTTCAGGAAATCGGCGCGGTGCGGCGTGAAGCTGTCGATCAGCCGGCCGGCCTCCAGCGCCTTTACGCCATGGACCACGCCCGATGGAGCAATGAAACTGTCGCCGGCCGAAAGAACCTGCGTGTGCTCGCCGACGGTGACTTCGAACCTGCCCTCTGCGATATAGCTTCCCTGCACATGAGGGTGTGAGTGGAGTGCGCCGATTCCGCCTTTCTCGAAGGCGAATTCGACCAGCATCAGCTCGTCGGTATGCAGGATCACCCGGCGCCGATTGCCCTGTCCGAGCTCTGTCCATTCGCCGTCGTCGCCACGGGCAAAAAGTTTCGTGTCCATCGTTTTCTCCTATCTGGCGAGCCAGCCGCCGTCGACCGGAACGACGGCGCCATGCATGTAGTCGGAGGCCGGTGCAAGCAGGAAGACCGCCGCATCGCCTATATCGTCCGGCGTGCCCCAGCGCCCTGCGGGGATACGTTCCAGAATGGAGGCGCTGCGCTTTTCGTCGGCGCGCAGAGCTTCCGTGTTGTTGGTGACGACGTAGCCGGGGGCCACGGCATTCACATTAATGCCCTTGGCAGCCCATTCGCATGCCAGCAATCGGGTGATGCCGAGGGCTCCGTGTTTGGACGCGGTATAGGAAGCGACGCGGATGCCGCCCTGAAAAGACAGCAGCGAAGCGATGTTGACGATCTTGCCGCGGCTTTCCTCGGCAATGATCCGGCGCCCGAAGGCCTGGCTGAGGAAGAACAGCGAACGCAGATTGACGTCGATGACATCATCCCAGTCGGCCTCGGTGAAATCCACCGCGTCGGCACGACGGATTATCCCCGCATTGTTGACGAGGCCCTGCAGAGCGCCGTGCTCGTTCCACAACCCGTCGATGAGGGAGCGCGTGGCTTCGCGATCGGCAAGATCGGCATGGGCCGCAATGAAAGTTCCGCCGGCGTCGGTGACCCTCTTTTCCGTCTCGTCCATGGCGGAGCGGCCCACGCCGATCACCGTGCCGCCCGCCCTGGCGATCGACACAGCGATACCCTGTCCGATCCCGGTATTGGCACCGGTGACGACGACACGGCGGCCGGCAAGGCTGAAGCGCGACGGTAGGCTCATCGCAGCGTCTCCATCGCCACCATCTCCACATCGGTATAGTCGACATTGTCGCCGGCCATGGCCCAGATGAAGGCGTAGTTTGCGGTTCCGCAGCCCGAATGGATCGACCAGGGCGGAGAAAGCACGGCCTCTTCCCTGGCCATCACGATGTGCCGGGTTTCGCTAGGCTCGCCCATGAGGTGCAGGACGCGGGCGCTGTCATCGAGGTCGAAATAGAGATACGCCTCCATTCGCCGGTCGTGCACGTGACACGGCATGGTGTTCCAGACCGACCCCGGGGCAAGCTGCGTCATGCCGACGACCAACTGGCAGGTCTTCACGCCTTCGGGGTGGATGAACTGGAAGATCGAACGCTCGTTCGAGGTGGCCGCACTGCCGAGGTCGAGCCGTTTGGCGTCGCCGATGCGGATATGGCGCCTTGGCAGCGCCTGATGAGCGGGCGCACTGAGCAGGTAGAACTTGGCGGGTACGGCCGCGTCCTCGGACGAGAAGGTGACCTCCTCTCCCATGCCGGCATAGGCCATGTCGCGCGGCTCGAGACGGAAGCTTTCGCCATTCATCTCGATACGGCCGGGGCCGCCGATATTGACGGCGATGAGCTCGCGCCGCTCGAGAAAGCGCGCCGTACCCGTCGGACGGATGGTTTCGAGAGCCAAGGGCTTGTCGACCGGCACGGCGCCGCCGACGATCATGCGGTCGTAATGGCTATAGGTGAGCGAGATCCGCCCCTGCCGGAACAGATCGCCGATGTGAAAATTCGCGCGCAAGGCATCGGTGTCCATGCGGGCTGCTGCTGCCGGGTCGACGGCGAAACGAATGGTGTAGTCGATATGGCTTGCGGTCATCGGCTCACGGTCCTCGGATTGGGGCACTTCCAGGAAAAACGTGTAACGTTCTCGTCCGGGAGTGCGTCGTTTCAAAGTGTTGGAGCGTCCGCTGCTTCGTTAGGCAGCGAAAACGCTCTGGAGATTGGGCAATCAGACGCCGCGCTTGGCGGCGTCCCAGGCGGCCTGCTGTCCGCTCAACCGGACTCGGTAGCGTTCCTGGCTCGCGGTCAGATGGGCGCGCATGGCGGCGCGGGCAGCTTCCGGATCGCTTTCGGAAATCGCCTTCAGGATCGCTAGATGCTCGCGCTGGAGGCTTTCCTGATATGCACGAGAAAGCACGCTTTCCGTCCCCCAGGGGGAGGCGACGTCGCAAGGGATAGCCCGCAGACCCAGCGCATCGAGAACCTCCACGTAATAGGGATTGTTGGTCGCGGCCGCGATCGCCCGGTGGAAGGCAAAGTCGCTCTTTCCGGTTGCCTCGCCGCGCTCGAGCAGGCGATCGAATTCGAAGAAGGCCTCCTGGATCTGGGCCTCCTGGGCACCATTGCGCCGAAGCGCTGCCAGACCCGCGCTCTCGATCTCGAGCCCCATCCGCACCTCGATGACGTTGAGCGCATGGGAGATCTTGTTGCCGACGTCGAGGCTGATCGAGCCGAAGGCAAGCGTCGGGTGGTCCATGACGAAAACCCCGGCACCCTGCCGCGGCTCCACGAGGCCGTCCGCGGCAAGGGTTGCGATCGCTTCGCGCACCACCGTGCGGCTGACGCCGAAGAACTCGCTCATCCGGCTCTCCGTCGGCAGCTTCTGCCCGGGCTGTATTTCGCCCTTCAGAACCTGCTCCCTTATTGCGTTCGCGACGCGTTCGGAAAGCTTCGGTTTGCGTTCGGTCAGAAGATCCATGCGGTTTGTCACCCTTTGAAGACGGCCGGCAGCCATAGCGAAAGGGCCGGAACATAGGTGACGAGCCCGAGCACGATCAACCCCGCCAGGTAGAACGGCCATATGCTGCGCATCGCCTGCCAGACGGAAATTTTCCCGACTGCACAGGCGACGAACTGCACGGCGCCCACTGGCGGCGTGTTGAGGCCGATGCCGAAGTTCAGGATCATGATGACGCCGAAATGAACCGGGTCGACGCCGTAGGCCATGGCGACCGGCAGGAAGATCGGGGTGCTGATGATGATGGTCGGGCCCATGTCCATGAAGGTGCCGAGGAACAGCATCAGGACGTTGAGCAACAGGAGTATGATGATCGGATTTTCCGAGATCGTGTTCATCCAGTCGATCAGCGCTGCGGGCACTCTGAGGAAGGCCATCAGCCAGGAGAAGGCGGCCGCCATGCCGATGATGAGCAGGACCATGGCCGTCGTGCGCACGGCCGCGAAGGTTGCCTGGACGAAATCCTGCCAGGTCATCTGCCGGTAAACGAAGACGGTCACCGCGAGCGCATAAAGGACGGCGATGCAGGAACTCTCGGTCGCGGTGAACACGCCCGAACGTACGCCCCCGAAGATGATGCCGATGAGCAGGAGGCCGGGCGTCGAAACCAGCAGATAGCGCCCTACCCGTGCGAACCCGGGAAAGATCTCCGTCGGATAGCCGCGCCGGCGTGCAACGAAATAGGCGGTAGTCATCAGTGCGGCAGCGTAAAGGAGGCCGGGAACGATGCCGGCGGTGAAGAGATCTGCGATCGAGATCTTTCCGCCTGCCGAGATCGAGTAGATGATCATGTTGTGCGAAGGCGGCAGCATCAGCGCGATCAAGGCCGCCATGGAGGTGACATTGACGGCGTAGTCCGCGCCGTAACCGCGCTGCTTCATCTGCGGGATCATGAGCCCGCCCACAGCCGCGGCTTCCGCCACGGCCGATCCTGAAATGCCGCCGAACAGCGTTGCGGTGACGATGTTGACCTGACCGAGCCCGCCCCGGATGTGCCCGACCAGCGATGCCGCGAAGGCGACGATCTTCTGGGCGATTCCGCCACGCACCATCAGATCGCCGGCATAGATGAAGAATGGAATGGCAAGCAGCGAAAACACGCTCATGCCGGAATTGAGCCGCTGAAAGATCACCAGCGGCGGCAGCCCCAGATAAAGAACCGTCGCGAAGGACGCGACGCCGAGGCAGAAGGCGATCGGCGTGCCGATCAGCATCAGCAGCGTGAACACGCCGAAGAGGATCATCATGTCCATCGGGTCAGGCCTTTATTTCAGCAGGTTCGAGTTCGGCGGCAACTTCCGCCGGCGGCATTTCGTCGAGACGATCGTCGATCGGCTCCCCGGCAAGGCGCAGGACGATGCGCTCCAGCGCGAACAGGCAAATAAGGACGCCGCCCGCGACGAGCGGCACATAGCTCCAGCCGCCGGAAATCCGCAGCGACGGCAGGACGGTGTTCCAGGTGAGAGCCACGAGCTGCCCTCCATACCAGATCATCCCGGCCCCGAAGGCGAGCGCGACGATATCGGAGATCATGCGCAGCCAGATCTTGCCGCCTTTCGGCACGACATAGAGCAGCACGTCGAAGCCGAGATGATAGTTTTCGCGCACCCCGACGGCGGCACCCAAGAAGATGAACCAGCTCATCAGCATGACGGCGCCGGGTTCGGTCCAGCTCGGCGAGTCGTTCAACACGTAGCGGCAGAACACCTGCCAGGCGACGATGAGCGTCATCGCGACGAGGCCCACACCGGCCATCCAAAGCGAGAGGGTGCCCAGCCACGAGAGGCCCCGGCCCAGTTTTGCCAATCCGTTGGACAAGGTTTCATTCCTATTGAAAGGGACGGGCAGGCTTCTGCCGCGGCCTTTGCGCTCGATTACGATGATCCTGGGTCGGGTCGATCCAAATCATGAACGTCATCGATTTCAGTTGATTGGAGCGGGATACGGGCGGAGAACCGCACACGCTTTTCCTCATCCCGCTCCAACGCGCATGGGCACAGCAGGCCTGCCCGTCTGACTCGTCACTGCACCGCGCGAACGTCCTCGACCATCTTCTTGAGGACCTCATCGGTGACGTGCTTTTCGTAGACCGGCTTCATCGCGTCGATGAACCCCTGCTTGTCGGGGGTGGTGATCTTCGCGCCGGCCGCTTCGACCTTCGCACGCGACTCCTTCACCTTGGCAGCCCAGAGCTCGCGCTGCTTGGCAACGCTCTCCTTCGCTGCCTGCTTGAAGATCTCCTGGTCTTCCGGCGTGAGCTTGTCGAAGACCGCCTTGTTCATGACGAATACCTCCGGAAGGATGGTGTGTTCGTCGAGCGAGAAGTTCTTGGCCACTTCGAAATGCTTGGCGGTGTCGTAGCTTGGAAAATTGTTTTCCGCGCCGTCGATGACGCCCGTTTCGATGCCCGAATAGACTTCGCCGTAGGGCATCGGCGTAGCGTTCGCCCCGAGTGCTGCCACCATGTCGACGAAGATGTCCGACTGGATGACGCGGAACTTCAGGCCCTTCATGTCTTCAACCGAATTGATCGGCTTCTGCTTGTTGTAGAAGGAACGCGCGCCGGCGTCATAGAAGGCAAGCACCACCACTCCGGCGCCTTCGAAGGCCTTCTTGATCTGATCGCCGATCGCGCCGTCCATCACCTTGTGCATGTGCTCTTCCGAACGGAAGAGATAGGGCAACGCCGGAACGATCGATTCCTTCACCGTTCCGTTGAAGGGCGCCATCGATACGCGGTTCAGTTCGATGACACCGGAGCGCACCTGCTCGATCGTGTCCTTTTCCTCTCCGAGCTGCGCGGAGTGATAGACCTCGACGGAGTAGCGGCCGGCTGTGCGCTCCTTGACCAGCTCGCCGAAATATTTGACCCCCTCGACCGTCGGATAGCCGTCCGGATGCGTATCCGATGAGCGCAGCACCGTCTGCGCATTGGCTGCATTGCCGATAAAAGAAGCGGCGACCAACAGACCGGCCGCCAGTTTGACCAGGATTTTCATGCTTTTCCTCCCGTTTGCATGATGTGAATTCTCAGAGCCGGTACGCCTCCTTGGCGAGACCATAGGCAAGGTCCCGCGCAAGCTCGTACGCCTCATCCTCCCGCAGGCGATGTTCCGCGACCAGACGCGCGAGAAATGCGCAGTCGACCCGGCGCGCAATGTCGTGGCGCGCGGGGATGGATGGAAACGCCCTTGTATCGTCGTTGAACCCGACGGTGTTGTAGAAGCCCGCCGTCTCGGTGGTCATCTCACGGAAGCGGCGCATACCCTCCGCACTGTCGTGGAACCACCATGCGGGTCCGAGCTTCAGCGCGGGATAGACGCCGGCAAGCGGCGCAAGCTCGCGCGCATAGCTCGTCTCGTCCAGCGTAAAGAGAATGACGGTCAGATCGCGCTCGAGCCCGACTGCATCGAGCAACGGCTTGAGTGCGGTCACATAGTCGGTGCGTGCCGGAATATCGAAACCTTTGTCGCGGCCGAACTTTGCCAGGATCGCCGGCGAGTGGTTGCGGAACGAGCCCGGATGAATCTGCATTACGAGCCCATCGTCCAGGCTCATCTTGGCCATCTCGGTCAGCATCTGCGCCCGGAACAAGCGCCGCTCGTCGGCATCCGCCTTGCCCAGCCGCACCCTGTCGAAGAGTGCCGCGGCCTCCGCTTGCGAAAGGTTGGCCGTGTCTGCCGTCGCATGGCCGTGATCCGTCGAGGTCGCGCCGAAATTCTTGAAATAGGCGCGGCGGGAGCGATGGGCGTCCAGATAGCCCGACCACGTTGCGGTGTCGGCGCCGGTGATGTCGCCGAGCTTATCGAGATTGGTCGAAAAACCCTGGAAATCCGGATCGACCACCGCGTCGGGACGGTAGGCGGGGACGACCCGTCCTTTCCAGCCGCTTTCCAGTATCTTGCCGTGCCAGCCCAGATCGTCCAGGGCACTGTCGGTCGTGGAGATCACCTCGATATTGAACCGCTCGTAGAGCGCGCGCGGGCGATAATCCGGGCGCCCCAGACAGTCGGCGACGTGGTCGTAAAGCCGGTCCGAACTGGCGGCGGAGGGCAGTTCGTCGATGCCGAAAAGCTCGGAGAGCGTATAGTCGAACCAAAGCCGCGTCGGCGTGCCGCGAAAGAGATGGTAGTTCTCGCAGAAACGCCGCCAGATCGTGCGGCCATCCGTCTCGACCGGCGAACCGTCGAGCGCCGGAACGCCGAGCTCTTCCAGCCTGATCCCCTGGCTGAACAGCATGCGGAACACATAATGGTCCGGCACGATGAGAAGTTGGGCGGGATCGGGAAAAGGTTCGTCCAGCGCATACCAGCGCGGCTCCGTATGCCCGTGCGGGCTGACGATCGGAAGACCGCTTACTTCGGCATATAGCCTCCGCGCCAGCGCACGGGTGCGCTCTTCGGCCGGAAACAACAGATCTGGATCGATCAGTCCCCTCATCACTCTCCCGCTCCTCCAACAGGTGCTCTATGGCTACGGCTTGTAAAATATATTGTCAACATACAAACTTCATGAAGTTGTATGATGACTTTCTTGCCGCGCATCGCTGCAGGATGTAGAGAGAGGTCCGGAGGAACTGTGCTGAGGGGGTGACGGAATGAAAAAGACGCGCATCGGCGTGATCGGACTCGGCATGGCGGCTGGCCCGCATGCCAAAAGCCTGCTGGACCTTGAGGAGAGAGTTGACGTCGCTGCCGCCTACAGTCCCACGGCCGCCAGGCGGGCTGCCTTTTCCGAGGCCTATGGTTTCGCGACTTGCGACTCCGCCGAGGCGATCTTCCATGATCCGTCGATCACGGCCGTCATGATATTGACGCCGCCGAGCACGCATCTCGATCTGGTGCGGCAGGCGGCCGAAGCGGGCAAGCATGTGCTTCTCGAAAAACCGCTGGAGATCACCCCGGAGCGATCGGAAGCTCTGGTGACGTTGGCCGAGCGCGCCGGAATAAAACTCGGCATCGTGCTTCAGCACCGCTTTCGCAGGGTCAGCCAGGAACTTGCGAGGCTCATCGATGAAGGCCGCCTCGGCCAAATCGTCAGTGCTTCGGCCCGGCTGCACAACTGGCGGCCGCAGAGCTATTACGATCAACCGGGCCGGGGTACGCGGGCTCGCGACGGCGGCGGCGTGCTTCTCACCCAGGCCATACACACGCTCGACCTTCTCGTTTCGCTTGCTGGCCTGCCGGAAGAGGTCAAGGCCTATGCGGCGACGAGCGGAATCCACCGCATGGAAACCGAAGACCTGGCGATGGCGGCGATCCGCTTCGCGGGCGGCGCGATAGGGACCGTGAGCGCGACCACCTGCGCTTATCCCGGCTATCCGGACGAGATAGATATAATCGGGACTGGCGGCATGGCGCGCCTGGGCGGCAGGCTGCTTGCCGTATCCTTCCACGACGGAACGGAACTCTCGGTCGAGGACGAGGCCGCGGGTGGTGCCGGCGCCGATCCGATGGCATTCCCGCATCACCATCACCGTGCGGTCCTCGCCGACTTTCTCGATGCGGTCGAGAGTAATGGCGAACCGCGCGTCAACGGGCGCGAGGCGCTGAAGGTCCACCGGCTCATCAATGCGTTTCTCGGCGCTTCGGAAAGCGGGCAGGCGCACCGCCTTTGAGCCGTCGCGTCCCGGAACAAGCTATTTACCGCGGCGTTGGATAGGCATGCGGCGAGGCGAAAGCCGGGTTCCGTCACCGGACGGGCGTTGATACATGGGTGCGAACGAAATCGAACTTGCCGAAAAGCTGGAGGCCGCGGAGCCGGGCAGGGGGCGTGCAGCCGACACGCCCGCAGATATCCCCGCCAAGGGGATGCGGGACGTCTTCTGGCGGGTGCTTTCCGAAATCGGCGAAGAGCGGGTCATGCTGATAGCCGCGGGGGTAAGCTTCTACCTTCTGCTGTCGCTCTTTCCCGCGATGGGTGCCCTCGTCTCGATCTACGGGCTCGTCGCGGACCCGTCGGAAATCGGCACCCATGTCAGTATCCTGCAGGTGATTCTGCCGTCGGACTCCTACGGGCTGATCATGGACCAGCTGGAGACCCTGACGACGCAGAAGCAGTCCACTCTCGGCATCGGTTTCTTCGTGAGCCTGTCAATCTCCCTGTGGTTGGCAGCCAACGGCATTGCCGCCCTCTTCGACGCGATGAACGTCGCCTATGGAGAAAGGGAAAGGAGAGGCTTTCTGTCCAGAACCCTCCTGTGCATCGCGTTCACCTTCGCGGCGCTCCTCTTCGCGGTCGCGCTGATCGCTGCGATCGGGGTCGTGCCGGCCGTACTGGCCTATGTGTGGGTCGATCGTTGGGTCGAGCTCGTGACCCGAGCGGCGAGATGGCCCGTGGTACTCCTCCTCGTCACCTTCGGCACCATCCTCATCTATCGTTTCGGGCCAAGCCGCGAGCGGGCGAAGTTGCGGTGGCTGAACTGGGGCGCGGTGTTCAGTACCTTGTTTTGGCTGGCCGCCTCATGGCTCTTTTCCTACTATCTCGAACATTTCGCCAACTACAACGCGACATACGGCGCCCTCGGCGCGCTTGCCGGTCTCATGACATGGGTGTGGATCTCGGTGATGATTCTCATCATCGGCGCACTCATCAACGCCGAACTCGAACACCAGACGGCGGTAGATTCGACGACGGGCAAGCCGCTCCCCTTGGGCGAGCGCGGTGCTCATGTGGCCGATACCATCGGCAAGGCGGCCGACTGATCAGCCGGAGCATGCGCCGGTTCGCATCGTCAAGGAACAATCGCCGCTTCTTACGCATTTCAGGATCACCGGGACTTGCGGTGCTGGAGGATTATGCCATGGCAGATCGTGACCTCTTGGGTCTGGCGGCCAGCGCGAAAATCGGCGGGCATCCGATCCATCCGATGCTCGTTCCCTTTCCAATCGCGCTTCTTGTCGCAACGTTCATATGTGACATCGTGTATCTCGCGAACGGAAATTCATTCTGGGCAGACGTGTCTATGTGGTCGCTGGGTGCAGCCATCGTGATGGCAGCCTTGGCCGCTCTCGCCGGACTGACGGATTTCCTCGGAAATGCCCTTATTCGGGCGATCGACGACGCCTGGAAGCACATGATCGGAAACGTTGTCGTCGTACTCCTCGCAGTGGCCAGTTTTTGGCTGCGCTACGCGAACGGTTCCGTCGAGGCGGTCTGGCCATGGGGCCTTCTGCTATCTCTCGCCACCGTCCTGCTGCTTCTCTACACCGGCTGGAAAGGCGGGGAGCTCGTCTATCATCATCGCGTCGGCATGGACCCCGAGGCGGAGGACGGCGCTGCCACGCCATCCATCACCAGGCACGGGACGAAGCACATCTAAAGGCCCTGTCGTCCGCGGCGGCAACCAGCCGATTTCCGGTTGCCGCCCGTATCCTTCTATTCGCTTCGGTCGCAGGAGAACTGCATTCCAGGCCGCCCGTTCGACGAACAGGCGCGGCGCGGGTGCTGCCTTCTGCGCGGACACTGCTTGAGTTCTGCGGCGGACACCGAGGCGAGGAAGCGGGCCGTCGTAGAGGGTTGGTTCACGGAACATTTCCGCCCGTTCAGCCATTCTACAAAGCTCAAGGGCGAGGTCTAAGCTTTGGATCAACCACCAGTTCGACCGGACGGATTGCAGATCGAAGAGCATCGCACGTTCCAGGAGTTTTTCTGGAAAGTAGAGCGCGCCGCATGGATCGTTTTTGGCCTGATACTGCTTGCCGCCGTCCTGGGCGTTACCGGCTCAAGGGGCTGGCTTCAGAGACAGACCGTGACGTTCGCCGGCGGCGCCGTCGATGTGCCCCGTTTCAGCCGCTGGGAGGCTTCCGAGACGCTGAACGCGTCATTGGCCGGCGGCGAGAACGAACGTCGCCTGACCTTGTCGCCCGAATTCTTCAAAAGCTTTCAGGTGGAGGATATGGATCCGCCACCGGTCTCCGCTGAAGCAGGCGATGAAGGGCTGGTATACCGCTTCCGGTCCGCTTCGCGGCAGCCCCTCGTGCTGACTCTGCACCTCCGTGCCCAAACTCCGGGCGTCGTTTCCTACCGGGCAAGTATCGATGACGAGCCGGTAAAGGAGGTGCGGACGATCGTCTGGCCCTAGGAGATACGTCATGGACTCCGTCGTTCGCGGTATTACGATCTATTTTATACTCCTCGCCGCGCTCCGGCTTTCCGGCCGGCGCACGGTTGCACAGATGACCACCTTCGACTTCGTGCTGCTGCTCATCATCGCCGAGACCACTCAGCAGGCGCTGCTCGGCGACGACTTCTCCATCGTCAACGCAACATTGCTCATCCTGACGCTTTTCGGCGTCGATATCGTTCTCTCCTACGTCAAGCAATGGTCGCCGAAGATCGCTCTGTTCCTCGACGGCACGCCGACGGTGCTTATCGCCGACGGGAAGGTCGACGAGCGCGCCGTGAGAAGAGCCCGGGTCAACATCGAGGACATACTGGTCGCGGCCCGGGAGCAGCAGGGTCTGGCTCGCCTCGACCAGATCAAATTCGCTGTTCTCGAGGCGGACGGGGGAATAAGCATCATTCCGAGATGAAAAGGTGGTGCCAAGCTGGAAACCCCGGTTCGTCCGCCAATTTAGGGTGCCACTTTATTTCGATCTCATCGTGCAACGGTACTCCCCCTTGATACATGCGATCTTGGGCGAGGAGCACTCGACCGCTCCGTCGATCAACGAACATAGAGAGCATTGATCATTGAACTCGAGGCAGTCGGGATTGGCATCTACGAAATTCTTCATGGCCAGGCTTTGACTTCGAACGTCTCCCTTTTCGTGCTGCACATTCCCCGCGACTGCCGGAAGAAACGGAGTCGCCGCAGACAAAAATATGGCGGTCAGGCGCAGCGTCGCAGGTTTCATGATTCAGTTCTTTCAAATCCGAAAACGCGCCACGAGAGCATGGAGCACTTCTTATGAGAAAATAAGTCGCGCCGTTCAGTAAGGGCTTCGCGTCCGAATAGGGGAGATCGCAAGGAACAAGCCATCGCCTGGCGTGTTCGAATGCCACCCGTGTTCGCCCGCCATCGGCAAGCCCGATCAGCGGCACGGCGGACTTTCGAACCCGTGAGGAAGAGCAGATGAAATCCGGTGATGCAAAGAGGGGAACTGACGAAAAGGCTCAACAGGAGGGCAGGGGACGCACGGCCGACAGCCCGGGCGAAATCCCGGCGAGGGGTCTGCGTGACGTCTTCTGGCGGGTGGTTTCACAGATCAGCGAGGACCGGATTTCGCTCGTTGCCGCCGGCGTCACCTTTTACGTGCTCCTCTCCATATTTCCAGCGCTCGGCTCGCTCGTCTCCATCTACGGTCTCGTTTCCGATCCGGCCGCGATCGCCGAGCAGGCTACAATGCTCGCCACCGTGCTCCCGGCGCAGTCGCTTCAAATGATGACCGATCAACTGGAAACCCTGACCTCCCAGAACACGTCCAGCCTGAGCCTCGGCTTCATAGGCGGGTTGCTCTTCGCTCTCTGGAGCGCGCGCAACGGCGTGGGCGCCCTTTTCGAAGCCATGAATATCGCCTATGACGAGACGGAAAAGCGCGGCTTCGTCCGGCTGGCACTGTTAAGCATCGGCTTCACGCTGGCCGGTTTGATCCTGACGGCCGTCCTCATCGCGGCCATCGCCATATTGCCGGCAGTGCTGGCCTTTCTCCACCTGGAACTGGAAGGTCTTGTCAGGTTCGTGCGCTGGCCCGTGATGCTGTTGCTCGTAGCGGCGGGCATCACCCTGATCTATCGCTACGGTCCGTGCCGGGAGCCGGCCAAACTCAGGTGGCTTACCTGGGGTGCGGCCCTGAGCACGATCTGCTGGCTCGTCGCGTCCCTGGCGTTCTCTTATTACATCGACAATTTTGCGAACTACAATGCCACCTACGGCGCTCTCGGCACGCTGATAGGCTTCATGCTCTGGATCTGGATATCCACTATGATCGTCATCATCGGTGCTGAACTCAATGCCGAGCTGGAACATCAGACGGCGAGGGATTCAACGACAGGGCGGCCCAAGGAGCTCGGAAAGCGCGATGCCTATGTCGCCGACACGGTGGGCGACGCCGAGGATTAGATCGGAAATTATTGCTGCGGCTCCGGTGATTCCTGTTCCGTAGCTCTCGGCAGAGTAGCCGGCGCGACATCGGTCTGCGGCGGCTCCGGAGGCGTGGCACCGGTTGCGAGAGGAGCGGCCCGTCCGGTTGTTCCTCCTGTCTCACCCGCCGGCGGGGTGGCTTCGCTGGTGACCGCGCTATCCCTCTGTCCGTCCGTACCGACCGGGCTCGGCGTGACCCTGCCGTCGGCTCCGGCGACGCGCCAGACGGTGTTGCCGGCGTCGTCGGCAACAAGCAGCGCCCCGGTCCCGTCGATCGCAACGCCGACCGGACGACCGCGTGCCTGATCGCCTTCGATGAAGCCGGTCACGACGTCCTGAGCCTTCCCGGCCGGCCGGCCGTTTTCGAAGGGGACATAGACGACCTTGTAGCCATTGAAGCTGCTGCGGTTCCAGCTCCCGTGCTCGCCTATGAAGGCGCCGTTGGCGAAGGGCTCCGGCAGGGCGGAGCCGTTGGAGAAGACCAGGCCCAGGGCGGCGACGTGGCTGGAAAGAGCATAGTCCGGCGGGATCGCTTTCTCGACCATGTCGGGCCGCGGCGGATGGACCCGCTCGTCCACATGGGCGCCGTAATAGCTCCATGGCCAGCCGTAGAAAGCGCCTTCCTGCACCGAGGTCATGTAGTCCGGCACCAGATTCGGCCCCAGCTCGTCACGCTCGTTGACGACCGTCCAGAGCACGCCGGTCTCCGGATGGAAGATCAACCCGTTCGGGTTGCGAAGGCCGGACGCGAAGACGCGGGCCGCACCCGTTTCCCGATCTACCTGCCAGATCGCAGCGCGGCCCTTTTCGGCCTCGAGCCCGCGCTCGGCCACGTTCGAGTTGGAACCGACGGAGGCATAGAGATAGCGCCCGTCCGGGCTGAGGGCCAGATCCTTGGTCCAGTGATGGTTGATCGGGCCACCCGGAAGCGGTGTTAGAACCCGCGGCTCGCCGGTGATTTCCGCCTGCCCGAGCTGATAGGGATAGGCGAGGATCGCATCGGCCGCAGCCACGTAAAGCGTTCCCTCGTGCCAGGCCACTCCGAAAGGAGAATTGAGCCCCGTCAGCAGGTCGTGGCGTTCGTCCACCGTTCCGTCGCGATCGGTATCGCGGAGCAGCGTGATCAGATTGCTTTCCTTTTGGGGGCCGGCACCACCGCCGTGGGCCATGGACATGATCCAACCCCGGATCATGTCCTTCGGCCGCTCTATCGGCTTGCCCGAGGGTTCGCGCGATTGAACGACGAGAACGTCGCCGTTCGGCAGCGTATGGACGGTCCTCGGATTGGCAAGGTCCTTCGCGTAGGCGGCAATGACGAGATTGTCGGGAACGCTCGGTGCCGTGCCGTCCTGCCAGCCGACGACCTCGGCGATTTTCATGTCCGGCATGAGTTCCGATGTCGGCTCCGGCAAGACCGGATCGGGGCCGATCTGCTGCGAAACGTCGAAATCCGAGCCGTCATCGCCGCAGCCTGCGAGCGCCAGGAGGAGAACGCCGGTTCCGACGAGGAACCTTGCACGGAAGAAGGCAGAGCTATTCATAATCGCTCACTCCGGATTGCCTGCGATAGAGGGTGGCGCGGCCAAGCAAAGCGAGGAGGATCGTCAGAAGCACCGTCGCCGCGGAGAGGATCAACCCGTAGGGTACCACAGCCGTCCAGCCATCGGCGGCATGGACGAGGTTGTTGACGAAGGCGAGACCGAAGACGAGGACGTAGCCGATTACATGGAGCCAAACCGCCCCTTGCCTACGCCGCTCCCTTCGAAACAGGAACTCCAACACACCGGCCACACCAGCAATCACGCCGGCGATGATTCCGGCAAAGAGCAGCCAGGCGGAGAAGTTCTGCCACATGATGTGTCCCGTCTGCCAGAAGGCGATATCGGTCAGAAGGGCGAGCGTAAAGCAGACAACCGGAAACGGCACGAGCAACGAATGGACCGGGTTGGTGACGGTCGCGGCAGTCGATGCGGAATTCAGACTCATCGGCCCCTCCTGTTCGGTCGACCGTTGAAACCTCGGGCCTGCCCATTTGTTCCGTGAGCGCTTCGCGGCGGGCGGTTCGGCCGTCTCCGCAACCACAGGAGGTGCGGATTGGAACCATGAAGCACCCCAAACAGTTTCGCCTTGCGACACAGTAATTCGATGCCGTGTTTCGGCCGGCCGCCTGCGCCGGCGACCTTTCTGAAACCTGACCGGCGCGGTCTTGGTCAACCGCTCGGAGGACTAGGGGGAGTGATGGGGCCGTTGGCGACGCATATGGCAGTGCACATCCTGCTGATGAACCTCGCCGCGCCCCTGGCTGCCGTCGCAATGACGTGGGGCCGGCCGCAGCGGCGGGAAATCGCCGGGTGGGTTCTGCCGCTTGCGACACTTGTGCAGATCGCCGCCCTCTGGGCCTGGCATGCGCCGCCATTTCTCAAGCGGGCCCTGGAATTTCCCACGGTTCATTTGCTGATGAATGCCAGCCTGTTCCTGACCGCATTCCTGTTCTGGCGGGCGGTCCTGCTTCTTCATGGCAAGCGTTCCTGGCAACCGATCGTTGCCCTTCTGATGACCAGCAAGCTCTATTGTCTTCTCGCCGTACTCTTCGTCTTCGCGCCGCGAGCGCTCTACCCCGCTTTCGCTGCATCCCACACGGCGCATGCGACTGGAACCCTGAACGCAACTTTGGCCGATCAGCAGCTCGCGGGGCTTATCATGCTGGTCGCCTGTCCTGTGACCTATGTTCTCGCAGGAATCGTGATTGCCGCGCGTTGGCTTTTGACGATGGAGGAAGACGAGGCCGGATCCAGAACGGGTGCAGCAGCGTGGACCTGAGAAACCTTCACTGGACGGCCGTTGCTAAAATCGTCGGGATCGGCGCCGTGCTGCTCGTGACTGCGGGGGTCGTGTTCGTCTGGTCCGGCGTCTACAACGTCGCGGCCTCCAAGGACCATCTGCGGATTACGACATGGATCCTGACGCTGGTCCGCGAACGATCGATCACCAACCGAAGCTTTACGATCGAAGTTCCGCCGCTCGATGACGACGGCATGATCCGACTCGGTGCATCCCATTTCGAAGGTGCGTGCGTAGCGTGCCACAACCGCCCCGGCGAAGAGATAAACCCGATCGTCAGCGGCATGCTGCCCCCGCCTCCGGATCTGATGGACATCGGCAAACGCCGCCCGCCGGAGGAGATCTTCTGGATCGTCAAGCACGGCCTCAAATATACCGGCATGCCCGCATGGCCGAATACGCGGCGCGACGACGAAGTCTGGGCCGTCACGGCATTCCTCGCGAGCCTGCCCGCAACGGCAGGCAATTATCCCGACTTGGCAGGCCTCACGCGCAGCCAGGCGAGTAGAGATGAGGGATCCGTGAGCGGCAGCGCCTTGACCGCCTGCGGGCGCTGCCATGAACGCGAAGGCGCAGGCACGAACGGCGACCGTATCCCGCGGCTCGCGGGGCTACCCGAAGCCTATCTCCTGCGCAGTCTCCAGGAGTATGCGAAAGGGACCCGCGCGAGCGGTGCCATGGAACCGGTCGCCGACCTTCTGTCAGAGGACGCCATGCGGGAGCTGGCAGCGCATTACTCCGCGCTCCAGCCAAGCGCCGGAAATCAATCGGCGCCACCTGACCCTGAGCAACTCAGGCGCGGCGAAGCCATAGCCAGGCGCGGTATCGCCGATCAGGGCGTACCGGCCTGCCTGAGCTGCCATTCCGGACGTCAATCGCAGCAGTTTCCGGTCCTCGCCGGCCAGCATACCGAATATATAGAGGAGCAGATACGGCTCTGGCGGCGCGGCGGGCGGATCGGGACCCCCTATGGGAGGATCATGACGGCGGTTGCCGGCGCACTGGACGAAGCGCAGATCGAAGACGTCGCCGCCTATCTGGGTTCGCTGCCTCCGGGAAGCGCCACGGCGCCGATGACGGAGGCGAACCGATGAGGCTCGCCCGATATTTCGCGGTGGCAAGCGCTCTCGCGCTGCAGGGCTGCGCCGGGCTGCAGTCCGCGCTCGATCCTTCCGGAGCGGAAGCCGAGCGCATCGGCACGCTCAGTTGGCTGCTGATCCTGTTCTCTACCGCCATTCTCGTCGGGGTCTGCCTGATCACGGCGGTCGCGCTTTTCGGCGGTGAGCGCTGGCGTGCCCGCATTGCGGGCGAAAGGGTGGTCATCGGTGGCGGTCTCGTTTTCCCGATCCTCGCTCTCAGCGTCCTGCTGGGCTACGGCTTCTATCTTATGGCGCCCGGCGCCACTGCGGCCCGTTCGCAGGGCGGATTGCGCATCGAGGTCGTGGGCGAGCGCTGGTGGTGGCGGGTGACCTATGTCGACGAGGCCGGTCGCCGCATCGAGAGCGCCAACGAAATCAGGCTGCCTGTCGGGCGGCCGGTGGAATTGGAACTGACATCGGCAGACGTTATTCACAGCTTCTGGGTGCCCCGGCTCGCCGGCAAGCTCGACATGATCCCCGGCCACACCAACACGCTGACGCTTCAAGCGACGAAGGCCGGCATCAGTCGCGGCCAATGTGCGGAATATTGCGGCGGGCCGCATGCCTTCATGTCCTTTTACGTGATCGCCATGCCCGAAGATCAGTTTTCCTCCTGGCTGGCAGGTGAGGCCGGCGACGCCGCGGCTGCGAAACAGGATCAGGCCGCAGGGCAGGCGCTGTTCCTCTCCTCCGGCTGTGCCGCCTGCCACCGGGTCCGAGGCACGGATGCCCGGGGCACGATCGGCCCCGATCTCACGCATGTGGGCAGCCGGCACTCGCTTGCCGCTGCCACGCTCGAGAACGATGTCGCCGCCTTCGTCCGCTGGATCCGCGACGGCCAGCACGTGAAGCCGGAAAATCTGATGCCGCCATACGAAATCTTCACCGACGACGAATTGCGGCAGCTCGCCGCCTATCTGGACCAGTTGAGGTGACCTATGCTTGACTTCGCCGGCCTTGGACTTTGGCTGAATCTTGCGATTTTCGCGGGGGCGGCCGTGGCAGTCTGGATGGCAGGCGTCAGGATCACCGGCTATGCCAATGCGATCAGCGAGAAGACGGGAGTAGGCCAGGCCTTCATCGGCGTCGTGCTTCTCGGCGGCATCACTTCGCTCCCGGAGCTGGCGGTAGGCGTGACCTCGTCGCTCAGCGGTGACGCCAGTCTCGCGGTCAACAGCATCCTCGGCGGCATCGTCATGCAGGTGGCGATCCTCGCCTTTGCCGACATGCTGATCGGCCGCCAGGCGCTGACTTCGGTCATTCCCGATCCGGTCGTCATGCTGCAGGGTGGCTTCAAAATCCTTCTCCTGTCGATCGTCGCCGCCTCGATCGTGGTGGGGGACGTGCCGGTGCTTTTCTCGGGCGTGTGGATGTGGTTGCTTGCAGCGGTCACGGGCTTCGGCATGTGGGTCTTGTCACGGTCGAAGCGCGACAAGCCCTGGATAGCGAATGACGAGGAGGTCACGCCCGAAAAGGAGGAAGAGAGGGCGCGGAAGGAGGCCGAAGACAGCAAGGAGAAATCGCTGCGCGAGGTGGGCTGGGCGACTGCCGGCTGCGGCGCCGTCATCATCGTCGCAGGCTATCTGCTGTCGCGTTCCGGAGATGCGATCGCCGAAGCGACCGGACTCGGCCAGAGCTTCATCGGCGCGGTTCTCGTGGCGATTGCGACGTCGCTGCCGGAAGTCAGCACGGTGTTCAGCGCCACGCGTGCCGGCCTCTATACCATGGCCATGTCGGATATCTTCGGCACGAACCTCATTGATCTCTTCCTTCTTTTCATCGTCGATATCACCGGAGGTGCCGACGCGGTGATGAACGGCGCCGGACGCTTCGAAGCCTTTGCAGCGCTGATCGCGATCACGGTCACGGCGATCTTCTTCATCGGGCTGGTCGAACGCCGGGACCGGACGATCTTCCGGATGGGTTACGACTCCTTCGCGGTCCTCACCGTTTACCTGGCGGGGCTGGTCGTCCTCTATTTCCTGCGCGACACTGGCGGCGGAGGCGGATGATGGAACTGCCAAATCCCGATACCCGGCCCGAAGGCGAGGTCCGTGAACTGGAGCGCATCTGGGCGACGCCGCGCGGTTGGCGGCTGGTGACGGCCGTCAACAATACGGTGATCGGTCTTCTCTATATCGGCGTCGCGTTTCTCTTCTTCCTCATGGCCGGTCTGCTGGCCGTCGTCATGCGCACGCAGCTCGCCCTCGGCGACAATCGCCTCATAGACCAGGACCTCTACAATCAGATGTTCACGGTCCACGGAACGACGATGATGTTCCTCTTTGCCGTGCCGGCGGTCGAGGCGCTCGGTGTCATGCTGCTGCCGCAGATGCTGGCGGCGCGCGATCTGCCTTTTCCGCGCCTCAGCGCCTTCGCGATCTGGGCCTATGTGGTCGGCGGGCTGGTCTTCTTCTCGACCATCTTCTACGACCTCGCGCCGAAAGGCGGCTGGTTCATGTATCCGCCGCTGACGCTCATGGAATATTCGCCGGGTGACAACGCCGATTTCTGGCTGCTCGGCATCGGCTTCATCGAGATTTCGGCGATCGCAGGGGCGGTGGAGATCGTCGTTGGCGCGCTGAGGACACGGCCGCCGGGCATGTCGCTCGCCAAGATGCCGATCTTCGCCTGGACGATGCTGATCTTCGCCAGCATGATCATGTTCGCGTTCCCGGCAGTGATCCTGGCGACGATGATGCTGGAGATCGAGCGGGCGTTCGGCTGGCCCTTCTTCAGCGCCGCGCTGGGGGGAGATCCGCTGCTCTGGCAGCATCTCTTCTGGTTCTTCGGGCACCCGGAAGTCTACATCATCTTCCTTCCGGCCGCGGGCCTCGTCTCGATGATGGTACCGACCATGGCCCGCACACCGCTCGTGGGCTATCACCTGATCGTCGTCGCCTTGATCGGCACGGGCTTTTTCAGCTTCGGGCTCTGGGTGCACCACATGTTCACGACAGGCATTCCGGCGCTGAGCCTCGCCTTCTTCTCCGCCGCCAGCATGGCGGTCGCCGTTCCCTCGGGCATCCAGGTCTTTTCGTGGATCGCGACCATCGCCGCGGGACGGGAGCGCTTCCGAATAACGACCGCATCGCTGTTCATTCTCGGCTTCCTTTTCATTTTCACCCTTGGCGGGCTTACCGGCGTCATGGTGGCCATGGTGCCCTTCGACCATCAGGTACACGACACCTACTTCGTGGTTGCACATTTCCACTACGTGCTGATCGGCGGGTTCGTCTTCCCGCTGTTTGCGGCGATCTATTACTGGATGCCGCTCTTCAGCCGCCGGATGCTCTCGGAACGGTTGGGCCGGTGGGTTTTCTGGCTGATCTTCATCGGCTTCAACGTCACCTTTCTGCCGATGCATCTGACCGGTCTCAGAGGCATGCCGCGGCGCGTCTGGACCTATCCCGGCGACATGGGCTGGGACACGCTGAACCTCATCTCAACCGTGGGGACCTATGTGCTTGCCGCCGGCGTACTCGTGTTTCTGGTGGATCTCGCCGCGAAGTTCCGCCCCGGCAACGGACCTCACGAGAACCCTTGGGGGGCGGGCACGCTCGAATGGCTGCCGAACGACGTCTATTCCACCCGAAGCATCCCTCACATCACCAGTCGCGAACCCCTCTGGGACCGGCCGAGCCTCCCTCAGGAGGTACGCGACGGCCATCACTATCTTCCAAACGCTCCGACCGGCTGGCGGGAAACGATCGTGACCTCGCCGATCCATGCCCGTCCGCAATATGTCATCCAGATGCCCGGTCCCGGCTGGCCGCCTTTCCTCGCGGCCGTCTTCACGGCGGCGTTCTTCCTGCTGCTGACGGTCAAGATGGTGACGATCGCGACGATCTGCGGAGTCCTCGCCATCGCCTTCATCCTCGTCTGGGCCTGGGGGCTCGACCCCGGGCCTTCGAAAGGCATGATCGAAATCGCCAAGGGTGTTCGCCTTCCCACCTATATGAGCGGACCGACGTCGCATTCCTGGTGGGCGATGGTGGTCCTGATGTTCGTTGCGGCGTCCCTCTATCTCGCCTATGTCTTTTCCTACCTTTTCCTCTGGGTCGTCTCGCCGGAGGTCTGGGCACCGGCCGGTTCTCCGGAACCACCGCCCCTTCGCTGGCCCTTGGGGTCCGCGGCGCTGCTTCTTGCCGGCTCGGGTATCTTATGGCTTGTCAGCCGCAGGCTGGGGATGTTCTCGGCATCGCGCGTGGCAATGGCGGCCGCTCTGCTTCTTTCGCTCGCCTGCCTGACGGGTGCGTTCGCACTTGAACTCCGGGGACACTTGGCGACCGGCTTGACCCCCGATGGGAACGCCTACGGAGCCATGGTTTATCTCGGCGCCGTTCTCTTCGCTCAACTCGTCTTCGCCCTGCTGATCATGGGACTGTTCGCGATGGCGCGGCATCTGGCCGGGAAGCTGGATGCCGTACGGCGGGTGACCTACGACAGCTACGCGCTGCTCTATCACTACGCCGTCGCCCAGTCGCTGCTGGGCCTCGGACTGATTCACGGCTTCCCGCGACTGATCGGATAGGTGCGTCATGAACGATCCCATCCGCGAACCACCCATTGCCGGCGCAATTCTCTTCCTTCTGGCCGGGCCGATTCTTTGGGGTGGACATCTGCTTGCCGTCTATACTTTCCACGCCGTGGCATGCGCCGCCGCGGGGCCGTGGGCGACCACCATCGTTCCGGGATCCATCGTCGTGGCCACACTCGCCGCGGCCGGAGCACTCTTGCTGGTCTTCTCTTTTCCGGGAAAGCTCGCGCAAGCGCTTCGCTGTGCCGATCCGGGAGACGACCAGCCCTTCCTGATCCGCGCGGGACGCCTTCTGACGGTGCTGGCCCTGACGGGTGTCCTGTGGACCGGCTCTGGGGCGCTCGCGCTTGCGCCGTGCGCGCAGTTCAGGTGAGTTCTAAGCCGAACCGCGCAACATGATCTCCGCGCTCAGCAAAATGCGTTCGTCGTCGCGAAAGGCTTCACCGTTACCCGAAGCCTCGCCGAGCTTGAACAGGAGCAGTTCGATCGCCAGCCTGCCGATTTCGTTGTAGTTCTGCGCGACCGTGGTCAGTGGCGGACAGGTGTAGCGGGACAAGGGATGGTCGTCATGGCCGGCGACCCTCAGATCGCTGTCGGCATCCCGCCCGACCTTCAGGCCGGACTGAAACGCGGCGGCAATGACGCCGAAGGCGACGCGGTCGTTCGCGCAAAGAACGGTTTGCGTCGGGAAACCGCCCCTGGACAGGATGCGCAGCGTCTCGTCGAAGCCGAACTTCTCGAAGTCCCAGGAGGCACATGCCGTCGTCTCTACGACCGCCGGCTTCATCTTCAGTTGCCGCATGGCCTCGAGGTAAGCGTCCTGGCGCGCCATGGCGTTGTTGTTGACCGGGGGCATGCCGAGATAGCAGGGCGCGCCACCCGAACGGCAGAGATAGTCGACCATCAGCCTGAAGCTCTGCCGGTTGTCGGTTCCGACGAAGGAGGAACTGTCGTCGAGCGGCGAGTCGACATAGATCAGCGGTATGCTTTGTCCGAGCGCGCTCAGCTTCTGGTGATGCGACTGGACGCCGAGCGGAGCGATGATCGCGCCGGCGACGTTCATCGACTTGAAGGTTTCGATCGCCCGTTCTTCCATCTCGGGCCTGCCGTCCGAGGAAAGGACGAAGGCGAGGAATCCCGCCTGATCGGCAATGTGCTCGATGCGCCGCGTCAGCGCCATGTAGAACGGGTCCGTCGAGTTGGGCACGATGACCCCGAGGATATTGGTGCGGCGGCGGTTCAGGTTGACGGCGAAGATGTTCGGGCGAAAGCCCGATTGCTTTATCGCCGCCTCGATGGCGTCGCGTGTCTTCTTGCGCACCGATGAGGGGTCGTTGAAATATTTGGAGACGGTGGGGCGCGACAGTCCGACGAACTCCGAAAAATCCTCCATCGTCTTGATCTGTCTGGTCACGGTCGAAGCGTCCCCGCTCATCTGATTTGGTCTTTCGGAATATTCACCGATCACGGCGCTTCCGCTAGAGCGGGTTGAGGAAAAGTGTGCGCGGCTTTCCGCCCGCATCCCGCTCTGACGTCTTGATCTAGACCCGGCACGCTGCGAAATAGTCCTGCAGAACGGCGTCGACGGCGGCAAGCGCCAACGGCTTGGCCTGCGGCGCGACCTCGCCATTGCGAACGCGCTCGTAGCTGCCGGCGAGAAACTGGCTGATCAGCGTTTCCGGGATCGCAACGCCGTCGAGCAGAGACATGAGTTCGTCCACGGCTGCAGCGGCCTTCGGATGCGGCCAGTAATAGCGTATGCGGTCGCTATAGGAGAAGTGCCGCTGAAGGCGCTGCTCGTCCGCCGAGCCGTGATAGTATTTGCCCCAGTTCGCCGGTTCCTCGCGCATCACCGCTTCCGTGACTTCGGCAAGCGTCCGCTCGCGCGCGGCCGGAAAGAGAAAGGCAGCGATCTGGTCGAGGCCGTAGAGGGCTTCACGAAGAGCAAAGGTGAGGCCGGGTCCGACCTTCAGGATCGCGAAGCCGTCGGCGACCAGTTGGCGAAGGGCATCCGGCGTCTGGTAATCGGTGGAATGGGCCTCGAAGACCATCCCGTCAAGTTGGCCCAGCGTGGCGCTGAGCTTTTCGGCCCTGGCAGGATCATAGGCAATGACGTTCTCGTTGCCGAATTCCACGCCCGGCTGGACGACGGCGCCCACGACGCGGCTGAAGGCACCGGCGGCGCCGGCTTCCTCGAACGCCGCGCGATGGACGCGCACGGTTTCTATGGCGGCTTCGGGAGCAGTCACCTCGAGCGTGTCCAGCTCTTCGAGCGCGCCGCCCGGTATCGGGACTTCGGTGCCGATGATGTAGACCGGGAGTACGCCCCCGCAGCCGCCGATGGCGTCTTCGGCGACGGCCGCGAGCCGCGCCGCGCGGGCCGCCGTCGTGGCATCGGGCAAGGCCGTCGGTTCGCCGGCGCATCCCATGCTGGTGTCGAGATGCAGCTTGGTGAAGCCTGCTTTCGCGTAGGCCGCGATCATCGCCTCTGCCTTGGCCATCGCCTCCGCGGCGGGCAGATGCTTCCAGGGATTGGGGCCGAGATGGTCGCCGCCGAGCAGGATCTTATCCCGGGGGAACGCGATCCGGTCGGCGATGGTGCCGACGAAGCGGGTGAAATCCTCAGGCGTCATTCCGGTATAGCCGCCGTCCTGATTGACCTGGTTGCAGGTCGCCTCGATCAGCACCGGCGTATTCTCCCGGCGCGCGCGCAGCATGGCGGCTTCGATGACGAGCGGGTGCGCGGAACAGATCGACGGTATGCCGCGCGGACCGGGACGCTTGCTCCACCGGGCGATGTCGATGAGATAGTTCTCTTGCATGATCAGGCCTGTTGCTCGCTGATGAATCGTTCGAGTTCCGCGCGTGTCGAAGCGCCTTCCATGGGGCCGAAGTGCATGACGGCGCGGGCGCCGGAAGCGGCGGCGAATTCAAGGGCCTCGCGGGGGCTCGCCCCGTTGAGCCAGAAGCTGACGAAGGTGGCGCCGAAACAATCGCCGGCCCCGGTCGGATCGACCTCCTCGACAGGGAAGCCCGGCAGGGATAGCGCCGTCACGGTATCGAAATAGCTGGCGCCTGCTGCGCCGCGTTTGACGACGACGGCTTTGATGCCGGATGCGAGGAGTTCCGCGACCGCCTGACCTTCCGTCTTGGCTTCGGTGAAGAGGAATAGCTCGTCTCCGCTCGGCAGGAAGAGATCTGTCTCGGCGAGCACCGTAAGCAGCGCCTCGCGCATGCCGGGGCTTTTGAGGATCTCCGGGCGAAGATTCGGATCGAAGGAGACGGTGCCCCCGCCCGCCTTGACGATCCCGATCGCGGCGAGAATGCTTTCGACCACGCTCGGCGCGTAGAGCGACGAGCCCATGACATGGATATGGCTGCATTCGCCGACGAGCCGGGTCATTCGCTCGTCGAGCATGATCTTGCCGCAGGCGCTGTCGCGGATGTTGAAGACGAAAGCGCGGCTGCCATCGGGCCGGTAGCGGACGAAGGCGCTGCCGGTCGTGGCGAGCGGATCGACCTCGATCCCGGAAATGTCGACGCCGTCACCCTCGAGGCGTTCGAGGTTGACCGTGCCGAAATCATCCCCTCCGACGCGGGAGATGATCGCGCATGGCTGACCGAGCTTCCCGGCCTGGTCGATGAATATGGCCGGTGCACCTGAAGGGAAGGGGCCGATGAGCGGCGTCGCCTGGCGGAACCCGTCACCCTTCTCGGTCGCGATGATTTCGACGAGAATCTCGCCGATCGTCAGTATCTTGTGCATGTGGATCACTCGTGTCGGGATTCAGCGCTTTGCCTGCTTGGCGCGGACGTCGAGCCAGACGGCGACGAGGATCACCAGGCCCTTGACGATCAGCTGATAGAAGTAGGGGACGGAGAGCATGTTCATGCCGTTGTTCATCACCCCGATGATGAGCGCGCCGATCAGCGTGCCGACCATGGTTCCGACGCCGCCGGCAAGGCTGGTGCCGCCGAGAACGGCCGCGGCGATGGCGTCAAGCTCGTAGCTCATGCCCGCATTGGTCTGTGCGGAGAACAGGCGGGAGGAAAGCAGAATGCCGCTGATGGCCGCCATCACGCCGGAGATCATGAAGATCAGGATCTTCAGCCGGTCGACCTTGATGCCGGAGTAGACGGCCGCCTCGCGGTTGCCGCCGGTCAGATAGGCGCGCCGGCCGAAGCTCGTCTTGCTGAGCACGATCTGATTGATGACGAAGAGGACGGCGACGACCCAGATGATGATCGGCAGCCCCAGGAAACTCTCGGTGCCGATTGCGGTCCAGGTTTCGTTCTCGATCATGGCCGGCGCGCCGTTGGTGGGCAGGCTCACCATGCCGCGATAGATACCCATGGTCGCGACGGTGACGATGAAGGACGGCAAGAGCAGCTTGGCCGTCAGCACCCCGTTCAACATTCCCATCAGGGCGCCGGCAGCCAGCGTCAGCGCGATCGCCGGCACGAAACCCATCCCGAAGGCAAAGCATTGCGCCCCGACCATTCCTGCCACCGCGATGATCGAGCCGACGGAAAGATCGATCTCGCCGAGCAGGATCACCCACGTCATCCCGAAGGCCGCGATAGCGACGACGGCGACCTGCTGCAGGATGTTCATGAAGTTTACAACCGTCATGAACCGCGGGTTGAAGAAGGAAAAGACGATGCAGAGCATCACCAGCGAAAGGAAGATGCCGCCATATTGCTTGAGAGCCCGAACAAGGGCGGCTTTGGCTGCTGTGTTCTGTGTCATGATTGAAACCCTGTCGCGTGAGCCATGATCGTCTCTGGAGTGAGGGCGGAACCTTCGAGCGTGGCGCCGGGCGCGCCTTCATGCATGACGACCACGCGGTCGCTCATTCCCAGGACTTCGGGCAGGTCGGAGGAGATCAGCAGAATTGCCGTTCCCTCGGCCGCCAGCTGGCGGATGATCTTGTAGATCTCGAATTTCGCGCCGACGTCGACGCCGCGGGTCGGCTCGTCGAGGATCAGCACCTTGGGCCGCGTGAGCAGCCATTTGGCGAGCACTATCTTCTGCTGGTTGCCGCCGCTGAGGGCCCCCGCCGGCGTTTCCAGCGAGTTCGTCTTGATGGAGAGCTTCCCGACCTGTTCGGATGCCGCCGCCCGTTCCGCGCCGTTGCGGATGAAGCCCAAACCCCCGGCGAAGTTCGCGAGAGCCGCCATGGATATGTTCCACTCGACGCTGTGGCCGAGGACAAGGCCCTCTTCCTTCCGGTTCTCCGTCACGAAACCGACGCCGCGGGCGATGGCCTCGTCCGGGGAACGGAACCGCACGGCCTCGCCATCGAGGTGAACCGTGCCTTCGGCGTTCTTCATGCCGAAGAGCGCGTTCATCACCTCCGAGCGGCCCGAACCGACAAGCCCGAAGAAGCCGAGGATCTCACCGGCGCGCACGTGGAAGGACACGTCGTGAAACTCGCCTTCGCGCGTCAACCGGTCGACTGCAAGGACCGGGGCGCCGTCCGCCGCCACTTGGTGCATCGGCGGCGGGTAGATTTCGTCCATGCGGCGCCCGACCATCAATGCGATCAGCGTCTCGATGGTGACTTCGTCGCGCGCATGCGTTGCGACATATTCGCCGTCTCTGATGACGGTGATGTCGTCGCTGAGCCGCATGATCTCTTCCATGCGGTGCGAAATATAGATGATCGCCGCGTTGCGCTGCTTCAGCCGGCCGATAATCTCGAAGAGGATCTCGGCCTCGCTGTCGCTGAGCGAGGAAGTCGGCTCGTCCAGAATGACGACCTTGGCATCATGGCTCAGGCCCTTGGCGATCTCGACGAGCTGTCGCTGGGCGATCGAGAGATTGCCGACCTTCTCCGTTACGTCGATGGGAAGTCCGAGGTCGGTTACGATCCGTTGCGCCTTTGCGACGAGCGCCTTGTCGTTGATGAAGCCGAAACGGCGCGGCTCGCGCGTGGCGAGGATGTTCTCAGCGACCGTCAGATTGTTGCAGAGGCTCAATTCCTGGAAGACGATCGCCAGCCCGAGCGAGGCGGCCTCCTGCGGGTTGGCGGGCCGGTAGGGCTGCCCGTCGAGAACGATCTCTCCCGACGTCGCTCCGTGCACGCCGGCGAGAATCTTCATCAAGGTCGATTTGCCGGCGCCGTTTTCGCCGAGCAGCGTATGCACCCGGCCGCGCCGGACTTCGAGCCGCATCCCCTTGAGAGCGGCGACCTGCCCGAAGGACTTGGTGACATCGGTGATCTTGAGAATGGTATCCGCAGCGGAACCATGCATGGCGGGCCTCCTTCAGCCGGACCGGAGCGTATCCGGCGGCATGCGCCGGATACGCCCGTGGTATGCCGCCGCCCGCAGGCGGCAGCCGTCCTGGGAGGGACCTATTTCCCGGTGTAGACGCCCGGTACGATCGGCTGCTCGGCCGGTACCGTCTCTCCGGCGACAACCTTTACGGCGGTGTCGATCGCCTGTTTGCCCATCTGGTCCGGGAATTGCTGGATCACGCCGACCATTACCGGATTGCCGTCGACGGCATCGCGTGCTTCCTTCATGCCGTCGAAACCGATGACCTTGACCTGCGATTCCAGTCCGGCAGCCTTGACGGCAACGGCCGCGGCAAGGGCCGCATCGTCGCCGAAGCCGAAAATGCCGGTAATGTCGGGATTGGCCTGCAGCATGTTCTGTGCGGCGGCGAGGGCTTCGGCGCGGGTGATGCCCGTCTGGGTCGCGACGATCTCCATTTCCGGATGCTTGGCGATCGCTTCCTTGAAGCCGTTGACGCGATTGACCACCGACTGAACCGTCGGATAGTCGATAATGGCGACCTTGCCCTTGTTTCCGAGAACTTCGGCCATCAGCTCGCCCGCCTTCACGCCGCCGGTGAAATTGTCGGTGCCGATATGCGACGTCACCGTCGCCCCATTGGCCGGAACGTCGACGGTGATCACCTTGATGCCGGCCTTTTCCGCCTTTGCGATCGCCGCGCGTACGCCCTGGCTGTCGACAGGTGAGATGACGATCACATCAACGCCCTTGACGATGAAGTCCTCAACGTCGGCGAGCTGCTTGTTGAGGTCCTGATTGGCGATCGCCACTTCGAGCGCGACATTCTTTTCCTTGGCTTCGGCTTTCATCGCCTCGGCGAGCTCAATGTAGAACGGGTGCTGTTGGGTCAGGAGCGATGCGCCGATGCCGTCGGCGAAGGCGCCGGATGCCAGCAAGGTGAGCGCGGTGCCGGCGACGAGAGTTTTGAGAATGCGGGGCATATTCATGGTTTCCTCCCTTGGAAACGGCGGGCCTTCAACGTTTGCAACCAGGCAGGCGGGCCCTCCCGTCCCTGACCTTGGCAGGGAGTAAACACCATAAAACTTATCGCGCGTCAATTTTAAAAAGAACACACAACAACAAAATTCAGCGCACGAGAAAATATTAGGTTCGGCTTCGATCCCCCGGATATTGCGGGACCGGAAGGGGAGGCAACCACCCCTCGCGCCGGACGACCCAGATCTCGTATTGGGGATTGAGAGCGGCCGGGGCATCGTCCAGCGAACCGACGCGAATTTCGGTTTCCTCTTCTCCCGGGTTGAAGAGCCGCGATCCGCAGTCGGGGCAAAAGCCACGGCCGGCGAATATCTTGACTTCGCCAGAGCTCTTGAAAGCCCGGGTGGGCCAGACGGCGAAGGTCACGAAAGAAGAGCCGCTTTCCTTGCGGCAGTCCGCACAATGGCAAAGTCCCACCCGCAAAGGTTCTCCGCGCACCTCATATCTCAGCGCGCCGCAAAGGCACCCACCTGTTCTCGCAATCATCTGCCGGCATCTCCAATCTGGCTAACATCGAGCGGGATCAAGGAAAGGCGCATGCCCGTTTCCGCCCGCATCCGCTCCAACTCTTTCAGATATCCGATGGTTCATGATTTTGTTTGGCCGGACCGGAAGCCATCCCAGCCCGTCGAGGCGGTGCGGCCCTTGGGGAGCGGGAGGCGTGACCCTATCTAAGGGGCGGTGCAACCACCTGAAGGCGAACGCTCATGTCAGACAAGCCGATCAGAATTCCAGGCCCCGACCATCCGATTACTGTCGAACGCAATCCCCGGCGTGTTGTAGTCAGGCTCGATGGCCGCATCGTGGCCGATACGCGCGACGCGCTCACATTGCGCGAGGCGTCCTATCCGCCCGTGCAATACATCCCCCGCAGCGACGTCGACATGTCGCTGCTTGCGCGCACCGATCATGGGACCTATTGCCCCTACAAGGGCGATGCGTCCTATTACAGCATCGCGGCCGGTGGCGAACGCTCGAAGAATGCCGTCTGGACCTACGAGAATCCGCATGAAGCGGTCCGTGAGATCAAGGAGCACATGGCATTCTATCCGGACCGGGTGGATGCGATCGAGGAAATGTAGCGGCACTGTCTGCCCTTCTACGAGAAGGAGAGAACGGCCTGACCCAGTGATTGCTCGCCACGCCGGAGGTAATTCTTCACTCGACAACCGGGCTGTCAGGTCGCGCTTCCGGGATTGCCGCGGCTTTCCGCGACAATCCTTCCCCGAGGCGACGTTCCATCCCCGGAGTCGGCAGGCTTGAGTTCTGGTTTTTCGGTTCCATTTGATGCCTACAGGCGCAACATTATGAAGCAGGTGGTCGAATGACGCGGAACATCATGGCACTGGCTTTCACGGCCGTAATCGGAATGTGCAGTGCAGGCGTGGCGCATGCAGAGCAGTTGGCAGCGAGATCGAGCACCACCATAAAGAATGATCTCAACTATCTGATTTACACGCCGGACGACTATGCGTCCTCCAGCAACGCGTATCCGCTTGTTGTGTGGCTACACGGCGGCGATCAGGGCGGGACCGATATCGAGAAAGTCAGATCGAGTGGCATTCCGAAATTGATCGAGGAGGGAAAGAAATTCCCCTTCCTGGTGTTTTCACCTCAGAATCCGAGTGAAGAGCTGCTTTATCCGATCGAGAAAGTCGAGGCGGCACTCGACGACGTTATGTCGAAGTATCGCGTCGATCGCGCGCGTGTCTATGTCGTGGGGTTCAGCCGCGGCGCTTTCGCTGCTTGGGCCATGGCAGAACAGTTTCCCGAAACATTCGCCGCTGTCGTTCCGATCGCCGGCGGCGGCAATCGCCACTACCTTAGCAGAACAAATGAAAAGGCAGCCTTCTGGGTGTTCCACGGCACGAACGATGAAGTCATCCCTTTGTCGGATTCAGTCGTGCTTTATGAGCGGCTTGTGGGTCTGAAGCGTAATGCTCGTCTGAGTGTCTTGGAGGGCGTGGACCACTCGGGCGTCGAGCGGGCCGCCTTGAACGATCCCGAGCTCTGGGACTGGCTTCTGAAACAGCGCCTTGAGGTCGCGCCTGAGTAACCTGTCGATCCGCTGCACGTACCGCGGAATGCGAACGGCGTCTGGTTGACGCCCCGTGTCGGTCATAGCGGAAGTCATCGCGCCTGCCGGAAAGCAGACATGGTTCTGAAAGCGGCGTCACGCCGCCTGTGCGCCAAAAGCGGTCATCTCGAACATGGTTGGCGATGACCAAAATGGGGGCCGTTACCGGACTGTCAGGTTCTGGCGTTCAAAAAGAGATAGCAGACGTTCAACCCAGCGGGACCGAGGTCTCAGACTTGACCCGTTGCTGCCGTTCGTCGGATTGGTCGAATGTCCTGATTCAGCAGAAAGCGATCACTCAGGGGTTGTCCGTAGCGGCGGTTTGGCCATTTGCCCTCGCCTGTCGCAACGGTGACGGCGACCATGGGCCAGCGTCTGGTGCCTCCCAGGGACACGAAAGATGAGTGGCGGTAATGTACAAAGGATGAACTTGCTATTTTTCGTGATCGGCAGTTTCATACTCTGTCCTATCTTATCCTCGGGGAGGGGAGTTATGCAAACGAGCGCCGCATCGGCCGGTGACGGCCCTACGCGCAGGGCTGTCCTTATTGCGGCTACTGCCGCAGCCGCAACGGTCTCGACACCGGCTCTGGCTCAGCGCTGCCAAATCGGCCCGCCGAAGCAGAAAAGGGCCCGCCCGTCTTTTTGAACTATGACCGAGTAGAACTCGACGCGGCCTATGACCAGCAGTACTACGAGCCCCAACTTAGCATAGTGCAAAAGCGAATCGCATCCCACAGCGAAGCAACCATCGCGCGGATCGGCGTGCCCGAGCGGGTGGCTTACGGCGATGCGGAAATCGAGCAGATGGATATCTACCGGACCAATCATACGAATGCGCCCATCTTCGTGTTTATTCACGGTGGGACGTGGCGCTACGACACGGCCAGAGGATACGCTTACGCTGCGGAGACGTTCGTCGGCGCGGGCGCACACTATGTGGCGGTTGATTTCGCATCGGTCACCGATGTGGGCGGCGACCTCGGCGTTCTGGCTATGCAGGTGCGCAAGGCAATCGGCTGGGTGTATAGGAACGCGGCAAGCTTCGGGGGCGATCCTGACCGCCTCTACATTGGCGGGCATTCCTCGGGCGGCCATCTATGCGCCGTAGCCCTCATAACTGAATGGCAGAAGGGGTTTGGTCTGCCTGCCGACATCATCAAAGGCGGATTGTGCATGAGCGGCATGTACGAGATGGAACCGGTAAGGTTGTCTTGGCGGCGAGGTTATATCAAGTTCACCGACGAGATCGCGGACAACATGAGCCCGCAACGTCATGTCGAGAGGTTGGGCGCGCCGGTGGTGGTCACCTACGGCAGTCTCGAAACGCCGGAGTTCCGCCGCCAAGGCCGTGATTTCGCCGCCACAGCGAAGGCCGCAGGAAAGCCTGTCGAGCTGATAGAGGCGACCAACTATCATCACCAGGAGATGGCAGAGACATTGGGAAACCCTTACGGCCCCAATGGACGCGCGGCCTTGGCACTCATGGGCATAGGCGCGGCGTAGTGATTGCCGGCCTATTTGTCTGCAAACACGCCAATCAGAAATTCCATCACCGCAGCCTGCGCTGCCGTTGCGGCGGCATCGTGGTACTGTGAACTCGGGCCGTATTCGACGCAGGCGTCGGTATAGGTGAAAGGCTTGCCGGTTACCGCGTTCACAAGCTGCCCGTCTTCTTCCCGGCGCAGGCAGTTTCGCGACGTCTGCCAATCGGGATCAGAGACACGAGCGGGATTGCGCGGGCTGTCGAAATTATGCAGCGCACCGGGATAAACGGTCATCTGCGCATCGTGACCTGCCTTTGCGAGCCTGTCGATATAGGCGCGACAAGGGGCGGCCGGCGTCCAGTCGTCTTCTGCCCCGTGAAATTCCCGGATCGGAACGCCGGTAACATTGACCTGGTCCAGAAGCTCGAAGTTGCAAGCCGGATAGAACGGCAAATGGGCGACGATGAGGCCTTCCTTCGGCCCGAATGACTTCTGGAATCTGACCATTGCCGAATAGAGGGCAGCGTTACCGCCACGCGAGAATCCCATGATCGCCACGCGTGAGCCGTCAATTTTCGGGTGTGCGGCCAAGGCCTCCACGGCCCGATAGGCGTCGTATATCTGCGTGAATTGGCTGAAGAGCGACTGGTCGGACGACGCTTCGCTAAGGTTCCGCCCCGTATAGCTGTCGAGGCTGAGGGTCGCAATGCCTTTGCTGTTCAAAAAGCGGTTCCAGCTCCAGACCGCTCCGCTCCCCGGCCCGTCCGTCCCGTGCAGCAGAATAACTACAGGGAGCTTCTGTTCGGCGTCCGGGCCTGAAAGGCCGCCACTTAGAACGACAGGACTTCCCGCATCCTGATCACCTCCAAGAAATGCGCTGTCGCTCAGGGTACGCGACTGAATCTCAAGCCTTTCGTCAAAGGCAAGCGCGCTCGAAGCGCAGCAGCCGATCATGCCAGCGAGAAAGAGCGATAGAGGAAATCCTGACATTGGGACGGCCCCGCAAACATCGATTCTGGTTAATATCCGTTCCTGTCCAAACTATATCATTGAGGCCAGCGGCCGTCACTTTCCACCAAATCGGTGTGCTGAGCTCTTTAGGAGCGCAACCAGCGAGTATCCTCGTTCGGCTAGTACACGCTGGCGGAAATTTGGACGCACTGGTTAGGCGGTCAAGGTGCTTTGCTATGGTCTTGTTGAAGTAGTCGATGAAGCGCTTAATGCGGTCTTTTGAGATCGGCGGTGGAGGCGAAGCTGGCGCGGCGCAGCGGCTTGCGCATCAGGATGGAGAACCAGATTTCGAGCCTCTGGCACGAGAGTTGACGCCTTCGGCCATGTCGACTTCCAGATGATACGAGTATCGGCTCAACGTCCGAAATGGGGCGCGAGCCGGCCAAGTCGGCAGCCGGCCCAAAGGGATCAAGTCGCGGCAAGGGGCTGCCCCTGACCGTATTATAATCAGAATTGGTCGCGGCTGTCGCTTCTCACGTCGCCCTCCACCTGATGAGGAGCGTAGAGGTCGGCGCGAGCGCTTCGCCGCCAGGGCCGCGCCGGATGCTCCCGGTCAATTGTAACATCGGTGACGGAGATCGAAGTTGAGCCATCTGCCGCGCATTGGGCTGCCCAGCGGCCATCTGGCGATGCTATCCCAGCAGGAATAGCTACGCTTTGCGGCGCGTGAGCTGCGTAGCTGACCCAATACGTATTGCTGGCAGCGTGGCCCAGCACCTCCGCGGCGAATGCTGGGGCGGCGGAAGGGCTTTCGCCGGTAGTCGAGAACAGAACGCAATCTGCATCAAGCCGCTCATACTCCGTGAATAACTCTGGGTAGTGTGATTCCATCCCGAGTGCGCAGCCGAACCGCACGCCATCCACTTCGAATGTCACTGGAAATTTTCCAGGCGAATACATGAAGGAAATTTTGGTATTCGATAGCATGCGCTCGTCGTAGCGGGTCACCAGTGTTCCGCAATCAGATATGACGTACAGGCTATTATGCGGCCGATGAGGAGGTGTAAGCTGATGGACGGACCCAAGCACCGTCCATAGCTTCAATTTCTTCGCCAGCTCGCTCGTGGCCGCCAATTCTGAACGCAAAGTGGCCCAGTCATATCGTCCCCAGTCTGATGGGCCGATCTCCTTTGGGCCGCTCTCCGACATAAGCCGCTTGTTGGGCGAGCATGTCGCGCCTTCAGGGAAATGGATTACGCGAGCGCCTGCTATGAGCGGCCATCATCAGGGCGCGCAACTCCGTCCCACTCGCTCGAAGCGCAGACTTGTCGCGAGGATCTTCAAATAGAGAGGTTTGCGCCACAGCAAGCCGTATTGCGTGGATGGCAAGCTTGGCCGACGGCTGGCGGATGTGGTGAAGAGCTGCGGTGTAAGATTCGCCTGTCTTTGCCGCGCGAGCGCGTACACGACGTTTGAAATTTCCGTTTTGGGTCATTGTGAGGCCTTTCACGTTCCGGACGTAGTTCCCCAGCAACCCGCCGAAACGATCGGACCAAGACAACCGACCCGAGACGTCAGTCCCTTTGCCTCTGTTCAAGACCATGCTGGGGAAGGTCTAGGAGGTTAGGCGTAGGCCGCGCCGAGCGAATGATGCGCCGCCCCGCACTGATTCGTCAATCAGTATTGATCACTCGCGAAGAACGCTTCTGGCGCGCTCCTAGCCAAGGCGGTAGTCGGCCCCGGTCACCGCGCCTCTCTTTGCGCCGCGCGGACTATTTCGGAGATGAAGGCACTCTTTCCCGACGTATAACGATCCCCATCATACGGAAACTGCGCCGCAAGCTGGTTTTTCAGGGCCAGGTATGCAGCAGCCACGTCGTCATGTTGACGAAGATGATTTCGGAAAAGCATCCGCTGTTCGTGGGTCTGGTTTGAGGGCGGGCAGAGGTAGACCCTGATCTGAGGCGCAGGGCGTTTCAAAAGGAAAGCCCAAACGTCGTCGTCGTAGCGATTGCCACGCGGTTCGAATCCAGCCTTGATGAGGTTCGCGCTTGCGTCGGAAATGTCGTCCAACCCGGATAGGGTTACATCAATGTCGAGCATCGGCTTTGCGGCCAAGCCCGGTACAGCCGTGCTGCCTATGTGGTCGACAGCCAAGACGCATTTGCCGAGCGTTGTTCTTAGCAAAGCTTCAGCCGCTGAAAAATCATTCAACCAATTCGCATCGTAAGGGACGAGTTCGACTAAGCTCGGCATGTGCGCATCCGTGATATGGCGAACCGATGTTAGCCGATCCGGCCAGTGCATGTCTTCTATTGGCACTCAGCGACATGGCTGCTGTCGGTCCTTGGCCGTCATTGCTAGTCGACCAACCTTTTCCGATAGCGGTGAGTGGAGACGACGAACTTCTGACTGATGCCAGGCGGAGCCCAGAGAGCACCGTCGAATGTGTCGATGAGGCACCAACCCTGTCGGATGTAAAAACGTTCGGCTCGGATGTTGCCCGCTGTGCAAAAAAGCTCCGCCTGAGATACCCCGTCTTGCCGCAAAGCGTGTTCTGCGAAACCCAACAAGGCAGACGCCACTCCGGTGCCCCGAGCGCCTACGCCAACGTAGAGTTTGATGACTTCGATCCCCATCAAGGAAACGAAACCAATCAGGTTGTCGCCTGATCGAGCAACGTAGAAAGTATCTGCCGCTTCCTTCAACCAGATGCGGAAGTGACTCTTCGTCCGGTAAACTAGAGCCTCTGGAGGAACCAGTTCGGCATGAGCGTCATGCCATCCCTGATGCCAAAGGTGAACGATCGCCTCCTCGTCTTCGGGGGCTGCTGGTTGAATGTCCATATGGCTTCGCTGTCGTTCTGAAGAATATCCAGGAAAATTGGAGCTTACGTAAAGCCCCATGAATGGCAACCCGAAGACGTGGCCGCTCATGGCGCACAGGCGGCGTGACGCCGCTTTCAGAACCATGTCTGCTTTCCGGGAGGCGCGATGACTTCCGCTATGACCGACATGAGGCGCACAGCAGCCATGCGGGCTTCGCCTGTGACAGTCTGCTTCGGGCCGAAAACCGCCTTCTGGTAAACCGCGGCATTCGCAGCCGGACCCAATGCCCTTCTTGCGCATCAAGGGTTGTAAGCATATCGAGTTTGAATGATCGAAACAGAACGCCTCACTCTCCGGCCTCCCATTCATGCCGACTTCGAAGCTACGGTGGACATGTTCGCCGAGGAGGCTGTCATGCGTCACATCGGCAATGGTCCCTTGGACCGCAGCGAGGCTTGGGCGCGATTTCTACGTGATGTCGGGCACTGGGAAGTCATGGGGTTCGGTCTATTCTCGGTAACTGAGCGAAGCACCGCGCAGTATGTCGGCAAGCTCGGCTACGCGACATTTGAGCGTGACCTTGGCTGCCACGCCGGGACCAGCATAGAGATGTCGTGGACACTGCGCTCGCAATACCATGGATGCGGCTATGCCACTGAAGCTGCAAGGGCGGCGCAGCATTGGTTTGAGAGCAATCATAGGCAACGTACGGCATGTTTGATCGCTGCGGCAAACGCCCCCTCCATGAAACTCGCCACGCGTCTGGGGTATAGTGAGGTAGATCGCCTGTCACGTGACAGAGGCGAAGCGGTTGTTATGGTTCGGTAACCTATCCACCAGCAGCGGTGCAGGTGAAGCGCCTTATAAGGCTGCATCGGGCACTTCGGTGGCGCTGATGCGCCAATAGCGGACGTTAGTTGGTGGTGACGGTCGCTAACCAGGAGCGTGCCAACGTAACGTCCGCATTGTGACGTGCCCATCCATGCCCGGCATCTATGACATGCAGCGAAACGACAGCCCCAGCCTTGTTGAATTGTTCAGTAAGAACGGCAGCGTCGTCGTGGCGTCGGCGCTCGTCGTGCTTTCCTGCCACGATCAGGATCGGTTTTGCCGGCATTTCTGAAAAACTGAAATTCGAGGAGAGCGGTTCGGGGCGCATGAGAACCGCCCCCGCGAACCTCTGGGGAGCGACCGAGAGTAACGCTTCAGCAAATATCGCGCCGCTGGAATATCCTACCACAATGACCTCACCGGATGCCGGGAGATGCGCCTCGACCTCTTGCGAAACCCACCTCGTCGCCCGGTCTAAGACCTCAGCAGCAGCAATGCTGCGATCAGAACGGCGTCTGAAGAAGGTGAACCCGTCTGCCTGTGCAAACGGGCCACGAGGAGCGCTTATGTGGGCCTGAGGTGCAAGCTGGTGACAGAACTCTGCCAAATCGGTTTCGTCTCGGCCTGAGCCATGAAGTGCCAGAAGTGTCAGCATGGTTTGTTTCCGCGTGGGATGGCCGCACTCTATTGCATCCCCCGACAACACATCGATGACGGCTTGCGGCCGAGTAGCGACGGAACGTGCTATGATCGGCTGCCTGACGGAGGCGACGCGGTGGGAGGAGCGGTGGAGGCTTAGGCATGGACACCCTCGTACTGCGTGGTCGCTATCCGTGGAACAAGGGAATTCTGGTAGGTCAGAAGCGCCCACTACAGCCAAAGAACGTGTGGCCGATCCGTGTTCGGCTTGAGATGAGCGGCGCGATCCGAGAACTGGCGCTGTTCAACCTCGCCATCGACAGCAAGCTTCGCGCTTGTGACCTCGTCAAGCTGAGGGTTGAGGACTTGTGGTCCGGTAGTTCGATTCGAGATCGGGCCACCATTATCCAGAAGAAGACGAACGGCCCGTGCAGTTTGAGGTCACCGAGCAGACGAAGACCGCACTGGCGGCGTGGCTTCCCTTTGTTCGAAGGAACGGCGGCAGCTACTTGTTTCCAAGCCGTCGGGAGACGGCGCAGCACTTGTCGACGAGGCAGTATGCCCGCATTGTCCATCGCTGGGTCGCGTCTATCGGACTCGACGCTAGCGCCTATGGCACCCACTCGATGCGGCGCACCAAGGCAGCACAGATTTACAAGAAGACGGGCAATCTTCGGGCCGTCCAGATTCTGCTCGGTCACCCTAAGCTGGAAAGCACCGTCCGCTACCTTGGCGTCGAAGTAGACGATGCCCTCAGGATTGCGGATTGAGCTATAGGCTCTTGACCATCGGCGACAGCCGGTGGTCTCTCTCGCGCCAAAAGGAGACATAGGCGCGATGTCTGAAGTCGACACCCTAGTAAGAAGTAAGAGCGGCGCTCTTGCTCCTGATTTTCATAATCGCTTGTGCGGTCATGCGACCTATCAACGGGGCAAGAATTACGCCTGGATGGCCGACTGCCAGGTACAAATTCTCGACTTCGGGCAGAAAGCCAGTACGCGGCAAGCCGTCGAGAAAAATCGGACGTTCGCCAATCTCCGCACTCTGCAGCTCAACCTGTTCGGGTAAGTCCAGTTCGTCGTGCATTACGTTAAGCAGCGTCTCCCCGACCAACTTGGGGCCGTTCTCCTCTCCGTTGGCCACGTAGGATTTTGCAACAAGCAGACTGCCGTCAATGGCTTGTCTGATTTCCAAACGAGGGCCGCGCAAGATATGGTTTACAACAGTGCGATTACATGTGTAGCGAAGTAGCAGGGCTGGAGATGTCGTCAAACCTGTTTGAATGCCAATCCGATCAGCCAGCTCTTGGATACCAGAACCAGCCGACATAACCACGATGTCGGCTGGGATGGTCTCATGCCCAACTTTTACCCCGGAGACCCTCCCGTTTACGGTTTCGATTGTATCGGCGGCCGCGCCGAAGAGAGTCGAGCCGCCAGCGGCAACTGCCGCAGCGACGAGGTCTCTGGCAAGCTGCCCTGGATCAAGAGCCAGATCATCTGGCGAAAAGACAGCGAGTTCTGGTGCTCGGCGAAGACCGGGCTCCAATCCCTGCAATGCCTGTCGTGACACTAGCTCGACACGTTCCCCTGCTTGACGATGAAGGTCGGCGAACGCCTCCGTCTCCTCTGTCGTACTTTTTCACAACAAGGACCCACAGCGTGCACAGGCAAAGGCTGTCGGGAGAGCAATTTGTAACCCCCTGTACTCTGCAACTGCTTCGCGCCAAAGGGCGTAGCTCTGGTCGCAGGGGGTTCCGTTTATCACATTGATCCAACCGAAAGCCCGTCCTGTTACGCCAGAACCAGCTGTTGGACCTCTGTCCAAGAGCAGGACGTTCGCGCCCTGGATGGCCAGGTTGTATGTGATCGCCGAACCAATGATTCCTGCACCGACAACTACGATGCGCGGCCGATGCTGTACCACGTTCAGCCTCGCTCAAGGAAAAGCATTGGCCGACGGCTAATCTCTTGAGGTGACAATCGTGTGAAGCAAATGGCGATGATCACGCGCACCGCCGGTTAAACGTCCGCTTCGGCCCGGACCCCGTCATGGCGCTGATGCGCCATAAGCGGCCACGTCTTCGGGTTGCCATTCATGGGGCTTTACGTAAGCTCCAATTTTCCTGGATATTCTTCAGAACGACAGCGAAGCCATATGGACATTCAGCCAGCAGCCCCCGAAGACGAGGAGGCGATCGTTCACCTTTGGCATCAGGGATGGCATGACGCTCATGCCGAACTGGTTCCTCCAGAGGCTCTAGTTTACCGGACGAAGAGTCACTTCCGCATCTGGTTGAAGGAAGCGCCAGATACTTTCTACGTTGCTCGATCAGGCGACAACCTGATTGGTTTCGTTTCCTTGATGGGGATCGAAGTCGTCAAACTCTACGTTGGCGTAGGCGCTCGAGGCACCGGCGTGGCGTCTGCCTTGTTGGGTTTCGCAGAACACGCTTTGCGGCAAGACGGGGTATCTCAGGCGGAGCTTTTTTGCACAGCGGGCAACATCCGAGCCGAACGTTTTTACATTCGACAGGGTTGGTGCCTCATCGACACATTCGACGGTGCTCTCTGGGCTCCGCCTGGCATCAGTCAGAAGTTCCTCGTCTCCACTCACCGCTATCGGAAAAGGTTGGTCGACTAGCAATGACGGCCAAGGACCGACAGCGGCCATGTCGCTGAGTGTCAATAGAAGACGTGCACTGGCCGGATCGGCTAACATCGGTTGTTCGCCATATCGACGGATGCGCACATGCCGAGCTTAGTCGAACCCGTCCCTTACGATGCGAATTGGTTGAATGATTTTTCAGCGGCTGAAGCTTTGCTAAGAACAACGCTCGGCAAATGCGTCTTGGCTGTCGACCACATAGGCAGCACGGCTGTACCGGGCTTGGCCGCAAAGCCGATGCTGAATCACACTATCCAGAGTTATTCACGGAGTATGAGCGGCTTGAGGCAGATTGCGTTCTGTTCTCGACTACAGGCGAAATCCCTTCCGCCGCCCCAGCATTCGCCGCGGAGGTGTTGGGCCACGCTGCCAGCAATACGTATTGGGTCAGCTACGCAGCTCACGCGCCGCAAAGCGTAGCCATGCCTGCTGGGATAGCATCGCCAGATGGCCGCTGGGCAGCCCAATGCGCGGCAGATGGCTCAACTTCGATCTCCGTCGCCGATGTTACAATTGACCGGGAGCATCCGGCGCGGCCCTGGCGGCGAAGCGCTCGCGCTGACCTCTACGCTCCTCATCAGGTGGACGGCGACGTGAGAAGCGACAGCCGCGACCAATTCTGATTAGAAATACGGTCAGGGGCAGCCCCTGGCCGTGACTTGATCCCTTCGGGCCGGCTGCCGACTTGGCCGGATCGCGCCCCATGCCGGTCGTTCACGCCACCCGCATTAGGTCCTGGAAGCTGTCGGTCTGCTGTCGAGCGGTCACGTCCGGAACGCGGCCGATAGTTGTCTTCGACAATGATAGAACGCGCCAACCTTGAGCCTCAGAGAGCGCCAATAGCCTCCAAACATCCGTAGGACGAGCGTTCCCAGCGAACTCGTTTCGGTATCGGCGCGCCGATCTCCAACGGCCCCGGCATCTCGCCGCATTGCAGGAACAGCAGAGACCGACTTCACGTTTTGAAATGAACGGTCACCGAAAATGAGTTCCCATTCGGTGCCAGTGCGGTCATGTCTTTGCGACGCTCGTATGAGCCATTGCTCGACGACACACGAATCAAAGAGCTGACAGCATGGAAAATCCGGTTGCACTGAATCGTCTTTCCGAGAACACGGTCTTCCGTAAAGGCGATGTTTTCGTACTCTTCGGCGAACTGTTCGGCCGCGGATACGCCACCGGTTTGCTCGAGGAAGCCCGGCGGGCTGGCATGGAGATTGTGGGGATCACCGTCGGGCGGCGCGACGAGAACAACGCGCTTCGGCCGCTCGATGCCGAGGAACTGTCTTCAGCGGAGGCCCGGCTGGGCGGCAGGATCATCAACATACCTCTTATGGCGGGTTTCGATCTCGATGCGCCCGCAGACGGCCCAACTCCCACCGATCTCCTGGCAAAGATGACGCTTGAGAGCTGGGAACACGACAAGCTCGACTGGGACTATGTGAGGCAATGCCGCGACATCGCCACTGCGCGTTTTACGGAGTCGCTTGCAAAGGTCATGACCGTTCTCGACGGAATGATCGCCGCTGGGCGCAATGTTTTCTTCGCCCACACAATGGCCGGAGGCATCCCGAAGGCGAAGGTATTATTGGTCGTCGCCAATCGAATCTACAAGGGAACCGGAACCCGCCACATGTCGTCGCAGACCTTGCTCGACAGTGATATGGGAAAACTCATCCTGCAGAATTTTGACGACGTCTCCGCAAACACCTTTCGCCATCTCATTGATTTCAGCGCGGCGATTCGCGAGCGCGTGGAAGCTTCGGGCGGTCAAATACGATATACGGCCTATGGTTACCACGGATCGGCGATCCTCATTGACGGAAGCTATCGTTGGCAGACCTACACCAACTACACCCAGGGTTATGCCAAGATGCGGCTCGAAGGCATTGCAGAGGAAGCCTGGGCGAAAGGCATCAAGGCAACTGTCTATAACTGTCCCGAAATCCGGACCAATTCGTCCGATGTGTTCACGGGTATCGAACTGCCCCTGATACCGCTGCTGCTTGCGTTGAAGAAAGAAAACGGCGGCCAATGGGCAGACGAACAGTGGCAGGCCTGCGAGCAGCTTCTGGCAGACGGCTTAACCATGAAGGATGTGTTCCGGAAGATCACCGACATGCAGGCCAGCGAGGTCATGCGCCCGTTCTATGAGTTTTCGGCATGGCCCATGGCAAACAGCCAGGCACAGGCCGATTTGACCATCGGCACGTCCAACGAAATCACCCGGATGCATCGGGATAGCAAGTTGATGATCAGCGATCTCCTGAGCGGTCTCGTCGTGAAGGCAACCGGGCAACTGATTTTCGGTGAATCTTCCGAACCCTCCGGTCCCGTCCTGTGGCTCAACCACGATATCGTGGCTCGGCGACTTAACGCTTCCCACCCGCATGCGAAGTCTCCCGCGCCGCTTATCACGCAGGGAACGGAATCTTCGCACCTTGAGGTGGCGTGACGGGCTCCCGGCTTAGCTTGGAAGCTGGTGTTTTGGCCATGAAGCGACGAATCTTGCGACAGGAATGAGCCTTCATTTCCGCCACTGTCCGCCATTTACGACGATATGATCTGCGTGCCTAGATCGCGAAGAGGGGTGAGCAGATCCTCGGGACACTTCCTGCTCACAATAAGCCCGTCGACGTCATCGAAGCCAACGACGCTGTACGCGGAGACGGCACCGAGCTTTTCCCTCGAGCCAAGCACGACCGTCTCCGCAGCCTGCCGGCAGATCGCCCGCTTCACCGCCGCCTCCTCGCGGTCTCCCGTCGTCAGGCCGTGCTCTACATGGATACCGGTCACGCCCATGAAGTAGAGATCCACACGGATCTGCGAGATTGCTTCGATGGCGGCGGCCCCTACGGAGACGTTCGAATGCTTGTAGATGTGACCGCCGATAAGCTCCACATCCACCCCCGGATGATCAAGAAGAGCGGTTGCGACGTCGGGGCTATGGGTCACGACCGTCGCCTTCAAGGCCCTTGGGAGGGCGCGCGCGAGCCTGATTGTCGTCGTGCCCCCATCCAGGAAGACGATCTGTCCTTCCTTGACCATGCCGGCGGCGACCTTGGCGATCTCGGCCTTGTCGTTGACTGACACATTTCGGCGCGTGGGAAGGTCTTTGAGTGCCTTGGAGGCGGGGAGAGCGCCGCCATGCACGCGTTGAAGTAGTCCTTCGCCAGCAAGCTCCCGAAGGTCTCGCCGGATCGTGTCCTCGGATAGGCCCAGCTTCCGGCTGAACTCTTTCGCGACGATCCGGCCTTCCTTGCCGAGGGCGTCGAGGAGCAGCGCCTTGCGCTCAGTGGTCAGCATGTGGAAGCTTCCTTTTCAGATAGTGCAAACCGGCAATAACCGCTGCAATTGAATCCCTAGCTCCAGCCCGTGGCGGCTCTGCAATGCAGGCTCGGGAGTGACTGCAGGAATTTCCCGAACGTGGAAGCTCGCCTTAACGCGCCCGCCATGATGCGTCCGTCGCCGATGCTCCGTATATTGCACGAACACAAATATCATGCAATATCGTGCAGTATGTGATGGAGAACGTGTATGTCGGTTGCAGATCGGATTCGGGTTGAGCAGGTGACCACCCTGTCGGACGACTGGTATGTCCTGAAGAAGACGACCTTCAGCTTCCGTCGGACGGACGGAGAGTGGCAGAGACAGAGCAGGGAGACCTACGATCGCGGCAATGGCGCGACGATCCTGCTTTACGATTTGCAGCGCCGAAAGGTCTTGCTCACCCGGCAGTTCCGCTACCCTGCCTTTGTCAACGGGTATGACGATCTTCTGATCGAGACACCCGCTGGCCTTCTGGACAAGGCAACACCGGAAGAGCGGATCAAGGCGGAGGTGGAGGAGGAGACCGGGTACCGCGTCACCGATGTCAGTCAGGTGTTCGAAGCGTTCATGAGCCCTGGATCGGTGACGGAACGGCTTCACTTCTTTGTCGGAGCCTATTCGACCGCTGATCAAGTGTCGGAGGGCGGTGGCGACCCGGACGAAGGCGAAGACATCGAACGTCTGGAGCCGACAATCGAAGAGGCGCTGAGGATGATCGCCGACGGCCGGATCCGCGACGGCAAGACCATTATGCTCCTGCAATATGCCGCGCTGCACCTCTTCAAGGACACCGCATGTTCACCTTGAGAGCGGCGAAACACGAAGACCTTGCGCGCAACTTCGAGATCTGGCGCACGTCGGTTCTGGCGACGCACCAGTTTCTCTCGGCGGAAGACTTCGACGAGATCGGCGAGCTCGTCGAGAAGTCGTATCTGCCAACTGCAGATTTCACAGTTGCGGTTGACGCGGATGACACCGCCCATGGGTTCATGGGCACGACTGGAGATCATGTCGATGCCTTGTTCGTCCACGCTGACAGTAGGGGTCAAGGCATCGGGCAGCTCCTTCTGCATTCGTTTCTGGCACCCCGGAGCGAGGCGACCGTCGACGTCAACGAGCAGAACGCCTCCGCAAAAGGCTTCTATGAAGCCATGGGCTTTGATCAGCAGGGACGATCGGACACGGATTCAGAGGGTCGACCGTATCCGATCCTTCACATGCGCTGGAGGCGCGAACGTGACCCGACTGGCAAGACGTGATAGAGAGCGTCTGGCGTCGTGACCTTGGACGGGGGACCGGGCCGGGATCGGATAACGAGCAGGAGTTCTTCGCCGATGCCCCCGGGCAGGCGCAAGGAGGCGCTTACTGCCGACAGGCCGCCAGGGCGGTTCGGACTGCCCGAAGAGTTTCAGCCATGGCGCTCTGCTGGCGTCGATGAATGCTCCTAAATCATCGACACTGACTTGAACATCGATAGCGCGATTCTCACAGGGTCGATCGCCCATCCAGACCGAGGGTAAATTCATAAGCGATGAGTTCCGATCCGTGCAGCATCAAGATTCGTCGAGCTGGATCTACTGAACCAGAGGCTGTGGCATCTGTATTCCGGAGGTCGCGCCAAGCCTTTCTCCCCTACTTGCCAGATCTGCACACCTTTGAGGAAGACAAGGCCTACTTCCGCAACATCGTGTTCCGAGACTGCGATGTGTGGGTGGCTGACGAACAGCAGTTGGTCGTCGGCTTCTGCGCCTTCAAGCAAGGTTGGGTAGAACATCTTTACCTTCTGCCTGGCTATACGGGTCGCGGGATCGGCCGGAAGCTGATTGCGAAGGCGCAGGACCATTTCGACCATCTTCAGCTCTGGGTCTTCCAGGCGAATGTTGATGCGATCGCCTTCTACGAGCGAAACGGCTTCGTCAGGATTCGTGAGACGGACGGAACCGACTGTCAGGAGAAGATGCCCGATGCGCTATATCGGTGGGATGCCGGCGTGACAGCAGGGTAACGTCGGTGTCGCGTCGGCCTCAGGAAGCTTTAACAACGGCTTCGGGCGAGTCTCAGACCATGAAACGGACATCCTCCGATGGCGCTACTGTTTGAGTTCGGCGTGGCAGATGGCATCGAACTGTTCCGCCAACTCGGCGAGTGTGACCTCGCCCAATCTGCCGATCAGCAGCCGTTCGGCTCGATCCAGCGCATCCGCGACTGCGCTGTTGACGACCCGTTCGACCGCGCAGGATGGATTGTCGTTGTCTAGGCCAATCGCGAAGATATGACGGCCGCCGACTGCCCGATGAATATCCAGCAAGGTCGTTTTGTTGAGGTCGCAGGCAATCGTCCAGCCGCCCCCCTGTCCAGTGACAGATCGAACATAGCCGTTGGCGCGCAAGCCAGCCATGGTCCGACGAACGACAACGGCGTTCGTCTGAAGCATTCCGGCGATATGCTCGGATGTATATGGGCGATCATGGCGGGCCATGTGCAGCAGGACGTGGAGCATGCGGGACAAGCGGCTGTCGGTTCTCATGATGCTCTTCGTGAGATGTCAGCCGAGCCGCCACTCCTCTGATTGGCCGTTCGCCGCTCTATTTCTCTCTCCAGCAGATACATGACGACATGCGGGCCAACATTGGTGCCGGCAGCGGACGCGTGAGCGAGATGAGCGGCGGGATCGGCGGCGTTTCCGACGGCAAAAATCCCCGGTCGGCTTGTCCGCCCGGCGCTGTCGGTCCGAGCCAGGCCCATGTCGTCAACATCACATAGGCTAGCTGCGAGATCGGAGGCCGCGACCATGTCAGCAGCAATCCAGGCGGCGTCGCAGGCGATCGATTTCCCCTTGCGTGTCGTGAGCGCTTCAAGTCGCTCGCCGCCGTGAACCAATCCCGTCACCTCGTCGGCAATCACCTCGATTTCCAAAAGTCGCAGGCGATAGAGATCGACGTCGGTGAACGCATGCTCGGAAACCACCGTCACGTCGCGAGACCACATCCACACCCATGATGCCATGTGGACCAGCCTGTCGGGCACTCCGAAGACCACGAAGCGCTTTCCTTGCACCTCATAACCATCGAAGCATGGACAGACACGAAGATCTCTTCCCCAGACCTTGGGCAATCCTGAAAGCGGCGGCAGTTTGTCTGTCAGTCCGGTTGCAAGAACAACGGTGCGAGCCATCCTTACCGAATGGCCGTGATGCACCTCGAAAAGGCCGTCGGCGCGTGGTGTTACCGACGTTACTCGCTGGCGTATGATCTCGACCCCGTTTTGTTGGACCTCAGCGCTGGCTCGGGCAAGCAGCTCCTGGGGCGGCAACCCATCGAAGCCGAGGTATTCGCGGACTTCCGCAACGCTTTCGATCCGGGTTGTGCCTCCATCGAATATGATAGCGGACCTGCCTGCTCTACCGAGGAATAAAGCGGCGCTTAGACCCGCAACACCCGCGCCCACGATGACCGCGTCCACGACACGTTCCATTCTACTATCTCGCTCTGAATCTCGTTCGGGTCGCGAGTATAGACCGCCCAGCATCATGCGCAACTTCAAATGTTACAAATAACGAGAAAGACTATGACTGCCCCGGGTGGCTGCTTCGTCGATCCGGCTAATGGCCTGGTTCCCGCTGGGCGGCTTCAACCCGCTACAGGCTGAAACGCGCTCCGAAGTCGCGCCGGTTGGAGGCAACTCCAATGCAAGTGGGGCACGCGCGGCTCCTGCAGCAGTCGCCGGACATCCTGCTGATCCCCGGCACCATGAAGAAACGGTCTGTCATGACCTGCTGCCACCGCGTCCTGGCGGCATCGGGCACAGTTTGCCCCAGGAGTCTCCGCGCGCCTCTGCCGACGCTGTAATCGAAGCCGATGCGAACAGCCAGGTGACCACTTCGCCTCGCCGGTTGGGTGCCCTCGGGCTTCGGCCAGCGTGCCAGTGATAAGCCGGCAAGGGGCCCGGTCGCGTCCGCAGCATGCGTGACGTTCGCCATCGGCAATGAACGTCACGCACATACAGATCAACTGGCGTGCGTGCGATAAGGCTCGAGGAAGGGCCTCAACAGTGCCAATAGCGCGTCCGGTGTTTCCTCCGGCACGAAATGCCCGCATTCCGGAATTATGGTACAGCGAACATCGTCAGCAACCTGGCGAAGCTGCTCCTCCACCGCGCCCGCGCAGGCTAACTCGCCGGCGAAGCCTAGCACCGGCATGGTCAGCCGAGCCTTCATCCGTTCACGATTTGCCGGAATGTCATCGTCGATGGCGCGGTAGTAATCGAAGCTCGCACGTAGCGTCCGGCGATCGCGCTTGATTAGGTCGATGTAGAAGGCACGGATGTCGGCTGGGATAGGGTTGGGTACCGGGATCTTGGTGAATTGGTAGTCGAAGAATATTTCCTCACGACCTACTACAAGCGCCTCGTTGATCCCGCGCACGCGACAAAAATTGTTGTGCCACAGAAAATCGCTGAGCTGCCGATCGTCGGAGATCAGCGGCGGGGAGACGGCGACACCGGGGATTATCGCCTCGCCCAGCGCAATCCGCGCGATCCGCTCGGGCTGGTCCGCTGCCATCGCATAGCCTACCCACATGCCGCAATCGTGGCCAACCAGCGCGAAGCGTTCGTGGCCAAGCGCCGTCATCAGCCCGAACAGGTCGCGGCCTAGTGTCCCCTTGTCATAGCCTTCTTCCGGCTTATCCGAGATCCCGAGCCCGCGCGGGTCAGGTACGACGAGTGTGAAGCGCTCAGCCAGCGGCAGCATTACGTCACGCCAGATGTACCAGCTCTGCGGCCAGCCCCCGAGGAGCAGCAGCGGCGGGCCCTCGCCACCGATAACGGCATGGAGTTCGATCTCTCCGGTAGGCACCCGGTAGCTTTCGAATACGTCGTCGAAGCCCGGCGGCAGGCTGGGGACACCGTGGACGGAGCCGAACCCCTTGATGTTTGGGAATGGTGGACGGGTCATACATTGCGCTCCTTATGTTTAGTGATCGCTACAGACTAACGCATTGCCTTTCGGCGTCAAGCTGTGTTTAGTGATCGTTATGGATAAGCCTCGCCAACGCCGCTCCGCAGGCCCGCGCAGCTTCGATCGAGATCAAGCAATTGAGACCGCGATGCGTCTGTTTCGGCGTTACGGGTATCAGGGCGTGTCGATCTCCGACCTGACGAGCGCGATCGGCATCGCTCCGCCAAGCCTGTACGCGGCGTTTGGGAGCAAAGCGGGCCTCTACCGGGAAGCGCTCGACCTTTACGCAGGCCTACCCGGTGCGCTCGACGGCATGGAAGGCGCTGTGACGCTGGAGCAGGCGCTGAAAGGATTACTCGATGCGGCGATCCGTGCAGTGACGGCCGAGGAGCGCGGCTGCATGATCTCGACCGGTTTGGTCGAAGCTGCGGACGAGCAGCAGGAACTCGCACACGAGCTCGGCAAACGTCGGCGAGCGCTACGCGACCGTATTGCGAATGCCTTGTCTCGATGGCTTGACCGATCCGAAGCAGAGGGGCTCGCCCTGTACCTATCCGCCGTACAGCAGGGCATGTCGGTGCAGGCGCGTGATGGCGCGACAGCGGAAGAGCTCTCGCGCATTGCTGACGAAACCGTCGCGGGCATCATTGCTAGGCGGATACCGAGCGCTTCGCAATCCTGCCCGCCCCCGGCTTAGCAAGAGCGTACCGAATGAACGGCAGGGGGTCGTCTGGAGATCCATCCTACCCCCGCTCCCCGATCCGCGCCGCGGTCAGAGCCACGCCGTCGGCTATGCGGTTGCGTGCAATCGACGAGTAGCCCATGCGGAAGAAGCGGCACGGTCCGTCGTCCTGCGGGAAGAAGGGGGATCCGGATTCGATCAGCACGCCGTCCTTGCGCAAAGCGTTCATCAGCAGGTCCGTATCGAGACCTTCCGGCCCCTCGATCCAGAAGGACGTGCCGCCGAAAGCCGCAGATCCTGCAATCTTCAATCCGGCATCCCGGAGGGCGGCGTCCATGATGATGTGGCGGCGATGATACTCCTCCCGCATCCGGTGCAGCACGGCATCATAGTGGCCGAGCGCCAGGAAATAGGCGGCCGTTCTCTGGAGGTGTCCCGGCGGATGCCGCAACATCAGCGCCCGTAGTGCCCGCGCCTCCCGGATCACGGCCGCCGGTGCCACCAGATAGCCAAGACGCAGGCCGGGAAACAGCGATTTGGAGAAACTGCCGATGTAGAAGACCCGCCCGCTGCGGTCGAAGGCCTTGAGGGCAGGGGAAGGGGGCGCCAGAAAGCTCATCTCGAACTCGTAGTCGTCCTCGACGATTATGAAGTCCTTGGAGGCGGCCGCCTCGAGCAAGGCCGCCCGCCGCTCGATCGGCATCGTCGCGCCGGTCGGCGAATGATGGCTGGGCGTGACGAACACGGCATCGACCTCTTGCGGAAGCGCGGCGGGCGGCAGGCCGTCCCTGTCCACATCGACGAAGGTGATCCCGGCGCCGCTCAAGCGAAGCGATGCACTCATGTCGGGATGGCAGGGATTCTCGCAGACCGCATGGGCGCCCTGACGCAACAGGAGCTGGATGACGATCCAGAGGGCGTTCTGCGCGCCCACCGTCACCAGGATCTCGTCGGGGTTCGCACGGATGCCGCGGCCCGGCAAGGTGCGCGAACAGATATAGTTGACGAGCTGGATGTCGTCCGCGGCCGCGAAGTCGCCCGCCATCAGCTCGAAATCCTCGCGCGCCAGCGCCCGTCGCGCGCAGTCGCGCCAGGCCGTGAGATCGAACAGTGACGGGTCCATCTGACCGTATAGGAACGGATAGGGATAGGCTCGCCAGTCGAGGGGCTTACGCATCTGCTTGGCCACGATGAAGGTCGAGCGCAACTTGGCCGACCAGTCGATCGCATCGGCCGCAGCATGGGCGGCCTGCATCGCGATTGCTGTCGTCGGGGGTTTGCCGGCGACACGGTAGCCGCTCCGGTTCGCCGCCTCCACATAGCCTTGGGAAGCGAGTTCCTGATAGGCGAGCGTTACGGTGATCCGCGAAATATTCAGATAGGCGGCAAGCTTGCGGCTGGAGGGCAATTGGGCGCCCGGCGCCAGGCGGCCCGACAATACGGCCGAAACGATCGTTTCACGGATCTGCGCCTGCAGGCCCGTTTGGCTGGCCCGGTCGAGGAAGAAGATCGTTTCCGAGACCGTCGAGCCCGCCATTGTTCACCTCATCCAACTGGACTCATCTAACTTCCTATCTGGATATAAGGCAATCCGGGACGTGGGCATATTTCTATTCGGCAAGCAAAGACCGTCATTCAATGTACGGCGCGACCCCGCAAAAAGCGGGGCGACATAACCAAGAGGGTAACGACATGATCCACCTTAGAAGTTTCAAGCACTTATCCGGAGCCGTGGCGATCGCCGCCGGTGTCCTCACCTCCTTCGCCGCCCAGGCGGAAACCAGCGTCGTCGTAGGCTACCAGCAGATCGTCGGTCCTTTCATCTCGGCGATCGCCGATGGTCGTTTTGATGCCGCAGCGAAGGAAGCCGGCTATACGATCGATTGGCGCCAGTTCAGTTCCGGCGGTGACATTTCGACCGCCCTCGCTTCCGGAAACGTGCCGATCGGCGTCATCGGTTCGACCGGTACGACAGCCGCGGCGACCCGCGGCGTCGGGCTCGAACTCTTCTGGATCCTGGACAATATCGGCAAGTCGGAAGCGCTCGTCGCACGAGAAGGATCCGGCATCGAAAAGCCGGAAGACCTGAAGGGAAAGAATGTCGGCGTTCCCTTCGTCTCGACGTCGCACTTCCATCTGCTGGTCGGCCTCGAACAGGTCTGGAAAACCGATCCGCGGGAAGTGAACATCCTCAACATGAAGCCGCCGCAGATCGTCGCTGCCTGGCAGCGCGGCGATATCGATGCCGCCTATGTCTGGCCACCGGCGCTGTCGGAACTCCTGAAGAGCGGCAAGGTCATCTCCGATTCCGAGACGATCGGCGCGGCGAGCGTGCCGACCTTCGACGGTCTCGTGGCCGACAAGGAATGGGCCGAGCAAAACCCCAAATTCATGGCCGCCTTCACCAAGGTGCTCGCGGACGCCTATGCCGATTACAAGGCGAACGGCAGCGGCTGGAAGGCCGACTCGCCGCAGGTCCAGGGCATGGTCAAGCTGATCGGCGGCGACGCCGAGGGTATCGTCCAGGCTTTGAAGCTCCTGTCCTTCCCGACCGTCGACGAACAGGTCTCCGATCAGTGGCTTGGCGGCGGCGCTGTCCGGGCGCTGGAGGCGAGCGCCAAGTTTCTGGTCGATCAGAAACAGATCGACACCGCGCTCGACGACTACGCGCCCTTCGTCAACAGCTCATATGCGAAAGAAGCCTCCAAGTAGCAGACGACGCGCGCTCCCGCCCGCGCACCGTGCGCGGCCAGGAGCGCCGCTGATACCCTCGGCACAGCACTTTCCAGGAAGGCCTGCGACATGGAAACGCTTAACGTCAGCAATGTCAGTCTGACCTATCCCGGTCTCTATTCGGACCAGGCGGTCATCGCGCTCAAGGGCGTGGATCTCGAAATCAAAAGCGGCGATTTCGTCGTCGCCCTCGGTGCGTCCGGATGTGGCAAGACCACGCTTCTCAACCTGATGGCGGGGTTCATGGCGCCGAGCGCCGGGGAAATCATGCTGGGCGACCGCCGCATCACCGGCCCCGGTGCCGACCGTGGCGTCGTCTTCCAGAAGCACGCGCTGCTCCCCTGGCTTAACGTCATCGACAATACCGAGTTCGGATTGAAGCTCAGGGGTGTCGACAAGGTGACCCGGCGGGACCTGGCGACCAGAAATCTCGCGCTTGTCGGGCTGCAGGATTTCCACCGGCACATGATTTATCACCTCTCCGGCGGCATGCAGCAGCGTGTCGGCATCGCCCGCGCGCTCACCTGCGATCCGGCGATGCTGCTCATGGACGAGCCGATGGCTGCCCTCGACGCGCTGACGCGCGAGACCATCCAGGAATTGCTGCTCGAAGTGTGGCAACTCACCAACAAGATGTTCTTCTTCATCACCCACAGCGTCGAGGAGGCGCTGTTCCTCGGCTCCAGGCTGATCGTGATGTCGCCCCGTCCGGGCCGCATCACCCATACCTACGAGCTCGATTTCAACAAACGCTTCCTGGAGAACGGCAATGCACGCGCAATCAAATCCAGCCGCGACTTCATCGACATGCGCGAAGAAATCCTCGGCATCATCTATGGCGACGAGCGCCAGTCCGGGAGCCCGGAGATCCTCCATGCTTGAGGGTGTCGCAAAGAGCAAACCGGTTCGTCCGGGCAGGATCTACGGTGCGCCGGGCGACGGCATGAGCGGCCACATCAGCCTGCTCACGGCCCTTGCGTTCATCGCGCTCTGGCTGCTCGTGACCGAAATGGGCTGGATCAAGCCGCTGTTCCTGCCGTCGCCGCTCGCCGTCTGGGACAAGTTCGTGATTGCGCTTACGGAGGGCGTCTCGAACTCCACTTTGGCGCAGCACACTCTGTCAAGTCTCGGGCGCGTGCTCGGAGCTTTCGTGCTGGCACTCGTCACGGCCGTTCCCGTCGGCATCCTCATGGGCGTCAACCGGGTGGTGCGCGGTCTCTTCGACCCGATCATCGAATTCTACCGGCCGCTGCCGCCGCTCGCCTATCTGCCGCTGATCATCATCTGGCTCGGCATCGGCGAATTCCCGAAAGTGTTCCTGATCTATCTGGCGATCTTCGCGCCCATGGCGATCGCCGCCAGAGCCGGTGTCCGCTCGGTCTCGACGGAACAGATCCATGCGGCCTATGCGATGGGCGCGACGCGAGCCCAGGTGATCAGGCATGTGATCCTGAAGGCGGCCCTGCCGGAGATATTCACCGGCATGCGTATCGGAATCGGCGTCGGCTGGACTACGCTCGTCGCCGCCGAAATGGTGGCCGCCCATCGTGGCCTCGGCTTCATGGTGCTGAATGCCGCCGAATATCTCGCCAGCGATACGGTCATCATGGGCATCGTCGTCATCGGCGTCTTCGCCTTCGCCTTCGATCTCATGATCCGCTACCTCGAAAAGGCGCTCATTCCCTGGAAGGGCAAAGTGTGACGGCAGCCGATCGGACGTAGTGGGCGCCGCCCCGGACAACCTCTTCCAACCCATTTCAAACGGGCTTAGCGCCGCCCGCCCGGCGAAGCTATGCCCAGGCATGAACAAAGGAATTTCGACATGACTGCCGAAGATCTCGCAAAGCTTTTCGACGCCTTCAACAGGCACGACATCGACGACGTCATGGCCTTTTTCGCCGCCGATTGCGTCTTCAACGCCGTTGCCGGGCCGGAGGCCTGCGGCAAGCGCATCGTCGGCGCTGCGGCGATTGCCGATGCCTTCTCAGGTGTATGGACGGCAATGCGGGATGCCCATTGGGATCATCACAGCCACTTCGTCCACGCTGATCGCGCCGTCTCCGAGTGGACGTTCTCAGGCACCAATGAGGACGGCTCGCGCATCGTCGCTGAAGGCTGCGATCTCTTCACGCTTCGCGACGGAAAGATCGTCCGCAAGCAGGCATTCCGGAAGAACCGGCCGCTCATCGAACCGCAGCCGAGATACTGAGAGCCTCAGGGCAGGATCACGACATGGAACACCAACTGGCCAGACCGATCGCATCGCGGAAGCCCTTCGATCCGACCTATGATCCGATCCGCGCGCCTAACCCCGGCGACGGCAAGGACTATGCGCCGACCTATTGGATCGGCACGGCCGGCACTCCGCCTGCCGACGACGGACCCGTCACACGCGATATGGACGTCGACGTCGCTGTCGTCGGCTCCGGATACACCGGTCTCTCCTGCGCGATCCATCTGGCCCAGGAGCATGGCATCAAGGCGACGGTGCTGGAAGCCAATGGCGTCGCCTGGGGCTGCAGCACCCGCAACGGCGGTCAGGCGCAGATCTCCGCCGGCCGGCTCAAGCGTTCGCAATGGATCGAGCGCTGGGGCGTCGATGTCGCCAAAAGGCTGCATGGCGAAATCAGCGAAGCCTTCGATCTCTTCCGGGACCTGATCCGTTCGCCCGAGATCGACTGCGACCCTCAGGACGGCGGCCATCTTTATATCGCCCACCGCGACAAGGTGATGCCGGCGCTCGAAACCGAGTCGCGGCTTCTCAACGAGGTTTTCGGCTACCGCTCGCGCATGGTCGGCCGCGATGAGGTCCACCGCGACTTCGTACGCGACGAGGAGGCGAGGGGGGCGATGTACGAACCGGACGGCATGGGCATCCACGCGGCCAAGCTGGCCTTCGGCTACCTCAGTCTGGCGCGCAAGCTCGGTGCGCGGGTCCATACGGCAAGCCCCGTTCTCGGCTGCGACTGGAAGAACGGAGCCTATCACCTGGGGACGCCGGGCGGCACCGTTCGTGCGCGCGCCGTCTGCATTGCGACGGCAGGCTATACCTCGCCGGACCTGCATACGCTGACGCGGCACAGGCTGATGCCGATCCTCTCGAACTCGATCGTCACACGCCCGCTGACCGAGGAAGAACGCGCCGAACTGAACTTCAAGACCCGGATCCCGCTCACCGATACGCGCACGCTGCGCCACTACTACCGGATGTTACCGGACGGTCGCGTGCAGATCGGCAGCCGCAGCGCCATTACCGGCCGCGACGCGGTCAACCCCAAACATCTCGATCGGCTGCTCGAAGGGCTCTACCGAAAGTTCCCGATCCTGAAGGGGATCACGATCGACTACTCCTGGTGGGGCTGGGTCGATGTCAGCCACGACATGATGCCGCGCATCTTCCGCCCCGACCCGAAGCAGCCGCTGTTCTACGCCATGGGCTATGGCGGCAACGGGGTCATGTATTCCGCCCAGGCCGGCCGCCGCATGGCCCAGATGGTGGCGGGCAAGGGTGGCGCCCTCGATCTGCCGATCTTCACGTCGCCGCTGCCGAGCCATGGCCTGCTCACGCCGTTCAGACGCCTCGGCCAGTGGGGCATGTATCGCTGGTACTACCTCAAGGATGAAATTCTTTAGCCGCCCGGTCGGCCTTACCCTCAACGCGAAAGGAACATGACATGAAAATGACGACCGAAGAGGCGTTTGTAAAAGTCCTGCAGATGCACGGCATCGAGCATGCGTTCGGGATCATCGGCTCGGCGATGATGCCCGTATCGGACCTGTTTCCGAAGGCGGGCATCCGGTTCTGGGACTGTGCCCACGAGACCAATGCCGGCATGATGGCCGACGGCTTCAGCCGTGCGACCGGCACGATGTCGATGGCGATCGGCCAGAACGGGCCCGGCGTGACCGGTTTCATCACGGCCATGAAGACGGCCTACTGGAACCACACGCCACTGCTCATGGTCACGCCGCAGGCCGCCAACAAGACCATCGGCCAGGGTGGCTTCCAGGAAGTCGACCAGATGGCTATGTTCGAGGAGATGGTCTGCTATCAGGAGGAAGTGCGCGATCCGAGCCGCATTCCCGAGGTCCTTAACCGGGTCATCGAGAAGGCATGGCGCGGTTGTGCACCGGCGCAGATCAACATCCCGCGGGACTTCTGGACGCAGGTCATCGACGTGGACCTGCCGCGCATCGTCCGCTTCGAGCGGCCGGCGGGCGGACCCGCGGCCATCGCCCAGGCCGCGCGGCTGCTTTCGGAAGCGAAGTTCCCGGTCATTCTCAACGGCGCCGGCGTCGTCATCGGCAACGCCATCCAGGAATCCATGGCACTTGCGGAGAAGCTGGATGCGCCGGTGTGCTGCGGCTATCAGCACAACGACGCCTTTCCCGGCAGCCACCGTCTGTCGGTCGGACCCCTGGGCTATAACGGCTCCAAGGCGGCGATGGAATTGATCAGCAAGGCAGACGTCGTGCTCGCCCTGGGTACGCGGCTCAATCCCTTCTCGACGCTGCCTGGCTACGGCATCGACTACTGGCCGAAGGATGCGGCGATCATCCAGGTCGACATCAATGCCGACCGGATCGGCCTGACTAAGAAGGTGACCGTCGGCATCTGCGGCGACGCGAAGCAGGTGGCGCAGCAGATTCTTCAGCAGCTTGCGCCGGCCGCCGGCGACGCGAGCCGCGAGGAACGGAAGGCGCTGATCCACCAGACGCGCTCGGCCTGGCTGCAGCAGCTCTCGTCGATGGACCATGAGGATGACGATCCGGGCACGGAGTGGAACGTCGGCGCACGCCAGCGCGAGCCCGATCGCATGTCGCCTCGCCAGGTCTGGCGGGCGATCCAGGCCGTGCTTCCGAAGGAGGCGATCATCTCCACCGACATCGGCAACAACTGCGCGATAGGCAACGCTTATCCGAGCTTCGAACAGGGCAGGAAATATCTGGCGCCGGGCATGTTCGGCCCCTGCGGATACGGTTTCCCGTCGATCGTCGGCGCCAAGATCGGCTGCCCGGACGTGCCGGTGGTCGGGTTTGCCGGGGACGGCGCCTTCGGCATCTCGATGAACGAGATGACGTCGATCGGTCGCGAGGGCTGGCCGGCCATCACCATGGTGATCTTCCGCAACTACCAGTGGGGAGCGGAAAAGCGGAATACGACGCTCTGGTACGACAACAATTTCGTCGGCACCGAGCTCAATCCGAACCTGAGCTACGCCAAGGTTGCAGATGGCTGCGGCCTGAAAGGCGTGACGGTCGACACGCCGGCCGCACTCACCGAGGCCCTTGCGAAGGCGATCGAGGACCAGGCCAGGGGGATCACCACCTTCGTCGAGGTTATCCTCAACCAGGAACTCGGTGAGCCCTTCCGCCGCGATGCGATGAAGAAGCCGGTAGCGGTGGCCGGCATCGATCGCGCCGACATGCGCACCCAGCGACCTATGTAAGAAGCTCTCGCGACTCGCTCGGCGGTGGTAACCGCCGAGCTCACTCGACGGAAAGAAAAGATGGACGCGATCCCCAAAACCGAGCGACGGAAGCAATCCCTGTCAGTCGTCCTGTCGACCTATGGACCGGGTCTCCTGGTGACGGCCGCCGTCGCCATGGCTGCCCAGTTCCTGTCGGAGCATTACGGGGCGCCGGCGATGCTGATGGCGCTGCTGCTGGGGATCGCCTTCCACTTCCTGGCGGAAGAAGGACGTTGCGTCGCGGGCATCGAGCTTTCGGCAAAGCTGATCTTGAGGATCGGTGTGGCGCTGCTCGGCATGCGCATCAGCGTCGATCTTCTGATCGGCCTCGGCGCCGGCACCATTCTGCTGCTCGTCTCGGCGATCGTGGCAACCATCCTGTTCGGCCTCCTGGCCGCCCGCCTGCTTGGCCGGGGCTGGCGTCTCGCCCTTCTCACCAGCGGCGCGGTCGCCATTTGCGGCGCTTCGGCCGCCATGGCCATCGCCGCCGTGCTGCCCCGCAACGAATTTTCCGAGCGCAATCTGATCTTCACCGTGCTGTCGGTGACCGTGCTCAGCACGCTTGCGATGATCGGCTATCCGATCGTCGCCGAGTATCTCGGGCTTGACGGCCAAGCCACCGGCATCTTTTTCGGCGGCACGATCCATGATGTCGCCCAGGTGGTGGGAGCCGGCTTTTCGGTCTCTCCGGAGGCGGGCGAGACCGCGACGCTCGTCAAGCTCATCCGGGTGACGATGCTGGCGCCGGTGGTCCTGATCTTTTCCCTCGCCCTGCGCGGCGTTCCGCAGGAGGGCGCGTCCATCGGAAAGCGCGCGCCGCTCGTGCCGGGCTTCGTCCTGGCGTTCCTCGTTCTCGCGGGCTTCAATTCCGCCGGGCTGGTGCCGGTGCTCGCAAGCGAGGTCGGGATGGCCATATCCAGATGGGCGCTGCTGGCGGGCATCGTGGCGGTCGGCATGAAGACGTCGCTGCGCCGCGTCCTCGAAGTCGGCGGAGATGCCGTTGCGCTGGTCGTGGCCGAAACGCTGTTCATCGCCGTCTTCATACTCGGCGGCATGTACTATCTGGGACACAGCTGATGAAACCTCTCGATCGCATCATCGACGCCGCCAGGAAAGCGCCGCGGCACATCGTCCTTCCGGAAGGCGAGGACCCGCGGATCGTCGCCGGCGCCGTGCAGGCGAGGCGGGAAGGCGTGGCGGAGATTACGCTGGTCGGAAACCGCGAGGTGGTTGCGCAGAGGCTCGCAGCCCTGGACGCAATCCCGCAGGAATTCCGGATCGAGGACCCGGCGTGCTCTCCGCTTACCGATGATTTCGCGACCGCCTATCTGGAGCACAGAAGGAGCAAAGGCGTGGACGAGACCGCGGCTCGGGCCGCCGTCCTGTCACCGCTGACCTTCGCCGCGATGATGGTGCGCGAAGGAATGGCCGATGGGACTGTCGGCGGCGCGGTCGCAACCACCGCAGACACCGTTCGTGCCGCATTGCAGGTGATCGGCAGGGCGCCCGGCGTCGGGCTCGTCTCCAGTTTCTTCCTCATGATGCTTTGCGAGCCCCATCACGCCAGGAAGGGGGCCTTCGTCTTTGCCGATTGCGGACTGGTCGTGGACCCGGACGCAGCCGGTCTCGCCGACATCGCGCGCATGTCGGCCAAGTCCTTCGAAAGGCTTGCCGGAGAACGGGCAAAAGTCGCGATGCTCTCATTCTCGACAGGCGGCAGCGCCGCTCACGAGCGCGTCTCGAAGGTCGTCGAGGCGACCGGCATGGCGCGGTGCGCCGAGCCCGATCTTATCATCGACGGCGAATTGCAGTTCGACAGCGCCTTCGTCGAGGCCGTCTGTCTGACCAAGGCGCCGCATTCGGCGCTGCGCGGGGAGGCCAACGTCTTCGTGTTTCCGAACCTCGACGCTGCCAATATCGGCTACAAGATCGCCCAGCGGATCGGCGGCGCGACGGCAATAGGACCGATCCTCCAAGGACTTTCACGGCCCGCCAACGACCTTTCGCGCGGCTGCAGTGCGGCCGACGTCTTCCATATGATTGCCGTGACCGTGGTTCAGGCCGCCTGACGCCAGTTTCGCCGCGCCCGCCCATCTCAGGGCTCCACAAAACATCACAAATCGCAAATTAAACGCGTGCATGGTGTCGGTTCATGTAGAGGACGAAATGCAGGGCCGTCTGATGCACCAAAAGCGGGCTGCGAGATTGCGGCCGCCGTGACACCAAGGTGAGGTCATCCGCCTAACAGCAATGACGGGCACCGCGGAAGGGGACAATCTTGTTCCCATCTAGGCCAGTTGCCGGGCAAATGCGTCCGTGTTCGGCCCAAAGCGGACTTCTGCTGAGACAGGAAACGGGTGGCGACCGGCCTGAGGGCGCAATAGCCATCTCCTGCATCATAAACAGGAGATGAAAATGGAACTGGCTAACAAGACCTTGATCGTGACCGGAGCCAGCAGTGGTATCGGAGCAGCCGCCGCCAGATTGTTTGCATCCGAGGGGGCAAATGTCGTTCTGGGCGCGCGACGATCTGATGAACTTCGATCGGTTGCCGAGGACATCACCAGAGGCGGCGGCAGCGTCGTGTACCGTGCAGGTGATGTACTGGATGAAGCCTATGCAGGTGTGCTGACCGAATTGGCCCTGGAGCGTTTCGGCAGCCTGCACGGGGCTTTCAACAACGCAGGCGTGGTGGGTGACATGGTGGCGGTACCTGACATGTCCATTGACAACTGGAACAGAGTAATCTCGACAAACCTAACCAGCGCCTTCTGGGCGGCCAAGGCGCAGGTTCCGGTTATGAAGGAGCAAGGCGGCGGCTCTATTGTCTTCACGTCCTCTTTCGTCGGGTTCAGCAACGGCGGCCTACCAGGTATGGCAGCCTATGCCGCGTCCAAGGCAGGGTTGAATGGGCTTGTCCAATCGCTTGCCGCTGAGCATGCCAGAGAGGGCATCCGGATCAACGCGCTGCTGCCCGGAGGGACAGTTACCCCGGCAGGTGGCGAAGGTAATCCTGAAGCTTTAAAGTTCGTCTCTGACCTGCACCCCATAAAGAGAATGGCTTCGGCTTTGGAGATCGCTCAAGCCGCACTCTTTCTTCTCTCGGATCGGTCCCAGTTCATGACTGGTAGTCCCATGATCGTTGACGGGGGCATGTCGGTCCGCCTCTTATAGTTCATAGGATCGGGTGTCGCAGTGCCGGGAGCATCTGCGACACCAAGAGGACCCATTGCGGTCACCGGATCAAGTGAGAGGTCTCCGCGAAACGAACCATCGCCCTATTGCGGAAGAAATCGTCTTGCTCCGTCACATGAGCCGACACCTGCATTGTAGTTGCACCCGACGCTTCGCGTTCGTGACGTCTCTTGCGGCGAGCCACAAATATTGCAACATTGTTCACATGTCCAAGTTGCCGAACACCCGAGCGCTCGCGCCCCGCCGCCACGAAGAAATATTGAGGCGCGTCGTTTCCGAAGGTTCGGTGAGCATTGCCGAGCTTGCCGCCTATTTCGACGTCTCGCGCGAAACGATCCGCCGGGACATGAAGTTGCTCGCCGACCGCGGCCAGCTCGATGTCGTGCATGGGGGCGCCACACTGTTCGAAACATCCGAGCCGGCGCTGGTCTTGCGAAGCGGGGAAAACGCCGCCGCGAAGGCAGCGATCGGCCGGAGGGCGGCCGAACTGGTGAAGGACGGCATGGTCGTCTTTCTCGACTCCGGCACGACGACGCTGGCCGTCGCGCACGCATTGAGCGGTCCGCGTGACCTGACCATCTGCACCACCGGCCTTGCTATCGCGCTGCACATGTGCCGCCAGCCGCAAGTCCGGGTGCACATGCTGGGTGGCGAGATCGATCCTGCCGAGGAGGCGGCAGTGGGCCTCGACGCGCTGGAAGCAATAGGACGCTTCCGAGTGGACATCGCCTTTCTCGGCGGGGGAGGGCTTTCTCCTGACGGCGAGGTTACCGACTTCACCCGCAACGGCGCCGAGCAGCGCTCGCGGATGATCGCCATGGCGGGCAAAGCCTACTTCGTCCTCGACAGTTCGAAATTCGGGCGGCTGACACCCCTTCGAATACCCGGGTTTCACCAGGCGACCGGTGTGATCGTGGATAGACCGCCGCCCCCTACGATCTCTGAAGCACTCGAGCGAAAAGGCCCGCGCGTCATCGTCGCCACGGCATGATGTTGCATTTTGTTGCATCTATTGTTGCTTTTTGTGAATCCCTGGCTATGCTGACTCCAGTCGATTGGGAGGTCGGTTCATGGCGCAGGAATTTCCAACACAGGCGCGGGTCGTCATCATCGGCGGCGGCATCATAGGCTGCTCGGTCGCCTATCATCTCACAAAGCTCGGCTGGACCGACGTGGTCCTGCTGGAGCAGGGGCAGCTCAGCGGAGGAACCACCTGGCACGCGGCCGGCCTTGTCGGGCAGTTGCGCAGCCATGCCAACATGACCGGCCTCATCCGATATTCGACGCAGCTCTACAGCGAGCTGGAGGCGGAGACGGGCCTTGCGACGGGCTGGAAGAATTGCGGCTCGCTCGCCGTGGCGCGCACGAACGATCGCATGACCGTGCTGAAGCGGACCGCAGCATCGGCGCGGGCGCAAGGGGTTGCCGTCGAGGTGATCTCACCGCGGGAAGCCGCCGATCTCTGGCCGGTGATGGCGATGGACGATCTCGTAGGAGCCGTCTGGCTTCCCGGAGACGGCAAGGCCAATCCGACGGACCTCACCCAGTCGCTGGCGAAGGGGGCGCGCAACCGCGGCGCCCGCATTATCGAGCGCGTGCGCGTGACGGGCATCACGGTTAAGGACGGGACGGTCCGTGGCGTCGAGACCGATGGGGGAATATCGCCGCCGAAATCGTCGTCAATTGCGCCGGCCAGTGGGCGCGCAAGGTCGGGCTGATGTGCGGCGTGACGGTCCCTCTGCACTCGGCCGAGCACATGTGTATCGTCACCGGAAAGATCGAGGGGGTGCATCCCGACCTGCCGGTGCTGCGCGACCCGGACGGCTACATCTATTTCAAGGAGGAAGTCGGCGGTCTCGTCATGGGCGGCTTCGAACCGGAAGCCAAGCCCTGGGGCATGAACGGCATTCCGGATGATTTCGAATTCGCCTTGCTTGCAGATGACTGGGACCAGTTCGAGATCCTGATGCAGAACGCGCTGGTGCGCGTGCCGCAGCTCGAAACGGCCGAGGTCAGAAAATTCTACAATGGGCCGGAGAGCTTCACGCCGGACAATAATTTCATTCTCGGCGAGGCACCGGAACTGCGGAATTTCTATGTAGGAGCAGGGTTCAATTCCATGGGCATCGCCAGCGCCGGCGGCGCCGGGCGGGCTCTTGCCGAGTGGATCGTCAACGGTGCGCCGACAATGGATCTCTGGCCGGTCGACATTCGCCGCTTCGCGAGCTTCAACAACAACCCTCGCTGGCTGCACGACCGGGTGAAGGAAACGCTCGGACTGCACTATGCCATGCCATGGCCGAACCGCGAGCTGCACACAGCGCGGCCCTTCCGGCGCTCGCCGCTCTACGACCGGCTTGCCTCCAAGGGCGCATGCTTCGGCTCGAAGATGGGTTGGGAGCGCGCGAACTGGTTTGCCGAAGCAGGCCAAACACCGGAAACGGACTATGCCTTCGGTCGGCAGAACTGGCATGAGGCAGTAAAGCGAGAGATGAACGCGGCGCGACAAGCTGCTGGGATATTTGATCAAACTTCATTTGCCAAATTTCTCGTGCAGGGGCCCGACGCAGCGAAGGCGCTCAACCGCATCTGCGCCGCGGACGTCGATGTCGAGGTCGGCCGGTCGGTCTATACGGGCATGCTCAACGAACGGGGCGGCTATGAAAGCGACCTGACGGTGATGCGGCTCGCCGTCGACCGGTTCCTCATCGTCACCGGATCCGCGCAGGCGGTGCACGACGCCGACTGGATCCGCAGGAACACCTCACCGGACGCCCGCGTCACCCTCACCGACGTGACATCGGGTTACGCGGTGCTGGCCCTGATGGGACCGAACGCACGGGACATACTCGGGCGGATCACGTCCGCCGACCTCTCGAATGCAGGCTTTCCCTTTGCGACCATCCGCGAGATCGACATCGGCTATGCGACGGCCTACGCCAACCGAATGACCTATGTCGGCGAACTCGGCTGGGAACTGATCGTGCCCAGTGAATTTGCCGTGGGCGTTTACGAGGCGCTGCACCAGGCGGGGCGCGATCTCGGGCTCGTCGATTGCGGCTATTACGCTCTCGAGGCGCTCCGCATCGAGAAAGGCTTTCGCGCCTGGAGCCGCGAATTGACGCCTGACATCAATCCTCACGAAGCGGGGCTCGCCTTCGCCGTATCGTTCGACAAGCCGGGCGGATTCATCGGCCGCGAGGCTTTGATCCGGGCAAAGCAGGTCGGCGCCCCCGTCAGACGCATCGTGCAATTCACCTTGGATGATCCCGAGCCGATGCTTTGGGGCGGGGAACTCATCCTGCGTGACGGCAAACCTGTCGGCGAAGTCCGCTCAGCCGCCTATGGCCACACGCTTGGACGTTCCGTTGCGCTCGGCCTTATAGAGCATGGAGAAGGGGTCGACCGCGAGTTCATCGCAAGCGGGAGTTTCCAGATCGACCTTGCCGGTGAGCGTCACCCGGCGACCGCTCACCTGAAGTGCCCCTACGATCCGAAGTCAGAACGCGTGCGGGCGGATGCCGGGGAGCCGCGAGCCGCCGCCTGAAGCGGGCAGCTCCATTCACCTCTCCGCCAGCGAACGGGCAATTTCGAAGAAGGCGCGCACGAGCTTTCCGCCGCTGCGCTCCTTCAGGCAGATCAATGCCTCGTCCATCAGCATTTCGGCGCCGACGATCTCGATCGGCGCGAGACGTCCGTCCCGGCCGAATTCCGCGGCTGAGACGAAGCCCACCCCGGCACCGGCCGCGACGATCTCCCGCACGGCCTCCCGGCCCTCCGCTTCGATGGCCGGCTTCAGGGTGACGCCTGCGGCGGCCGCGAAATCCTCGAGCTTCTGCCGCGTCTTCGAACCGCGTTCCCGCATCACCAGCGGCTGGCCCGAGAGTTCCTCGAGACTGACTGTGCTTCGCCGGGCGATAGGATGTTCGCTCGACGCGAAAGCGATGATCGGCGTCGAGTTCAGCTTGACGATGTCGAACTCACGGCTCTCGGGAACCTCGCCGAGCACGCCGATGTCGGCCTCGTAGGAATAGAGGCTGGTGATGACCGTTTCCGTGTTGCCGGCCCTGAGCGAGATCTGAACCGACGGATATTTCTGACGAAAGGCCGCAAGGATGTGAAGCAGATGGTGGGCGGCGTCGGCGACGATGCGAAGCGTGCCGGCCCGCAAGGCGCGCGATTCCGATAGCAGATCGAGCGCCTGCTGCTCGGTGTCGAACATGCGTCGGGTGATCTCCAACAGCTGGTGACCGGCCTGGGTCAGCGTCACCTGCTTCTTGTTCCGGTTGAAGAGGAGCACGTCATATTCCTCTTCCAGTTTGCGGACCTGATCCGACACGGCCGGCTGCGTGAGGAACAGCGCCTCTGCTGCACGGGAGAAGCCTCCACAAACTGCAACATTGTGGAACGCGCGAAGCTGGACGTACCGCATGGCCTCTCCCAATCATAAGCTGACCTGATCAAACGATAGAAACGAACGATTTGATTTATGTAAAGGGAAAAGTGACGGTCTTCGGATCGATATTCCGGAGAGATTGAAGATGGCTCTCGTTACTCTCTCGCTGCACCTGGGCGGCGCGACCGTGCTGCTGCTCTACGCGGTGCATCTCGTCCGCAGCGGCGTCGAGAACGCCTATGGCACGTCGTTGAAGCGTGTGCTGGCGAGGGGAGGGGAGCGCCGCATCTACGCCGCCGCAAGCGGCACGGTCCTTGCGGTCCTGCTGCAGAGCTCGACCGCCGTGGCGATGCTCGCCTCCGGTCTTTCGGCAAGCGGCTATCTTACGCTGAACACCAGCCTTGCCGTTCTGCTGGGAGCGGATTTCGGCTCGGCGCTGGTGGTTCGCGTTCTTTCCTTCGACCTGGGCTGGCTGTCGCCGCTCCTGCTTGCGGCCGGCGGACTGCTTTACCTGAAGGGCAGAAGCGACAAGCCCCGCGAGCTCGGCCGCATGCTGCTCGGCATCGGCTTCGTCCTCATGTCGCTGAAGCTGATCGGCGAGGCGACCTTGCCGTTGAAACAGAGCGACGTGTTGCCCGCCATCGTCGGCTATCTCACGGAGGACCAGGTGACGGCGTTCGCGGCGGCGATGCTCTTCACCTGGACCGTGCATTCGAGCGTCGCGGTCCTGATCCTCATCCTGGGTTTCGCCGCACAGGGGCTTTTGCCGGTCGAGGCAGGCCTGCCGCTGATTCTCGGCGCCAATCTCGGCAGCGGGTTGATCGCCATGTGGCTGACGCGCGGGTTTTCAGCCGAGGCGCGGCGCGTCGCGGCCGGCAATCTCCTTTTCCGGGTCTCCGGCGCCTTGATCGCCTTGCCGGCGATCGGCCCCTTGTCGGCAGAACTTCGACATCTTGGCGCAACCCCGGCGGAGCAGCTCGTCCATTTTCATCTGGCCTTCAACGCCTGCCTCGCGATCTTTTGCCTGCCGCTTTCGCAGCTTGCCGCCGGCGCCGTTACTTCTCTCATCAAATCGGATCTCAAGAGCTCCGAAGACGGCGACACGCTTGCCCGAAGAATCAGCGCGCTGGACCGGACTCTGCTCGACAGCCCCGACACGGCCCTCGCCGCCGCGACGCGCGAGGTGCTGTTCATGGGCGAGGTGGTCGAGCGGATGCTCTGTCCGGTGATGGAGCTCCTGGAGCATCCGAGCCCGGCGAAGATCGAGGAAATCCGCCGGCTCGACGGATATGTCAATCGCGCCCACCGCGACATCAAGCTCTATCTCGCAGCAATCCATCGCGGCGTGCTCGATGAGCGTCAGTCGCGGCGGGGTGTCGAACTCATCGACATCGCCATCAATCTCGAACATGCCGGCGACATCGTGTCCAAGACCCTGGTCGAAATCGCCCGCGACAAGCTGGAGAACGGCAACAAGTTCTCCGACGAGGGCTGGACCGAGCTCAAGGTGCTTCACGCCAGCGTGCGCGACAACATGCGTCTCGCTTTCAACCTGCTGGTGTCGGATGACCCGGCGATGGCGCGAAAGCTCGTCCGGGAGAAGGAGCGGGTACGCGCGCTCGTACGGGAAAGTCACGAACGGCATCTGGCGCGATTGCGGGCAGGGCGCCCGGAAAGCGTCGAGTCCAGCAACATGCACCTCGAAGTCGCACGGGCGCTCAAGGAGGTGAACTCCCTTCTCGCCACACTCGCCTATCCAATCCTGAAACAGCGAGGGGATCTGCTCGAGAGCCGTCTTGCGCTTGTGAAAGGATGATAAGCCAAATCTATGAATGGATATGAAATATCGATTTTACAGATACATGTGGGATCGCCATCCTCGCCCATGTCCCGGCAGTTCTCAAAGGAGAGAAACCAGATGCCCGCAGATGCAAAGACGAATGAAGTTCTCGAAGCGCCGAGATTGGGCGAGCCGTACCTGCTGACGCCTGGGCCGTTGACCACCGCCTTTTCCGTAAAGGAGGCGATGCTGCGCGACTGGGGGTCCTGGGACGGCGACTTCCGGGGCATGACGGCCGAGTTGCGTCGCGAACTGCTTGCGATTGCGGGAGACGGAAGCGGCGAATACGACTGCGTCCCCATGCAGGGGAGCGGCTCCTTCTCGGTGGAAGCCATGCTCGGCAGCTTCATTCCCCGCGAGGGCAAGGTTCTGGTGCTGATGAACGGGGCCTACGGTCAGCGCATCGGCCAGACGCTCAAATATCTCGGCCGCACGCATGTCTCGATCGACAAGGGCGACTATATGCCCCCGCGCGGCAGCGAGGTGGCGGCCGCTCTCGACGCAGATCCGGCAATCACCCATGTCGTGGTCGTCCATTGCGAGACGAGCTCGGGCATTCTCAATCCTCTCAAGGAAATTTCCGAGGCAGTCTACAGGCGCGGCCGCAAGCTGCTGGTCGACAGCATGAGCGCCTTCGGCGCTGTGCCCGCCGGTGTCGATGACTTCCGCTACGAGGCGATCGTTTCCTCCGCCAACAAATGCATCGAAGGCGTTCCGGGTTTCGGGTTCGTCATCGCGCGCAAGTCGGAACTGGAGGCTGCGAAGGATCGCAGCCATTCCTTGAGTCTCGACGTCCATGCGCAATGGGCCTACATGAACAAGACGGGACAATGGCGCTTTACTCCGCCGACCCATGTCGTCGCCGCCTTTCTCGAGGCGCTGCGGCTGCATCGCAAGGAAGGCGGCGTTGCCGGACGCGGCGCGCGCTACGCGAACAACCGCGACGTCATGGTCGCCGGCATGCGCCAGCTCGGCTTCGAGACACTGCTAGGCGACGAGTGGCTCTCGCCGATTATCGTGACCTTCTTCAGCCCCGCCCATCCGAAGTTCAATTTCGAGCGCTTCTACGAATTGATGAAGGCGAGGGGCTTCATCATCTATCCCGGCAAGCTCACCGTCGTCGACAGCTTCCGGATCGGCTGCATCGGCCAGATGGACGCGCAAGTGATGGAAAAGGTGGTCGCTGCCGCCGCCGAGAGCCTTGCGGAAATGGGCGTCGACACCGCCACCCCACCGGCGCTCGCGCTCGCCGAGCGCGCCCGCCTCGCCGCCTGACCGATCCCCCTCCAGGAGCACAACAGATGAACCAGATGTCCAAGATTTCGGTGACGGTGAATGGCCGCCGCTACCCATGGCCCCGCGTGCCCGCAATTGCGATCTGCCTCGACGGATGCGAGCCCGCCTATCTCGATGCAGCGATCGAAGCCGGGCTGATGCCCGCGCTGAAGCGCATCAAGGAACGGGGAGCCGTGCGGCTGGCGCACAGCGTCATCCCGAGTTTTACCAATCCCAACAATCTCTCGATCGCAACCGGCAGCCCGCCGGCGGTCCACGGGATTTGCGGGAACTACCTCTATGAGCCGTCGACGGGCGAAGAGGTGATGATGAACGATCCGAAGTTCCTGCGCGCGCCCACCATTTTCCAGGCTTTCTATGATGCAGGTGCCCGTGTCGCGGTCGTCACGGCGAAGGACAAGTTGCGGGCGCTGCTCGGAAAAGGGCTCCGTTTCGATGAAGAGCGCGCCGTCTGCTTCTCGTCCGAAAAATCGGACAAGGCGACCCGCGCGGAGCACGGGATCGACAATGCTTCCGCCTGGCTCGGCCGGCCGGTTCCCGAGGTCTATTCGGCAGCACTTTCGGAATTCGTCTTCGCTGCGGGCGTCAAGCTGCTCAGGGAGTTTCGCCCCGACATCATGTATCTGACGACGACCGACTATGTTCAGCATAAATATGCCCCCGGCGTTCCCGAAGCCAATTCCTTCTACGAAATGTTCGACCGGTATCTCGCCGAACTGGACGGGCTCGGAGCAGCCATCGTCGTCACTGCCGATCACGGCATGAAGCCGAAGCACAAAGCGGACGGCTCACCCGACGTCATCTATGTTCAGGACCTGCTCGACGAATGGCTCGGCAAGGATGCGGCCCGCGTCATCCTGCCGATCACCGACCCCTATGTCGTGCATCACGGCGCGCTCGGGTCCTTTGCCACCGCCTATCTTCCGGACGGATGCGACCGCGGCGAGATCATGGAAAGGCTGAAAGGGATCCAAGGCATCGACGTCGTGCTCGACCGCTCGGAGGCGTGCCGGCGCTTCGAGCTGCCGGAAGACCGCATCGGCGACACCGTCCTCGTTTCATCCGAAAACAAGACGCTCGGCACCAGCGAGCACCGGCACGATCTGGCCGCACTCGACGAACCGTTGCGCTCCCATGGAGGTCTGACCGAGCAGGAGGTTCCCTTCATCGTCAACCGCGGGTTGCCCGAACTCCCGAACGCGCCGCGTCTTCGCAACTTCGATGCGTTTTTCTACGCGGTCACGGCGGCGGCCGAGGCCGGTGCGGAGGGCGCGCTATGACGAAGGCGGAGGTCACAATCGCAGTGCGCCACGAACCGATGCGCATAGCCGGGCGCCTTATCGACACGGACGATCGCATAGAGGTCCGCTATCCCTGGAACGACACTGTCGTCGGCACCGTACCCGCCGGCCGCGCCGAACACGCAAGAGAAGCCTTTGCGATCGCGGCCGCCTATCAGCCGAAGCTCACGCGCTACGAGCGGCAGAAAATCCTGCTGGCGACCGCCGAGGCGCTGGCCGCCCGCAAGGAGGAGATTTCCGACGTCATCACGCTGGAACTCGGCATCTCGAAGGCTGACTCGCTCTATGAAGTCGGGCGCGCCTTCGACGTCTTTACGCTTGCCGGCCAGATGTGCATCCGCGACGATGGCGAGATATTCTCCTGCGACCTCACGCCCCACGGGAAGGCGCGCAAGATTTTTACGATGCGCGAACCCCTGACCGCAATTTCGGCGATCACCCCGTTCAATCACCCGTTGAACATGGTGGCGCACAAGGTCGCGCCGGCGATTGCGACCAATAACTGCGTGGTGGTGAAGCCGACCGAGCTCACGCCGATGACGGCGCTGCTGCTCGCCGACATTCTTTACGAGGCCGGTCTGCCGCCGGAAATGCTTTCCGTCGTCACCGGCTGGCCTGCCGATATCGGCATGGAAATGATCACCAATCCGCATGTCGATCTCGTCACCTTCACGGGCAGCGTTCCTGTCGGGAAATTGATCGCGGCCAACGCGCACTACAAGCGCCAGGTACTCGAACTCGGCGGCAACGACCCGTTGATCATCCTCAACGATCTGTCCGACGACGACCTCGCCAGGGCGGCCGAGCTTGCGGTCGCCGGGGCCACGAAGAATTCCGGCCAGCGCTGCACGGCGGTCAAACGCATTCTCTGCCAGGAGAGCGTCGCGGACCGTTTCGTGCCGATGGTTCTCGAACGGGCGAAGCGCTTGCGTTTCGGTGATCCGATGGACCGCTCTACCGATCTCGGGACCGTCATTCACGAAAAGGCGGCGGCACTTTTCGAAGAGAGGGTGATGCGTGCGGCGGAGGAGGGAGCCGACATTCTCTACCATCCCGGGAGAAGCGGCGCGCTCCTGCCGCCGATCGTCGTCGATCGGGTGCCGCACCAGTCGGACCTCGTGCTGGAGGAGACCTTCGGTCCGATCATACCGATCGTGCGGGTTCCCGACGACGACGAGGCAACGATCGCCCTGTCGAACTCCACGGCCTTCGGCCTCTCCTCCGGCGTCTGCACCAATGATTACCGCAGGATGCAGAAATACATAGCCGGTCTGAAGGTCGGAACGGTCAACATCTGGGAAGTGCCCGGCTATCGGATTGAAATGTCGCCCTTCGGCGGCATCAAAGACTCCGGAAACGGCTACAAGGAAGGCGTGATCGAGGCGATGAAAAGCTTCACCAACGTCAAGACCTTCTCGCTGCCCTGGCCGTAAGACAATCTGCCCCCCAAGTAGCAGCGGAAGGAGCGGCCCGATGGCCGCTCCTTCCATTTCGAGAACCTACGTGAAGCTATATAAGCTGAGACAATACTTATATAAAATAAATAGATTTTACTTATCGATCCATCCCCCGCAGATTTCCCAGGCAGGGCGGATTTCCAGGCGCGCAAGTCGCCGATACCGCCACAAGAGCTTGCCAATTCGAATGCCAACAAAAAGGGGAATTAGCATGCCGTTTTCAAAGATTTTCCTGGGCGCAGCGACTGCCCTCATCCTCACATCTTCCGCCTATGCCGAGACGGAGCTCACCGTCTACACGTCCATCGAAGCGGTCGACCTCGACCGTTACAAGGAGACATTCGAAAAGGCCCACCCCGACATCAAGATCAACTGGGTCCGCGATTCCACCGGCGTGATGACGGCCAAGCTGCTGGCGGAGAAAGACAATCCGCAGGCTGACGTGGTCTGGGGCGTGGCTGCGACATCGCTGCTGCTGCTGAAATCCGAGGGCATGCTCGAACCCTATTCTCCGAAGAACGTAGAGGCGCTCGACCCCCGTTTCGTGGATGGCGACAAGCCGCCGAGCTGGGTGGGTATGGACGCATATGTGGCGGCTCTTTGTTACAATACGGTGGAGGCGGAGAAGCTCGGCCTGACGCCGCCCACCAGCTGGAAGGATCTCACGAAGCCCGAATACAAGGGCCATATCGTGATGCCCAATCCCAATTCCTCCGGCACAGGCTTCCTCGACGTCTCCGCCTGGCTTCAGACGTTCGGCGAAGAGGGAGCCTGGTCTTTCATGGACGCCCTGCACGAGAACATCGCCGCCTATACCCATTCGGGCTCCAAGCCTTGCAAGATGGCGGCATCAGGCGAAACCGTCATCGGCGTATCCTTCGAATTCCCGGGTGCCAAGGCCAAGACGTCGGGCGCGCCCATCGACATCATCTTTCCTTCTGAAGGATCGGGCTGGGAAGCCGAGGCCACGGCGATCATCGCCGGGACGGCCAATCTCGAGGCAGCGAAAACGCTGGTCGACTGGTCGGTCAGCAAGGAAGCCAACGAGATGTACAATGTCGGCTATGCCGTCGTGGCTTATCCCGGCGTCGCCAAGCCGATCGAAAATCTTCCCGACAACGTCGCCGACAAGATGATCGAGAACGACTTCGAGTGGGCCGCAAACAATCGCGCTCGCATTCTGAAGGAATGGCAGAAGCGCTACGACGCGAAATCCGAGCCCAAGTCCTGATCCGCATGCGTCTCACGGGAATGTTCGCGCTTAGCCACGGGCGTTCCCGTCAAGCCTCATCGAATGCCTATTGCCCAGGAGCTTGCGGATGAAACATGCAACAGCCCCCGCGGAGCCGGCCATGCCCGCCTCCGCTACCCGTCAGATCGAAAGACGGCCATTCCTCGAAATCGGCGGCCTCTGGAAGGCCTATGGCGATTTCGTCGCGCTGCGCGACATCGACCTTCAGGTGAAGGAGGGCGAATTCATCTGTTTCCTCGGACCTTCCGGCTGCGGAAAGACCACGCTTCTGAGGGCCATCGCCGGCCTCGACATCCAGTCGCGGGGCACCATTTGGCAAGGCGGGCGGGATATTTCCAGGCTGCCGCCGGCGCAGCGGGACTATGGCATCGTCTTTCAGTCCTATGCGCTCTTCCCGAATCTGACCATCGAGAAGAACATCGCCTTCGGGCTCGAGAATATCGGCCGCCCGCGGCACGAAATCGCCTCCCGCGTCTCCGAGCTTCTGGAACTCGTCGGCTTGGGCAGTCAGGGCCGGAAATATCCGGCCCAGCTATCCGGCGGACAGCAGCAGCGCGTGGCACTTGCCCGCGCCATGGCGATCTCGCCGGGCCTGCTGCTTCTCGACGAGCCTCTGTCGGCGCTCGACGCCAAGGTGCGCGTGCATCTGAGACACGAGATCAAGGAACTGCAGCGCAAGCTCGGCGTCACCACGATCATGGTCACGCACGATCAGGAAGAGGCGCTCTCCATGGCAGACCGGATCGTCGTCATGAATCATGGCGGCATCGAACAGGTCGGTACGCCGACCGAGATCTATCGCCACCCGAGGACACTCTTCGTCGCCGACTTCATCGGCGAGACCAACCAGTTCCCCGCAACGGTCGGGAAGGGCGCGCAAGTCGAAATCGGTCACACGCGATTTGCCTGTGCCGAGCATCGGTTACCGCCGGGTTCGGCGGTCGTAGCCGCTGTCCGTCCAGCCGATATCATCCCGCACGGCGCCGCCGCCCATCGGGCGACCGGGCTCGATGCCGTCGGCAATGCGGACAATCTCATCGACGCCCATGTGGAGGATATGGAGTTTCTCGGCATGTTCTGGCGCACACGGCTCTCAGCCCCGCGCCTGAAAGAGAAGGCGCTCGTTGCGGACTTCTCGACAAACGCGGTTCGCCGCCTGAGCATCGAGATCGGCAGCGCCATCCAGGTCGAAATCCCGCAGGAACGCCTGCTCCTTTTTGCAAAGGCCTGACGCGAATGACGCTTGCTGTCGATTTCCTTCCGCCCGGCCGAGCCGTTCGCCAGCAGATTTCCGGCGACGACAGGCTCAAACGCGCAGTCATGCTCGTCGTCGGCATCTATCTGGTCGTTGCTCTTGCACTACCGCTCTTTGTGATGCTGTCGAAATCGTTCTCCACCTACACGTTCGATCTCCGCCAGTTCGAGTTCCAAGTGAGCGACCAAAGCGGGCAGGGGTGGAGCGATGCCGTGACCGCTGCGGCGCTCAATGCCGCCGTCGCCGCCTTCCCGGAAAGCGAGCTCAAGGCCAGCGCCGATGGGCGGCTGCAGGCGGCGAAGCTCTTCCCGGATTTCAGCTTCCGCAGTCCGGTCAGATATCGCATCCGCGGCACGAGCGACGAGGCGCACTTTCTTGCCGGTTCGCAGCTGGTGCGCGGTACCGAGTGGCAGGAATATGACAGCAACAATTTCCGCAGGGTAATGCTGCGGCCCTCGCGCTCGATCGGGCTTTCCAACTTCGCCGAGTATTTCTCAACGCCTTCGCTCGTCCGTTCGATCAGGAATTCGGTGACGATGGCGCTGATCAGCACCGCAGTCACGCTCGTCGTCGCCTTCGGGCTCGCCTATGCCCTGAACAGAAGCCTGATGCCGGGGAAGGGGCTGTTCAAGCTCATCGCCACGATCCCGATCCTGGTTCCGTCTCTCCTGCCGGGCATCGCGCTCGTGTACCTGTTCGGAAATCAGGGCGTCTTTAAGGATCTGTTGTTCGGCCATTCGATCTATGGCCCGCTCGGAATCGTCGTGGGCTCGGTATTTTTCACGCTGCCGCACGCCTTTCTGATCATATCGACGGCTCTCTCGGTCGCCGATGCTCGTCACTACGAGGCGGCGACGTCGCTTCGCGCAAGCAAGTGGCGGACCTTCTGGACGGTGACCGTGCCCGGTGCCCGATACGGCCTGATCTCCGCGGCTTTCGTGGTCTTCACGCTGGTCATAACCGATTTCGGCCTGCCTAAGGTGATCGGCGGGCAATATGGCATGCTCGCCGTCGACATCTACAAGCAGGTGATCGGTCAGCAGAATTTCGAAATGGGCGCCGTCGTGTCGGTCATCCTGCTCGTTCCGGCCTTTCTGGCCTTCGTCGTCGACCGCATGACGCAGCGCCGGCAGGTGGCTTTGCTTTCCGCGCGCGCCGTCCCCTACGAGCCGAAGCCGCGGCGCGGTTTCGATGCGGCTTGTTTCGCATTCTGCTCCCTGGTCGCGGTCTTCGTCCTCGGGATGATCGGCATGTGCCAGGTTGCGGCGATCGTGAAATTCTGGCCATACGACCTCAGCCCGTCGCTGCGCAACTATGCCTTCGACCTCATGGATGGGGGCGGCTGGGATGCCTATTACAATTCGATCCGGCTCGCTCTGATGACGGCTGTGATCGGCTCGCTGATCGTGTTCACCGGCGCCTACATGGTCGAAAAGACCAAGGGCTTCGGGCTCGGCCGGGCGACCTTTCATATGCTCGCAATGCTACCGATGGCCGTGCCGGGCATGGTGCTGGGACTTGCCTATATCTTCTTCTTCAACCGTACCGCAAACCCGCTTCACGGCATCTACGGCACGATGACCATTCTGGTGCTGTGCACGGTCACGCATTTTTACACCGTCGCCCATCTGACGGCGCTCACTGCGCTGAAGCAGTTGGATCCGGAGTTCGAGGCTGTGGCGGGTTCTCTGAAGATACCTTTCTACAAGCTCTTCTTCCGGGTCACACTGCCGGTTTGCCTTCCTGCCGTGCTGGAGATCGCGATTTATCTCTTCGTCAACGCCATGACGACGGTCTCGGCAGTCGTGTTCCTCTATGCCACGGACACCAAGCTCGCCTCGGTTGCCATCCTGAACATGGATGACGCGGGCGACATAGCGCCGGCGGCCGCGATGGGCATGATGATCTTCTACACCAATGTGGCGGCAAAACTTCTTCATGCGTTTGTATCGCGGCTTCTTCTCGCCCGCACACAGGGCTGGCGGCGTGTATCGCAAAGTGCAGCGGCCACCGCTCCGCACTGACCGCCGCACCGGCTAACGTGACGTCACCCCCGGCTTTGTGGGGGTGACAAGTCGACGTTTCCAATCTCATTATTTCGGGTGGGGCTGACGGGCAGGCGCACGCCAAGCGTGCGGGGTGGAAAATTGGCAGCTGCAGAACGGCAAAGCCGTAAATGCGCACAATCGTCAGAGAGGGAAGCTTAAGATGCCGAACCCTAGCCAGACCAGCGACAATTGGTGGATCAACGATCAGACGCCGGATAACCCTTATGGCAAGAGCGAGGACTATGAGTCCTTTCTCGACTACCTGGGGGCATTGCCCCGCAGTCTGACGCCGGAACTGGCTGCGGGAACGCTGAGGATCAACGTTTACGAGCTCAACGATCACCCCGAATACAAAGCCGCCGCGATCGGCGCGTTGCAGATGTGGGCGTCCGTCACCCCTCTAAAATTCGAGATCGTCGACGACGCACCGTTCGACAGCACGACGGACTGGATGGAGGTCGTCAGCCCCGAGCTCGGGGAGGAGGACGATGGCAGCGCCTATTCGAGCAACCGCTACGTCAGCGTCGGGCAGCGTTTCCACGACACGGAACCCAATAAGACGGACATCGGCGGCTATGTCTTCGATTCCTTCATCCATGAGTTCGGCCATGAATTCGGACTGAACCATCCCGGTCTCTACAATTACAGCGGCCCCGGCGGCGTCCAGATCAACTATCTGAACAATGCGACCTGGACTTATGATCGCCAGCAATACAGCGTGATGTCCTATTTCGACGGTATCGATGTGGGGGAAACCAGCCGCTGGTCTGCCTCGACGCCCCTCATGGCCGACATCGAGGCGGTCATCCGCCGCTTTTTCTCGACCGTCGACGAGAACGGAGTGCGCACTTATCAGCACATCGAGCTCAACACGGGGGACAACGTCTACGGCTTCGGGAGCACGCAATACGGCTATCAGTTGACCTCCTCGGGCATGCAGCATGACATCGGCTTCGCGATTCACGACACGGGCGGAACCGACACGATCGACTTCTCCGGCTCGACCGCGGGTACGATCCTCGACTTGCGCGCCGGTCAGTTCTCCAGCGTCAACGGTCACAGCAACAACGTGTCGATCTTCGCCGGCCACAATGCGGATGGGACCGATTATTACATCGAGAACGGCATCGGCAGCAGCTTCGACGACATTCTGATCGGCAATGACGGCGCCAACACGCTCGATGGCCGCGGCGGTGGCGACCGCATGGCCGGCAATGGCGGCGACGATACTTACTTCGTCGATTCACTTGACGATATCGTTCGTGAGGAGGCCAACGGCGGCAACGACACCGTCATCCTCCTGTCCAGGAGCCTGAAAATCAGGAAAATCGCCAACGTCGAAAACATCATCTATGCCGACGAGTCGACGACGCAGCCTGGCGGCGGCGCCGCGTCCCCGCCCAGCGTCGGCGACAACACGATGACAAGCATCATTTTCGGCGGCAGCGGAAACGATACCCTCGACGGAGGCGCCGGCGACGACACGATCTTTGGTCAGGGTGGTGATGACCTGATTATCGGGGGCCGCGACTCGCTCGCCAGCCGCGACATCAACAATACGATCGACGTCGAAGACCTCGAAGACCAGACCGAGAGCGATGACGGCAACGATACGCTCTACGGCGGGGCCGGCAACGACACGATCCTCGGCGGCCAGGGCAATGATATTCTCGACGGCGGCGCCGGCGACGATACGCTAAGCGGCCAGGACGGAGTCGATATATTCAGGGGCGGGGCGGGGATCGATACCGTCGATTTCAGCAGGGAAAGTCCGTTTCAGCTGCTCGTCAACCTTGCCACGAATGTCGCCAGCGGCGGCACCGCCTCGGGCGACACTTTCTACAGCATCGAAAACCTGATCGGGTCCGATGATCGCATCGACCGCTTCATCGGCACATCCGCCGCAAATCACTTCTGGGGCCAGGGCGGCGGAGATTACTTCAACGGCGGCGGCGGCAACGACACCCTGGATGGCGGCAACGATGGCGACATCCTGTATGGCGAGGCCGGCAATGATACGATCATCGGCGGCGCCGGTCAGGACTATCTGGATGGTGGTTCCGGTATCGACACGGTCGTCTATGCGGGTAGCCCTGACGGCGTCACCATCGATCTTGCCAATGGCACTGCCAGCGGCGGCGACGGTGACGGCCCGGTGCAGATCGTCGGGCGAGGCGCGGTTATCCGGCACGATATGCTGGTCGGCTTCGAAAATGCCGTCGGCTCGTCCTTTGACGATCATCTCATCGGCAATGCGCAGGCCAACGATCTCGCCGGCGGTGCTGGCGACGACACGCTGACCGGCGGCGGCGGCGCCGACAGATTGAACGGCGGCGCCGGCAGCGACACGGCAGACTACGCCGATGCAGCGAGCGGCGTCAGGCTCAGTCTCACTGGAGGCAGGTCCGGCGGAGACACATATGTTTCCATCGAGAATCTCGCAGGGTCGGGGTTCAATGACCGGCTGACCGGCAATAGTGCGGCCAACGTGTTGACCGGCCAGGGCGGCAACGACACGATCGACGGCGGCCGCGGCGACGACACCCTGCTCGGCGATTTTGCCTATCAGGGCGACGCGCCGCCACGCCCGGGCATGGGAACCGGCTACGCGACGCTCGGACCGGACGCGACGAACAACTCGATCGCGGCCGCGTTCGACATCTCCGACAACTTCTCCCTGACCAGCGATCCCGATATCTTCGACTCGACAACCGTCCTTCATACGACCGTCAACGCCACCGGAAACGGCCAGGGCGGATATTACAAGATCGATCTGGCGGCCGGTACGGTGATTACGATCGACATCGACGGAATCGCCGATCCGAACGTCCATGACAGTTGGGTCAGGCTGCTCGACAGCGCCGGCAACATCGTCGCTCAGAACGATGACGGCGGCGGCGATCCGGGCTCTGCCAGCAACCGGGATTCGAGCCTGGTATTCGTGGCTCAGGAGACCGGAACCTATTACATACTGGAAGGCAGCTGGTCGCCCACGGCGCCGGGCGACGGCTGGGCAGAAGCCGTGCCGGCAGGCTCGTCATACGAGCTCAATGTGTCGGTCGAGTTCCCTCCGGCTCCGGCCCAGCCGGGCGTCGCGGGATCGGACACCCTGATCGGCGGCGCAGGCAGCGATCTGCTGGATGGCGGACTGGCGGCCGACATGCTCACCGGCGGCGCGGGAGAGGATACATTCCGCTTCTCGACGGCGCTTGGGAACGGCAATGTCGACTGGATCAAGGACTTCGATGTCATCGACGACACGATCCTGCTGGACAACCTCGTTTTCGAAAGCGTGGGTGGCGAAGGCACTCTCGCCCTGGGCGCATTTTACGGGAGCGCGGGAGGTGTCGCCCATGACGCAGACGACCGCATCATATACGACACGGACAGCGGCGCCTTGTCCTATGACGCCGATGGCGGCGGAGACGTTGCGGCCATTCAGTTTGCGCAGCTGAGCACGAATCTGAAGCTTTCGGCCTCCGACTTCATTATCATCTGACGCACGGATGGGGCGCCTCAGGCGCCCCATCCGCAGCGCCGCGTTTCGCGGGGCTTCCAGGGAGAGTGTGTGATGAAGCGCCCTACCGACCGCCGCACGGTACTCTTGACCGTGGGAGCTGCCGCCGTTGCCGCCGTCACCGGGCCGGTCGCCGCGCAATCGACGGATATTCGCGGTGCAGTCACCTTCGAAGGTAGCGCGGCCATCCCGGAAGGTCACCTCGAGATTTATCTCGACGACCCTGCCATTCAGGACGAGACGCGGCGTCGCACCACGCAAACGCGCATCAAAAGCGACGGAAGATCGAAGTCGATAGCATTTTCCTTGCCGTCGCCCGCAAGCGCGACCGCTTCTTCGACGCGGCGGATCGTGGCGCGTCTGGAGCGTGCGGACGGCTGGCTGATTGCGCGCGGCAGCACACGGCTGGAGGCGGGCTCGCCTGTATACGTCACGCTCAATGCAGTGATTTATTGAAGGCCGGCAGCAGTCCCCGACGGTGCCGATCTGCTCGGTCAAGCGGGAGCGTCATTCCCGTCAGATACAGTTTTCACCCGCTGGACTCCATCGAGCGCACGCCGCAAGCGCGTGGTGGCGACTCGACCGAGCATGATGGGCGCAAGAGACCGCCCGAGCGACAGGAGCGAGCGCCCCTTATCTTGCGTTCTCACGCGTACCACCCGATCCAGATTTATCATCAGGGAGCGGCTGACGCGGAAGAATGGCGGCGTCGGAAGATCTGCGCCGCATTGGCCGAGCAGCCGGCACACCAGATAGTCCCGCCCATCCGCCATCACGATGCGCGTGAAGTCCGCTTCGGCGGCGAGCATGGCGATGCCGTCGGTCGGCAGGACGACTGTTTGGCCGGCCATCCTGATGTGCAGGCGTCTCCTGTCGGGCGTGGCTACCGGCGCTGTTGCCGTGTCCTCGATCTTGCTGTCAAGGTCGAGCGCGCGCCGATAGCGCCGCAGCCGGTCCAGGGTCAATGCCAGGCGTTGCCGCCCGACGGGTTTCAGCAGGAAATCCAGCGCTGCGACATCGAACGCCTGCGGCGCGTAGGTGCCGTGTCCGGTCACGAAGACGATCGCCGGCACCTGATCGAGCCGCTTGATCAGGCCGAATCCGTTATCGTCGCCAAGATCGATGTCGAGGAAGATCGCATCTGGCCGCAGGGCATGCGTCAGTTGCTGCGCCTGGTCCAGCGAACCGGCTTCGCCGATGACTTCGACATCCGGGTGCGCTTGGATCAGACGTTTCAGCCCTCGCCGGGCCGGCGGCTCGTCGTCGACAACCATCACGCGAAGCATGCGTCCCCCCTCAGCATCAGTCGCGCGGTCACGTTGTCGCCGGCCTGGATCAGTGTCAATGCGTGACCGAGCGGATAGTGCAGTTCCAGCCGGCGGCGAATGTTGGCGAGACCGATGGCCGGGCGGTCACGTTCGCCCGCTTCCAGCCTGCCGGGATTGCTGATCTCGATGACGAGGTCGGCGTCTCGACGCTCCACGGTAATGCCGACCGCGAAACGGCTGGCCGACGAGCGCAGTCCGTGCTTCACGGCATTCTCCACCAGCGGCTGCAGAATGAGATGCGGCACGGCGATCGACCGGGCCGCGGGGTCCACCTCGACCACCAAATCGAGGCGGCCTTCGAACCGCAGCTCCTGGATACGGATGTAGGCGAGCATTGCTTCGATCTCGTCCGAGAGCGGACAGATGCGACGCGTCTGGTTCTCGAGCAAGTAGCGCAGATAGGCCGTGATCCGGTGGATCATCTCGAGCGCCGTGTCCGGCTCCTCGGGAATCTCCATCGCGACGGTGTTCAGCACGTTGAACAGGAAGTGCGAATCGAGTTGCAGGCGCAACTGGTGAAGTTCGGCCCGCAGCGCCTCCTCGCGGGCCCGGTGGCGCCGGATCCGTTGCTTTCTCGCGTCGGCATCCGCCTTGATCCAGAGATAGGCAAGAGACCATCCCAGAAAGATCAGGGTATAGTAGATCGCCGGGATCACCGAGCCGTTGGCGCCGTAGTCCGGATCGATGTTCGGCTGCAGGATGTCCTTTATTCCGTTGGCGATCAGCATCTGCAGCAGGCCACCGGCGATCGAGAGCGCCAGGGCGACCGCGACGACCGTTAGCGTGACGCCGCCGATCCGGTGGCGAAATACCCGGTAAGCAAGGGTGGTGAGCGCGAAGCCGAGGGGCTCGAGAACGGCGGTCAATGCAAACGCGAACGCCACGTCCTCGAATGCGAGAATACGGCTGACGACGGCAAACAGCGCGCCGAAGAGCCAGCCGGCCGTCTGCGCCCGCCAGAACGAACCGAGCGCACCCACCAGAACGGTGCCCGACCTGTCGGTTTTTCGCGTCATCCGGCTCCGCCCGGAGCTCGGATCCGCGATGTGGCCTCCACTCAGCTCGCGACGAGGATGGGGCTCGGCAATGACAACCATCGAAGCTGTAATTCCCTAATTGCTGTCATCCCCGGGGCAGGATTGGTTTCTTCACCGAGTAGATCGACCGGTTCATCGAATAGGGCGTGTCCATGCGCTGAGGGCGCATCATTAATACTTATAAAGAGTCGCATATTCAGTGCGTCGCACACTCGCACGTTGAACATGGCGGTGCAAGGCTTGCCGCCGTGTCTCGCTCTACGGGCGCCATTTTGGGGGGATACATCGGATGAAGCACGCCACCAGAAGCAGGAAAGCCCGGCCGAAATCTTCGCTCGCAGCATTCCGGCCCGGCGACCAAGCGGCGCTTCCGTCCGAGCGGAACACGTCGCATTTTTTGATCGTGCTGGCCGTGGGCCTCGGCGGGGCGGCCCTGGCCGGCGAGGCGTATGCGGGTTGTGACGGAAGTGCAACCCAGACGATCGGCCAGGTCGACTATGGATACACATGGTCGGCCTGTTGGGGCGACAGTGGTGTGGATGACAAGGATGAGAAGAACGGTGATCCCGGAGCGAACATAACGATCAACACCCAGGCCTCGTACACGGCCGGCGCCAGTCTCCCTTACACCATCCCCTGGGATTCCGTCGGTGGTGTCATCATGACGTACACCATGGGTGGCGCTGGCGTCGACGAGGGAAGCGCCGGCGCAGGGGGCACCGTGACGATCACCAATTCCGGGCCCATAACTCTGACCACCTCAACGGATCCAGGCTCGATCGGCAGCCTGATTTCCGCAACGAGCTTCGGCGGCTCGGGGGATGGGGATAACGACAACTACAAGTCCAACGGTGGGGCAGGCGGGTCCGGAGGCGCGCTGACGATCACCAACTACGGTGCGCTGAGCGTAGAGTCGCTCAGCTCCAATACGGCCAGGGGCATGGCCGGCATTCATGCCGTGAGCAAGGGTGGCACCGGCGGCAACCAGAACAGCGGCGCGGCAGGCGACCAGTTCGGGGGAGTCGGCGGCAGCGGCGGAAGCATCAGCATCACCAACACCGGGCAGGTGAATCTCGGCAGCGCGACCAACCCGCTGAACGGGCTGGACTATGTCTGGGGTCTCGCCGCCCAATCCACCGGCCAGGCGGGGGGGCATGACAATGGCGCGGGTGGGGCAGGTGGCGCCATCCGCATCAGCAACGGTTCAACCGGCGGAAATGCCTCGATCGGTGCGATCAACATCTACTCGAACAGTGCCGACAGCGTGCGCGGCATCTATGCGTTGAGCCAAGGCTCCTATGGCACGGCCTCTCAGGATTCATCCGACAATGGCGGCGCCGGCGCGGACGGCGACCAGTTCATCATCGACACCTATTCCGACATCACCGTGGTCGCCACCGGCTCCGGCCCGAACGAACTGTCCGGCGGCATCGTTGCCATCAGCCAGGGTGGTGATGGCGGCGCCGGCACCAAGTCAACGACCGGAGGCCGTGGCGGGAACGGCTCTGCGTTCAACTCGACCCTGAGCGTCCAATCGGGCGTTACGGTTTCGACAAAAGGCGATTATGTTGCCGGCGTCGTCGGGCTGGCCCAGGGCGGTAGAGGCGGCGACGGCGCCAGCGGCGAGAAGGACAGCTCCGGCGGTAAAGGCGGCGACGTCAGCGACATTCAGATCAACGTCTATGGCGGTGCCATCGAGACCGACGGCCTCGAGGCCTACGGCCTGCTGGGGGGAAGCATCGGCGGTCAGGGAGGCAATGGCGGCGACGACACGGCCCTTGTCGGAACGAGCGGCGGCGGCGGCTACGGTGGCAATGCCGGCGGTGTCGGCGCGTATGTCACTGCTGGCTCCAGAATCACGACGACAGGGGACTTTTCGGCTGCGGTCACCCTGCATTCGATCGGCGGCGGCGGCGGCACGGGCGGCGATTTCACAGACGTGCTCGGCGGCGGTGCCGGCAATGGCGGCAATGGCGGCGATGGCAATACCGCCACCATCAACAATGCTGGCGGGACGATCGACACCTCGGGCGACCATTCCTATGGCATCCTGGTACAGTCGATCGGCGGCAGCGGCGGCACCGGCGGCATCGCCGACGGGCTGACGCTCGAGCTGGGTGGCGATGGCGGCGACGGCGGGAAGGCCGAGACGGCCAGCGTCCAGAATACCGGCATCATCACCACGACCGGCTATTCCGCGCACGGCATCATCGCGCAGTCGATCAGCGGCGGCGGCGGCGCTGCCGGCACGGCGGGCGGGGTGCTGTCTATCGGAGGTACCGGCGGCGCCGCCAACTACGGCGGTACTGCCGAGGTCCGCAGCTCGGGTGCCATCAGCACCGCCGGCGACGCGGCGATCGGCATCATGGCGCAATCGATCGGCGGCGGCGGCGGTTCAGGTGGCGGTGCTGAAGGCATCGCGGGCGTCGGAGGCTCGGGCGGCGCCGGCGGCTACGGCACCCATGCCAACATATTGCTGTCCGGCGGTTCGGTCACCACGCAGGGAGAAATGGCACATGCGATCATGGCCCAGTCGATCGGAGGCGGCGGCGGCAATGGCGGCAATGTGATCGATATGTCGGTTGCGGTTCCGGGGCTGGGCGTCGGCGGCAGTGCCTCGGGCGGCGGTAGCGGCGGATGGGTCTGCGTCACCAATGCGAATCCCAGCAGCGATTGCTCCGCAGGTTCCGGAGCGCCGCAGCCCGTCACGATCGCGACCGGGGGTTCCGGAGCGGTCGGCATTCTCGCGCAGTCGATCGGCGGCGGCGGCGGCAATGGCGGCAACGCCACTGGCGGCGATGCCGGGCTCGGCAGCTTCCAGATCGGCGGCGGCGGTGGCGGTGGCGGCTATGCAAATACCGTGGATGTCGGCTTCCAGGGCCTGAGCCTGATGACCGGCGGCTCGCACGCCGCGGGCATCGTGGCGCAATCGATCGGCGGCGGCGGCGGCACCGGCGGTACCGCGAGCTCCTATTCCGCAGGTCTCGGCTTCACCGCGTCGGTCGCCGTCGGCGGTACCGGTGGCAACGGCGGGTACAGCGACAAGGTTACAGTGCATCTGACCGACAGTTCCATCTGGACCGGACAGGACGACGGCGACGTGACCGATGCCATCGGCGTGCTCGCGCAGTCGATCAGCGGCGGCGGCGGCAGTGGCGGCTCTTCGATTGCCGACGCCCTCACCGTGGCGGTGCCGACCGGTGAGGACGTCTCCCTGGCGATGAGCGTCTCCACGGCGGTTGGAGGCAGCGGTGGATCGTCCCATGACGCCGCCGCGGTGTCACTGACGCTCGACGGCAGCACCGCGGTCTCCACGAAAGGCGCCTCTTCGCATGGCCTCGTGGCGCAGTCGATCGGCGGCGGCGGCGGCAATGGCGGCAGCGCGTCGTCAATGGCCGCGACGGCCGGCACGGTGGACACGGTCAGCGCCGACATCGGCGTCTCGGTCGGAGGCTCGGGCAGCGGCGGCGGTAATGGCGGTACCGTCACGGTCGATCTGGATGACAGCGCCTCGGTGGCGACGGTCGGCGACTATGCCAATGCGATCGTGGCGCAGTCGATCGGCGGCGGCGGCGGCAATGGCGGCGTCGGCAGTGTCAACAGCAAGCAGATCGGCAGCGGCTTCAACCTGACGGCAAAAGTCGGGATCGGCGGATCAGGCAGCGGCGGCGCCGGCGCCGGGAACGCGACTGTGACCCTCGACAGCGGCACCAGCCTGCAGACCAGCGGGTCCGGTTCGCGCGGCGTGCTCGTCCAGTCGATCGGCGGTGGCGGCGGGACTTCGCAGGGCGCCAGCGTCGGGCTGTCGGCCAGCGCCAGTCTGCCCGGCGGCGAGGAAGCCGAAGAATCGGAGGAGGGCAGCGGCGCTTTCTCCGCATCTGTCGACGTTTCGCTTGGCCGCACCGGCGGCAGCGGCGGCTCCGCCGGCACGGTCGACGTCACCACCGCAGGTAAGATCACTACTTCTGGCGCCGATGCCGACGGGGTATTGGCGCAGTCGATCGGCGGTGGCGGCGGGCTGGGCGGCTCGGTGGGGCAGGCTACTTCCGACGGTTCTGAGCCGCTCGACGACGAGGGAGAGAGCGATTGCTCCAGCGTCGACGGCGATGGTGAATCCGGCTACTGCTTCGGAGTCAGTGTCGGCGCGACCATCGACGACGGCGGCACTGGCGGTACGGCCGCCAACGGCAACGCGGTCACGCTGACGCATGCCGGTCGCATCGCCACGCTGGGCGACTGGGCCGACGGCATCGTCGCCCAGTCGATCGGCGGGGGCGGCGGTGCGGGTGGCACCTCCACCGCGTCCGGCAGCCAGGCAACGGCCAACATTACCGTCGGTGTCGGCGGCAGCGGCGGTGCGGGCGGCAATGGCGGTGCGGTCGACGTCACCTTCGACGACAACCATGGCAACAGCATCAGCACCGCTGGATACAGCGCCTATGGCGTGCTGCTGCAGTCGATCGGTGGCGGCGGCGGGCAGGGCGGCGATGGTTCCGACCAGGCGGCAGGCAGGATCACGGTCGGCGGCGGCTTCGGCGGCAGCGGCGGTGCCGGCGGCAGCGGCGGTAAGGTCACCGCCAAGGGGTGGATCAACCTTTCGACGAGCGGCGATGACGCGCACGGCATCGTAGCGCAGTCGATCGGCGGCGGCGGCGGCGTCGGCGGCGCCGGAAGCAGCACCGCCGCCGAAAAAGAGCACAGCCACACGATCGATCTCGTTGTCGGCGGCAGCGGCGGTGTCGGCGGCAGCGGCGGCGAAGTCGATCTCAGCGTCGGCACGACCCTCAACACTTCGGGCGCACGGGCATTCGGCCTCGTCGCCCAGTCGATCGGCGGCGGCGGCGGCATCGGCGGCGCTGGCGAGGCCGACAGCATTGCCTCGCTGGTGGTGGGCGGCTCGGGCGGTGGAACAATAGACGGCGGCGCAGTCACCGTCGACCTGACGAGCCAGAGCTCGATCACGACGCGGGGCATAGCCGCCCATGGCCTCGTCGCCCAGTCGATCGGCGGCGGCGGCGGTGTTGGCGGCGCCGCCTCGGGTGCGCCGCTCTCTTCCACCGGCAACAGCCCCGGCAGCTACGGTGACGGTGGCAACGTCGCCGTCACGGCCGACGGCAGCATCTTCACGCGCGGCGACTACGCCTTCGGCGTGCTGGCGCAGTCGATCGGCGGCGGCGGCGGCTTCGGCGGCAATGCGACGAGTGCCTTTATCGGCTCCAACGGAAATCTCTCGTCGGACGGCAAGAGCGGCAATGTTACGGTCAGCCTCGCTGCCGGCAGGACTATTCAGGCGTCCGGCAAGGACTCGATCGGCATATTCGCGCAGAGCGATGCAGGAACGGACAACAACGGCACGGTCGATGTGACCGTCAGTGGTACTGTCACCGGCGGTTCCGGCGACAACGGTGCCGGCATCTGGGTTTCGGCCGGTAAAAACAACGTGTTGACCGTCAACTCCGGAGGCAGCGTCTCGGCCGCTTCGGGCGTCGCCGTTCAATATACCGCCGGCGTAAACTCGCCCGGAGACAGCACCCTGATGGTGAACAACGCCGGTACGATCAGCGGCAGCGTGAAAGGAGCCTTGCCCGTCGCGGCCAAAATGTCGAGGGTGGCCCGCTTGGGCGGCGACACGGCGGTCGCCGTCGTCAACGAGGCAGGCGGCCTGCTGGCGGATGCGGAGATCTACGAGGCTGACGTAATGAATCGTGGCAGCCTGACGATCGGTCGTTCCGGCGGTATCGACGGCACCCGGATCACAGGCAACCTCACGCAGGACGCAGGTGGGCTGCTGGGGATCACCGCCGACTTCGCCGGCTTCCGTATGGACCGGTTGATCATCGACGGCGACGCCACGCTCGCCGGCAAGTTGACGGTGAACGCCATCAGCGTCCTGCCAGACATCAGCCTGCCGTTCCTCACCGTCGAAGGCGCGCTGGACCATTCGCTGAGCGCCGAGTCGTCGATCTTCGATTATTCCATCAGCCGGGCGGGAAATGAGCTGTCGGTTTCAGCGGACTCGGCTCACTTCACCGATCCCGGTGCCGTGCTGAACCAAGACCAGAACAACGTCGCCGGTCATCTGCAGCAGGTTTGGGACGCCGGCGGCGGTTCCTTCGGCACGCTTTTCGGCACGCTCGGATCTCTGGCCGACCGCGATTCCGGCGACTACGCGGCTGCTCTCTCCGACATGTCGCCCGGCATTTCAGGCGCGGCCGCGGCCGGCAGCATCGCCATGACGCAGCAGCGTCTCGACCTGCTATTGAGCTGCCCGATGTTTGCCGATGGCACCTCGGCTCTGGTCGAGACGAGTTGCATGTGGAGCCAGGCCGGCGCACAAACACTGGACCAGAAGGCCGGCGGCGGCGTGTCGGGCTTCGATACGACGACCTACGCTCTTCGGGCGGGGGCCCAGGTGGAGGTGTCGCCGGACTGGTTCGTCGGCTTCGCCGGCGGCTATGATCGCAGTTCCATTCGCGGCGATGACGGCCGGGTCAACGCCGACGGCGACATCATCTATGCCGGCGCCTCGCTGAAGCATGAGATCGGCCCATGGCTGCTGTCTGGCGCCGTCGCCGGCAGCTATGGTTGGTACGACAACACGCGCACGATCCGCATTCCGGGCTTCGCCGGCCAGGCCGAGGGCGATCCGGAGATCTACAACCTCAGCACCCGGGTACGCGCCGCCTATACCTTCGCGCAGGAGCCCTATTATGTGCGGCCTCTGGTCGATCTCGATCTGATCTACTCGCATGCCAGCGGTTATCGCGAGTCGGGAACCGGCGCGCTCGACCTCCTGGTCGACGACGCCGGCCAATGGAGCTTCCACGCAACCCCGGCGATCGAGGTGGGCACGCGGGTGGAGGTGAACGAAACGACGGTGATGCGGGCGTTTGCAGGCGCGGGAGTGAGCTTCAGCACGGTCGACAGCTGGGATACCTCGGCCCGGCTAGCCGGTGCTCCGGCCGGGATCGGCATGTTCGACAGCGAGGTGCCGCTGGCAGACGTGGTCGGGCGGGTAACCGCGGGCATCGATCTTGCAACGGATAGCGGCTTCGGTCTCCGCGTGGAATATAACGGCTCATTCTCGGACACCTACAACAGTCATGCCGGTTCGCTGCGCTTGAGCCACAAGTTCTGAGGAAACGACTGGAGACAATGCAGCTGCGCAGGAGCTGCGGACGCTCCCGGGCGGGGCGTCCTCGGCGCGGCTTACCGCATCGCTGGTACCGTACAGAAAGATTTTCCAAGGTTCGGCGGATCTCCAGCCAAACCATGTCCTGACTCGACGTACATCGCGCGGTAGATGAGGTTCACATATGAATTCGGGAGCCTCACGAAATGCGCATCGCATCATTAGCCTTCACGCTGTCCTTCCTCGCCTCTTCAGCGCTGGCTGCCGACATCAGTCCACTCGTAGATGCCGAATGGGTCAAGGCGCATGCCGGCGATAAGGACGTCGTCATCCTCGACATCCGCGACAAGGTCGCCGAGACAGAACTTGGCGACAAGCCCTATATACAGGGCGCGGTGGTCGCCCCCTATGCGAGCGCCGGTTGGCGTACCGAGGTGGGTGGCGTCCCCGGCATGCTGCCGCCGCTGGAGCAGATCACCAAGTTGATCGGCGATCTCGGCATCGACGATGACGATCACGTCGTCATCGTGCCCTGGGGTACGGATTCGACTGAGTTCGGTGGCGCGACCCGCGTCTATTGGACGTTCAAATATCTCGGCCATGAGGAAGTCTCGATCCTCGACGGCGGGTGGCGGCAGTACGACGCCGCCGGCGGGGCCCGTTCCGCCGAGGCAGTAAAGCCCGAACCGGCGACGTTCCACGCCGAGCCGCAGGAAAAACTGCTGGCGACGACCGAGGAAGTCGCTGCCGCGCTTAAGGCCGGCGTCAAGCTCATCGATGGCCGGCCGGCCGAGCAGCACGAGGGCAAGTCCAAGAGCCCGGTCGTGCGCGCCAACGGCACTATTCCTGGATCGATCAATATCGAGCACTCCAAGCTCTACAGTCAGGACCACGCGCTTTTCGCCCGACCCGAAACTGTGAAGGCCCTGACCGAGGCCGCCGGTCTGGCTGCGGAAGAGGAAAACATCGCCTTCTGCAACACGGGGCACTGGGCATCCGTAACATGGTTCGCCCTGTCCGAGGTGCTAGGCAACAAGAACACCACCATGTATGACGGCTCGATGGCCGAATGGACGGCCGACCCGGCGCGCCCGGTCGAGAACAAGTCGGGCACCTGACGCCAGCGGACCGGGACTGATCCGCGGTAGCGGAAGAACAGGCGAATGTCCGCAAGCTGCGGACATTCGCGATTTGACCAATGCCGCACAAGCGGCAGGAATTCGAAATGACCGACATTTCCTTTGATCGTTCGCGATATTTGCCGCCGGCGATTGTCGACCGTGGGCCGGCGCTCGTAGCCGGCGGCGCACTGCTGATAGGCTTTCTCGTCATCGCGCAACTGATCGATCTGCGGCAGGCGGCCCTCTTCGTCGTCGGCGGCCTGTTGGGGGTCGCCCTTTATCACGGCTCCTTCGGTTTCACGGGCGGGTGGCGCCGGATGGTGGTCGAACGTCGCGGGCGCGGCATCCGCGCCCAGATGCTGATGATCGGCGTGGCGGCACTGGCCATGATCCCGCTGATCTCGGCAGGCAGCCTCGGTGGCCAGCCGCTCGTCGGCGCGCTGGCGCCGGTCGGAGTCTCCGTACTCGTCGGGGCTGCCATGTTCGGGCTGGGCATGCAGCTTGGCGGTGGCTGCGGTTCGGGCACATTGTTCACGGTCGGCGGCGGTTCGGCCCGCATGCTCGTCACGCTTACCTTCTTCATCGTCGGCGCGCTCATCGGCTCGGCGCATCTTCCGTGGTGGCTGACCCTTCCATCCTTCGGCACGATCGATCTCGGCCGGCAGCTCGGGACCGGCACTGCCATCCTCGCGACGCTCGCAGGGCTCGGCCTCGTTGCCCTGGCGACGGCGCTGATCGAGTGGCGCGCGCATGGCAATATCGAAAGGGAGCCGGAACCGTCGCGTGCGGGTTGGGCCTGGCTGCTTTACGGTCCATGGCCTCTGGTGGGGGCAGGGCTGCTCATGGCTTTGCTCAACGTCGCCACGCTGCTGCTTGCCGGCCATCCCTGGTCGGTCACGTTCGGCTTCGGCCTGTGGGGGGGCAAGGCGGCGCAGGCGGTCGGCGTTCCGGTCGCGACGTGGGAGTTCTGGAGCTGGCCGGGGCCGCAAGCGGCGCTCAATGCAAGCGTCCTCGCCGACGTTACATCGGTGATGAATTTCGGTATCGTTCTTGGCGCGGCAGCCGCCGCGAGTCTTGCCGGAAAATTCGCGCCGAAGGCAAAAATTCCGTTTGGCTCCATGCTCGCGGCCGTCGTCGGCGGTCTGTTGATGGGTTATGGCGCACGGCTTTCCTTCGGCTGCAATATAGGCGCGCTGTTCTCAGGCATCGCTTCGGGCAGCCTGCATGGCTGGCTGTGGTTTGCGACTGCCTTTGTCGGCTCGTTCGTCGGCGTCTGGATGCGTCCGCTTTTCGGTCTCGACGGGTTCAAGAAGAAATGACGACAAGGAACACGCTTCTTTTCGGTGCAGCGCTGGCGGCAGCGACCGCCGCTGTGGCCGTCGATCACCACACGCATCCCGTTCCGCGCGCCCAACCGGCAGCGGCCTCCGGTTCGGCGGGAGGGGCGGCGCCCTGTGCCGCAGGTGCCCCGTGCGCCGCTGCCGCGCCTTGTGCGGCCGGTGCGCCTTGCGCCGCCGGCGCTCCGCTCGCGGCACCACCGCCGCCGCCCGCGCCAGTGCCCATCGCGCCTTGTGCCGCCGGGGCACCCTGCACGGCAGCGGCACCCAAGCTCGCGCCGCCGCCGCCGCCGGTTCCCCTCCCGGCCGAGAGCAAGAAGCTTCCGCCGCCTCCGCCGCCCATTCCCTTGCCGGACCGGGAAAATGGCTGAACAAGCCATAGAACTTGCGCGCCGCGAGATCGCCTACTGCGAAACCTTGCTCGCCAAGGGCGGTCTCAACGTGCTCAGCGAGACCTTTCGCGACACGGCTGAAATCAAGGCCTGGGACCACTACCCGACAGGCGATGTGTTCGACCCGAGGAGCGGCGCTCAGTGGTTCTATCACTGCCACCCGGCTGAAGAGGGAGCGGAAGAACACGGCCATTTCCACTGCTTCTTGCGACCGCAAGGACCGCAAGGGCCGATCCACCATCTCGCGGCTGTGGGGGTCGACGCTCACGGGCGCCTCCTGCGGCTTTTCACGGTGAACCAGTGGGTGGTCGGCGATGACTGGCTCGGTGCGGAAGACACGATCGCTCTTTTGTCGCGCTTCGACGTACAGATGCCGCGGCCGTCTTATCTCGTGAACCGTTGGCTGACGGCAATTTTCGCCGCCTACGAGCCGCAAATAGCCGAACTGATCCGCGAGCGTGACCGCACCTTGCTCACGCACCGCCAGCCTGAAGGCGTCGAAGCGCGCCAGGACCGCGCGCTGGAGGTAACTTCGGAGTTCAAGCTTTCGGGTGGCTAGATGTGGCGAACGAGAATCAAACAGATCCCGTTAACCACACCGAAGCTCCAAAGAGTGCGGTATCGGCTCCGAAACTGGGTGAGTGAGTGACTGGAAGCTCCTGTAATCACAGGCGTTCTATGGAATTGTCGCTGCCGACCCGAAGGTACAATGAGCCGTGCGGATCTGAAAGGTACGAACTGGCAGCGAAGTACGTCCGGTCAGAGAAGCGGCCCAGGATAGCCTTCTGTTGCCTCGATCCCTGAGGCGGACTTTTGCGCGTGCACTCGCTTCAGCATGTCAAGATTTGTCTTGGTACAGGCTATCGCGTCTGAAGACGCGGGTCAGGTCCAAGCATCTTATTGTCATTGAGCAAAGCAACGAAAACAAAACCTGCGTTGTTCCATAAGATAGATTATCTGATTTTTGTT